>JBAQDI010000049.1:0-82827 GCA_049294655.1 Azonexus sp.
ACGGCCGACGGCCACTACCGTCTGCTCAACGTGACCGAGACCAGTGGCCTGGTGGCCCTGTTCAAACCGGTTCGGCTGGACGGACTTTTTCGGCGGACGCTGCAGCTTGGGTACGGCCGGCAACGGCAGCGGGCGCAGCATGGCCTGCAAGGGCTCGGGCTCCGGCTCGCCGCCGAGCAACTCGATATTGGTCCCGAACAACACTGCCAGATGGATCAGCAGCGAAGCGGCCAGCGCCAGGGCGAGCAGCAGACGCATCCGGCGTTAACGCAGCGTCGGCGAGACCAGGGCCGAAGAATCGAGCAGCTCGGCGGCCAGGCAAACCCGGCCGTTTTCCAGACGCAGCCGGTCTTCGGCAATCCAGCGCACGGCCTGCGGATAGACCCGGTGTTCCTGGACCAGGATGCGGGCCGCCAGGCTTTCCTCGGTATCGTCGTCGAGCACCGGCACGGCCGCCTGGATGATCACCGGGCCATGGTCGAGGGCCGGTGTCACGAAATGCACGGTGCAACCGTGGATGCGGACGCCTTCCTCGAGCGCCCGCTGGTGCGTGTGCAAGCCGGGGAAGGACGGCAGCAGCGAGGGGTGGATGTTGATCAGCCGACCCGCGTAATGGCGCACGAAGCCGTCGCTGAGGATGCGCATGAAGCCAGCCAGCACCACGAGATCCGGGGCAAAGCCATCGATATATTGGGCGAGCGCCGCGTCGAAGGCTTCGCGCCCGGCAAAGGCCTTGTGATCGATAAAATGCGTGGCGATGCCGGCCCTGGCCGCCGTCTCCAGTCCCCGAGCATCCGGCCGGTTGCTGATCACGGCTGCGATATTGACCGGCAGATTGCCGGCCTGGCGGGCGGCGATCAGCGCCTCCATGTTGCTGCCGCGGCCGGAAATCAGGATGACGATATTCTTCATTTCAAAAAACTCACCGGGAGAAAGATGGTGCTGACCACGGTCTGGGTCAGCCGGGAAAAATTGCGGCCATTGCGGTCAGCGACGATCTTGGCCATGAAATCGAGCAGGCCCATGACCCGGCCGAATTCGCGCTCGAAGGACAGGTTGCGGTTGTTCGGATCAAGCTCGTTCGAGAGCAGGAAGGGTTCGCCGGCCATCGTGCGGTCATGGCCCAGCTTCCATACGGCGACATCGAGGTTGCGGGCACAGTTGTAGAGCTTCATTTCATTGAGGCCATCGAGCACATAGAACTCTTCCTTGTGCTCGAAAGCCGCGTCGGCCATGCTCAGCAGGCCGAACATCAGGGCCGCCACGCGGTCACCGGTGTAAGCCTCGTTGAAGGCGAGCGAGGCCGCCTGCCCTTCGCGCGCCCCGTCAAGCTCCGGCAGGCTGCGGTAATTGCGCAGATTCAGGCGTTCCAGCGCCGCCGCCCGACTGGCCACACCGGCCTTTTTCCATTCCTTGGGATTGCGCTTGTAGAGCTTGTCGGCGATCAGCATCAGGCCGGCCATGACCTCGGCCCGGCTGGTATCGGCAATGCGATCGACCTCCGTCTTGGCCAGGTATTTGACGTCCATCGTCGTTGCCGTCCGGCCATCCCGTTCCAGCCGGGTCGAGCAGGCCATCAGCAGCAACGCAATGAAGATGGCCAGCCAGCGCATCAGGCGGCCGCCCGGTGCTTGAGGTAGCCGATCATGACCGGCAGCAGCGAGATACCGATGATGGCCAGGATGACCAGCGACAGGTTCTGCTTGATCCACGGCATGTTGCCGAACCAGAAGCCGGCCAGGCACAGCGAGAGCACCCAGCCGAGAGCGCCGATCAGGTTGAACAGGGTGAAGCGGCCATAAGGCATCGCCCCGATCCCCGCCACGAATGGCGCAAAACTGCGGAACAGCGGCAGGAAGCGCGACAGCACGAGGGTCTTGCCGCCGTGCAGTTCATAGAAGGCATGCGTCTTTTCGAGCGCCGTGCGGTTGAAGAAGCGCGAATTTTCCCAATGGAACACCTTGGGCCCGAGATAGCGGCCAATCTGGTAATTCACCATGTTGCCGAGGATCGCCCCGGCCGACAGCGTGACGATCAGGGTCGTGATGTCCATGCCGCCTTCCCCGATGGCGGCCAGCGCCCCGCCGACGAAAAGCAGCGAATCGCCGGGCAGGAAGGGAAAGACGACGAAACCGGTCTCGGCGAAGATGATGAAGAACAGGATGCCGTAGATCCACAGGCCGTACTCGAGCACCAGCGCCGCCAGGTGCTTGTCGAGATGAAGAATGATATCGATGAACTGCGCGATGAATTCCATGCGGATAAGCCGGAAGTGGAAAGAGACCGGCATTTTACCCCAAGGGCCGTGACCGGCCTTGGCCACGAAGGGCACCAGGGATTTTCGGCGAAGGATGCCGCAAGCCAGAACTTATGGCGCATTATTGAGTCGGATAAACGACTATTGTTGAAGGCTCGCCAGAGACCATGAACAGGGAGTGTTACCTCACCGACCCGCGGCGGGAACAGCAGCGGTCGCGCCACAAGATTTTCAGCCGGGTGGCGCTCGCCACTGCCATCGTGGCTTTCGTCGCCGGGCTTTGGCTCGAGACCCGCGAATCTTATGTGCAGGCCCACTGGTTTGCCGCGCAGGCCCGCAATGCGGGCTGGGAAATGCAGGCCGGCGCCAATGCCGGCTTGTGGCTGCCGCAATTCGGGCCTTACGACATCCGCCTCGGCTATAGCCAGATGAAGGAAATGCTGCCGCGCCTGAGCGCCGCGGGCTATACCGTGACCACCCAGGCCCGGCAGTCGGAGAAATTCGGCAGGATCACCAGCCGCGGCTACTACCCGATCTATCACGAAAAGTCGCAGGCCGGCCTGAGCCTGCTTGACCATCGCGGCACCCCGCTGTACCTGCGGCGCTATCCGCAGCGCCAATATGATTCGTTTGCGGCGATCCCGCCCGTGCTGGTCGCCGCCTTGCTCTACGTCGAGAACCGCGACCTGCTCGATCCGGAATCGCCCAGACGCAATCCGGCCGTCGATTGGGGACGCCTGACCCGGGCCGCCATGAGCCAGACCTTGCGCGCCCTGGAGATCGATGACAGCCGGGCCGGCGGCAGCACGCTGGCCACCCAGATAGAAAAATTCCGGCACTCGCCGGGCGGCCGCACACATAGCGCGGACGACAAGTGGCGGCAAATGATTTCAGCCTCGCTGCGGGCCTATCAGGGTGGAGAAGAAACCCTGGCTGCCCGGCAAACCATTGTCCTCAACTTTCTCAATTCCGTCCCGCTCGCCGGCCTGGCCGGCCATGGCGAGGTGATTGGCCTGGGCGACGGTCTGTGGGCCTGGTACGGCCGTGACTTTGCCAGCGTCAATCGCCTGCTTGCCGACCCGGCCGCCGATCCGCTCGCCCGCGCCCAGGCTTTCAAGGAAGCCCTGTCGCTGATCGTCGCGCAGCGCCGCCCGTCCAGCCTGCTCCTCGCCTCGAGCGAGCGCCTCGAGCAACTCACCGACAGTTACCTGCGCCTGCTCCGCCGCGAAGCCGGCATTCCCGCCAGCCTGCTCGACGACGCCCTGGGTCTCAGGCTGGTGCGCAGCGGACTGGCCCGCGATGGCGAAACCATCTCCTTTGTCGAACGCAAAGCCGTGAATAATGTGCGCAGCGCACTGGGTGAGTTGCTCGGCATCGATGACCCCTATGCCCTCGATCGCTTCGATCTTGCGGTGCGCTCGACGCTGGATGCCGGGGCACAATCCCGAGTCACCGCCCTGCTCGGCCAGTTGGGCAAACCCGAATACCTGGCCTGTGCCGGTTTCCGGGAGCATCGCCTGCTCAATCGCGGCGATCCGGCTGAGGTCACCTACAGCGTCACCCTCTACGAGAAGACGCCGCTCGGCAACCTGCTGCGTGTGCAGGCCGACAACCTCAACCAGCCACTCGACATCAACGCCGGCACCAAGCTGGATCTCGGGTCGAGCGCCAAGTTGCGCACCCTGGTTTCCTACCTTTCGGTCATTGCCGACCTGCACCAGCGCTACGCCGGCCTCGACGACAAGGCGCTCGACGCGCTGCCGACCATGCCCGCCGACCGCCTGAGCAACTGGGCCATCGCCTACCTGCGCGGTCGTCAGACACGCGATCTGGGCGCCATGCTGCAGGCGGCGATGGAAAAGCGCTATTCGGCCAATCCCGGGGAAACTTTCTTTACCGGTGGCGGCATTCACCGTTTCAGCAATTTCCGGCACGAAGACGACGGGATGCTGCCCAGCGTTGGCGAAGCGCTCGAGCAATCGGTCAACCTGGCCTTTGTCCGGATCATGCGTGATGTCGTGCATTACCATGCCTACGAAGCGGTCGATGCGCCAGCGCGGAGCTTGCGGGATGGCGACGAAGCAGCCCGGGCCGACCTTCTCGAACGCTTTGGCGAACGCGAAGGAATCAGTTTCCTCAACACCTTCTGGCAAAAATACCGCGACGTCGCAGCGCAAGACCGGCTCGGCCTGCTCGCCGACTCGGTTGCCGCGCGGCCGGGACCGCTGGCGGCCGTATTCCTCGGCACGCAGCCGGCCAGCGACTTTGCCGCCTTCCAGGCCTTCATGCGCCAACGTCTGGGGGACAAAGCCGCCAGCGACGCCACCTTGCGGCGCCTGTTCAGCAACCACGCGACGCGCCAATACACGCTGTCCGACCTCGGCTACCTGGCCAGTCTGCATCCGCTGGAAGTATGGCTGGTCGGCCACCTGCAGACGCATCCCGGCGCGGGATCAGCGGACATCATCGCGGCCAGTGCCGCCGAGCGCCGCGAAGCTTCCCGCTGGTTGCAGGCCAGCCGTTTTCACCAAGCCCGGCAACTGCGCATTGCGATCATTCTCGAAGTCCTGGCCTTTGAGCGCCTGGCCGAAGAATGGCGCCGCCTGGGCTATCCCTTCGAGCACCTGGTGCCGTCGCTGGCCACCGCCATCGGCAGTTCGGCCGACCGCCCGGCCGCGCTCGCCGAACTGATGGGAATCATCGTCAACGACGGTCTGCGCCGTCCCGTCGTGCGCATCGACCAGCTCCGCTTCGCCGCCGCGACGCCGTTCGAAACCGTGCTCGATCGCCAGAATGCGGTTGGCGAGCGGGTGTTGCCGGCCGAAATGACGCAGGTGCTGCGCCGGGCTTTGCTGCGTGTGGTCGAGAATGGCACGGCAAAGCGCGTCCGCAACGTCTACCGGGATGCCGACGGCCAGCCGCTGGCGGTCGGCGGCAAGACCGGAACGGGCGATCACCGCTTCCAGGTCATGGGGAGCGGCGGCACACTCAAGAGTTCACGGGTCATGAACCGGGCGGCGACTGTCGTCTTCTATATCGGCGAGAATTTCTACGGCGTCGTCACGGCCTTTGTTCCGGGCGGCAAAGCCGCCGCCTACGACTTCACTTCGGCGCTGCCGGTCCAGTTGCTCAAGCAACTGCAACCGGCCCTTGAGCCGCTGATCACCGGCCGGGAAGGCGCGCCGCAGCCGTGCCTGGACAGGCCGCTGGCCAAGGCGCAGTGACGGCGCCAAGCCGTGCGACGCGTGGCGCAAAAACCACACCGGTCGAAAACAGTTGGCGAGCTTTTGCTATCATCGCCCATTTACTGCTGCCCCCGCCCTTCAGATGAGAACCCTCACCAAACTCGACCTTGCCCAATCCATCATCGATGGCATCGGCCTGAGCAACCGCGAAGCGAAGGAAATGCTCGAGGCCTTCTTTGCCGAAATCAGCAACAGCCTGGAGCGTGGCGAAGAGGTCAAACTGGCGGGCTTCGGCAATTTCCAGTTGCGCGACAAGCCGCAACGCCCGGGACGCAATCCGAAAACCGGCGAAGAAATTGCCGTCACGGCACGCCGCGTCGTGACCTTCCACGCCAGTTCCAAGCTGAAGGATGCCGTCGATGTCCGAACCGCAGAACAGATGCGCCGCGACGCCGCCTGAGAGCTCTCCGGAAACAGATTCCCCCCTGGCCTCGTCTGGCCAGTTGCTGGTCGTCAAGGCCGGCCACTGGGACAGTTGCAGCGGCCAATTGCAGCGTTTTGCGCGGCATCAACTGAACGCCGCCTGGCAGCCGGTCGGCGCCACGATCGAGGTCAGCCTCGGGCGCCGCGGCCTGGCCTGGGGCCTCGGCCGGCATCGCCCAGCCGGCGATGGCCCCGACAAACGCGAAGGCGACGGCCGTGCGCCGGCCGGCATTTTCGCGCTCAGCGAGCTGTTCGGCTATGCCAGCCCGGACAGCGCTTTCGCCGGCGCCGCCAAACTGCCTTATCGCTGCGCAACACACCAGCTCAAGTGCATCGACGATCCCGCTTCGGCGCATTACAACCAGTTCGTCGAACTCGACCAAATCCCCCATCCGGACTGGACCTCGCATGAAGACATGCGGCGCGACGATGAACGTTACGCTGTCGGCGCAGTGATCGCCCACAACCAGCCGCAGCCGGTGCCGGGCGCCGGGTCGTGCATCTTTTTGCATGTCTGGCAGGCGGCCGGCGTGCCGACAGCCGGTTGCACGGCGGCTTCGCCGGCCGATATTGCAGCCATCTGCGTCTGGCTGGATGGTGCCGCCCAGCCGCTGCTCATCCAGTTGCCCGAAGCGGAATACGCCCGTTTCCGGGCAGCCTGGGCCTTGCCCTGAAAGCGCCGGACTGACGCTCGGCGGCGGACGGCGCAGCGCCGGGCCGAACGTTCGTAGGGAGCAATAAGCCGCAGGCGCATTGCTCCACCGCCCGGCGGATTGGCCGGCGCGACACGGCAACCGGCCGAATTTATGAAATCAGTATAAAAAGACCTTGCCTGCCTGATTCCCAATTCCGTAAAATGCGCAGTTTGTGGGAAAATATCCCGCAATGTCCATTTGCGATGCCGTCCAGCCCACTCTGGTCATGACGGAGAACAATGGAAGGAATTTAAAGCGTGTACCTGATTTATCTGTCGCTCACCGTTGGACTCATCCTGTTCAACCTCAGCGGCCTGACTGCTTTCGCCTGGCGGCTCCTTCCCGCGTCGGCCAGCGCCCGCTTGTCAGGCGTTCTCGGCCTGGCCCTGCTGGCCTTTGCCGCCGAGCATTTTGTCGGTTTCGGCAAGCTCGCCTGGCTCTGGCCGCTGACCACGGCAGCCGCCGCCGTGGCCCTGTATGCCAGGCGCGACTGGCGGGCGCAGCGCGCCTTCTGGTCCGGCGAACTGGTTTTTGTCCTGGGCTTTGCCTATGGACTGGCCTGGCGTTTTGCCTTCCCGAATATCGATGCCTCGTCCGAGCACCTGACCGACCTGTATTTCATCAGCAACTTCCTGCCGGGCCAGACCCTGCCGGCCGCCGATCGCTGGCTGGCCGGCGGCGTCTTCGATTTCTACTACGCCTTCCAGCATTACGCGGCGGCCTTGCTGGCCCGCCTGTTCGGCCTCGAAGGCGGCCTGGCGATGAATCTTTCCTGGGCCCTGCTGATCGGCTTTCTCGCCAGCCTGGCCTGGGAAATCGCCAGCCACTTCATCCGCCAGCGCTGGCTGCGCGCCTTGCTGGTGATGACCCTGCTGCTCGGCGGCAACGGCTTGTCGCCGCTGATGCCCTGGCTGATCGACGACAGCGCCGAGAGCAATGCGCAGGGCGCGGCGATCAACCGTATCTGGGAAAGCACGCGCTTCGCCGGCATGTTCGATGCGCAGGTCAATACCCCGCTCGGCGAGGCCATCGCCGGCGACCCGAAAGCGCCCGGCTTTGCCGAACACCTCGAGTTGCCGCTGGAAACCGTGGCCTATCTCAGTTATCTCGGCGATTACCATCCGCCGCTCGGCGGTCTGGTGCTGCTGCTGTTGACGCTGGCCCTGAGCCTGAAGATTGTCCAGCGCACGGCACCGGAAAGCGCCAGCGCCACCGCCCCGCCCGAATTTGCCGGCGGCCGGCTGCCCGACTTCGCGCTGGGCATGACCCTGCCCCTGGTGCTGGTCACCAACACCTGGGTTTTTCCGTTGCACTGCGGGCTGTTGTGCGCCTGGCTGGTTTTTCGCCGAAAAAGCCTGGGCGCCGAGTGGCCGGCCTTGTTGGCCGGGGCCTTGAGCGGCTTCGCCCTGATCTATCCCTTCCTCGGCTACTTCGCGCCCGCCTCGCTGGCCACGCCGATCGCCCTGGTCAAGGCGGGCGATCATTCGCCGCTCGCCTATTTCCTCGCCCTGCACTGGCCGCTGCTGCTGCTGATCGGCGCCGGGCTGGGGCTGTCCCGCCGGGTGCCGTGGGCCGGCTGGCTGGCCCTGACACTGGCCGGCCTGCTGCTGGTCTCCGAGCTGATTTACGTCGACGACCCGATGGATGGCAAGTATGAGCGCTTCAACACCACGCTCAAATGGTGGTCGTGGCTCTGGCCGGCCGCCCTGGTCGGCCTGGGAAGTGTCGTGCTGGGGCGCGGCGGCCGCCCTGGGCAGGGGCTCGGCATTCTGCTGCTCATCGCCCTGCTCAGTTACGCCCTGCCCCTGACCAGCTACTGGCGCCACGCCGAGCCCGCCAACCGCGGGCAAATGAGCGGCAATGGCTGGCTCAGGCAGGATGACACACAGCGCAACATGCTCACCCACCTGAAAAATTCGCCGGATGGCGTCGTGCTCGAATCGATCGAACAGGGCGCCTACTCGCCCTCCTCGGCCCTGGCGCTCAATGCCGGCAAAGGCGTCGTGCTCGGCTGGCCGGATCATGTCGCGCAATGGCGCGGCGCGCCGGCCTACGTGCCGCAGCGCCATGCCGCCATCCGGGCGATCTATCGCGCCGAACTGGCCGATCCGCTGGACTGGTTGAACCAGCAGCAGGTGCGTTACTTCGTCTGGTCCCTGGCCGATGAGCAACGCATGCCGCAAGCGCGCCAGAAACTGCAGGCCGCCATCGGGCGCGATTTCGACTGGCGTGCCTTTTATCAGAACGGCGAGCAGCAGGTCGGTATCTGGGAGCGGCGCAGCGCCCGCTAAGACCCGAAAAACATGAACCTGATCCATCTGCTCCTGACCCTGCTCCTGATCCTGCTCAATCTGGCCGGGCTGACCGCGCTGCTCAGCCGCTACGTGAAAGCCTTCGCGCTGGCCCGGGCGGCCGGCATTCTGCTCTTTTGCCTGATCTTTTTCTTTGCCGAACACTTTGTCGGCCTCGGCAAGCTGACCTGGTTATGGCCCCTGAGCAGCGCCGCGGCGCTGTTCCTGCTGTACTCCGAACGGCAGCGCCTGGCCGAACAGTCGTTCTGGCGCGCCGAACTGGTGTTTGTCGTCGCCTTTGCCTACGGACTGGCCTGGAAGTGGACTTTCCCGGTCATTTTCCCGACCTCGGAGCGCGTCACCGATCTCTATTTCATCGGTAACTATCTGCCGGGCAGCCAGCTGCCGCCGCTCGACCACTGGTTTCCGCCCAACCGTTTCGATTTCTACTACGCCTTCCAGCACTATGCGGCGGCGCTCATGGGGCGGATCTTCGGTCTCGGGCCCGGCCTCACCTACAACCTGGCCTTTGCGCTACTGATGGCCTTGCCGATCACCCTGGCCAGGGATTTCGCGGCACGTTTCCTGGCGCACAAATGGCAGCGCTGGCTGATCGTCATCACCTTCACGCTGGGCGGCACCGGGGCAACGCCCTTCGTCCAGCTGTCTTACCAGGCACCGGCCAACGCCAATACCGAAGAAATGGTGCAGTTCGTCAATGACCGCATGGCGGCCAGCCAGCGCTTCATCGGCTTTTTCGATCAAAGGCTGAATACCGAACTCGGCCAGGCGCTGTTTCCCAAAGCCGCAAGGCCGGGCTGGGAACCGCGCGAATTGCAGGCGGAGGATTTCGGCTACCAGTATTTCGTCAGCGACTATCATCCGCCGCTCGGCGGCTTCTTCCTGCTCCTGCTGGCCATTGCGGCCATTGGCGCGAGTGAGGCCGGCCGTCCGAAACAGGCTGCCGACACTGATGCAGCGGTGAACGCCGACGATGCCTTCGCCACCCAGGCGCTGCTCGCCCTGACCGTCCCGCTCATGCTGGCCACCAACACCTGGACTTTCCCCTTGCAGGTGGCGCTGCTGCTCGGCTGGATCGCCTGGCGCTACCTGAACCGCCGGCCACCGCTCTGGAAGGCCCTGCTGCTCGGCGGCTTCGCCGGCTGCCTGCTGCTTTATCCCTTCCTCACCGGCTTTGCCGGCAAGGCGCTGGCAACGCCGATCCGCTGGGTCGCCGCCGAAGACCACACACCGCTGGCGCAGTTCCTGACCCTGCACTGGCCCCTGCTGCTCCTGGCCGGGCTCGGCCTGTGGCAAAAGGAAAACCGCCGTCTGGCCGGGCTCTTCTCGGTCGTCTTCCTCGGCCTGCTGCTGATTTCCGAGTTCATCTACGTCGATGATCCGACGAGCGGCGCCTTCGAGCGGGCCAATACCACCATGAAGTGGTGGGGCTGGATCTGGAGCGGCGCCTCGGTAACGCTCGGCGTCGCGCTGCTGGCCAGCCACCGGGCCTGGGTCCGCTGGCTGGTGGTGGCCATTTGTCTGATCCTCAACCTCTACGCCTACGACGTGGCGAACTACTGGATTCATAACGGCAAGGACGATCGCGGCAAACTGGCGGCGCACGGCCTGTACACCCGCGATGTGACGGTGCGCGACATGTTCCGCCATCTCGAAAAGGCGCCCGACGGCATCGTTCTCGAAAACAGCTACGGCGACGCCTACACCGATTCCGGCATCTACGCGGTCTTTGCCGCCAAGCCCAGCCTGCTCGGCTGGCCGGCGCACCTGTACACCTGGCACGGCAACGTCGGCCAGGCCTGGGTGCTGAAAGAGCAGATCCGCCAGTTTTACGCCGGCACCCTGCCCGACGCGGCAGACTGGCTGAGCGCCAACCGGGTCGAATACATCGTCTGGAATTACAAGGACCATGAGCAACAACCGGCCGCCTGGCAACTCGCCCATGCTTCGATAAACCAGCGCTATGCCTGGATCGAATTCCAGAACAATCCGGACGTACACGTCGGCCTGTGGGTCAGGCGGCCATGACCGGCCACGGCAAAATGGCCACCACCGCGCAATTCCTGCGTTTCGCCGCGGTCGGCGCGGTCGGCACGCTGGCCCAGTACGCCGTCCTGTGGCTGGGCGCCGACTGGCTCGGCTGGCCGGCCACCTGGGCCTCGGCGGCCGGCTACCTGCTCGGCTCAGTGGTCAATTACCTGCTCAATTACCGTTTCACCTTCGCCAGCAACAAGTCGCATCTTGAAGCGGCCAGCAAGTTCTACGTGATTGCCGCCAGCGGCTGGCTGATCAATACCGGCCTGATGGCCCTGCTCACCGCCCAATTGTCCTGGCATCACTGGCCCGCCCAGTTGCTGACCACCGGCCTCTGCCTGCTGTGGAATTTCGCCGGCAGCAAATTGTGGGCATTTCGCCACCCGCCCGAATCCGGGCGTCGTTGAGGAGTTCATCTCTTGAACATCACTGAAAGCGCAGCGCAGAAGCCGCTGATTTCCGTCATTGTCCCGGCCTACAACGAAGAAGCCGTACTCGCCGCCTTCCACGCCCGGCTCAGCGCGCTGTTCCACCAACTGCCCGCCTATCGCTGCGAAATGATCTTCGTCAATGATGGTAGCAGCGACCGGACACAGGAGATCATCGACGAACTCTGCGCCTGCGACAGGCGGGTTGCCAGCGTTAATTTGTCGCGCAATTTCGGCAAGGAAATTGCCATGACGGCCGGCTTCGATCACGCAAGGGGCGATGCCGTCATCGTCATCGATGCCGACCTGCAGGATCCGCCCGAACTGATTCTGGATTTTGTCAGCGAATGGGAAAAGGGCTTTGACATCGTCTACGCCATGCGCACCCACCGCGACGGTGAAACCTGGCTGAAGAAAGCCACGGCCAGCGCCTTTTACAAAGTCATGGACCAGCTCTCGGGCAAGGTGAAAATCCCGCGCGACACCGGCGATTTCCGCCTGATGAGCCGGCGTTCGGTCGATGCCCTGCTGCAACTGCGCGAGCAGCACCGCTTCATGAAAGGGCTGTTTGCCTGGGTCGGCTTCCCGTCCAAGGCCATCAAATACCGGCGCGATCCGCGGGCGGCCGGCGAAACCAAGTTCAATTACTGGAAACTGTGGAACTTCGCCCTCGAAGGCATCACCTCCTTCACCATTGCGCCGCTCAAGTTCGCCACCTACCTCGGCCTGCTCACCGCTTCGCTGGCCTTCGTTTATGGCCTGTGGATCATCGGCAAGACCCTGTTCCTCGGCCACGATGTGCCCGGCTATCCATCGCTGATGGTGACCATGCTGTTCCTCGGCGGCGTCCAGCTGTTTTTCATCGGCGTGCTCGGCGAATACCTCGGGCGGATTTTCGGCGAGACCAAGCAACGCCCGCTGTATTTCGTGCAGGGCCACAGCCCCTCGGGAAGCGCCCAGGAAAAGGTTTGACACGGGGTTTGACGCCGGGTTTGCTGCGGAGGTTGATGCCACTGCGCTGACAATCGCCGGCCAGACCGCTAGACTGGCGCTCTTTCAACCGCCGCCGCACCGCCAAACTTGCTCAATCGCGTCTGGGTCTCCTTCATCCTCGTCGGCTTCGCCGCGGCGCTGCTGCAATTGCTGCAGGGCGACCTGGAGATCTTCTCGCGCCTGCTGACCGGCCTGTTCGACACGGCGCGCACGGGTTTCGAGATTTCGCTCGGCCTGGTCGGCATCATGAGCCTCTGGCTGGGAATCATGAAAATCGGCGAGAAAGGCGGCCTGATCCAGCTGTTCGGCCGTTTGCTGAACCCGCTGTTCCGCCGCATCTTTCCCGACATCCCGCCCGGCCACCCGGCCAGCGGCAGCATCGTCATGAACGTATCCGCCAACATCCTCGGTCTTGACAACGCGGCGACCCCGCTCGGTTTGAAGGCCATGGCCGAACTGCAGGAAATCAACCCGCAGAAAGATATCGCCAGCAACCCGATGATCATGTTCCTGGTGCTCAATACGGCCGGCATCACGCTGATCCCGACCTCGGTCATCGCCATCCGCCAGAGCCTGGCGCTCAAACAGGGCCTGATCGGCTTCAACGCCGCCGACATCTTCCTGCCGACCCTGCTCGCCACCTTCATTTCCTTCTGTGCCGGGCTGATCGCCGTCGCGCTGTGGCAGCGCATCAACCTCTTCTGCCGCCCCGTGCTCGCCTTCTTCGCCGCTTTCGCAGCGCTGCTCGGCGGCCTCTACGCCTGGCTGGGCGGCATGCCGCCGGAGCAAATGGCACAGGCCATCGGCCTGCTCGGCAGCGGCATCATCGTGTCGATCATCGTGCTCTTCGTCGGCGTCGCCGCCTGGCGCGGCATCGACGCCTACGAGAGTTTCGTCGAGGGCGCCAAGGAAGGTTTCGGCGTTGCCGTACAGATCATTCCCTACCTGATCGCCATGCTGGTCGCCATTTCAGTCTTTCGCACCACCGGCTGCATGGACTACCTGATCGGCGGCATCCGCAGCCTGGTCCTCGCCCTCGGCCTGAACGACGACTTCGTCCCGGCCCTGCCGGTCGGCCTGATGAAAACCCTCTCCGGCAGCGGCGCCCGCGGACTGATGGTGGACGTCATGACGACCTACGGCGTCGACTCCTTCCAGGGCAAACTCGCCGCGATCATCCAGGGCTCGACCGAAACCACCTTCTACGTGCTGGCCGTCTACTTCGGCAGCGTCGGCATCACCAAGACGCGCTACGCCCTGGCCTGTGGGCTGATCGCCGACGGCGTCGGGCTGGTCGGCGCAATTCTTATTGGCTACGCGTTCTATCACTGAGCGGCTGCGGGGAATTCAACATCCACCGCAAAGACGCTGAGACGGGAAGGAAGCGCAAAGGGACAGCGCTTGAGTTTGAGCAGCAGTGATGTACCCAATTCGGCCATCCGGCTTTCTCCAGAGCAGCCAGTCAGCCAAACAGGGTTCTTCGAACTTGAATGCTCCGAAGCTGTTGTTGGCGGACTCACCCTACCGGCCATGAACTGTCTCATAAGAAACAGCCCCATACCGGACATTGGCTTTCCGCGAATGATCGTCGATTGATAAGGATGATGCCATCGGATAATCTCCCCGTCATTCAAAACCCCGCGGGTGATTTGATGGTGCCCGTATCGCTAAATAATGCGGATGCTTCCGCGCCAATATAACTACCAGGTTCCCGATGCCCCTATACGACTACTTATATGTAGATCTACCCAAGGTGATCTCTCTGTATAGCCAGCTTACCGGTGGGGTCCTCGAGTCACGAGAAACAACACACGAACACGCAAGAAACTCGGATAACAAGCGATCCTACGACTTTAAGGTCTTTCGCCACGATGCGGGAGGAACGGCTAATGACAAAAGCGGTTCGCGAGAGTTGGTCAAACCCCATCACGCGGTACTTGTGGAACTCGAACACGAACTCGCACAGCAGGGCTATCTCTTTGACCTAACCGCTGGAAGCAATAATTTATCGTTCCGAGACCCTGACCTTCGGCAGCTATTGAAAAATACGCTGTGCATAAAGGTAACAGGCCGTGCGGCAATCGAGGACTACGAGCGAATGAAGGGAGTATCCAAGGCCTTCCCCGAAGTGACCAAGTTCGTGAACAAAAGCATAGAAAGCGGGATTAAAGAAAGTCCCGCTTACAAAGAAATTGAAGGCCAGCTTGAATTGCTTGGAGTACAACTGAGGGAGGAAAAAGATCGAAATAAGCGAGCGCTAGCAGAGGCGAACTTACGTCGGCGGAAAGCTGAGCTCGCAATGATTGCAAGCTCAACCTCAACTGTTGGTGCCGTTGAAAATTGGATTTTAGAAGGGTTTCGAAGCTGGGTAGATACTTTCCTCCCCGGAATCATCAATTTGCGGATATACCCATCCGTAGAACGTCCTGACGAGCAAGTCTTCGGGCATCTCAAGAGGGAGTACTTCGAAGACGCGGACACTAGTTCATTTCATTTTACTTACGGATCGCTTCCTACCGAAAATGTCTCTCTAATCGGAATAGTGACAGCGATTCCAGGAGAATCCTTCGACCCGTTCAACCCATTAGCGGAGTTTTTACGGGAAGGATTGGGGAATGCAGAATCCGTCGAAATGGGCTTCCGGGGATTGTTCCGCGGATTTGACGGACTCGAGCAACTTATCCGAACGTGCAGATTTCCACGAGTACTTGTTCAGCCGGTAGTGGTCTACCGAAGTGTGGAACCCAATATTTTGCTTAACCAAAGAGTTGCGGCGGCAAGCCGTTGATAGCTGGTTAGCTAAGAAATTTTAAGGTCCCCTTCCCTGAGCCTGCTATGACCGCAAAGGGCACCGAAGGGACCATCCTCTCTTCCGATTCATCGCCTAAAAGCAGCCAGCAAGACATCTGCGGAACCCAAGGGTTCTGATTGATCAATTAAACAATAAGCCTATTCAGGAACCACGTTGATGACTAGCACGCCAGGCGCCGATGCGCCGCGCATCGTTCGCTTCGCCGATATCGCAGAGCGGCTACCACCGGACTCATGGAGCGTAATGCGGGACAAGGCCAACGCCGGCGAGTTCGCCGACGAGCGTGTGCTCTGGGTCCCCGGCCCCTGCCATGCGCAGGTGGTCGACCTGGCGCAGTGGCCCTTACCCGGGTTGGAGACGGAGCCGGTGTTCATGGTCGTG
The DNA here is from genome assembly GCA_049294655.1 of Azonexus sp. Taxonomy (GTDB): domain Bacteria; phylum Pseudomonadota; class Gammaproteobacteria; order Burkholderiales; family Rhodocyclaceae; genus Azonexus. The sequence continues at coordinate 15,581 of JBAQDI010000049.1, forward strand.
ATCGACGGCGATTTGAGCGTGGGCACGCTCTACAACTGGGACACGGATGGCTGTACGGGTCTGACGGTACTCGGCGATCTGGCGCTGGATCACGCGGTGGTGGGTGGGCAGGAGATCTACGTATGCGGCAATCTCGATGTGTGCGAACTGTTCTGGGGGGATTACAACCACGGCGGTCTGCAGGTGCAGGGCCGCATCCGCGCCCGGCTTCTGCTGGCGACCGACGGTTATTACCTGCCGGTTGACGACGGTGACCGCGACGGCGACGAGATCGGCCTGCTGCTGGGCGATGACGGCGCGCCGGAAAGAGATCTGGCAGACGTGGCGGCGCAGTACTTTGCCGAGGCGGTGCTCAACCGCAAGGAGCCCGATCCTTCGGGGCTGCGCGACGTGGTGCCGCGCTACCGCGTGGTGGAAGCGTTGCTGCGCGGCGAAGTGGCGCTGCGCACGCCCTTCGAGCCGCAGCAGCCGGTTGAGGTGCCCCGGCGCTGGGGTGCGGTGACGCTGACCGACAGTGCGTCAATGGTGGCGCAGGAGCCACTGTTTCAAGCGCTGATCGAGATCGTTCCGGCGGATGAGCCGGAACAAGCATTCCGCAGCCAGCACTTTGCGGCGGACGTGCTCGTCACGCGCGCGCACCGGCGCGCGAGCGACGGCAGCGAGGTGCCGGACATGCTACTCATCCTCGGCGACGACGGCCTGGAGGTGCGCATGTGGCGGAACAGCCCGGGAATTCTGGCGCGCCTGGCGGGCCTCTCGGAAGGCCTGAGCGCGGTATTCAAGGATATGGAGAAAAGCATTTACAGCTTTCGGCCGATCTGGGGCGACCCGGAAGTGGTCGAAAGGGTGCAAGGCATCTGGAACGAGGCGCTGCGGCGTGCCGAGGCCTGGCATTTCTGGACACCACAACTACAACAGCGCGCCGGGGCGTCCGAAATCCTGGCCTTGCTGGAGTTACCAATCGTCAAGGATCACTACAACGACTGGAACGATCCGGACCGCTGCGGCTTCTGGGACGGCTTCCTGGACTATGCCTTCCACCGCCCGAGCGACAACGAACCCTGGGCCGTGCTGCGCCTTAATGTCGAGCGTCAGGACACCGACGAGTTCGACACCCGCGGCTACTTCTTCAAGATCGACGACGTCGCCACGCCGGGTCCGGTGCTGCTGCATTACCGTAGTTCCCAGGAGGACATTCCGAAGGACTCGCCGGCCGACCGTTACTGCTCGGGCTCGCGGCCCCTTTCGGTGTTCGACGCAGCGCAGATCGAGGAAGGACTGCGCTGGTATGAGCGCTGTGTGAAGCGACTGCCCCACTGCGTGCCGGAAGAAGACGAGGTATACGAAGAAGAGGAATACGAAGAGGAAGAGGACAACTAACGCCCTTTGTGGCGTACCAGATCTTTGCAAGCTTCGTCGCGCTTCGGCGCCTGCCCCCTGGATTCCAGAACTGCTGAGAAGCACGTCTTTCCCACCGGGAAACCCGGATAATGGCGGCCAATTCGTTTTTTCACGCCTTTTCTGGAATTCCCGCATGGAAATCAAGGTCAATTTTCTCGACAAGCTTCGTCTCGAGGCCAAGTTCGACGACTTCACGGTCATCGCCGATCAGCCCATCCGCTACAAGGGCGACGGCTCGGCGCCGGGGCCGTTCGATTACTTTCTCGCTTCGTCGGCCTTGTGTGCGGCTTACTTCGTGAAGTTGTACTGCGACACGCGCAACATTCCGACCGAGCACATCCGCCTGTCGCAGAACAACATCGTCGATCCGGAAAACCGCTACCAGCAGATTTTCAAGATCCAGGTCGAGTTGCCGGCGGATATTTCCGCCAAGGACCGGCAGGGCATTTTGCGTTCCATCGAGCGGTGTACCGTCAAGAAGGTGGTGCAGACCGGGCCGGAGTTCGTGATCGAGGAAGTCGAGAATCTCGATGCCGACGCGCAGGCCCTGCTGACGCTCAATCCGGATTCGGAGGCGAGCACCTATATCGCCGGCAAGGATCTGCCGCTCGAGCAGACCATCGCCAACATGTCCGGCATTCTGGCCGGGCTGGGCATGAAGATCGAGATCGCGTCCTGGCGCAACCTGGTGCCCAACGTCTGGTCGCTGCATATCCGCGATGCGCATTCGCCGATGTGCTTCACCAACGGCAAGGGCGCCACCAAGGAAAGCGCGCTGGCCTCGGCGCTGGGCGAGTTCATCGAGCGGGCCAATTGCAATCACTTCTACAACGACAATTACTGGGGCCCGGAGATCGCCAACGCGGCTTTCGTGCATTACCCGAGCGAGCGCTGGTTCAAGCCGGGCAAGAAGGATGCGCTGCCCAAGGGCCTGCTCGACGACTACTGTCTGGAAACCTATAACCCGGATGGCGAGCTGCGCGGTTCGCACCTCTACGACACCAATTCCGGCAATACCGAACGCGGCATCTGCGCGCTGCCCTACGTGCGCCAGTCGGACGGCGAGACGGTGTATTTCCCGACCAACCTGATCGACAACCTGTTCCTCAGCAACGGCATGAGCGCCGGCAACACGCTGGCCGAGGCGCAGGTGCAGTGCCTGTCGGAAATCTTCGAGCGGGCGGTCAAACGCCAAATCCTCGAAGGCGAAATCGCGCTGCCGGATGTGCCGGCCGAGGTGCTGGCGAAGTACCCCGGCATCCTGGCCGGCATTGCCGAACTGGAAAACCAGGGCTTCCCGGTGCTGGTCAAGGATGCGTCGCTGGGTGGCGAATTCCCGGTGATGTGCGTGACCCTGATGAACCCGTGCACCGGCGGCGTCTTCGCTTCCTTCGGCGCACATCCCAGCCTGGAAGTGGCGCTCGAACGCAGCCTGACCGAGCTGCTGCAGGGGCGGAGTTTCGAAGGCCTCAACGACCTGCCGCAGCCGACCTTCGAGAGCAATGCGGTCACCGAGCCGAACAACTTCGTCGAGCACTTCATCGATTCGAGCGGCGTCGTGTCCTGGCGCTTTTTCAGCGCCAAGGCGGATTACGAATTCGTCGAGTGGGACTTCTCGGGCGAGGGTGAAAACTCCAATGCCGACGAAGCCGCCACCTTGTTCGGTATCCTCGAAGACCTGGGCAAGGAAGTGTACATGGCGGTCTACGACCAGCTTGGCGCCACCGCCTGCCGCATCCTGGTGCCCGGCTATTCGGAAATCTATCCGGTCGACGATCTGATCTGGGACAACACCAACAAGGCGCTGGCCTTCCGCGCCGACATCCTCAACCTGCACCGCCTCGACGATGCGGCGCTGGAAACGCTGCTGGAGCGCCTGGAAGAGAGCGAACTCGATGACTACACCGACATCATCACGCTGATCGGCGTCGAGTTCGACGAGAACACCGACTGGGGCCAGTTGACGATTCTGGAGTTGAAGCTGCTGATCAAACTTGCCTTGCAGGACTTCGCAGCCGCCAAGGAACAGGTCGAGGCCTATCTGCAGTACAACGAAAACACCGTCGAGCGCGGCTTGTTCTATCAGGCCCTGAATGTGGTGCTCGAGGTAATGCTCGACGACGAGCTGGAACTGGCCGATTACGTGGTGAATTTCCGCCGCATGTTCGGCAACCCGCGCATGGATGCGGTGCTCGGCTCGGTGGACGGTAGCGTGCGCTTCCACGGTTTGACGCCGACCAGCCTGCAACTGGAAGGGCTCGATCGGCATCAGCGCCTGATCGACAGCTACAAGAAACTGCACATGGCGCGGGGCAAGGCGGCTTGATCCGGTTCGGATTACGAATCAGCCTGGATCAAGCGTAACCGGGTGGCTCCCTGCGCTTTAGAGGGGCGACCGGGGCCCGGCCAGATACTTGAGCAGCAGCGAAAAAAGGATTTCCGGATGCACCGGCTTGGCGACGAAGTCATCCATGCCGGCCGCGAAGCAACGCTCCCGGTCTTCGACAAAGGCGTTCGCCGTCAAGGCGATGATCGGAACCTGGGCACCGTCGGGCAATTGCCGGATCTGCCGCGTCGCTTCGAGGCCATCGAGGCGGGGCATCTGCATGTCCATGAGGATCAGGTCGTAGCGCTGCTGGCTGGCGAGTTCGACGGCAATGATGCCATCCTCGGCGATATCGACGTGCTGGGCACAATCCTCGAGATATTCGAGCATGATTTCCCGATTGATCGGTTCGTCCTCGACGAGCAATATGCGCCGCCCCGGATAATTCTGTTTGAGCTGGGCTTCGGCCGACTCGACAACGGCCAGCGGCGCCGCCGGGGCAGACAACTCCTGCTTTTTCAGGCGGGCGCTCAGCCAGAAGGTGCTGCCGCAACCGGGAGTGCTGTCGACACCGACCTCGCCGCCCATCAATTGCGCGAATTTCCGGGTAATCGCCAGCCCCAGTCCGGTCCCGCCGTAATTGCGGGTAATCGAATTGTCGGCCTGCTCGAAGCTGGAAAAGAGATGCGGAATGACTTCCGGGGCGATCCCGACGCCCGTATCCTGCACCTCGAAACGCAGCAGCACCTGCCCGGCATCCTCTTCGAGCAGGATGATCCGGATGGTGATGCTGCCGTGCTCGGTGAATTTGATGGCATTGGCCACGTAATTGAGGATGGCCTGCTGCAGCTTCGTCGCATCGCCGAGCAAAGGCGCCGGCAGCGGTGGCAGTTCGACGAGCAGTTGCAAATGCTTGCTTTCGGCACGTTCGGCCAGCATCGACAGCACATTGCCGACGATGCTGCCGACCCTGACCTCGCTCTCTTCGAGGAGTAGCTTGCCCGCTTCGATCTTCGACAGATCGAGAACCGCATTGATGGTTTCCAGCAGGTGGCGGCCCGCCGCATCGATCTTGTCCAGCCGTTCGATCTGCTCCGGGCCGACCCCGGAGCGCCGGATCAGATGGGCCATGCCGGTGATGGCATTGAGCGGCGTGCGGATTTCGTGGGACATGTTGGCCAGGAAGGTGCTCTTGGCAATATTGGCCGTTTCGGCCGCATCCTTGGCCAGCAACAGGGCGGTGGTGCGTTCGTCAACCAGTTCTTCGAGGTGATCCTGATATTTCAGGGTTTTCACATGCTCCTGGCGCAGCGCCGCTTCCGCTTGCTGGCGTTGCTGCAACTCGAGCAGTTGCGCCCGGTACAGACGCCAGATGATGGCCCCGCCCAAAGCGGTGAACAGCGTGAGCAGAAGCAGCATGCCGAGGGTCACCAGTCTTTCGTGCGCCCAGGATTGCATGTAGTTTTCGGCCGACAAGCCGACATTGACATAGAGCGGATACAGCGACGAATGCCGGTAGGCCACCGTCCGCTCGATGCCATCGAGCGGCGTCACGGCCCGATAGACGCCGGACATGCTGTTTTGCGTCAGCATCTCCCTGAGTTGCGACGAGATACTGGTCGCCCCGATGTTCGTCCCGATGCCCTTCGGCTCCGGGTGCCGCACGATGACGCCCATCGCCTCGTCGCGCAGGGAAATCGCTCCCTTCGCACCAACCTCGGCGCGCAGCAGCAATTTCTGCAAGGATGCGAGGTCAAGGGAGGCAATGACCAGGCCGAGCAGGCGGCCGTCGCCGGCGACGACGGGCCGCGCCAGATTGATGGTCCAGACACCGGTTATCTTGCCAACCTGCGGCGGGGAAAGCACCAGCCCCTGCCCCGGGTTCTCTTTCAGGCGGCGGAAGTATTCACGCTCGCTGATATCGACCTGCCGTTTCTCCATCCTGCGCAGCGGGGAATAACCGGCAAAAACCCGGCCATCCGCCCCCGAGTAGAAGAATGCCTGGGATTCCGGAATGTGTTTCCCGGTCTTCTCCATGATGTCGACCTGGCTTCGACAGGCGCCGCCGGATTCGCAGACCGCCATTTCGGCAGCCATCACCTTGAGTGCCACATCAATCGTCCGGATCGTCGTCGTCACCGACATTTCCAGGGTATTGGAGATATTGCTGGCGGCTGCAGCCGCGTCCTGGTGGTAGCGACTCCGGCTGTAATCGAGCCAGGCCAGCGAGCCAACAATGATAACCAGGTCGATCAGCGCCAGCAGACCAAAAATCCAGGTTTTTGGCCGATTGGCGAGATGCTGGTTGAACGGCTCGGTTTCGATGGGAAGCATGCTCCGGAAGCGAGGTGTGCGAAGGATTTACAGGATAGCGGCGGCCCCTGGAATAGTGGCACTTCGCACCTCATCCGGCAACCGCAAATTGCTGGCTGGAAGGCATTTCCGGCGACTGTTCCGGGCAGTCGCCTGATAGTCAACAGACCCTAATTCACTCTGCCCCTTTTTATTCCGCTTCCTTTGGCTGGCGTACCCGGGTTATTGATTCGACCAGCGGGCCGCGCCTCGTCTTCTGCGCGCGCGACTCGAATTATCGGTTTGTACTGTTGTCGCAACTCCCGGGCAAAATTCGAGGCGATCTTCTGGATGCCGTCATCGAAGCCCTCTTCTGCCAAGCCGGATTGATTTATCAACGACTCGAAGCTGGGAAATGAATACCTCGGATCTGACTCAATATAACCATCCCCCGTATAGGTCGCGTACGTTCCATACGAAAACCAGGAATTCATCAGGTCTTCGCTGTTGGCCGGTTTAATCAGGCTGAACCAACCGGTGATCATGGGTTGATAGTCGAAGCGGAGTCGCCTCGAACACATGGCAAACTCGGATATCTGTACATTCAGCACCGCATCGTGACCGGCAAACGCCCGCATATTCACGGCGTCCTGCTCAGTACGACTGACTTCGCCACGGCCGGCCATGCGGATTGTGAAACCCAGGGCCTGCAGCTCGCGTCGCAAGGCCTTGGTGAATTTCTCACCGATCTGCTGCCGGTAGCGTTGATGCTGGGTATCGAATTCGGCCGATTTGGATTTATCCATGATCGTATTGGCTAGCCCGGTCCATACGAAGCCAACCACGGGAAAGCTGCGATTGTCGGTAAACAAAGCCTCCGGAGAATCGATCGGCAGGAGCGTGATGGAAGCCAGCGGAACTGCGGTATCGACGGGCTTTTCTGGCGGAAGCGTGCGCTTGTGCGAGCAGGCAGTCAGCGCGACAAGGGATACTAGAACAATGGTCGAGACGAGTTTTTTTATGATCATGGTGTGTGGTGGGATGGGGGGCAGGATGTTCCGTTTGAGCGGCTTTGCCCTAAACGGTTGAGATGGGCGCCGGCCGATTATATGCCAAATGCGTTTTCACCAAAGATCCAGTTCCCCGGCTTAATTGAGCGGGTTAGGCGACCGGCGCACTGCGCCTTGCCATCGTCGCAGTCGATTTTTACGTTATCCACAAGCCGTGAACTGGCAATCTGGGATAATCCCGCCATGCCGACCATTGCCCGCCTCCCCGACCTGTTGATCAGCCAGATTGCCGCTGGCGAAGTCGTTGAACGTCCCGCTTCCGTTCTCAAGGAACTGCTCGAAAACAGCCTCGATGCCGGCAGCAAGGCGGTTCAGGTGCATCTTGAGGAAGGCGGCGTCAAGCTGATCCGTATCACCGACGACGGCTGCGGTATCGCCCGGGATGAACTGGCGCTGGCCCTGACCCGGCATGCGACTTCAAAGATCGTTTCGCTCGACGACCTGGAGCGGGTCAACACCCTGGGTTTTCGCGGCGAAGCGCTGGCTTCGGTCGCTTCCGTCGCCCGCTTGGCGATTTCCAGCCGCGAACGCGGTGCCAGCCATGCCTGGAAACTCAAGGGCGAACCGGGCGCCGAGCCGGAACCGGCGGCATTGATGGCCGGCACCGTGGTCGAGATGCGCGACCTGTATTACAACACCCCGGCCCGCCGCAAGTTTTTGAAGGCCGAGGGCACCGAGTTCGCCCATTGCGCCGATGCCGTCAAGCGCCTGGCGCTGACCCGGCCGGATGTCGCCTTCAGCCTGTCGCACAACGGCCGCAGCCTGTTCCAGTTGGCGCCGGCCGATAGCGCGCGGCGGATTGCCGACATTCTCGGCGACGATTTCCTCGGCGCGGCGCGCCGCCTCGAAGCGGTCGCCGGGCCGCTGGCCATCGCCGGTTTCGCCATCGACCCGACACGGGCCGGTGAGGGCAAGGACAGCCAGTACGTCTTTGTGAACGGCCGCTATGTGCGCGACAAGATCATCAGCCACGCCCTGCGCGAGGCCTACCGCGACGTGCTGCACGGCAGCCGCCAGCCGGCCGTCTGCCTGTTCGTGAATATCGACCCGGCGCTGGTTGATGTGAATGTGCATCCGGCCAAGACCGAAGTGCGTTTCCGCGATTCGCGGGCGATGCACCAGTTCGTCTTCCACGCCATCCAGCGCACGCTGGCGGCGCCGGTGCAAGCGGCCGGGCAGCTGGCCGGCGATGAAAGTGCCGTGTCAGCCCCGCCGGCAGCGCCCAGCCAGACCAGCAGCTACACCCCGCACTATCCGCCGCCCTTGCGCCACCAGACGACGCTCGGCGTCGCCGAACCGGCGGCTGCGGCTTATCTCGCCTTCGCCAAGGCAACGCAGAATCTCGGCAATGCCCAATACGCCTCGGCCAACCCGGCGACGGCGCCGCAATTCGGCCCTGCGCCAACGGTCGACCGCGCTACGGGCGAAATTATCCAAAACAATGACGGCCCGCCGCTCGGCTATGCGCTGGCCCAGCTGCACGGCATCTACATCCTGGCCCAGAACGCGCGCGGCCTGGTGCTCATCGACATGCATGCGGCGCATGAGCGCATCCTCTACGAAAAGCTCAAGAACGCCTTCGACAGCCGGCAGATCGCCACCCAGGCGCTGTTGATTCCTGCCGTTTTCTCGGCTGATGCACTCGACATCGCCGCCGTCGAGGAACATGCCGAGGCGCTCGCCGAACTCGGTTTCCAGATCGCGCCGCTCGGCCCCAACCAGTTAGGTGTGCGCAGCGTGCCCGCCCTGCTGCAATCGGGCGATCCAGCGGCGCTGGCCCGTTCGCTGATCGGCGAATTGCGCGAGCACGGCATCACGCAACTGGCCACCGCCCGGCGTAACGAACTGCTCGCCACCATGGCCTGCCACGGCGCGGTGCGCGCCCGGCGCCAGCTGACGCTGCCGGAAATGAACGCCCTGCTGCGCCAGATGGAGGAAACCGAGCGCGCCGACCAGTGCAATCACGGCCGGCCAACCTGGACGGAACTGTCGCTGGCCGAACTCGACAAGCTCTTTTTGCGTGGCCAGTAAGACCGCCACCGGCGAATAGCTCAAGCGCCAAGCTTGCCGAAAAGGGGGGGAAACCCCCATCGCCAGCCGGCGCCAAATCCGTATCATGAGAGGATCGTCCGCCGGTGCGCGCCGGCGTGCTGCGACAATTTCCCCAAAGGCCCCCAATGAACGGCGAAGGCATTCCGGAGACCCGGAAAACAACGAATATCGATCAGCGCAAGCAGGATCGCCGCGCACTGCAGGAAGACCCGGCTGGCGAACTGGATTTGCGCTGCGGCGAAGAATGTTTCCGCATCCAGGCGATCAACGATGTTTCCAATTCGGGCATCAGCATCTTTGCCGATCAGGCGGTTAGCGCGCCCGGCAAGGTGAGCATCGAATACGCCGAGGCCGGCGCCAGCTTCGAGGTCTATGGCACCGTCGTCTGGTGCACCCGGGCCGACACGATGCCGAGTCTGCGCGACCGGACCATCCGCGGCCGCTACCTGATGGGCATCGAACTACTCAGCCCGCTGCTGCTCATCAACATGCTGCAGAAAGATTGAAAACCGACCAGGGCACCGGCGCCGGAACCGGCCTCTCGCCGGATGGTTCGCGCCGCCAAATAATGTCCGATCAGCCAGTTAGCCAGCCTGACCGGCCGCCGACAACGGCCAGACTTGCGCTGGATCAAGCGGGCCAGCCGCTCCTGAGCGGACAATAGCGTCTTTTTGCCAATGACCGCCATGCAGCGCGAAACCCCCGACACGCCGCCATTGGCTAAAAGCTTCGCCGAGCTCTGGCGCAGCATCGCAATCATCGCCCTCGGCCTGGTGACGCTGGCCACCTATATCGGGCTGGGCCTGATCGGCCTCAAGCAATCCTACGAACGCGAAGTCGAATTCGCCCGGCACAGCCAGGAAAACCTGGTCAAGGTCCTGGAAAGCCACGCCCGCAGCACCGTAGACAAGATCGACACGGTGCTCACAGCCAGCCAGTTGCGGCTCAACGGGAGCCTGGGTGAAGGCAGCACGGATGGTGGCGCGACCAATGCCACCCTGGCGCGCTATCTGGCGCTGATCAAGGAATCGCAGAGCCTGCGCATTGTCGACCGGCAGGGGCGCTTCATCCACGATGCCTCGGGCGAGATACCGGGGACCAATGTCGGTGACCGACCCTATTTCCTGCGCAACAAGAACGACAGCAGCGGCCGCCTGGTCATTTCCGCCCCGCTTTTCGCCCGCATCACCAGCAACTGGGTGATTACGCTGAGCCGGCGCATCAACGACCGGCACGGCGAATTTGCCGGCCTCGTTCAGGCCGCCGTGCGCGCCGAGTACTTCGAGGCTTTCTACGCCGGCCTCAATCTCGGCGAGAATCACAGCATCACGCTGATCGACGACCAGCTGCGCCTGATCGCCCGCTACCCGGCCGCCCCAGACAAACTCGGCAAGCCCATCGAGAGCCCCACCCTGTACGGCCTGATCAACGGCGGCACTGGTCAGGGCGGGCTGTATACCGCCGAATCCGGTGTCGATGGGGTCGAGCGCCTGTACGCGCTGCGCAAAGTCGGCGACTACCCGCTCTACGTGCTGGTCGGGCACAGCACCAAAGACTATCTCGCCAACTGGCACCAGCAGGTCAAGTGGGGCGCTGTCAGCTCATTGATCCTGAGCCTCGTCCTGGCGGGCTGGATCGCCGTCTGGCTGCGCACCTACGGCAATGCCCGGCGCCTCGCCCAGGGCATGACCCGGGCCTACGAAACGACCATGCAGCGCACCCGCGCCCTGCTCGACAGCCTGCCCGACCCGGCCTGGCTGAGCGATCGCCAGCAGCGCATGATCGCCGTCAACGAAGCCTATTGCGAAGTCAGCGGGCGCAGTAAAACGGAGATTCTCGGCCATACGGCCGAGGAAATCTGGCCGCAGGAAGCCGGCATCGCCCTCCAGGCGCAGGATGCCGAGGCCATGCACCGGCGCTGCCAGCAGCGCCGGGAAGGCAACCAGCAGGTCGCCGCCGGCGGCCGCCGCCACTTCGAGTACATCTCGACCCCGGTGCTCGACGAGGCTGGCGAGCTGGCCGGGGTGGCCGGCGTCGCCCGCGACATCACGCAACTCCATGAAAATCAGGAACGCATCCGCTACCTGGCCGAACACGACATCCTGACCAACCTGCCCAACCGCGCCATGCTCGGCAACAGCATGGCCCTGGCCCTGGCCGATGTGCTCGGCGAACAGGCGCAACTCGCCCTGCTGTTCCTCGACCTCGACCACTTCAAATTCGTCAACGACACGCTCGGCCACGACACCGGCGACCAGTTGCTGCTGCAGGTTGCCCAGCGCATGCGCGACTGCCTCGACGAACGCGACACGATCAGCCGCCAGGGCGGCGACGAGTTCGCCGTGCTGCTGCAGGGTTTTCACAATCTGTCGCGCGTCGCCGTGATCGCCCAGCGCCTGATCAACGCCATCACCCAGCCCTTCCTCGTCAATGATCATGAACTGCGGGTCGGCGCCAGCATCGGCATCAGCATTTATCCGCAGGACGGGCGCGACATCGTCAGCCTGCTGAAAAATGCCGATACTGCGATGTACCAGGCCAAGGCGGCCGGCGGCAACGCCTACCGCTTCTTCACGCCGGAAATGAATGCCCGCATCTCCGAGCGCGTCACCCTCGAAAACAGCCTGCGCCGGGCCATCGCCAGCCACGAGTTCATCCTGTACTACCAGCCGCAGGTCGATGGCGCCAGCGGCCGGCTGATCGGCCTGGAAGCGCTGATCCGCTGGCAGCACCCGGAACAGGGCGAAATCCCGCCCGGCCGCTTCATTCCGGTGGCCGAAGAAAGCAACCTGATCAACGTCATCGGCGAATGGGTCCTGCTCGAGGCGTGTCGCCAGAATGCAGCCTGGATCAAGCAAGGCATCGAACCGGTGGTCGTCGCCGTCAACCTGTCGGCCGTCCAGTTGCTGCAGCCCAACCTGGCCGAGCAGGTCGCCGGCGTGCTGGCCGAAACCGGCCTGGAACCCTGCTGGCTCGAACTCGAAATCACCGAAAGTGCCTTCATCCGCGACACCGAACGCATCATCGAAACCCTGGCCCGCCTGAAAAAGCTCGGCGTCAAGCTGTCGGTGGACGACTTCGGTACCGGCTATTCCAGCCTCGGCTACCTCAAACGTCTGCCCTTCGACCGCATCAAGATCGACCAGTCCTTCGTCCGCGACCTGCCGCACAACGAAGACGACATCGCCATCACCCGCGCCATCGTCGGCATTGCCGAGAGCCTGCACAAGGAAGTCATCGCCGAAGGCGTCGAGCTGGAAGAACAGCGCCAGTTCCTGCTCGCTGAAGGTTGCCTGCTGATGCAGGGCTACCATTTCGGGCGACCGATGCCGGCCGCTGACATCGAAAACCTGTTGTGCCGGAACACCGTGCTGAGCTGACCAAAATTGACGAAGTTTGACCAAGTTTGACCGTCCGGTTTGCCGGCCCGAAAGCGGGCTAGGATAGAGGCCGCCGTCGCTCGCCGCCGACGCCTTCCACCCAGCCTCACGCAGGGAACCCGCCCCGGCATGGAACACGATATTTCCCTGATCACTACCCTGGCCGCTGGCTTCGGCGTGGCGCTGATCCTCGGCTTCATGGCCGAACGCATCAAGCTGCCGGCCCTGGTCGGCTACCTGGTCGCCGGCATCATCATCGGCCCGGCCACACCCGGCTTCGTCGCCGATATCCACACCGCCTCGCAACTCGCGGAAGTCGGCGTCATGCTGCTGATGTTCGGCGTCGGCCTGCATTTTTCCCTCGACGACCTGCTTGCCGTGAAGCGTATCGCGCTGCCCGGCGCCGTCGTCCAGATGGGCCTGGCCACGCTGCTCGGCATGGGCATCGCCTGGAGCTGGGGCTGGAGTCTCGGGGCCGGGCTGATCTTCGGCCTGTCGCTGTCCTGCGCCAGCACCGTTGTCCTGCTCAAGGCGCTCGAAGCACGCGGCATCCTCGATTCGATGAACGGGCGCATCGCGGTCGGCTGGCTGGTCGTCGAAGATCTCGCCACCGTCCTCATCCTCGTCCTGCTGCCGCCGCTGGCCGGCGTGCTCGGCGGCGATACCGGGGTGAGCGATGGCACGCCGCTCTGGCAAACCATCGGCCTGACGCTGCTGCGGGTTTCTGCCTTCATCGCCCTGATGCTCGTCGTCGGCCGTCGCGCCCTGCCCTGGCTGCTCTGGCAGGTAGCGCGCACCGGTTCGCGCGAATTGTTCACGCTGGCCGTGATTGCCGTCGCCATCGGCATTGCCTACGGCGCTTCGGCACTCTTCCATGTTTCCTTCGCGCTCGGCGCCTTCTTTGCCGGCATGGTCATGCGCGAATCGGAATTCAGTCACCGCGCCGCCGAGGAATCGCTGCCGCTGCGCGACGCCTTCTCGGTGCTTTTCTTCGTCTCGGTCGGCATGCTCTTCGTGCCCAGCGTGCTGATCGAGCAGCCGCTGCAGGTGCTGGCGGTCGTCGCCATCATCGTGATCGGCAAGTCGCTGGCCGCCATGGTCCTGGTCCTGGCCTTCCGCTACCCGCTCAACACGGCGCTGACGGTCGCCGCCAGCCTGGCGCAGATCGGCGAGTTCTCCTTCATCCTGGCGGCCCTAGGCATTTCACTGAAACTGATGCCGGCCGAGGGCATGAGCCTGATCCTGGCCGGTGCGCTGATTTCGATCGCCGTCAATCCGCTCGTCTTTGCCGTCGTCAAGCCGCTCGGTCAGTGGATCGTGGCCCGCTCGGCCGTGGCCCGCCGCCTGGAAAGCCGCGACGATCCCTACGCCGAACTGCCGACCAGCACGGAAGGCAAATACCTCGAGGGTCAGGTCGTGCTGATCGGTTTTGGCCGGGTCGGCGGGCGCATCGCCGCCAGTCTCGACGAGCGCGGCATTCCTTACGTCGTCGTCGAACAGAACCGGGAACAGGTCGAAGGACTGCGCCAGCAGGGTTACGCTGCGGTTTCCGGCAATGCCGCCGAACCGGCCGTGCTGATCCAGGCGCATATCTCGCACGCCGCAATGCTCGTCGTCGCCGCCCCCGACACCCTCAACATCCGGCAGATGGTGGACACGGCCCGCACGCTGAACCCGGGTATAGAGATCGTGCTGCGCACGCACAGCGAAGAGGAATCACGGATCCTGCGCAACGAAAACCTGGGCACCGTTTTCTTTGGCGAGGAAGAGCTGGCCAGGGGCATGAGCCAGCATGTCCTGCAGCGCTTTACCGCCCCGTCCCGGCCCGGCTGAGCGCCAGCCGGGCAGGAATCACTGGGCCGGCTCCTGGCGCAACTGGCGATGCACGCTGCCGATATCCGGGTTGCCGGGCAAGACCTTGCCGTTGATCTCGAGCACCGGCAGGTCGATTCTGGCGTCACCGCCGCCATTGCCGGCAATGATCGAATGCAGGCGCTCGGCCGCCTGTTCGTTGCTATCCACGGCATACACCGTGTAGCGCAGGTGATTGGCGTCGAGCCAGGCCCGCATCCGCGTGCAATCGGTGCAGGCGGCCGTCAGATAGATGTCGATACGGTTGTTGCTGGCGTAATGCACTGTCGCCCGGGCCTCTGCCACATCCGGCTCATCTTCGTCGTCAGCGCCGGCCTCGGCCGCCATCGCCTTGCTCTGACCGACGCTCACGGCGTCCACGAACCTCAGGGCTTTTTCCGGACTCTGGCTGATGCTTCGGTAGGTCAGGCCGGAAACGAGCAGCACCGCGACCAGCGAAGCGATCGCCCGGATACCGCCGGAATCGGCCGCCGGCAGGCCATGCTCGTTCTCTTGATCGTCGCCCCAGATGAAGAGCAGGACGAGCATCATCACGAAACCAAGGAAGGGGACCAGGGCGACCAGCGACAACCAGCCGGTGCGCCCGGTATCGTGCAGGCGCAGGGCCAGGCAGCGCAGGTAATAAATCGACGACAGGAACAGGCCCAGCCAGGCAAAAGTCATCTTGCCGCTGGCCGCCGCCAGCAAGGTCAAGAGCAGCCAGACCAGGCAACTGAGCAGGGTCCCGGCCAGATAATCGAGGCAACCCAGCCGGCCGGCAAAGCCCAGGCTGAGCAGGCCGGCTTGCCATTCGTCGCCATCCTTGCGCAGCGGACCGGGCGCCGCACGCCGCGCCATGATCTCGGCCGCCCGGGCATCCCGGGCCTCGCTTTCAGCTTCGGCCCGGGCTGCCAGATAACGCGGCATGTCGGTCCCGCACTGCCGGCAAAGGGTACGTTTGGGCTGGCCTTCGCCGCATTTTGGACAATGCATTTCGGCCGTCGGATCGGTCGCAAGATCGGCGGCAGTATCGGTGGCAACCAGCGCCAGCGCCGCCGGCTCCGGACGGCTGGCGGGAGCAGCGGGCGGCTTTGCGGCAAGTGGCGGAGCGACCGCTGGTACGACAACGGGCGGCGCGGTCAGCGCAAACAATTCATCGCTGGGGGCCGGGCCGGGCGGCGGCGCAACGGCAGCCGGCGCGGCAGGCGCGGCCAGTGGTTCAAGATGGGCCTCGAGATCGAGGGCCTGCAGCCGGGCCAGCAACTTGTCGGCCTTTTCCGGCGAGGCCTGGCGGGAGACGACGACGGCCTTGCCGCTGAACATCTGCTCGAGCTGCTCGCCTTCCAGCCGAAAGACCCGGCCGGCCTCGGCCTTGACCGTTTCGAGCGGCGCCCCCGAGAGGGTCCGCCCGGAAATGATCACCTTGAATTGTTGCGTCATGATTCTTCCGGAATATCCGACAAGCTTGGCATTTTGCCCGGATTCGCCAGCCTTGACCAACCCCGTGCATGACCAACGTATAATCGATCGCCATTACTCTGCCCCGCCCCGACCCGCATGCTGATTCTTCCGCTTCCGGCCCGCCCCGACTGGGCCCGCCCGCCACTGGCCACACTGGCGATCATGCTGCTCTGCCTGATCGCCTTCTTCATGCAGGGCACCGACGAGCAGCGCTATGCCAAGGCCTGGCAGTTCTACCAGCAGTCGGGCACCGCCAAACAGGAGGCGGCGGCTTACCTGGCCGATCTGGAAAGCCGCCAGGAGACGCTCAAGGACAAGGAGAAGGCCAACCTGCAACGGCGCCGGATCGCCGCCGGCAAGATCGATGCGGCCTACCGGGCGATGGAAGATGACCGCGATTTCATGCGCCGTTTGCGCAGTAATCAGGTCATCCGCCCGGACACCCCCGAGTATTCGCTATGGCGCGGCAACCGCACGCATTTCGAGAACCTGCGGGCCCGCGTGGTCACCGAGAATTACGCCCTGGAAGGCCAGAACCCGCGGCTGGTCACGCTGTTCACCCACATGTTCCTGCACGCCGACGTCATGCACCTGGCCGGCAACATGGCCGTGCTCTTCGTCGTCGGCTACACCGTCGAGGCCGCCCTCGGCCCGCTCGGCTTTGTCGCCCTCTACCTGCTCGGCGGCCTCGGCGCCGCGCTGCCGGACGTCATGCAGACCACCAGCGCCTACCGTCTGTCACTCGGCGCCTCGGGCGCCATTTCGGCGGTCATGGCGGCCTATCTGGTGCTCTTTGGCCGGCGCCGGATCAATTTCTTCTACTGGCTGTTCTTCTTTTTCGGCACGGTGCGCTGGCCGGCCCTGGTCATCCTGCCGGTCTGGCTGGCCAATGAACTGCTGCAGCGCTTCGTTCTCGACCAGGACGGCAACACCAATTACCTCGCCCATTTCGCCGGCTTTGTCAGCGGCGCCCTGCTCATTGGCGCCTATCGCTGGAAGAACAAGGGGCGCAGCGCCAGCATGGTGCATCATCAGGACAGCGCCCAGGCCATCGCCGAAATCCGTCAGCAGGCGGAAAAACTCGTCGCCGACATGCAATTCGGGCCCGCTGCCCTGCAGTACCGGAAACTGTTCGCCGAACACCATCTGCGCGACACGGCAAGCGCCGAGGAATACCTGCGCATCGCCGGCCTTGCCCGGCAGCCCGAATTGCTGGCCGATGCCAACCGCTGCCTGCTCAAAGCCGCGGCCAGCGACAGCAAAAGCATCGCCCCGGCCCGCCTGGCCGAAGCGCTCGCCGCCGGCCCGGGCACGACGCCGCGCCTGTCACCGGCCGAGTGGGAAAGCTTCATCGTCCGCCTGATCGACGGCCGCCAGCTGGAGGCCGCCGAAGGCCTGGTCCTGCGCCTTTTCGCCCGGACCGAAAGCCGCGCCGCCAGCCAACGCCAGGCCAGACGACTGGCCGATGCCTACGCGGCGGCAGGCCAGCCCGAACGAGCCGCACCGCTCCAGCGCCTGCTGGCCAGCCAGATTAGCTGCTAGCTGCTAGCTGCTAGCTGGTAGCTGGTAGCTGGATCCTCGATCCTCGATCCTCGATCCTCGATCCTCGATCCTAACTGGCCAGGCGCGGTGTAACCCCGCTTACCAGCCGAGCCGGACGGGCAAGGTCTTGTCCTGGCGCTGCCAACTGCCGCTCAGGCCGGCGGCGTCCTGGCTCAGCGTAAAGCTGCCGGCCTCGCCTTGCGCCGCCTCCTCCGTGAATTCGAGACGCTTGCCGGTCTTCTTGCCGGAGAAAGGAATCGGTTTGCGGTACTTGTCGTAGTAATACAAGCCGGAAAAGGAGTTGTCATCGTTGAGCGGGTTGATGCGCAGGGTGATCGGTGCCGAACCGACCTTGCCGTGCAGGACCTGTCCATGAAGCGCGACCGGCGCCGCGGCATCGCCTTCGCCGGTCAGCAGATAGCGGCCGTAGGGTTGCAGCAGGGCAGCGAGATCTTTCAGCCCCAGGGTCAAAGTGACCTCGCCGACATCGTCGAGCGCCCGGCTGGCATGGTTGCTGCAGCGCTCGGCGGTGAACTCGAGGCCCTGGCCGGTCAGGACAAAACGCGTCGAACGCAGGGCATTGCGCAGGGCGGCGTCACCCGGCATTTCCTGAAACGGGGTCAGACAGTCTTCATTGAGGGCAATTCGAAATTCGGTGTCCTCAATATCGTCCTTTTTCCGCTTTCCGGTCTTGTGCGCCTGGGCCAGTTCACGCCGCAAGTTCCGGATCTGTTGTCGGTACTGGCGTTTGCGTTCGGCGAAGAAGCGCCGCCCGATTTCGCTCAGGCCGTGCGACGTCAGGATATCGTCGATGAGCAGGAACCGGCCGGTCTGCGCGTCGAAACTGAAGTATTGCCGGAATTCCTCGCAATAGGCGCCACAGCCTTCGGTATTGATTTCCAGCGCGAGAACGCGCCCGTCGTTATGCCGGACACTGAAATCAAGGGATGCCGTTCCGTCCGGCGGCATGACGCCCTCGCCCAATGCAAAACTCTTGCCGGCTTCACGTGGTGCCGGCATGTTGAGCTGGCTCAGGAACATGACTTCGTTGATGCGGGCCGCGGCAGGTGAGGCGGGAAGCACGTAGGGCAGCTTGATGGCGCCTTCAGCCCATTGGCTGGACGTCCAGGAACTCGTTGCGGCGTGTTTGTCGGCTTTCCATTGCATCTGCGTACTGGTGATCTGCAGGGGTTCGGCGAGCAGCTCGAGGGCGGGCAACAGCAACAGGGATAAAAGGGCTAGGCGGCGCATGGTGGCAGAAGTTCCAGAATGGAAAGGTGAGGGCTTTGATGCGGTGAAGGCCGGTAATGTATCACTCCGGCATACTTCGAAAGCGCTCGTTTCGAGAAAGAAAATGTCATGAAAGCCGTTGTCGCAAGAGGTAAAGAGAGGATCACAATTGCGGCAATTTCTGGCCATCGGGCCAAGGCCACAAAAACCCTTTAGAATAAAAAATCAAATCGCCATTGCCCCCCGAGCCGACGCCTTGAAAAATAGCGAACCGACAGCCCCGATCACCTTAAGGACGATCAAGTACCGCCTGGCCAACGACTTCCAGCTGGCTATCGTCAGCTTGCTGGGTTCGATCGTTCTGGTGGGAATCACGCCCTTCACGGTGCTGCGCGGCATCAATGCCCACTGGGGCGGCTTCGCCATTGACCTTCTGATCCAGGGTGGCATCGTGGGCAGCATGTTGCGCGCCTGGCGAACCGGCGACGCGCACGGCCCCAGCCTCTTCCTGGCCTATTTCATCGGGGTCACGGCGACCAGCGCCATTTATATTCTTGGCGCCCCCGGAATATATTGGTTCTACCCGGCGGTCGTCGCCAACTTTTTCCTCGTCGACCGGCGCCAGGCCTTGGCCATCGCGCTGCTCAGCCTGCTCGCCGTGCTCATCGGTGGCGGCGTTACCGCCACCCTGGCGGATGTCGCGTCCTTCTCGGTAACGGCTCTGGTCAGCGCCTTGCTGACCTACGCCTTCGCCTACCGCACGGCAATTCAGCGCCAGCAACTGGAAACGCTGGCCATCAAGGATGCCCTGACCGGCGTATTCAACCGCCGCTCGCTTCTCGACGAACTCGAACGGGTGCGCAATGGGCTCATCCGGGAACACCGGAATTACGGAATTCTTGTGCTCGATCTCGATCACTTCAAGAACATCAACGATCAGCACGGGCATGCCGCCGGTGACCGCGTACTCATCGAGGTCGCCCAGTTGCTCGAACGGGACGTCCGCAAGGATGACCGGCTGTTCCGTTACGGCGGCGAAGAGTTTGTCGTTCTCGTCCAGCAAACCACCCGGGAAAGCCTGCAAGCCATGGCGGAGCACCTGCGCAGCATCGTCGAGCAGCAGATTCGCGACCCGCAAGGCAAGCCCGTCATGGTATCCATTGGAGGCGCCGTACTCGATCATGGCGAAACCATCGAAACCTGGTTCGCGCGCGCCGATGCCGCGCTTTACATGGCCAAGAACGCCGGCCGCAACCAGGCCTTGATCGATCCTGGCCAAGGGTAGTCAGCAACGCAGGCTACCCTGTTTGAGGCAAACCCTTGCTCTCTGCCCCCGTTTGATGCGCCGTAATTACCTAAGCGCCCTGCGGCGCGTCACCGAGGCCGAATTCGGCCTGTAGCGCGGGCTTGTTGTCGCTGATATAGCTGATGACACGACTCAGGTTATCCAGCCGGTTCTTGATGAAGTTACCGTCAGAGTTGAGCATTTCTGCCGACTTGGCGAAATTCACGCTGAATTCCTGCACGGCATTGACCCCCCCCGTCTTGTTGCTGGCCAGAACCGAGTCCAGGCGCGCCCCGTCGAGCACGGCCAGCTTGCTGACCGGATCAATGCGCAAACCGATATCACCCAGGCCATGCAGGCCGTTCCGGGCACCGTTGAAGACGTTCGTCACGCCCTGCTCCAGTTCGTAGCGAGAAACCTGCGCGGCCTGGGTGCCGGCCAACGTGCCGCCATCCTGCATGGCCGCGTCGAAGCGCTGGACCCAGTCGTTGTACTCGCCGACAAATTTCTGCAACTGCGCCTTGAGGCTCGCGTTGTCGCTGGCCGGACTGATACTGCCCAGACTTTCGGCGTTCCGCTGCATTTCGGAAAGGGCCGACTGCATCTCGCCCAGTTCGGAAAACTGCGCCTGCCAGGCGACTTCCTGGCGATTGATGAAGCTCATCATCCGGTAGGCCGCCTCAGGGGCGAACAGCGAACTGATGCGGCCGGTCGCCGACGAGCCGTCGAGCGGGCTGCCGGCCGTCGTCGTCGAGGAATTCAGCGATGCCAGCAGCGCATTCAGACTGCCCGAGCCGCCCACCTCGCCCGTCAGGCCGGAATTCATCAGCGAGCCCAGCGTCTGCGCCTGAAGACCGGCAACCTGCAGCGCCACATCGGCAAAGGAGACACCCGGCGCTGACCCCGGACTCTGCCCAGCCGGCCTCTGGTTGCTGCCGAGTTGGGCCAGCGCGAGCTGGATATTGGCATTCGTGACATTGCTGACTGACATATAAGCTCCAAAGGCAGGAACTGCGCGACGGTAAGAAACCGGCGTCCTGGTAGAGGATACTCCTGAGCCAGGCGAACGAAGTAGGTGATCGGGGTGGCCAGCCCGTCACGGCCCGGCGCTGACAAACCGCCCTCGGCTTCCGACCGCCAGGCCGCAACCGGAAGCGGCGTGCCGATGAAAGCCTCAATCTGATTTGAGGTAAATGGGTGGCGGGACTAGCTAGGGGTAAGCATTTACCGGCCATTCATGCTGGCCGCCTCTAAAGACCGCTTAGCAGAGTGCCAAGCGGTGCTCGGCTGATTACGCCTTGACCTGCTTTTCCAGCCTTTCGAGGGCGGCGACTACGTGCATCGAGTAACGATCAAAATCGCCCTGCAAGGTTTTACGGGCTGACTTTTCGTCGTCTTTCTTGTGAAAACCAACCACTTCGGCAGCCGAGCGGTGAAAACAGGCATGATCGGTCACCAACTGCTGGAAGGTATTCTCCTCCTTGTAGAATTTCGAACCATTGCCGTGAATCCACTTCCCCAACTCGCAGCGGTCATCATGGCAGATCACATTCTCGTCCAGATTTTCAACGCTCGTCCCGTTGATGTAATCCTGCAGACGACGGCGCCAGTTGCGATGCGCGGCGATCCATTTTTGGAAATCGAGGTCATCTTCCTGCAGGCCTTCAACTGAGCGCCCCTTGAAGAAGGACAGTTTTCGGAACAAATCAAAGAAACCCATGGCTGCACGTCCATAAATGATTTTGGAATAGTGTGATCAGCTATGTCGTCTGATCGACTTTTTTGCCAAGTATATAAAAGCGAGAACGGCAGAATCAAGTTCGAAGTGGTGCCAGCGGGCATGCCCGTTTGTTCACCCATCAGAGGGCAAGCCCGGATTCCATTTGATTGCTCCAGGCTGCGCTTGCTGGCAACCCGCTCTTACCCGACCTCACCCAGCCACTCTGCCAGACTCGCCTGGCGCAGCAAGCGCTCGACCAGCTGCAGCGCTGCCTCGACCCGCTGCTGCGCGGCCGGGCTGATGTCTTCGCCGAGTTCGAAATGTTCGCCGCGCACGCCAAGAACGAAGCTGGGCGGCGCTTCATGGCCTTCGATCTGCAGGTACACCTGCAGAACGGCCGGCGGTTCCAGCGAGTGCGTGCTGTGCGAGGGTTCCGGCGAGGCGTGGATTTGCCGGAAGAAATAGGGATCCGCCGTGTTTTCACCGGCATCGATGAAGAGGACGAGTTCGCGCCCTTTCAGATCGAACGCGTATTCGATGTTGAGCTGAAAATCCTCGATGATTTCGACCTGCCCGGCCAGGCCTTCTTCCGCCAGCCAGCTTTCGAGCCGGCCGGCGATGACCGGCCCGATGGCGTCGTCGCCGCGGCTGGGATTGCCGACGGCGAAGACGACAACGGGCGCCGTCACAGGCCGCGGCTCAGATGATCGATCTGCTGACCTTCCGCATCAAGCAGTTCGACGATCAGCGGCATCTTGCCCAGCGCATGTGTCGCGCAGGACAGGCAGGGATCGAAGGCGCGGATGGCGACCTCAATGTGGTTGAGCAGGCCTTCGGTCACTTCGCGGCCGTGCAGGTAGCGGCGGGCGACGTGGCGGATGGCTTCATTCATCGCCTGGTTGTTGTTGGTCGTCGAGACGATGAGGTTGGCCATCGTGACGAGGTCGTTCTCATCGACCTGGTAGTGATGGAACAGCGTGCCGCGCGGCGCCTCGATGACACCGACCCCCTCCATCTGGCGCTCGCCCTGCACCACCAGGTCGCTACCCAGCAGGTCATCGTCGTGTAGCAGTTCCTTGATCACCTCGGCGGCGTGCAGCATCTCGATCATGCGCGTCCAGTGATAGGCCAGCGGCGCATGCATGGGCGAGCCGCCGGCATAGTCGACGAACTCCCGGCGCTCGCTTTCGGCAAAGGGCGTCGAGATCTGGTTGCAGTTCTGCACCCGGGCCAGCGGGCCGACCTTGTACCAGCCATGTTCCTTGCCGATGGACTTGAAGAACGGGAACTTCATGTAGCTCCACGGCCGCACTTCTTCTTCGATGTACTGGTCGTATTGCTGGTAATCGACATGGTCGAAAATGATCTTGCCGTTGTCGTCGCGGGCACGCAGCGTACCGTGATAGAAGTCGAGATCGCCGTTGTTGCCGACCAGCGACATGAAATTGGAACGGAAGATGCCGAAACTGTTGTACAGGCCGGGATCCTGCGTATGCACCTTCTGGATCAGCTGCACCGCTTCGCGCGACCACTGGACGATGTGATAGATGTCCTTGAGCAGTTCGTCGCGCTCGGCAATGGTCAAGGCCTTGTTGACGCCACCGGGGATGGCACCGGTACCATGGACGCGCTTGCCGGCGGTGACGCGAATGACTTCCTGGCCGAACTTGCGCAGCAGCACGCCACGCTTGGCGGTCTCCGGATGGGCCATGGCGACGCCGACGATGTTGCGTTTGGTCACATCGCTGTCGAAACCAAACAGGAGATCAGGCGAACAGAGATGGAAGAAATGCAGCGCATGCGATTGCAGCATCTGGCCGTAGTGCATGAGCCGGCGCATTTTCTCGGCCGTTGCCGTAAGCTTTTTGGCCCCAATGATGACATCGAGCGCCTTGGAGGCCGCCAGGTGGTGCGACACCGGGCAGATGCCGCACAGGCGCTGGACCATGACTGGCACTTCCCAGTACGGGCGGCCCTGGATGAACTTCTCGAAGCCACGGAACTCGACGATGTGCAGGCGCACCTGATGCACCTTGTTCTGGTCGTCGAGCAGGATGGTCACCTTGCCGTGGCCCTCGACCCGGGATACCGGATCAATCGCGACGCGGCGCAGGGTTTCGGGGTGGGCGGCGGTTTCTAGCTGGTAGGTCATTTTCTACCTCAATTAATCGTAGTGCATCAGGCCGTGGCCTAATTCAGGTTCTTTTCCGGCAAGAAGGTCTGTCAGCACCTTCCAGATCGCGTCAGCCGAAGGCGGGCAGCCCGGCATGAAGTAATCGATCTTCACCACTTCATGGATCGGATGCACCTGGTTGAGCGGCAATGGCAGTTCGGGATCGTTCGGGATCATGCCGTTTTTCAGTCCCGGGCTGGTGTGATAGACCTCTTCGAGAATGGTCGTCAGCGGCAGGTGGTTGCGTTGCGCCGGCAGACCGCCGTTGATGGCGCAGGCGCCCATGGCGATCAGGATCTTGCAGTTCTTGCGGAATTCCCGCAACACATGGACATTCTCGGCATTGCACAGGCCGCCCTCAATGATCCCGATATCGCAATCCGGGCTGCAGGTCTTGATGTCGGTCAGCGGCGAACGGTCAAACTCGATGTATTCGAGCAGCGTGAACAGCCGTTCGTCGATGTCGAGAAAAGACATGTGACAGCCGAAACAGCCGGCCAGCGAGGTGGTGGCGACCTTGAGCTTCTTCTTGGCGGTCATCTCAGCGGCCCTCCGTCGTTTCGGTGTTTTGGGAAATCGGCGCCTTGTCGTACTTGCGCTCACCGATCGGCACGGCAAACCCCTGGCGTTTGGTCAGGATGACGCCGACCGGACAGACCTGCGCCGCCTTGTCGGCCAGCGTGAAATCGGTGTCGGCCAGGCGCCCGGACTTGGCATTGACGATCAGGTGCGTCTTGATGCCGCGCCCGGACAGCCCGAAAACGTTCTTGCCATCGACATCGCGACTGGCTCGCACGCACAACGAGCAAAGGATGCAGCGATTGAAGTCGAGCAGCACGTCGGGGTGCGAGGCGTCGACGGCGCGATTCGGGAAGAAATGGTCGTAGCGCGCCGACATCATGCCGAGATGGTAGGCCGTGGCCTGCAACTGGCAATTGCCGCTCTTCTCGCACGACGGGCAGAAATGGTTGCCCTCGACGAACAGCATCTGGGTCAGCGCCCGGCGTTCGGCGTTGATTTCCTCGGTTTCGCTCTCGACCACCATGCCGGCCGCGGCGCGCATCGTGCACGAAGCCGTGTGCCGGCCATTGACCTTGACCGTGCACAGTTTGCACGAACCGTGCGGCTTGAATTCCGGGTGGTAACAGAGGTGCGGAATGAAGACGCCGGCTGCGCTGGCCGCCTGAATGATGGTCTGCCCTTCGACGAAGGGAATCACCTTGCCGTCGAGCGTAAAGGTATGGCTCATGATTGACCTCCATGTTCCGTTGCCAGATGCGCCCCGGCATCGTCGCGGCCCGTCATCTGGCGGGCTGCCGACAGTTCGCGGTCAAGATTGAAGGCCGGCGTGAAGTCCTGCTGCATCATCCGCTTGTCGTAGGCCGGGCGGAACTTGGCGATGGTATCGAGCACGGGATTGCAGGCGGTATGGCCGAGGCCGCAATGGCTCATGGCTTGCAGCAACTGGTTGAGTTGCTCGATTTCGGCGAAGTCGTAGGGCGACCCGCAGCCGTAATGCAGCTTGTCCATGAGGTTCTTGAGCAACGAGGTGCCGACCCGGCACGGCGTGCAGAAACCGCAACTTTCGTGCTGGAAAAAATGCACGTAGTTACGCGCCACCTGGAACATGTCGCGGCTCTTGTTGAAGATCGTGAAGGCGCCAGCCGTCGGGATGTCCTCGAAGCCGATGATGCGGTCGAACTCATTCTCGGCGGCGCAGATGCCGGACGGCCCGCTGACCTGCACGGCCTGCGTATCGGTCGCCCCGCAGTCTTCGAGCACCTGCCGGATGCTGACGCCGAAGGGATATTCATAGATGCCAGGCCGCGCGCAATCGCCGGATACGGACAGGATTTTGGTCCCGGCCGAGTGCTTGGTGCCGATACCGGCGTACCACTCGCCGCCCTTGAGGGCAATGAGCGCTGCCGCGGCAAAGGTTTCGACATTATTGACGATGGTTGGCTGGTCGAGATAACCGTTGGTCACCGGGAAAGGTGGCCGGTTGCGCGGCGTGCCGCGTTTGCCTTCGAGCGACTCGATGAGCGCCGATTCCTCGCCGCAAACGTAGGCGCCGGCACCAACGTGGATCTCGATGTCGAAATCCGCTCCGGGCAGGCCGCAGATGTCCTTGCCCAACACGTGCAGGCGCCGGCGGTTGGCGAGCACGGCATTGAGGTGGTCGAGCAGGTAGCGGTATTCGCCGCGCAGATAGACGAAGCCGCGCGTCGCTCCGGCGGCGTAAGCCGCCACCGTCATGCCTTCGAAAACGAGATCAGGATTTTTCGAGAGCAGGACGCGATCCTTGAAGGTGCCCGGTTCGCCTTCGTCGGCATTGCAGACGACGATGCGCTGGTGGCCGGCCTTGAGCTGCGCATTGCGGCAGGCTTCCCATTTCAGGCCGGTGGTGAAACCCGCGCCACCCCGACCGCGCAGGCCGGAATGCTTGATTTCATCGAGCGTGGCAGCCGGACCGCCGATGCCACTGGGCAAGCCTTCGCGCCACGAGCGCATGTTGGAGGAGTTGAGGCCATCGCTCGGCGTCCGCTCCCGCGCCGCGAGCAAGGCATCACCGGGTTTCAAGTCGGCATTGAGCAGGATGTCAGCCCGCCGGATGTTGTCTTCAATCTTGAAATAGGCCGGCGGCCAGTCGGTCAGCGGCACCTTGTTGCGGATCAGTTCGGCGATTTCGTCGATACGTTGTTCAGTCAAGCCGGAAATTGCGTAGTTATTGACCAGCATGCCCGGCCCCTGGTCGCACAGGCCGGTACAGGCTGTCTTGCCGACGCTGACCAGGCCGTCTTCGGAAACCTTGCCGCGCTCGACCCAAAGGTTGGCGCACAGGCGTTCCATGAGGCCCCGGTTGCCCTGCATGCGGTCAGTAATGTTGTCGGAAAACAACACCCGGTATTTGCCACGCGGCTCGGTGTAGATGAAGGAGTAAAAGCCGGCGACACCTTCGATCTTGGTGCGCGGCACGCCGAGTACGGTCTGAATGCGGTCGATGGCTTCGGGGGGAACCCAATCGCAGGCCTCCTGGACTTCGCGAAGTATCTGCAACATACAGGTTGGGTCGTGCCGATATCGATTGATCACCTGGTCTACAACAGCGGCGATCGCTTCGGCATGCATTTCGTTGTATCCCACGACAAGCCTCCCAAAATTGCCTATGACATGAGAAGACTAGCACCGGAACATTTCCATTTATTGTCGGAGGTCAACGTCCGGGCATTTGTCACACTCCAGAAAAGAGGAATGTGCAACAATGATGCTGCATCGCAACACCCACAAAGCACCAGCAGCCGGCGTTTCATGCCTCTTATTGGTGCAACGCAATACTCCTTGATCGACCCTGGAAGGACGAACAGCATGAACACCATAAATGAACTCTCCGTGGCACAATCCACCGCCCTGTTGCCGCTGGCTGGCAAAAAAGGCCTGATCACCGGCGTCGCCAACGACAAGTCGATCGCCTTCGCGGTCGCCAAGGCCATCCGTGCTCTGGGTGGCGAAATTGCCCTGACCTACCAGAACGAGAAGACCGCCAAGTACACCCAGCCGCTGGCCGAGTCCCTGGGTGCCAAGCTCTTCCTGAAGCTAGATGTCAGCGAGGAAGGCAGCCTGGAAGCGGCCATTGCCAAATGCGGCGAAGAATTCGGCGAACTCGATTTCGCCATCCACTCGATGGCCTTCTGCAACGGCGATGACCTGCACGGCCGCGTCATCGACACCTCGGAAGCCGGCTTCGATTCCGCCATGAACATTTCCTGCCACAGCTTCCTGCGCATGGCCAAGGCACTGGAGCCACTGATGTCGCATGGCGGCTCGCTGATCACCATGTCCTACCTGGGCGCCGAGCGCGTTGTGCGCAACTATGGCGTCATGGGCATCATCAAGGCGGCGCTCGAATCGGCCGTCCGCTACATGGCCTACGACCTCGGCCCCAAGGGCATCCGCGTCTTCGCCGTGTCGCCCGGCCCGATCATGACGCGTGCCGCCTCCGGCATTGCCCATTTCGACAAGCTGCTCGAATCCGATGCCGTCAAGGCACCGCTCGGCCGCACCGTGACCATCGACGAAGTCGGCGCCCTGACCGCCTTCCTGTGCACCCCGGGCTCGTCGGGCATGACCGGCCAGACCATCTACGTTGACGGCGGCGCCCACATCGTCGCCTGATCAGACTTGCCTGAAACCGCGAGGTGCAGCCCATCTGCATCTTGCGGTATGCTGAAACTTTCAGGCTTTGCCGGCGGAGCAGCTCATGGACATCAATAGCGGCATCATCACCGACCCGGTCCCCGACCATCCCCTGCTCAACGGGCGCCAGGAAATCGGGCGCGGCGAGAACACCATCGTCCTCGAAGGCGACGTCGTGGCGGGACAGGAACACGTGTACAAGGTCCTTTCCTCGCCAACCGACTACGCTTACTACACGGCCGACGACCGGCCGACCGGCCCGCACTTCCCGATCGTTTATGCCGACCATGGTCCGGTCGGCCGCTCCAGCCGCGGCTTCCCTTTCTACATCGTCGAAGTCGAAAAACTCTACCCGCTGCCCGGTGGCGGCGATGCGGCCGAAATCGCCACCAAGATTTCGACCTCCTATTTCGACGCCTGCCTGATGTGGCGCAACCTGGCCCAGGACATGGGCCGCATCGCCCTGCACCACCTCGTGGTGACGCCGATGGGCTGGACCGATACGGTGCAGCAGTCGCTCAAGGCGCTCGAGGATTTCTCCGGCGAATACGGCGCCCTGCCCGATCTCATCAAGGCTGACAACCTGATGATGCGCAAGGACGGCACCCTGGTCTTCTCCGACCCGGTTTTCATGGAATGAAGCACTTACCGCAGACAGGCAGCACCCAACCATGACCATCAAGCAGGTATTGTTCGCTTCGCGCGAACTGGCCGAGTCGTTGGCCGGCAACCCCTACATGGCGGTGATCTCGATCACTGACCCGGGCACCCCGGAGGCCAAACTCGACCCGCTGTTCCAGCATGTGCTGCGCCTCTCCTTCTACGATGCCGTGCCGGCCGACGAATACCTGCCCTCGCCCTTTCCCGGCATGTTCGACTACCCGATGGCGCACCGGATCAGCGATTTTGTGCACGAACTGCACCGGGCCCCGTTTGAAATCTCGATGATGGTGCATTGCGAATACGGCGTCAGCCGTTCGGCCGCCGTCGCGCTGTTTGTCGAGGCCTACAGCGGCGCGCCGCTGGCCGCCCGCGAATTCACCTATGAAGCCAATCAGTGGGTCATCGACCAGATGACCAAGCTGCACCCGGAACTGCTCATCGAAACCCCACCCATGACCCAAGCCCACGACCGCCGCACAGCAAACAGGAAAGGCTAGAGGCTAGTTATTAGCTATTAGTCGCTAGCTGCTAGCTAAAAACTACCGACTAATAACTAATAGCTAATAACTAACAACTAGCGACTAACAGGAGCAAGACCATGCATGAGAGCAGCGAGCAGCGTTATCTCGCCAATCGCATCTACGACGAAATCCACATCGGCGACTCGTCCAGCCTGACCCGCACGCTGATGCCGGAAGACGTCAAGTTGTTCGCCATTCTGACCGGCGACTTCAATCCCTCGATTGTCGATCCAAAATTCTCGGAAAGCGGCATGTTCCGCGAGGTCATCGCGCACGGCATGTGGAGCGGCTCGCTGATCTCGACGGTACTCGGCACCCAGTTTCCCGGCCCGGGCACCATCCTGGTCGACCAGTCCCTGCATTTTTCCCGGCCGGTCAGCATCGGCGACACGATCACCATTACGGTCACCGCCAAGCAGAAGTTCGACCACAACCAGCACGTCATTTTCGACTGCGTGTGCACCAACCAGGAAGGCCTGCAGGTTGTGCGCGGCGCCGCCGAGGTGCTGGCCCCGACCGAAAAGGTCGCCCACCTGCAGGTCATGCACATGCCGCAGGTGCGCATCGACGACAAATACGAGCGTTACACCCAGCTGCTGTCGCGCGTCAAAGGCCTGGAGCCGATCCCGACCGCGGTCGCCCACCCCTGCGATTGCGAATCGCTGCGCGGCCCGGTCATCGCCTTCCAGGCCGGCATCATCGAGCCCATCCTGGTCGGGCCGGAAAACAAGATTCGCGCCGTCGCCGAGGAATTCGGCATTGACCTGAACGGTATCCGCATCGTCAATGCTGCGCACAGCCACGATTCGGCCGCCATCGCCGTGTCCCTGGTGCGCACCGGCGACGCCGAGGCGCTGATGAAGGGCAGCCTGCACACCGATGAACTGATGGGCGAAGTGGTTTCCCGCGCCAACGGCCTGCGCACCTCGCGCCGCATCAGCCACGTTTTCGTCATGGACGTGCCGACCTATCACCGACCGCTGCTCATCACCGACGCGGCGATCAACATCGCGCCAACGCTGGAAGAAAAGGTCGATATCGTGCAGAACGCCATCGACCTGGCACACATCATCGGCATCCCGGAACCCAAGGTGGCGATTCTTTCCGCCGTCGAGACGGTCAATCCGAAAATCCAGTCCACGCTCGATGCCGCCGCCCTGTGCAAGATGGCCGACCGCGGCCAGATCAAGGGCGGCATCCTGGATGGCCCGCTCGCCTTCGACAATGCCGTCTCGCTGGTCGCCGCCAAAACTAAGGGCATCAAGTCGGCGGTCGCCGGCCATGCCGAAATTCTCGTCGTGCCTGATCTCGAATCGGGCAACATGGTGGCCAAGCAGCTCGAATACCTGGCCAACGCGCTGACCGCCGGCATCGTGCTCGGCACCCGCGTGCCCATCGTGCTGACCAGCCGCGCCGACTCGGCCGAAACCCGTACCGCCTCCTGCGTCATTGCCGCGCTGGTGGCCCACGCCAACCGCAACAAAGGAAACGCCTGACATGCAACAAGGCATTCTCACCATCAACGCCGGCTCCTCGTCGATCAAGTTCGCGCTGTTCCCGCTCGCCCACCCGATTGAGGCAATCGCCGAAGTCTCCGGCCAGATCGACGGCATCGGCGCCGAAAATACCGAACTGATCGCCAAGAACCGGGCAGGAAAACTGATCGCTGAAGAAGCGCTGGGCAAGGTCAATCACGACCAGGCCTTCGACGCACTGCTCAAGTGGTTCACCGCCAGCTACGCCGGCTGGGAAATCGTCGCCGTCGGCCACCGCGTCGTGCATGGCGGCGAGCACTATTCAAAACCCATCGTCGTCACGCCGCATGTCCTGACCCGGCTGACCAGCTATTTCCCGCTCGCCCCGCTGCACCAGCCGCACAATGTCGCCGGCATTATCGCCCTGCAGAGCCTGTTGCCGAATGTCGCGCAGGTCGCCTGTTTCGACACCGCCTTCCACCGCAGCCAGCCGGACGTTGCGCAAATCTTCGGCCTGCCGCGCTCGATCACCGCCGAAGGCGTCCGGCGCTATGGTTTCCACGGCCTGTCCTACGAGTACATCGCGCGCGCCCTGCCGCAGCATTCGCGGCGTGCCGACGGCCGCGTCGTCGTCGCCCACCTGGGCAACGGCGCCAGCATGGCGGCCATGGTCAATCGCAAGTGCGTCGCCACAACGCTCGGCTTCTCGACCATCGATGGCCTGGTCATGGGCACCCGGGTCGGCAATCTCGACCCCGGCGTCATCCTGCACCTGATGGAAACCAAGGGGCTGAGCGTCAAGGACATGACCAAGATGCTCTACAAGGAATCCGGCCTGCTCGGCGTCTCCGGCATCAGCCAGGACATGCGCACCCTGCTCTCTTCCGACAAGCCGGAAGCCGAGGAAGCGGTCAATCTGTTCTGCTACCGCATCGCCCGCGAATTCGGCTCACTCGCCGCCGCAGCCGGCGGCATCGATGCCCTGGTATTCACCGGCGGCATCGGCGAACACGCCGCCGAAGTCCGCCGCCGCGTCTGCCTGCTCTCCGAATGGCTGGGCATCCGCGTCAACCCGGAAGCCAACGCCCGCCACGACCTGAATATCGCCGCCGGCACCAGCAGCGTCGATGTGCTGGTCATCCCGACCAACGAGGAATGGATGATGGCGCACCACGCGCAGACCTTGCTGGCGCTTTAACTGAAGCCCGCTTAGCCAACCCCGCCCGCGCTTGCCGGCGGGGTTTTGTTTTTCCGGCGGGCGGCTTTATGCCTGCCGCGCCGCCAGAATGTCCTGGCGTGCCCCGGTCAACCATTCCTTGTTGTTGCGGGCATAGGGGCGACCGTTCAACGAGGCACGTTTTTCGGCTTCAGCGAGCACCTTCTCGGCCTGTTCCCCACGCCCGAGCAGGGCGAGCAGCGAGGCATAGCGGCAACGGGCCTCTTCGCCGGGGAAATGCTCAAGGATGGCTTCGTACTGGGCCAGCGCCTCTTCGCTGCGCCCGAGGCCGGCCAGGGCGCGAGCCCGCAGCAGCTTGGCTTCGCCGGAGCGGAACCAGGGTTCGAGTTCGATGACGCGGTCAAGTGTAGCCACGGCGTGGTCGACATCGCGCTTGTAGAAATAGGCCTCGGCCAGGCCGAAGACCAGGCTGGGCTGATCGGCATGCAGGCCGACCAAGCAGCTCTTGTAGAGGGCGATGGCATCGTCGAACTGCCCGGAACTGATCAGCTCGTCGGCGAGCGCCGCCTTGTTGTCGACCGAGCCGCAGCGCTCGACTTCGCGGATGCGCGCCTTGAGATCGACGCCGGGGTCGATGACCTTGATGACGCGTTTGACGACGCGCGTGCCGCCAGACTGCGGCAGGATTTCAAAAATCAGGTAAGCCAGCGCCCCGAGCATCGGGAACATGACGATTACCAGGTACCACCACTGCGGACGCCCGGTCCGGTAGACATGAATGATGCACAGCAGGTCGAGGATGACGGGGAGGGAGGCGAGAATCGGCATGGCGGGCGCCAAAAAAGACGAAAGGCGTAGCTTACCGAACATCTGCATGGAATATCCAGTCCCGCCTTTGCCAAGACCTTCAGGCTACCCGTTTTTTTCGGCAACTTCGGCGCACCAGAAATGCCCAAGCCTACGGATGCACCGGGTGGCCGAAAAAAATTTCAGCGCTCCAGAAACCGCCCGAAAAGCGCCTGTGCTTTGTTTTTTCGGGGCTTTTCAGGGGCATGACAAAAGGGAGTATGGAACGGCACAAAATCCCGTATCTAGTCAACGGATTGCATTGACCTACTATATCTAGTAGATTGCTCGTCATTCAAAAATCAATAAACCAATCAATGCACGTATTACCGAGGAGCAAAAAGTGAGCCCAGTCGCCGAACAACTTTCACTGACCGACATTCCGCCCGCCCCCGAATTCGCCCCCCTGCAGGAGCAGGAGATTTCCGGCGAAGTCCTGATCGAGAAATACGCCAAGGGCAAGGAAACCAATGTTCACGACGTGCGTAAACGCGTTGCCTGGGCACTGGCACAAGTCGAGCAGGAAAAGGATCGTGCGCACTGGGAAGCCAAATTCCTGTGGGCCCAGGAAAACGGTTTCATCCCGGCCGGCCGCATCAATTCCGCCGCCGGCACCGACCTGCAGGCGACGCTGATCAACTGCTTCGTGCAACCGGTCGGCGATTCCATCGTCGAGAACACCGATGGCCGTCCCGGCATCTACACCGCACTGGCCCAGGCTGCTGAAACGATGCGCCGCGGTGGCGGTGTCGGCTACGACTTTTCCTCGATCCGGCCGCAGGGCGCCCGCGTCAAGGGCACCCAATCGCGCGCTTCCGGCCCGGTCTCCTACATGCGCGTCTTCGACCGCTCGTGCGAAACCGTCGAATCGGCCGGCGCCCGTCGTGGTGCCCAGATGGGCGTGCTGCGTTGCGACCATCCGGATATCGAGGTCTTCATCCACGCCAAGGACAAGGGCGACCTTTCCAATTTCAACATTTCCATCGGCGTCACCGATGCCTTCATGGAAGCCGTTGATGCCGACACCGACGTCGAACTGACCCACCGCGCCGAGCCGAATGGCGAGATGAAGTCGTCCGGCGCCTACCAGCGCGAAGACGGCCAGTGGACCTACCGCAAGGTGCGCGCCCGCGATCTGTGGGACCAGGTCATGCGTTCGACCTACGACCACGCCGAACCGGGCATCCTGTTCCTTGACCGCATGAACAAGGACAACAACCTCAATTACTGCGAAGTCATCGAGGCGACCAATCCCTGCGCCGAGCAACCGCTGCCGCCCTATGGCTGCTGCTGCCTGGGCTCGATCAACCTGACCCTGTTCGTCCGCCACGCCTTCTCCGAGCAGGCCGCCTTCGACTTCGAAGAATTTGCCGAAGTTTGCCGCGTCTCGACCCGCATGCTCGACAACGTGCTGGAAGCGACCCACTGGCCGCTCGAACGCCAGCAGCAGGAAGCCGCCAACAAGCGTCGCGTCGGCCTCGGCTTCACCGGCCTGGGCGATGCGCTGGCCATGCTGCGCCTGCGCTACGACAAGCCGGAAGCGCGCGCCATGGCGACCCGCATCACCGAAGAAATGCGCGATGCGGCCTATCTGTACTCGGTCGAAATGGCCAAGGAACGCGGCGCCTTCCCGCTGTTCAACGCCGAGCTCTACCTCTCCGGCGGCAATTTTGCTTCCCGTCTGCCTGGCGACATCAAGGCTGAAATCAGGAAGCACGGCCTGCGCAATTCGCACCTGCTGTCAATCGCACCGACCGGCACCATTTCGCTGGCCTTCGCCGACAATGCCTCGAACGGCATCGAACCGCCGTTCTCCTGGACCTACACGCGCAAAAAGCGCATGCCGGACGGCACGCTGAAAGAGTACTCGGTCGAAGACTACGCCTGGCGCCTGTACAAGCACCAGGGCGGCGACGTCAGCAAGCTGCCCGACTACTTCGTCACGGCCCTGGAAATCTCCGCCGCTGCGCACAAGGACATGGTTGCCGCCGTCGCTCCGTACATCGACACCGCCATCTCGAAAACGGTGAACGTGCCGGGCGACTACCCCTACGAAGACTTCCAGGATCTCTACATGAGCGCCTGGAAATCCGGCCTCAAGGGTCTGGCCACCTATCGTCCGAACAGCATCCTCGGCTCCGTGCTCTCGGTCGAGCCGACCAAGGCCGAAGCCGCCGCTGCGGCCGATGCCAAGTCGCCGCAGGATTTCGTTTCCGACGCCAACCGTCGCCTGTCGATCAAGAACCTGCCGGCCCCGGTGCTCGCCAGCCTGCGCTGGCCGGGCCGCCCCAGCCTGCCGGAAGGCAACCTGTGCTGGACCTACATGCTCGACTCGCCGATCGGCAAGTTCGCGCTCTTCGTCGGCCACGTCGAACCGGAAGGCCACGCCTGGCCGTTCGAAGTGTGGGCCAACGGCCCGGCCGAACCGCGCGGCCTGGGCGCCGTCGCCAAGACGCTGTCCATGGACATGCGCGCCAAGGATCACGGCTGGCTGGAAATGAAGCTCGACGCCTTGGCCAAGACACCGGGCGACGCCTTCGAACTGCCGATGCCGCCGCATGGCGAACGCAAACGCATGCCTTCCGTCGTCTCGGCCATGGCCCAGATCATCCGCTGGCGTTGCGAACAGCTCGGCGCCTTCCAGCACGAAGGCCCGACGCCGGTCAAGGATGCCCTGTTCAGCGCCAAGGAGCCGAAGACCGGCACCGACGGCACGCTGTCCTGGACGGTCGACGTCACCAACCCGTCAAGCGGCGAAGACTTCGTTCTCGGCCTCAAGGAAATCACCCTGCCGGACGGCGTCACCCGCCCCTACTCGATGTGGCTCTCGGGCAACTACCCGCGCGCGCTGGATGGCCTGTCCAAGCTGCTGTCGCTCGACATGCGCGTCCTCGACCCGGCCTGGATCGGCATGAAACTGCGCAAACTGCTCGACTACCCGGAACCGCTCGGCGATTTCATGGCCTTCGTCCCCGGTTCGCGCAAGCAGCAGACCTACCCGTCCACGGTGGCCTATATCGCCAACCTCATCATCCACCGCTACGCCATGCTCGGCATCCTCGACGAAGCCGGCTTCCCGCTGCAACAAATGGGCATCCTCGAAGCCCCGGAAGACTCGACCAGCAACAAGGTCCTGCCGACCCAGGGCAAGCTCTGTGGCGAATGCGGCAATCACACGATGATCAGGAAGGATGGTTGCGACTTCTGCACGGCATGCGGAGCAGTTGGTAGCTGCGGCTGATCAAAAGATGCTAGCTGCACCCATATAAGACAAGAATTCGGCCCGATTTTCCGGGCCGTTTTCATTCTCAACAACGCAAACTTCGGCAACTTACTTTAATTCTGGTTCAGCATATAAAAGCTCTCTTCCAGCATCCATTCATTCGCAACGTATTAACTGTTGCCAGCGGCACTGCCTTGTCGCAAATCGTTGCAATCGCTTTTTCACCGCTACTCACTCGGCTTTACGGCCCCGAAGCATTTGGCCTACAAGGTATTTTCTTGTCGGCAGGAGGACTGGCCGCGACAATAGCAGCGATGGGCTACCCCACTGCCATCGTGCTCCCAAAGAATGATGCCGATGCCAAATTGATTGTTTTGTTATCAATTTTCATTGGTCTCACAACCTCACTTCTGATTGCAGCAACGCTAATACTCTGGGGCGATGGCATACTTGCGCTGCTAAATGCCAAAGAAATCGCAGGCTTTATGTTCCTGATTCCCTTCGCAATGCTATTCAGCGTTTTCAGCGCAGTGCTGGGACAATGGCTAATCCGCAAGAAGGCATACAAGTTGAGCGCGCGTTATGGTGTGCTTTCAACCGTATTACTGAACAGCATAAAGACCTGTCTCGGATTTATTCAGCCGACAGCATTCGTACTAATCGCCACCAATACGTTCGGAAGCGCCCTCTATCCCGCCCTAGCCTACCTTGGCTGGACGAAAGAGGAGAAGTGCGTTGCTGGCACCCAACTCAAGAGCAGCTCACGCAGGAAAACTGTCGCGAAGCTATTGAGGCTCGCAAAGAGGTACAGGGATTTTCCAATCCTTCGAACTCCACAAAATCTGATCAACAGTTTGTCTCAGGCATTACCAATGTTATTGCTGGCCAGTTTTTTTGGTCCGGCCTCCGCGGGGCACTACGGGATAGCACTCGCTGTACTTGGCATACCTGCAAGTCTGATCGGCAGTTCGGTAATGTCGGTCTTTTATCCAAAAGTCACCGAGTCAATCAACAACAAAGAAGACGCCAGATCTTTAATTGTTCGCGCTACGATCGGTATGGCAGCGACAGGGGCATTCCCGTTCGTTGTAATCCTCTTCGCTGGTCCATTTTTGTTTGCCTTGATCTTTGGCGCGGAGTGGAGAAATGCGGGTATCTATGCCCAAATTTTAAGCCCTTGGTTGTTTCTCCAATTTATTAACAAACCAGCCGTTTCAGCCATTCCATCCCTAGGTCTTCAGGGGGGGCTTCTCGTTTACGAACTTTTCAGCACAGGAACTAAAATATTTGCCCTTTGGGTAGGCTTTTCAGTTTTCAAGTCCGACACAGCTGCAATTGGCATTTTCTCCTTGGTCGGAATAATCGCTTACCTGTGGTTGATTCTCTGGGTCATAACGCGCAGCCGCAATCTTCCAATCAGTGATAACGGATATTAATGAAACAAGTTGATAAATCACACTACCAATTCCAGAACTACATGAGCAAGGCGCGGTGGTGCAGCCTGTGGCACCAACTGGATGAAATCCTCCGGACGGAGCCAGAAAAAGTACTTGAAATCGGTCAGGGGCAGGGATTGCTCAAGGCTATAGCAGCGCAGTATGGTATTCGGATCGAGACTCTGGATTTAGATCCGGAGCTAAATCCAGACCACATCGGATCGGCAACAGAAATACCTCTAGCAGATAGCATGTTTGATGTTGTCTGCGCATTTCAGATGCTTGAGCATCTGCCATACGACTTGTCTTTACAGGCATTTCGGGAAATGGCGCGCGTCTGCCGCAAGCATGTCATCATCAGTCTCCCCGATGCGAAACACATTTGGCGCTACCAGTTTCACGTACCAAAGATTGGTCCGATGGATTTCCTGATTCCACGCCCATCATTTGGGGAACAAACACACAAATTCGATGGTGAGCATTATTGGGAAATCAATAAAAAGGGCTACGGCCTTGATCGCGTAACCCGTGACTTTTCTAGCATTTGCAGGTTGATAAAGACCTATCGCGTCAGTGAAAACCCTTATCACCGCTTCTTCGTATTTGAAAAATAACGTCACGCGATACAGCCTGCGCTGGGGCAAGTAGCATTTGCACGAACTCGGGGCCATCACCCACGAAGTATTTGCGGAGCATCAGCCCAACCTCAGGGCTTGTCCAGCCAGAAAAGCGCCGTGATGGTCTTGGCGTCGCTAATCCGGCCGTCCCAGACGGCCTGTTTCGCTTCGGCCGGTGACAATTCGACGACTTCGAGGAACTCGTTGTGATCGAGTTCCTGGGACCCCGTACCATGCAGGCCCCGCGCCGCGAAAATCTCGATGCGCTCGTCGGAGTAACCGATGCACGGGTGCATCACGCCGAGATATTCCCAGTCGCTGGCGGCATAGCCGGTTTCTTCCCTGAGTTCGCGCTGCGCCGTGTCGAGGATCGCTTCGCCAGCGTCGATCTTGCCGGCCGGCAGTTCGAGGAAAACGCGGCGTAGCGGATAGCGGAACTGGCGCTCGAATAGCAGATTGCCGTTGGGCAGGAAGGCGAGAATGACCACGGCACCGGGATGCACGATGTATTCGCGGATCGATTCCTGGCCGTTCGGCAACCCGACCCGGTCCTTGCGCACATTGAGCAGAACGCCCTTGAAGACCGATTCGGAAGAGATTTCGGATTCGATGAGGTGGCTATCGTGCGACATGCTTCAACTCCACAAAGTAAAACGCCCCGACAAGCGGGGCGTTGGTATTCAGACGATGTTTTCGCTCAGAGCGAGCGCAACAGCGAGTAGGCGCACAGCGACATGATGACCTGCGGGAAGATGCCGAGCACGGCGACCGCCAGGCCATTGGCGGAAACCAGGATCTGCACGTCAAGGCCGGCAGTGATCGGGGTTTCATCGGTCGGGGCATCGAAGTACATCAGCTTGACGACGCGCAGATAGTAGAAGGCACCGATCAGCGAGAACAGGATGGCGGCGATTGCCAGCCACATGTAACCGGCGGCGACGACGGCCTGCAGCACGGCAAACTTGGCGAAGAAACCGATGAAGAACGGCACGCCGGCCATCGAGAACATCAGCATCAGCATGATGCCGGCAAACCACGGGCTGCGCTTGTTGAGGCCCTTGAAGTCATCGAGTTCGTCGGCTTCAAAGCCAGCGCGGGCCATCAGCAGGATCATGCCGAAGGTACCGGCCGACATCAGCACGTAGGCGATCACGTAGAACATCGCCGAGCTGTAGGCATTGAGCACCAGACGGGCATCGCCGCCGACCACGCCGGTAACGATACCGAGCAGCATGAAGCCCATATGCGAGATGGCGGAATAGGCCAGCATGCGCTTGAGGTTGGTCTGGGCGATGGCGGCAAGATTGCCGACCGCCATCGAGAGCACCGCCAGAATGGTCAGCATGTCCTGCCAGTCAGCTGCCATCGGGAACAGCCCGTTGACCAGCAAACGCATGACAATGGCGAAAGCGGCCAGTTTCGGGGCGGAACCGAGGAACAACGTGACCGAGGTCGGGGCGCCGTGATAGACGTCCGGAATCCACATATGGAAAGGCACGACGCCCAGTTTGAAAGCCAGGCCGGCAACCAGGAAGACCAGGCCGAAGACCAGCACGCCGCGGTTGACACCGCCACTCAGCAGGCGCTCGGCGACAGCGGTGATTTCCAGCGTACCGGTGGCACCGTAGATCATCGACATGCCGTAGAGCAGCAGGCCGGAAGCCAGCGCACCGAGCACGAAATACTTCATCGCCGCTTCGCAGGCCGCCACGGAGGTACGGTTCATCGCGACCATCGCGTAAAGCGACAGGGAAAGCAGTTCGATACCGAGATAGACGGTCAGGAAATGATTGGCGGAAATCATCACCAGCATGCCCAGCGTCGCGAACAGCGCCAGCACGTAGTACTCGCCCTTGTTCATCTCCGGACGGTCGATGATGTAGCCACGCGAATAGAACATGACGACAAAGACGACGATGTACAGGAAGAACTTCAGGACATCGGCCATGAGGTCCAGCACGAACATGTTGCTGAAGGTGTAGGTGACCTGCGACAGGCTTTCCAGCCCGGCCGGGTTGTCGAGGACAACGGCGCTGAAATAGGGGGCGCCCCGCCAGACGATCAGGGTCAGCAAGGTTGCCTGGGTCAACAGGAAGGTCACGGTGCGACGGCTATCCTTGACCAGCAGGTCGATCATCAGAATGGCCAGGGCCATTGCCGCCAGGAACAGTTCCGGGGCGGCAGGCAGGAGATCGGGAACAACAAAATTGTCGAACATGTCGGCTACCGTTTAGTGAATCTTGCTGATGGATACGTGATTCAGCAGCTCGTTGACCGAAGCGTGCATGACTTCCGTGAAAGGCTGCGGATAGAGGCCCATGCCCAGGGTGCACAAAGCCAGTACACCGAGGATGGCGAATTCGCGCTTGTTGATGTCGGTGAGTTCGGCAACGTGATGATTGGCCACATCGCCGAAAATCACGCGCTTGTACATCCACAGCGTGTAGGCAGCGCCCACCACCATCGAACTGGCAGCAGCAAAGGCGACCCAGAAATTGAACTTGACGGCACCCAGGATGATCATGAACTCGCCGACAAAGCCGGAGGTTGCGGGCAAGCCGGCATTGGCCATGGAGAACAGCATGAACAGGGCGGCAAATTTCGGCATGGTGTTGACCACACCGCCGTAATCGGCGATCTGGCGGCTATGCACGCGGTCGTACATGACGCCGATACAGAAGAACATGGCGCCCGAGACGAAACCGTGCGAGATCATCTGGACCAACGCACCTTCGATGCCCATCGAGCTGAACATGAAGAAACCCAGGGTCACGAAGCCCATGTGGGCAATCGAGGAATAGGCCACCAGCTTCTTCATGTCGGACTGCACCAGGGCGACGAAGCCGATATAGACAACGGCGATCAGCGACAGGGCCAGGACCAGACCGGAAAGTTGATGTGAGGCATCCGGCGTGATCGGCAGCGAGAAACGCAGGAAACCGTAGGCGCCAAGTTTAAGGGCGATGGCGGCCAGCACGATGGAACCGCCAGTCGGCGCTTCAACGTGGGCATCCGGCAACCAGGTATGGACCGGCCACATCGGGACCTTGACGGCGAAGGCAATCAGGAAGGCGAGGAAGATCCAGATCTGCGGACCGAGCGCGATCGGCAACTTGTGCCAGTCGAGAATGGAGAAGCTGCCACCGGACTGGACGAACAGGTACATCAGGGCGAGCAGGAAGAACAGCGAGCCGAACAGCGTGTAGAGGAAGAACTTGAAGGCGGCGTAAACCCGGTTCGGGCCGCCCCAGACACCGATGATCAGGTAGAGCGGGATCAGCGAGGCTTCGAAGAAGACGTAGAACAGCATGCCGTCGAGCGAGGTGAAGATACCGTTCATCAGGCCGGACATGATCAGGAAGGCGGCGTTGTACTGGGCGACCTTGGTCTTGATGACTTCCCAGCCGGCAGCCACGACGATGATCGTGATGAAGGCATTGAGCAGCACGAAGATCATCGAGATGCCATCAACCCCGAGGTGGTAGTTGATGTTGAAGCGGGGAATCCAGGTGCTGAGTTCTTCGAACTGCATGCCACTCTTGGTGACATCGAAACCGGTCCATAAGGGGATGGTCACCAGGAAACCGGCGATTGCCCCGAACAGGGCAAGCATGCGGGCGAGCGGCGCATTCCGGTCGGAGCCGGTGGCCAGGACACCCAGACCGGCGAAGATCGGGATCCAGATGGCAAGGGAAATGAGGTGATTCGACATGTTATTCCTGGCTTTTCTGCGTTACACGGGCCGAACCCAGAGGGCCAGCAAGACGAGCAGGCCGAAAATCATTGTGAAGGCGTAGTGATAGACATAACCGGTCTGGAACAGACGGGTGATATTGGAAACCAGGCCGACCGCCTTGGTCGCGCCGTTGATGATCAGACCATCGATGATCCCGACATCGCCACCGCGCCAGAAAACCGTACCGAGCAGGCGGGCACCGCCGGCAACCACGACATCGTTGAACTTGTCGAAGTAGTACTTGTTTTCGAACAGCGTATTGATCGCCGAGAAGCGACGCTGGATGGCGGCCGGGATGTCCGGACGCTTCATGTAGAAGAACCAGGAAACGACCACACCACTCAAGGCCAGGATGAACGGCAGACTGGTGAAGGAATGCGTCGCCATGCCCACGGCGTTATGGAAGTGCTCGTGGAAATTCTCGGTGAGGTGCTCCATTGCGGGATGGATTTCCGTATTGGTGAAAATCACCGGAATCCCGTTGGTCCCCGGAATGATTGTCTTGAAATATTCACCGTAGAGCATCGGCTCGATGGCAAAGAAACCAATGGCGAGCGACGGGATGGCCAGCAGGACCAGCGGCAGGGTCACAACCCATGGCGTTTCGTGCGGCTTCTGGCCCGGGGCCAAACCGTGATGGTGGTCAGCGGAAACTTCCTCATCATCGTGATCACCCTCGTGATCGTGATGCGCGTCGTGACCGTGCGCCTTGCCGAAACGCTCTTCGCCATGGAAAACCAGGAAGTACATCCGGAAGGAGTAGAAGGCAGTGACAAAAACGCCGGCAAGCACCGCATAGTAGGCAAAAGCGGCACCCGGCTGACCGGCATGGAAAGCCACTTCGGCAGCTTCGATGATCGAGTCCTTGGAGTAGAAGCCAGACAGGAAAGGTGTGCCGATCAGGGCCAGCGAACCGATCAGCGAGGTAATCCAGGTGATTGGCATGTACTTGCGCAGGCCGCCCATGTTGCGGATGTCCTGATCGTGGTGCATGCCGATGATCACGGAACCGGCGCCAAGGAACAGCAATGCCTTGAAGAAGGCGTGCGTCATCAGGTGGAAGATGGCCACCGAGTAGGCGGAGGCACCGAGCGCGACGGTCATGTAGCCGAGCTGCGACAGCGTCGAGTAGGCAACGACACGCTTGATGTCGTTCTGGATGATGCCGAGGAAACCCATGAACAGCGCGGTGATGGCGCCAATGATCAGGACGAAGGACAAGGCGGTCGTAGACAACTCGAACAGCGGCGACATGCGGGCGACCATGAAAATACCGGCGGTCACCATGGTTGCCGCGTGGATCAGCGCGGAGATCGGCGTCGGGCCTTCCATCGAATCGGGCAGCCAGACGTGCAGCGGAACCTGGGCCGACTTGCCCATGGCGCCGATGAACAGGCAGATACAGGTAACGGTCATCAGCGACCAGTCAGCGGCACCCCAGATGTTGATCGTCGTGGCAGCCAGTTCCGGCGCCTTGTTGAACACCGTGGCGTAATCGAGCGAGCCGAAATGGGCGAGGACCAGACCGATACCGAGGATGAAGCCAAAGTCACCGACGCGGTTGACCAGGAAGGCCTTCATGTTGGCGAAGATAGCGGTCGGCCGGGTGTACCAGAAACCGATCAGCAGGTAGGAGACGAGACCGACAGCTTCCCAGCCGAAGAAGAGCTGCATGAAGTTGTTGCTCATCACCAGCATCAGCATGGAGAAGGTGAACAACGAGATGTAGCTGAAGAAGCGGTTGTAGCCCGGGTCTTCCTGCATGTAGCCGATGGTGTAGATGTGCACCATCAGGGAGACGAAGGTGACGACCAGCATCATCGTCGTGGTCAGCGTGTCGATCAGGAAGCCAACTTCGAACTTGTAGTCGCCGCTGGTCAGCCAGGTATAGACCGGGCCGTTGAAGGTGTTACCGGCCTGCACGTCCTTGAAGATGATCACGGACAGGGCAAAGGCGGCCCCCACGCCGGCGATGGTCACGGTATGCGCCAGCCAGCGCGGAATGACGCGACAGAACAGGCCGGCAATGATGGCGCCGAACAAGGGCGCGAGCGGGACCAGCAGGTAAAGTTTCTGCATTTCCATGGTTAACCCTTCAGGCTGTCCAGGTCATCCACATGGATGCTCTTGAGGTTGCGGAACAGCACGATCAATATGGCGAGGCCAATGGCGGATTCGG
Source organism: Azonexus sp. (assembly GCA_049294655.1). Classification (GTDB taxonomy): domain Bacteria; phylum Pseudomonadota; class Gammaproteobacteria; order Burkholderiales; family Rhodocyclaceae; genus Azonexus. The sequence goes on from JBAQDI010000049.1 coordinate 59,431, forward strand.
CGGCGGCGACAGTCAGGATGAAGAAGACGAAGATCTGGCCGTTCAAGTCCTGCAGATAGTGCGAAAAGGCGACGAAATTCATATTGACCGCGAGCAGCATCAGTTCGATGGCCATCAGCAGCACCAGCAGATTCTTCCGGTTCAGGAAGATGCCGACAACGCTGATCGCGAACAGGATCGCGCCCAGAATCAGAAAATGCGAGAGTGAAAGAGTTAGCATGGTCTTCCCGGGGTTCAGTCTTTTTCAACCGGCATCTGCAGAACGCGAACGCGATCCTTCGCCTTGACGAAGAGCTGCTGATTTGGGTTGGTGTACTTGGTCTTCTTGGGACCGCGGTAGGTCAGAACAATCGCTGCGATCATGCCGACCAGCAGCACGATGGAAGCAAGCTCGAACGGATAGACATAGTCGCTGAACATCAGCGCACCGATAGCCTTGGTATTCGAGACACCAGCCGGCAGAACAGCTTCGGCAGCGGGCACCTGGAAGTACTTGCTGCCCAGCACCAGCCCCATCTCGAGGACCAGCAACAGGCCGAGCAAGGCGCCCAGCGGCAGATAGTTCCAGAAGCCCTGGCGGATGCGATCCATGTTGATGTCGAGCATCATCACGACGAACAGGAAGAGCACCATGACCGCCCCGACATAGACCAGAATGATGGCGATGGCCAGGAATTCGGCTTGCAGCAACGCCCAGATACCGCCGCAGGTAAAGAAGGCAAGAATCAGATGCAGGGCCGCATGCACCGGGTTGCGGGCGGTAATCACCCGCAAGCTGGCAACGATGAGAATCGCCGACAGGAAGAAAAAGACCAGAGTCTGAAAATCCATCACAGGCACCCGTTATCGGTAAGTGGCATCAAGCGCACGGTCCTGGGCGATCTGATCTTCATAACGATCACCGTTGGCCAGCAACATCTGCTTGGTGTAGTACAGGTCACCACGCTTCTCGCCGTGGTATTCGAAAACGCGGGTTTCAACGACGGCGTCGACCGGGCAGGCTTCTTCGCAGAAACCGCAGAAGATGCACTTGGTCAGATCGATGTCGTAGCGCGTCGTGCGACGTGAACCGTCATCACGCGGCTCAGCCTCGATGGTGATTGCCATGGCCGGGCAGATCGCTTCGCACAGCTTGCAGGCAATGCAGCGCTCTTCGCCATTCTCGTAGCGGCGCAGGGCATGCAGGCCACGGAAGCGGAAGCTCTGCGGCGTCTTTTCTTCGGGATACTGGACGGTGATCTTGCGGGCAAAGAAATACTTGCCGGTCACCGCCATCCCTTTCAACAGCTCCTTGAGGAGGAGGCTGTTGAAGATTTCCTTCATCGAACCCATAAGTCTCTCCTCACTTCCAGATATTCAGGGGGGACATCATCCAGCACCCCACGACAACCAACCAGACGATGCTGATCGGCACAAACACTTTCCAGCCCAGGCGCATCAGCTGGTCATAGCGATAACGCGGGAAGGTGGCACGGAACCAGAGGAAAAGGAAAAGAATGACCGACATCTTGGCAAACAGCCAGAGAATGCCGTCGGGCAGGAAGCCGACCGGCGACAGCCAGCCCCCGAGGAACAGGATCGAGGTCAATGCCGAGACCAGGATCATGTTGGCGTATTCGGCCAGGAAGAAGACGGCGAAGGCCATGCCTGAGTATTCGACGAAGAAGCCGGCGACGATTTCCGTTTCGCCTTCAGCGATGTCGAACGGCGCGCGGTTCGTTTCAGCGACCCCCGAGATCAGGTAGACCACGAACATCGGCAGCAGCGGCAGCCAGTTCCAGGACAGGAAACCCAGGCCCATGTCAGCCAGACGACCTTGCTGCTGAACATTGACGATTTCGACAAGATTCAGGCTGTTAGAAATCATCAGCACGCAGATCAGCGAGAAGCCCATCGAGATTTCGTAGGACACCATCTGTGCCGCGGAGCGCATGGCACCGAGGAAGGCGTACTTGGAATTGGACGCCCAACCGGACAGGATCACGCCATAGACGCCCATCGAGGTGATGGCCATGATGTAAAGCAGGCTGGCGTCGATATTGGCCAGCACCAGGGTATCGGTGAAAGGCACCACCGCCCAGGCAGCCAGGGCCGGCGCCAGGGCCAGCATCGGGGCGATGATGAAGATGCCCTTGTTGGCACCGCTTGGAATGATCACTTCCTTGAGCAGCAGCTTCAGACCGTCGGCAATCGGCTGGATCAGACCCCAGGGACCGACGCGGTTCGGCCCGATGCGGACCTGCATGAAGCCGATGACCTTGCGTTCGAAGTAGGTCAGGTAGGCAACGCCCAGCAGCAGCGGGGCAACGATCAGAACGATCTTGATCAGGGTCCAGACGCCCGGCCAGATGCCGCCGAAGATGCCCTCTCCGAAACTCATCACTGCGTCCATTTATGCACGCTCCACGGAAATCAGGCCGAACATCTCGCCCAGCGCAGCCGTGCTGGCGTGGGCCGCGGCAACGCGAACACAAGCAGCCGGCACATTGTTGTCGGCCCTGGCGACCAGAACGGCCTCACCATTGCCCTGTTTGACGCGAACCTGGGCTCCGTCGGCAAGGCCGAGTTGAGCCAGGGTCTGCGCATTGATACGGGCCGTCGGCGCGATGGCATCCGCCGTCTGCAGCAAGGCCGGCGAACGCCGGGCCATGGCATCGGCAAAATTGATCGGCACATCGGCAATGCGTTGCAGGCCATCGACGACCGCCGGCAGCGCGATGGCGACGCCGTTCAGGCCATTATCGAGATTGGCAACGAACTCGGCGCCCTTGCCGAGCACTTCGTCGCGCACCGCTTCGCTCGATTCGTAGGCGAAACCGTCGAGGGTCAGGACGTTGCCGAGGACACGCAAAAGCTTCCAGGCCGGACGCGCATCGCCACGGGCCTTGACGACACCGTTGAAGCTCTGCACCCGGCCTTCGATATTGACGAAGGTACCGGCTGTTTCGGTGTAAGGCGCGATCGGCAGGATCACGTCGGCGTATTCCAGGGCCAGGTCGTTCTTGAAGGCCGAGGCAAAGACAACCAGGCTAGCCTGCTTCAGGGCGGCAAAGGCGACTTGCGGATTGGCGTAATCGAATTCCGGTTCGATACCGAGCAGGAAGTAAGCCTTGCGCGGCTGTTCGAACATCTGGCGGGCATTGGCACCCGCTGGCAGGGCCCAGCCGGCGTGACCGCCGACGACGTTAGCCGCTTCGCCGAGGAAACCGACGGTCGCGCCGGTCAGCTTGCCGAGCTCGAGCGCCAGGGCGTGCAATTGAGTGGCTTGCGCCGACTGCGTCGCGACATTGCCGAGGAAGATAGCGCGCTTTTCACCTTCGAGCAGGCTCTGCGCGATTTTCTTGCTGGTTTCGCAGACGGCCACAGTTTCCAGACCGGCCGGCACGGCAGCGCCCTTGATTTCGGCGGCGGCCTTGACGACAGCTGCCAGCGACTGGGCCAGTTGCGCCGGTGCCACCGTCAGGTTGGCGTGCAGCTGGATCAGCTGATCGTCGCCAGCCACCGACAGCAGGCTGACCTTGGTGTATTTCTTGGCGGCCTGGCGCAGGCGCTGAGCGATCAGCGGATGATCCTTGCGCAGGAAGGAGCCGACCACCAATGCGGCGTCGAGATCCTTGATCTCGGCCAGCTTGAGGCCCAGCCACGGCGTCCCGGCACGCTTGAAATCGGTGGCGAAATCGATCTGGCGCGGACGGAAATCGACATTGCCGCTGCCCAGGCCCTTGAAGACCTTGCCCAGCAGATAGAGTTCTTCCAGCGTCGAGGCCGGCGAAGCCAGCGCGGCGATGGCGTCACCGCCATGATTGCGCGCAACATCCTTGAGACCGTGGGCGACGTAATCGAGCGCCACGTTCCAGTCGACTTCACGCCACTCGCCACCCTGCTTGACCAGGGGCTTGGTCAGCCGCTGGTCGGAGTTCAGGGCCTGATACGAGAAACGTTCCTTGTCGGAAATCCAGCACTCGTTAACTTCTTCATTTTCCCGCGGCAGCACGCGCATCACGTTGTCGTGCTTGACCTGGACAACCAGGTTGGCACCGACGGAATCGTGCGGGCTGACCGACTTGCGGCGCTGCAGTTCCCATGAACGAGCGGTGTAACGGAATGGCTTGGAGGTCAGCGCACCGACCGGGCACAGGTCAATCATGTTGCCCGACAATTCGGAATCAACGCTGCGACCGACAAAGGTCATGATCTCGGAATGCATGTTGCGGTTGGCCATGCCGAGTTCCATGATGCCGGCAACTTCCTGACCAAAACGCACGCAACGGGTGCAGTGAATGCAGCGGCTCATTTCCTGCATGGAAATCAGCGGCCCGACATTCTTGTGGAAGACGACGTGCTTATCTTCGGTGTAGCGGCTCTTCATCGGACCGTAGCCGACCGACATGTCCTGCAGCTGGCATTCGCCGCCCTGATCGCAGATCGGGCAATCCAGGGGGTGATTGATCAGCAGGAACTCCATCACGCCCTTCTGCGCCTTGACGGCCAGTTCGGAGTGGGTGAAGACCTTCATGCCGTTGGTCACCGGCGTTGCACAAGCGGGCAACGGCTTCGGCGCCTTTTCCACCTGGACCAGACACATCCGGCAGTTGGCGGCAATCGAGAGTTTCTTGTGGTAGCAGAAATGCGGGATGTACACGCCAACCTGCTGCGCGGCGTCCATCACCGTGCTGCCGTCGGGCACTTGCGCTTTCTTGCCGTCGATTTCGATTTCTAGCATGTCGCTACCTTGTAGCCTGACTTTTCGTCGTTGATTTCGTTACTAACCCGCACCCGATCAGGCCGGAATCTTGTGGAAGCCGCTGCCGGCCCACTGGACATCCTTGGGGACCAGACAGGACTTGTGTTCAATGTGGTACTCGAATTCCTTGCCAAAGTGCTTGAGGAAACTCTGGACCGGGAAGGCAGCTGCGTCGCCGAGTGCGCAAATGGTCCGACCGGCGATGTTGCCCAGCACGCTGTTCAGCAGATCAAGGTCTTCGGGCTTGCCCAGACCGTTCTCGATACGGTGCACAACCTTGTACATCCAGGCCGTACCTTCACGGCAGGGTGTGCATTGGCCGCAGGACTCTTCATGATAGAAGAAGGACAGACGCTCCAGCGCCTTGACCATGCAGACCGTCTCGTCCATCACGATGACCGCGCCCGAGCCGAGCATCGAACCGCCCTTGCTGATCGAGTCGTAATCCATGGTGCAATCCATGATCACGCTGCCCGGCATGACCGGAGCGGATGAGCCGCCGGGAATGACCGCCTTCAGCTTGCGCCCGCCGCGCATGCCACCGCACATTTCGAGCAGCGTGGCAAACGGCGTGCCGAGCGGAATTTCGTAATTACCCGGGCGATTGACGTGGCCGGACACCGAGAACAGCTTGGTGCCGCCATTATTGGGCTTGCCCAGGTTGAGGAACTCTTCGCCACCCATCTTCAGGATGAAGGGAATGGCCGCGAAGGTCTCGGTATTGTTGATCGTCGTCGGCTTGCCGTACAGGCCAAAAGAGGCCGGGAACGGCGGCTTGAAGCGCGGCTGGCCCTTCTTGCCTTCGATCGATTCGAGCAGCGCGGTTTCTTCGCCACAGATGTAGGCGCCGTAACCGTGGTGGGCGAACAGCTCGAAGCTGAATTCGGAACCGAGGATGTTCTGACCGATGAAACCGGCAGCGCGGGCTTCGTCGAGCGCGGCTTCGAAACGCTGGTAGATTTCCCAGATTTCGCCGTGCACGTAGTTGTAGCCGCGCGTCGCGCCCATCGCGAAGGCCGCAATCGCCATACCTTCAATCACCGCATGCGGGTTGTAGGCCATGATGTCGCGGTCCTTGAAGGTCCCCGGCTCGCCTTCGTCGGTATTGCAGACGATGTACTTGTCGCCCGGGAAGGAACGCGGCATGAAGGACCATTTCAGACCCGTCGGGAAACCGGCGCCGCCACGACCGCGCAGCACGGATTTCTTGACTTCACCGATGACGTCTTCCTGCGTCAGCTTGTCAGCCAGGATGCGGCGCAGCTGGGCATAGCCGCCGCGTGCCACATAGTCCTGCAAGTGCCAGGTCTTGTCGCCATTCAGGCCTTCCATCAGGACGCCGTTGATCGAACCGAGCATCGTCATTATTTGAGCTCCTCGAGCAACTTGTCGATCTGCTCCGGATGCATGTGACTGCACATCGAGCGGTTATTGACGATGAAGACCGGTGCGTCGCCACAGGCGCCCATGCACTCGCCTTCTTTCAGCGTGAATTTGCCGTCGGCGGTGGTTTCACCGTAGCCGATACCGAGCTTCTTCTGCACGTATTCGCCGGCATGGTAGCCACCGGACAGCGCACAGGGCAGATTCGTACAGACCGTGATCTTGTACTTGCCGACCGGCTTCAGGTCATACATGTTGTAGAAGGAAGCGACTTCGTAGGCAGCCATCGGCGGCATGCCAAGATAAACGGCAACGGCCTCAATGACTTCCGGAGGCAGCCAGCCCTTTTCTTCCTGGGCGTGCGCGAGACAGGCCATGACTGCCGACTGCTTCTGTTCGGCGGGGTACTTGGCGACTTCGCGCGCAAATTTCTGGAGGGTTTCAGCGGAAAACATCAGCGGTCGATCTCGCCAAAAACAATATCCTGGGAACCGATAATCGTCACGACATCGGACAACATGTGGCCTCTGGACATTTCGTCCATGCCTGCCAGATGGACAAAGCCCGGGGCACGAATCTTCATCCGGTACGGCTTGTTGGCCCCGTCGGAAATGAAGTAGATGCCGAACTCGCCCTTCGGGTGCTCAATGGCGGCGTACGCTTCGCCCTCGGGTACATGAATCCCTTCAGTGAAGAGCTTGAAATGGTGAATCAGCTCTTCCATGTTGGACTTCATGCCTTCGCGCGAGGGCGGTGCAACCTTGTGATTCTCGGTGATCACCGGGCCGGGATTCTTGCGCAGCCAGGCGATACATTGCTTGATGATCTTGTTCGACTGGAGCATTTCTTCCATGCGCACCAGATAGCGGTCATAGCTGTCGCCATTGACGCCGACCGGCACATCGAAATCGACCTTGTCATAAGCGGAATATGGCTGCTTCTTGCGCAAATCCCAGGCAATGCCGGAACCGCGCAACATGGCGCCGGTAAAGCCCATTTGCTTGGCGCGCTCGGGCGTCACGACACCGACATTGACCAGACGCTGTTTCCAGATCCGGTTGTCGGTCAGCAGGGTGTGATATTCGCTGTGATAGGTCGGGAAGCGATTGGTGAAATCCTCGAGGAAATCAAGCAGCGAACCGCTGCGATTCTCGTTGAGCTCACCGGCCTTCTTGGCGCTGGTCCAGGTCGACGGTGCGTATTGCGGCATGCGATCCGGCAGGTCGCGATAAACGCCACCCGGACGGTAGTAGGCAGCGTGCATGCGGGCACCCGAGACGGCCTCGTAGGCATCCATCAAATCTTCGCGCTCGCGGAAGGTATAGAGCGCCATGGTCATCGCCCCGACGTCCAGCGCATGACAGCCGATCCACAACAGGTGGTTGAGGATGCGCGTCACTTCGTCGAACATCACGCGGATGTACTGGCCACGCTCCGGCACTTCGATGCCCAGCAACTTTTCAGTCGCCAGACAGTAAGCATGTTCGTTGCACATCATCGACACGTAGTCGAGACGGTCCATGTAGGGCACGGATTGCACCCAGGTGCGGGTTTCCGCCAGTTTTTCGGTGGCCCGGTGGAGCAGACCGATATGCGGGTCGGCACGCTGAACAACTTCGCCGTCCAGCTCCAGCACCAGACGCAGCACACCGTGCGCCGCCGGGTGTTGCGGCCCGAAATTCAGGGTGAAATTACGGATGTCAGCCATGAGCGGTATCCCCGAAAGTATCTTCGCGCACGATGCGCGGGGTGTTTTCGCGCGGCTCGATGGTCACCGGCTGATAGATCACACGTGCCTGATCCGGGTCGTAGCGCATTTCGACATGACCGGAAATCGGGAAATCCTTGCGGAATGGGTGGCCGATGAAACCATAGTCGGTCAGGATGCGGCGCAGGTCGTTGTGACCCACAAAGGCAATGCCGTACAGATCGAAGGCTTCGCGTTCGAACCAATTGACGCTGGTCCACAAACCGGTAAGCGATGCCACCATCGGGAACTCATCGTCCTCGGCAAAGACCCGCACCCGCAAACGCCAGTTATTGGCCAACGACAGGAGATGCGACACGGCAGCAAAACGCTTTCCTTGCCAAGCACCCTCACCATAGGTGGAATAATCGACGCCGCACAGATCGATCAACTCTTCGAAACCCAAATCGGCTTCGTCGCGCAGCGTCTGCATCACGGAGAGATAGTCGGCAGCGGCAACCTCTATGGTCACCTCACCCAAAGCAGTCTTCACCGACAACAACTTGTCAGCAAAGTGCTTCTGTAAGTTCTGGCTAAGCGTTTCCAGCTTGGCGGACATAGTGATCAGCCTTGGCAATTAACGGGCAATGGTATTGGTACGACGAATCTTGTTCTGCAACTGAATCAGCCCGTACAACAAGGCCTCAGCCGTCGGGGGACACCCCGGCACATAGATATCGACCGGTACGATCCGGTCACAACCACGGACCACGGAATAGGAATAGTGATAGTAGCCACCACCATTGGCGCAGGAGCCCATGGAGATCACCCAGCGCGGCTCGGACATCTGGTCGTAAACCTTGCGCAGCGCCGGTGCCATCTTGTTGGTCAGCGTTCCGGCAACGATCATTACATCGGACTGACGCGGACTGGCGCGAAACACGATACCAAATCGATCAAGGTCGTAGCGCGCACAACCGGCATGGATCATTTCGACGGCACAACAAGCCAAGCCGAAAGTCATCGGCCACATCGAGCCGGTGCGCATGTAATTGATCAGCTTGTCAGCAGTCGTGGTGACAAAGCCTTCCTGGAGAATGCCTTCAATAGCCATGCTTTATTCCCATTCCAGCGCGCCCTTGGCCCAGGCATAGACATAGCCAATAACCAGGATGGCAACGAAAACCAGCATTTCGATGAAACCGAACAACTTGATCGATTCGGTCGCGACGATATCCTTGAAAACCGTTGCCCAAGGAAACAGGAAGGCGATTTCCAGATCGAACAGGATAAACAGGATGGCAATCAGGTAATAACGCACATCGAATTTCATGCGCGCATCTTCGAACGCCTCAAAACCGCATTCGTAGGGAGATAGTTTCTCTGGGTCGGGCCGGCTGGGGGCTAGCAGAAAACCCATCGCAATCGGCAATACACCAATCGCAACCCCCACCAGAACGAACATCAGGATTGGAAAGTAGTTTTCCATGATCCGCCGCCAATATTCAGTTTCTTGTACGAAACAGCGTACCGTATTGGCCACTGCCCCAGTTTTTTGGTGCCGACGGCGAGACTCGAACTCGCACAGCTTGCGCCACTACCCCCTCAAGATAGCGTGTCTACCAATTTCACCACGTCGGCACTACTTTTTGATTCACTTGGCGAGGGATCATGCCAAGCGAAACACCTTACCTTACTTCGGAATATCTTTCGCCCGAGACGCAGCATCAGCCGGCGTCACCGGTGTTTCACCGCCAACCGGGGCAGGCTGCGAAACCGGCGGCAATTGTACCGTTTCTTGCATCACACTGCCAGTCGTTTTTGGCTTGTTTGATGCTACGTATGCCAGCGTCAAACTGGTGACAAAAAACACCGCCGCCAGAACACCCGTCGTCCGGCTCAGGAAATTGGCCGAACCGGACGAACCAAACAGACTGCCCGAGGCACCGCTGCCAAACGCCGCACCCATATCAGCACCCTTGCCGTGCTGCATGAGCACCAGACCGATAATGACCAGCGCCACCAGAATATGCACCGTCAACAACAAAGAGAAGAACCAGTTCATTTCACCGCCTATCAATTTGCCGCACGGCAAATCGCAAGAAAATCATCCGCCACCAGCGCCGCCCCACCGATCAAACCACCATCGATATTGAGCTGCGCAAACAATTCCACCGCACTCTGCGGCTTCACACTACCGCCATACAAAATCTGCAAACCTTCTGCCACCAAGGCATCCTGCCCGGCGATGCGCGAACGGATCGCCGCATGCACTTCTTCGGCCTGCGCCGGCGAAGCGGTCAATCCCGTACCTATTGCCCAGACCGGCTCATAAGCCACCACCATCCGGGCAAAAGCCGCGACACCAACACCCCCCAGCACCGCCGACAACTGCCGCTCAACTACCGCCTGCGTCAGACCCGCCTCACGTTCAGCCAGCGTTTCACCCACACACAGCACTGGTCGCATACCGGCGGCCAGCACCGCCCGACATTTGGCAGCCACCACCGCATCGCTTTCGCCATACAGCGTGCGCCGCTCGGAATGCCCGACCAGCACATGAGTACAGGCAAAATCGGCCAGCATTGAAGCCGCCACTTCGCCAGTAAAGGCCCCCGCAGCATGCTCGCTGACGTTCTGCGCCCCCCAAAGAACGGAAGTCGCCTGCAAACGCTCGCCAACCTGAGCCAGATAGGGAGAAGGCACACAAACCAGCACCTCGCACCCGACACCCGGCAAGCCAGCAACCAAGCGATCCAGCAGCGCCGCATTTTCCCGGAGGTTGCCATGCATCTTCCAGTTGCCGGCGACAAGCTTTTTCCGCATAGATCAGTCAGTCTCGGTTGGCAAAAACCTTCGGATTATAGCCGCCAGCCGGAATCCCGGTCAAGGCAAGGAAGCCCTAGACGGACTGTGCCGCCTGACGCACGACGTCGGCCAATTCTTCGGCAGCGGCCAGGACAAGCGCCGCATCCTCGCCCTCAACCATGACCCGGAGCAGCGGTTCGGTCCCCGAAGCGCGCAGCAGCACCCTGCCCCGTCCGGCCATGCGCCGCTCAACAGCCTGCAGCGCGGCCAGGATGGCCGGGTCATCGCGCCAGGAAAAACCCTTGACGATCGGCACGTTGATCAGCTTCTGCGGATAGAGCACCAGACCGCCGAGCAACTCCTGCAACGTCCCACCAACCTCGCGCAAGGCTGCCAGCACCTGCAGCGCAGCAACCGTCCCGTCACCAGTCGTGTGGCGATCCAGGGCCAGGATGTGGCCGGAATTCTCGCCGCCATACAGCCAGCCGTTCTGGTTGAGCATCTCGACCACATAGCGATCACCCACCGCGGCCCGGGCAAAAGGCACCCCCAGGCGTGCCAGGGCGTGCTCCAGCGCCAGATTGGTCATCAGCGTTCCAGCCACGCCGCTGACCTTGCCATGCCGCGCCCGACTGCGCACGATGGCGTAGAGCAACTGGTCGCCGTCGTATAGACAGCCCTTGGCATCGACCATCTGGATACGGTCGGCATCGCCATCGAGCGCCACGCCGAGATCGGCGCCATGCGCCAGCACAGCCTCACACAAAGCTTTGGGAGCCGTCGCGCCAAAACCGTCATTGATGTTCAAACCATTTGGCTGGGCACCGATACTGACCACTTCCGCCCCGAGTTCGTGAAAGACATCCGGCGCCGTGTGATAGGCCGCGCCATGCGCGCAATCGACGACGATTTTCAGGCCGCGCAGATCCAGATCATTGGGAAAGGTGCTCTTGCAGAATTCGATGTAACGGCCGCGCGCATCGTCGATGCGCTTGGCCCGCCCCAGACTGGCCGGTGCCACGCAGATCATCGGCTGATCGATCAGCGCTTCGATGGCCTGCTCGACAGCATCCGGCAGCTTGGTGCCCTGCGCCGAGAAAAACTTGATCCCGTTATCGTAGTAGGGATTATGCGAAGCCGAAATGACGATCCCCGCCTGCAGGCGCAGGGCGCGCGTCAGGTAGGCAACAGCCGGCGTCGGCAGCGGACCAACCAGGCAGACATCAACGCCGGCAGCGGCAAAGCCCGCCTCCAGCGCCGACTCCAGCATGTAACCAGAGAGCCGGGTATCCTTGCCGATCAGCACCGAAGGGCGCTCGCCGGCGGCCATGCTGCCATTATCGAGAAATACCCGACCGGCCGCGTAGCCCAGACGCATGACGAAATCCGGCGTGATCGGCGATTGACCAACCCGGCCACGCACCCCGTCGGTACCGAAATATTTTCTACTCATCACGCTCTCCCTGTTCAATGGCGGCCAGCACCTTCAAGGCGTCAACAGTTGCCGCCACATCATGCACCCGCAATATTTTCGCACCCTTTTGCGCCGCCAGCATGGCCGCGGCAACACTCGCCGCCAATCGCTCGCCAACCGGACGACCAGTCATCCCGCCGAGCATGGTCTTGCGCGACACCCCGACGAGCAACGGATAGCCGGCCCCCAGCAAACGGGGCAGAGCCCGAAACAGGGCCAGATTATGATCCAGCGTCTTGCCGAAACCGAAGCCCGGATCGAGAACCAGGCGCTCGGCGACGATTCCGGCCTGCCGGCAGAGCGCTAGCCGTTCGGCGAGATAGGTCTCAACCTCGGCCACGACATCCCGATAATCCGGTGCCTGCTGCATGCTGCCCGGCTCGCCCTGCATGTGCATCAGGCAAACGGCGCAATCACTGTCCTGCACGGCTTCCAGCGCGCCCGGAGTGCGCAGGCCGGCGATGTCGTTGATCATTGTCGCCCCGGCCGCCAGGGCCGCCCGCATGACGGCCGGCTTGTAGGTATCGACTGAAATCGGCACGCCCCAGCTGGCAATCCGCTCGAGCAGCGGCAACAGGCGGCGCAACTCTTCTTCTTCCGGGGTCGGCATGGCACCGGGTCGCGAGGATTCGGCCCCGATATCGAGAATATCCGCCCCGGCGTCAAGTTGATGCCGGGCATGGACGACCGCCCGCTCCAGATCATCAGCCAGGCCGTCGCTCGAAAAGGAATCCGGCGTCAGATTGACGATTCCCATGACCAGTGGCCGAGCCAGGGAAAGGCGGAAATGCCCGCAATGCAGAATATTCATGGTCTATAAAAGCAAAAGCCGGGAGCAAGCTCCCGGCTGTTTCAAATGAGCCGAAACTCAGGCCGTGGCTGCGGCATTCGGCTCGGCACCCGGCGCATCCGGCGGCGTCGAGGAACGCGGCAGGCTTTGCGTCGGCTTCGGCGGACGCGGCGGCTTGCCGTCCATGATGTCGTCGATCTGCTCGGCGTCAATGGTTTCCCATTCGAGCAGGGCCTTGGTCATGGCTTCGACCTTGTCGCGGTTTTCTTCAAGGATCTTGCGGGCCAGCGCGTACTGTTCGTCGATGATGCGACGGATTTCGGCATCGACCTTCTGCATGGTCGCTTCGGAAACATTCTTGTGCTGCGTCACCGAACGGCCAAGGAAGACTTCGCCATCATTCTCGCCATAGACCATGACGCCAAGATCGGACATCCCGTAGCGCGTCACCATGTCACGCGCCATCGCGGTTGCCCGCTCGAAATCGTTGGACGCACCGGTGGTCATCTGGTTCATGAACAGTTCTTCGGCAATCCGGCCACCGAACAGCACGGCGATGCGGCTCATCAGGTACTGGCGGTCATAAGCGTAGCGATCCTGTTCCGGCAACTGCATGGTCAGCCCTAGGGCGCGACCACGCGGAATGATCGTCACCTTGTGCACCGGATCAGACTTCGGCATGAGCTTGGCAACCACGGCATGACCGGACTCGTGGTAAGCCGTATTGGTCTTTTCTTCCTCGGACATCACCATGCTGCGGCGCTCGGCGCCCATCATGATCTTGTCCTTGGCCTTTTCGAAGTCATCCATGTCCACCAGGCGCTTGTTGCCACGCGCCGCGAACAGGGCAGCCTCGTTAACCAGATTGGCCAGATCGGCACCGGAGAAACCGGGCGTACCACGAGCGATGATGTCAGCCTTGACGTCACCGGAAATCGGCACCTTGCGCATGTGCACCTTGAGGATTTCCTCACGGCCACGAATATCGGGCAGCGGCACGACGACCTGACGGTCGAAACGCCCCGGACGCAGCAGCGCCGGATCCAGGATGTCTGGACGGTTGGTCGCGGCGATGACGATGATGCCGGTGTGACCTTCGAAGCCGTCCATCTCGACCAGCAACTGGTTCAGGGTCTGTTCGCGCTCGTCGTTGCCACCACCGAGGCCGGCACCGCGATGGCGACCGACGGCATCAATTTCATCGATGAAGATGATGCACGGCGCGTGCTTCTTGGCATTTTCGAACATGTCGCGCACGCGGGCGGCGCCGACACCGACAAACATTTCAACAAAATCGGAACCGGAAATCGAGAAGAACGGCACCTTGGCTTCGCCGGCGATAGCCTTGGCGAGCAGGGTCTTGCCGGTCCCCGGATTGCCGACCATCAGCACGCCCTTGGGAATACGGCCACCAAGCTTCTGGAATTTCGAGGGATCGCGCAGGAAATCGACGATTTCCTGAACCTCTTCCTTGGCCTCATCGCAACCGGCGACGTCGGCGAAGGTGATGATATTGGTCGACTCGTCGAGCATGCGCGCCTTCGACTTGCCGAAGGAAAACGCGCCGCCCTTGCCACCACCCTGCATCTGGCGCATGAAGAAGGTCATCATGCCGATCAGCAGGATCAGCGGGAACCAGTTGATGAAAATCGTCGTCAGCAGCGACTGCTCTTCTTCAGGCTTGGCCTCGATCTTGACGCCACTCTTCAGCAGATCCGACACCAGCCACAAATCGGGCGGCGCGAAGGTCGTGATGCGTTTGTTATCGGTCGTCGTCGCCTTCAGCGTGCGGCCTTCCATGACCACCTTGCTGATTCGACCCGCCTTGACCTCTTCGATGAACTGGGAGTACTCAACGGTTCCCTGGGCAACCTGGCGGGCATTGAACTGATTGAACAATGTCATCAGCACGAGACCGATAACCAGCCAAATTGCGAGGTTTTTGAACATGTTGTTCAAGCTTGCACTCCTTTTACGGCATCGAGCGATAAAAACGCCATTCTATACACAACTCTCAGCGCAAGACACGGCCGAGCAAATAAAGCTCGGCACTGCGATCGCGTGAGGCATCCGGTTTGCGGACCGCCACCGTCTTGAAGACTTCCCGCATGGCACGCAGAAAATTCTCGTAATCCGTGCCCTGAAAAACTTTGACCAGAAAAGCGCCATCCGGTTTCAGGTGGACCTTGGAAAATTCCAGACCCAGTTCGGCCAGATACATGATCCGCGCCTGATCGACGAGGGGCACTCCCGACATATTGGGGGCCATGTCGGACATTACAAGACCGACCTGCCGCTCACCCAGCTTTTCTTCCAGTTTGGCGAGCACGTCGTCCTCGCGAAAATCCCCCTGAATGAAGTCCACGCCATGGATCGGCTCCATTTCGAGCAGATCGAGGGCGAGCACCATGCCGCCGTCGCCGATCCGCTTGGCGGCGACCTGCGACCAACCGCCCGGCGTCGCTCCGAGGTCGACGACAACCTCGCCGCGGCGCAGCAACTTGTCCTTGTCGTCCATCTCCATGAGCTTGAAAGCGGCCCGTGAACGCCAGCCTTCTTTCCTGGCAAGCTGCACATACGTATCATTAATATGCTCACGCATCCACGCTTTGCTGGTTCTGGTTCTTTTCATTCGGTAAAATGCCGTTTTTGAAAGGTTTACTATGCTGCAATTATCGTCTGCCCAACGCTCTGAACTACGCGCCCAGGCACACAACCTGAATCCTGTTGTCTCGATTGCCGAAAACGGCCTCACCGAGGCGGTCCTCAAGGAAATCGACCTGAATCTCAATGCCCACGAATTGATCAAGATTCGCGTCTATGGCGACAGCCGGGAAAACCGTCTGGCCTATCTTGAACAAATCTGCACCCAACTCAATGCCGCCACCGTACAGCATATCGGCAAGTTGCTGATTGTTTATCGTCCGGCCCCGGTCGCCAGCAAGACCGAAAAGACCGCAGCGCGCAGCGCCCCGCGCCGCCCGACTAGCGCCCCGCGCAAGAGCAAGCGCAGCTTCCAGGGCTGATCACTTCAGCCCGCGACTGCCCGATACGACCAGCCCCAGGCCCAGCAAACTCTGCATCAGGTAGAGAATGCTGGAAATGCCGTGCCAAGCGGCAAAGCGGTCGCGCAATACGCTGTCCATGACTTCGCGCGGCAAGGCATCAAGTTTCAGCTGCACCATCAGCGGCTGGATGCCGAACAGGCTGGCCGCGGTCATCAGAGCCATCAGCAGCACCAGCCAGAACGACGCACGCTTGAGCATTCCGGTACCTTGGCGCACCGCCATAAAAATCAGCAGGTAGGCTGCACTCCCCAGACCGATCCAGCCGATCAGGGCAAACAACTTGCCGGCGACCAGCCCGGCCAGTTGCCGGTCACCCAGGCTGGAAAACAGCACCGGTGCCACCAGATAGCCGATGGCCAACATGCCACCGACCCACAGGCTGATGGTGACGAAATAGAGCCCCTCGAAGAACTTGCGCGCCACGCTTGGCAAACCGGGCTTATTGATAGCGAACGTCGATGATTTCGTATTCGCGAATACCGCCCGGCGCCTGTACCTGGGCGATATCACCGGCGTACTTGCCGATCAAGGCCCGGGCCATCGGCGAAGCAACGGAAAGCTTGCCGACCTTGATATCCGCCTCGTCCTCACCGACGATCTGGTAAGTCACGGAATCACCCGAATCCTGATCCTCGATCTCGACCGTCGCGCCAAAAACGCAGCGACCGTCGGCATCGAGCAGTGTCGGATCGATGATTTGCGCATTGGATAGCTTGCCTTCCACTTCCTGGATGCGCCCTTCGACAAAACCCTGACGCTCCTTGGCGGCATCGTATTCGGCATTTTCCGACAAGTCGCCGTGCGAACGCGCTTCGGCGATGGCCGCAATGACCGAGGGACGCTCGACGGTTTTCAGGCGATGCAGCTCAAGGCGAAGTTTCTCGGCACCAGCCACGGTCAAGGGAACTTTATTCATTTTTCATTCCAGAAAAAGCAAAACCGCCGGCGTCCGAAAAGGACAATCCGGCGGCTCAGGGTTCGTTTCAGTGCAACTGCTTGTGCAGCTCCTGGATCGGGTAGACCACCAGCTCACCACGGTTGCGGATGCCCTCGGCGGCAGCCTCGGCCCCCCAGATCGTCGTGTACATTGTGACCCTGGCCTGCAGGCCGGAGGTACGAATACTGCGCGAATCGTTGATGGCCTGGCGCTTTTCTTCCACGGTATTGATGATCAGCGAAATTTCATTGTTCTTGATCATGTCGACCACGTGCGGCCGGCCCTCAGTAAATTTGTTCACCGTCTGCACCGGCAGGCCGGCGGCCTCGATGGCATGCGCCGTACCGCGCGTCGCCGCCAGATGGAAACCGGCCTCATGCAGGTGGCGGGCAATTTCCACGGCCTTGGCCTTGTCGCCATCCTTGACCGACAAGAAGACCTTGCCGGCGTGCGGCAGCTTGACGCTGGCCGCCAGTTGCGACTTGACGAAGGCCTCGGCAAAAGTGACGCCGACGCCCATGACTTCACCGGTCGACTTCATTTCCGGGCCAAGAATGGTATCGACGCCCGGGAATTTGACGAAGGGGAAGACGGCTTCCTTGACCGAGAAATACGGCGGGATGACTTCCTTGGTCACACCTTGGTCCTTGAGACTGCGGCCAGCCATGCAGCGCGCCGCGATCTTGGCCAGTTGCAGGCCGGTGGCCTTGGAGACGAAAGGCACGGTACGCGAGGCGCGCGGATTGACTTCGAGCACGTAGACGTCGTTGTCCTTGATCGCGAACTGCACGTTCATCAGGCCGCAGACGTTGAGCGCCTTGGCCATCAGCTTGGTCTGCCGGCGCAGTTCGTCCTGCACGGCTGCCGACAACGAATACGGCGGCAGTGAGCAGGCCGAATCGCCAGAGTGCACGCCGGCCTGTTCGATGTGCTCCATGACGCCACCGATGATCACTTCGTCGCCATCCGACAGGGCATCGACGTCGCATTCGACGGCATCGTTCAGGAAGCGATCGAGGAGCACCGGCGAATCGTGCGAAACCTTGACGGCTTCGCGCATGTAGCGTTCGAGATCCTTCTGCTCATGGACGATTTCCATGGCCCGGCCACCCAGCACGTAGGACGGACGGACGACCAGCGGATAACCGATTTCCTGGGCCAGACGCAGCGCGTCTTCCTCGGTACGGGCGGTACGATTCGGCGGCTGCTTCAGACCGAGTTCGTGCAGCAGCTTCTGGAAGCGTTCGCGATCTTCGGCGACGTCGATTGATTCCGGGCTGGTGCCGATGATCGGCACGCCATTGGCTTCGAGGGCCAGCGCCAGCTTCAGCGGGGTCTGGCCACCGTACTGGACGATGACGCCGACCGGTTTTTCGATGGCGACGATTTCCAGCACGTCCTCCAGGGTCAGCGGCTCGAAGTACAGACGATCGGAAGTATCGTAGTCGGTCGATACGGTTTCCGGATTGCAATTGACCATGATCGTTTCGTAACCGTCTTCGCGCATCGCCATGGCGGCGTGCACGCAGCAGTAGTCGAATTCGATGCCCTGGCCGATGCGGTTCGGACCGCCGCCGAGCACCATGATCTTCTTCTTGTCGGTCGGCTTGGCCTCGCACTCGTCCTCGTAGGTCGAGTACATGTAGGCGGTATCGGTCGAGAATTCGGCGGCGCAGGTATCGACGCGCTTGTACACCGGACGCACGTTCAGTTCGTGGCGACGGGCGCGGAACTCCGACTCGCTGGTCTTCAACAGGTAAGCCAGACGACGGTCGGCGAAACCCTTGCGCTTCAGATAGCGCAGTTCTTCGGCGCTGAGCGAGGCCAGTTCGCGCTTTTCGACGGCCAGTTCGAGGTCGACGATTTCCTTGATCTGCACCAGGAACCACGGATCGATTTTGGTCAGTTCAAAAACCTTGTCGACCGTCATGCCGACACCAAAGGCATCGGCGACGTACCACAGGCGATCCGGCGTCGGCCGGGCCAGTTGTTCATCGATGGTTTCCGGATCGACCGATTTCAGGTTGAAGCCGTCGACGCCGACTTCCAGACCGCGCAAGGCCTTCTGCAGCGATTCCTGGAAGGTGCGACCGATAGCCATGACTTCGCCAACCGACTTCATTTGCGTGGTCAAGGTGGAGTCGGCCTGCGGGAATTTTTCGAAGGCGAAGCGCGGCACCTTGGTGACGACGTAGTCGATCGATGGTTCGAACGAGGCCGGCGTCTTGCCGCCCGTGATGTCGTTCGACAGCTCGTCGAGCGTGTAGCCGACCGACAGCTTGGCGGCAATCTTGGCGATCGGGAAACCGGTCGCCTTGGAAGCCAGTGCGGACGAACGCGAAACACGCGGGTTCATTTCGATGACGATCATCCGGCCATCGACCGGGTTGATCGAGAACTGCACGTTGGAACCGCCGGTATCGACGCCGATTTCGCGCAACACGGCGATCGAGGCGTTGCGCAGGATCTGGTATTCCTTGTCGGTCAGCGTCTGAGCCGGCGCGACGGTGATCGAGTCGCCGGTATGGACGCCCATCGGGTCGAGGTTTTCGATCGAGCAGATGATGATGCAGTTGTCCGCCTTGTCGCGAACCACTTCCATCTCGTACTCCTTCCAGCCGAGCAGCGATTCCTCGATCAGCAGTTCATGCGTCGGCGAGGCTTCGAGACCGCGCTTGCAGATGGTCTCGAACTCTTCCATGTTGTAGGCAATGCCGCCGCCCGTGCCGCCCAGCGTAAAGGACGGCCGGATGATGGTCGGGAAGCCGATCACGGCCTGCACCTGGTAAGCCTCTTCCATGCTGTGCGCGGTGGCCGATTTGGCGGAGCCGAGACCGATCTTGGTCATCGCGTCCTTGAACTTCTGGCGATCCTCGGCCTTGTCGATGGCTTCCTTCGAAGCACCGATCAGCTCGACCTTGAACTTTTCCAGCACGCCTTCGCGGTCGAGGTCGAGCGCGCAGTTCAGCGCGGTCTGGCCGCCCATGGTCGGCAGCAGCGCATCCGGGCGTTCTTTCTCGATGATCTTGGCGACCACCTGCCAGGTAATCGGCTCGATGTAGGTCACATCGGCCATTTCCGGGTCGGTCATGATCGTCGCCGGATTGGAGTTCACCAGGATAACCTTGTAACCCTCTTCGCGCAGGGCCTTGCAGGCCTGGGCACCGGAGTAGTCGAATTCGCAGGCCTGACCGATGATGATCGGGCCGGCGCCAATAATCAAAACACTTTTTATGTCTGTACGTTTCGGCATCTTTTTCTCTCTCGCTTGTTGCCGCTTATTGCGCTTTATTGAGTGCTGCGACGCCGTTCTTCATGGCATCGAGGAAGCGGTCGAACAGGTAGGCCACATCGTGCGGACCAGGACTGGCTTCCGGGTGCCCCTGGAAGGAGAAGGCGGGCACGTCGGTGCGGGCAATGCCTTGCAGGGAACCGTCGAACAGCGAAACATGCGTCGCCCGCAGATTGGCCGGCAGCGACTCGCCATCCACGGCAAAACCGTGATTCTGGCTGGTAATCAGCACCTGGCCGGTATCCATGTCCTTGACCGGGTGGTTCGCGCCGTGATGGCCGAACTTCATCTTCAGCGTCTTGGCACCGGAGGCCAGGGCCAGCAACTGGTGACCCAGGCAGATGCCGAAGGTCGGGATGCCACGCTCGAGGAATTCGCGAATCGCCGCAATGGCGTAATCGCAAGGTTCCGGATCGCCGGGGCCGTTCGACAGGAAGATACCGTCCGGATTGAGCGCCAGGACATCGGACGCCGGCGTCTGGGCCGGCACGACGGTCAGCTTGACGCCGCGCTGGGCAAGCATGCGCAGGATGTTCTTCTTGACGCCAAAATCGTAGGCAACGACATGGAACTTCGGCGCCGGACCTTGCTGATAACCTTTCAGCGTCCATTCGCCTTCCGTCCAGGGATAGCTTTCCTTGGCCGAAACCACCTTGGCCAGATCCATGCCATTCAGTCCCGGGAAAGCCCGGGCTGCGGCCAAGGCCTTGGCTTCGTCGACTTCACCGGCCAGGATGCAACCAGCCTGGGCCCCCTTTTCGCGCAGGATGCGCGTCAGCTTGCGCGTATCGATGCCGGCAATGGCGACGATGCCGTGCTTTTTCAGGTAGGACGACAGATCGTCCTGAGTCCGCCAGTTCGAGGCGACCAGCGGCAGATCACGAATGACCAGGCCGGCAGCGTAATTGGCATTGGATTCAAAATCCTCCGCATTGCAACCGGTGTTGCCGATATGCGGATAGGTCAGCGTGACGATTTGCTGGCAATAGGAAGGATCGGTGAGGATTTCCTGATAGCCGGACATGGCAGTGTTGAACACGACCTCGCCGCTGGTAACACCATGGGCGCCGATGGACTGGCCCTTGAATACCGTTCCGTCGGCGAGGGCGAGAATGGCGGGTATGAATGAGGGCAGCAATGACACGACCGGCTCTCCTAATATTTTCTGCTTATTCATGTGCCAAGCGGGAAGGCTCGCGCCCTCCCGCTTGTGCTTTTTAACCTTCCTATTCTAGCCGAAAAGTGCCTTTTCAGGCAAATATCAAGGGATTACACGCGTTGTCACATATCGCTCAAACAGTGGACGCAAGCAAGCCATTTCCTCGGCCAGCTCACGGTAAATGGCCTGACAGGCGGACCAATCGACCTTTTCGGCAGCCATTGCCGCAAGCTCCAGATTCATCGCCAGTTGGCGGGCTGCCTCGGCATGGAACATCGCCAGCAGACTCTTCAAGGTATGGGCATGCATGCGCAATTCGTTCACATCGGCAGCCTGCAGCGCCTTGCCGACCCGCGCCACGTGTTCGTCCCACTCGGCGACCAGCATGCTGGCCATGGTGGCAAAAAGATCGGCGTCGCCAATATCGCGCAGCGCCCCTTTCAGGTCGAGCCGCGCGCTTTCCGGCGCCGCCCGGTCAACCGGCGGCGGGGCCGGCTGCTCGGACATCTGACCACTGGCCCGCGCCAGGGCAGCCAGCAGCAGATCGGGACGCAGCGGCTTGGCAACATAGTCGTTCATCCCGGCCTCCAGGCAGCGCTCGCGATCGCTGGCCATGACATTGGCCGTCATGGCAATGATGTATACCGGCCGGAAGGCATGCGAGACCACCCAGCTGCGGCGCATTTCACGCGAGCGGATGGCTTCGGTCGCCTCAATGCCGCCCATTACCGGCATCTGCATGTCCATCAGAATCACGTCGAAATGCTTTTCGTCGAACAGATCGACAGCCTCGGCTCCGTCATTGGCCACGACAACCTGATGCGGCGCGTGCTCCAGGAGACGCAGCGCCAGCTCCTGATTGACCGGATTGTCTTCGACGAGAAGAATGTTGAGCGCCCGCTGCGGCGCCGCCTGAGCCAAATCCAGCTGAAAATCAGCCAAGGCAAAGCCCGCCGCCTCGCCGGCCTTCTTGCTGACCAGTTGCAGGGCGTCGAACAGATCACCAGGACCGATCGGCTTGATCAGGTGCGCCGAGACCTCAAGATCACGCAGACGGGCCAGATCCTGACGCTGATTCTCGGTGGTCAGCATCATCAGCAGTTTTTCCGGCCGGCCCGCTGCCCGCCAGCTTTCAGCCAGGGCAAAGCCGACCGGCGCCGGCATCCCGGCGTCGGCCAGAATGTAATCGTAGGGAAACTCGACCGCCCGCGAACGCTCGACCGCCGCCACGGCTGCCCGCCCATCGGCGACCAGCGCCACCTGGACACCCAGCGACTCAAGCAGATGCAGCAGATAACGCCCGGCCGCCGGGTTGTCCTCGACGACCAGCGCCCGCTTGCCCTTGAAGCGGATATCCGGCGCTGACAGGGCAACCGGCACCGCCTCAAGACCGAAGCGGGCCGTAAAGAAGAAGACAGACCCCTTGCCCGCCTCGCTCTCCAGCCAGATACGACCATCCATCAGTTGCACCAGACGGGCCGAAATGGCCAACCCCAGACCGGTCCCGCCAAAACGCCGGGTCGTTGATACATCGGCCTGCGAGAAGGCCTCGAAAATCGCCTGCTGCTTCTCGGGCGGCACGCCGATCCCGGTATCCCGGATGGCAAAGCGCAGACCAACGGAAGTCGCTGACGACTGGTCACACGACACTTCCAGCGCCACTTCACCCTGCTCGGTAAATTTGATGGCATTGCCGATCAGGTTGATGATCACCTGGCGCAAGCGGCTCGGGTCGCCAACCACCCGCAGCGGCACATCGGGATGCACATCGACGATCAGCTCCAGGCCCTTCTTGTGGGCGCTGACGGCGAGCACCCTGGCCGCCTCGAGCACGACATCCTGCGCCGAGAAGGCCAGCGATTCGAACTGCATCTTGCCGGCTTCGATTTTCGAGAAATCAAGAATGTCATTGACGATGGTCAGCAAGGCCTCGGCCGACGACTTCACGGTTTTCAGATAGTGGCGCTGCTCGGCGTCGAGCTGGGTATCGAGGGCCAGCTCGGTCATGCCGATGATGCCGTTCATCGGCGTCCGGATTTCATGGCTCATGTTGGC
>JBAQDI010000050.1:0-137162 GCA_049294655.1 Azonexus sp.
GTCATGGCCGACCTGATCGTCGACGGCAGTCTTGAAGATAAGTTCGACACTTATTATCACGGCCATTTTCGCCGCTCGCCCAACATCGCTGGCGCCTTCGAGGGCGAAGCCTTGTTCCCCCACATGGGCGATAACGGGCGCTGGCTATTCTTCACCGCGGCGCCACTGTGCGATGCCGACGGGCAACGCATCGGCGCCATTGAAACCCTGCAGGATGTGACCGAGCGCCACCGCGCCGAGGACGACCTGCGGCAGTACCAGAATCATCTGGAAGAAATCGTCGCCGAGCGCACCTCGCAGCTCGGCGAGGCCAATATCAAGTTGGAAAACGACCGCAAGGAACTGGAACTGCTGCTGACCAAGGTCGAAGAAGCCCAACAGCAATTGCTGCAATCCGAAAAAATGGCCGCCATCGGCCAACTCGCGGCAGGCGTCGCGCACGAGATCAACAATCCGGTCGGCTTCGTCAATTCCAACCTGGGCACCCTGAAAACCTACATCAACAACCTGCTGCGGCTCATCGACGCCTACGAGGCCGTTGAAGCCGGCGGCGACCGCAATGCGCTGGCCGCGGCGCGCCAGGCGGCCGACCTCGAATTCCTGCGCGAAGATCTGCCCTCGCTGCTCCACGAATCACAGGATGGCCTGAACCGGGTGACCAAGATTGTCCAGGATCTCAAGGATTTCTCCCGCGTCGACCAGGCCGAGCACCAACTGGCCAACCTCAACGAGTCGCTGGAAAGCACGCTCAACGTGGTCTGCAACGAGATCAAGTACAAGGCCGAAGTGGTTCGCGAGCTGGGCAATATTCCCCAGGTCGAATGTGTGCCGGCCCAGATCAACCAGGTCTTCATGAACCTGCTGGTCAATGCGGCACAGGCCATCGAGCAGCGCGGCACCATCACGCTACGTTCGGGGGCGGATGGCGATCAGGTGTGGTTCGAGATTGCCGACACCGGCAAGGGCATGAGCCAGGAAGTCCAGAACCGCATCTTCGAACCCTTTTATACCACCAAGCCGGTTGGCAAGGGCACCGGGCTCGGCCTGTCGATTTCCTACGACATCATCGTCAAGAAGCACGGCGGGCGTATCGAGGTGAACAGCGAACCGGGCCAGGGTACGACCTTCCGCATCACCTTGCCGCAGCACATGCCGGCCGCGGTCGAGGTGGCGTAGGGGCGATTACTGGCTCGTCACGGCCTGATGCTTTGACGAGCCAGCCAAGTGGTTTGCCGGTTACTGTTTCTTTACAGCGGAAACAAATTCCGGATCGGATAACAGGCGGCTAACCAGCTTCCTGTGCAGCAATGTGAATTCGTTGATCGCCGCGGGTATTGCTATCGCCCCGACGAACGAGGACTCCCAAGTCGATTTGACGCCGAGTTCACGATCGTAAACCTGTTTGTCGTCACGCCTGACAATAAAGCGTGCGGACAGGGAGGCGCTACCTTGCCCCATTCCCGCATCAACCTGTCGCTCGGTAAGAATTCCCTCAACTATCAAGGGCGCTGCCGTATTCAGCAAGCCCGCTCCAGTCAGTTCTGCTTCGAGCGTTTCTTTCAGATAGCCGGCAAATGATTCGCCGGGAGCTGTCAGTCGGGTGGCGCGTATGGCAAGAGGTCGTTCAAGCGATTCCTCCTTGCCTTGTGCCGACTGGAATGTGCCGACCGCAACCGGCTGAATTCCGGAAGACTTGGCTAGTCTGATGTTGTCGACACTGGCGGTGGGTTGTCCCATTGGGGTCGTCGCACAGGCACTGGTCAAGCAGATGACGGCAAACAATAGAAGCAGCCGAAGATGGGTTGAGGGCATATCCATTTCCTCCCGTTCTACTTGAATGCGGGATCAAGGGACAGGTCACGCAACGCGGTTCCAACAATTTGCCGGGCCATCGTCCGTACTGCTTCTTCGATATTCTTGGCTGGTTCGGCGTTGTTGGGAGCTCCCTTGGCACCCATCACCGTATGAATTGCATGACGAGCTGTCTTGGTTACGTTTGAACCTTGAACATCGCTTGAATAATCAAGCGTGCAGATGTAGCCATCCGTTACCTGAGAGCCGGCCAGCCCAAAGGTCAATCCTGTGACAAAGCCCTTGCCGAAGGCATCATCGGTTAACGGGACATTGTTCACCGTTATCCCCAGTGTGGTGCCGCCGGGAACCGGCTTCTCTTCAACTGATGAAAATAGCCCGCTGGCCTTGACCTGGTCTACAACCTGGGTCTTGAAAAAGCCTGTGGCGCGTGAATTTGGAACCCCCTTGGTCTGGAACTCGAATACCACTTGCACGGCTTTGGGCTGGTCGACCTTCTTGTATGTCGAAAGCGGCACATCGGTGGTGGCGGTATCGACATAGTGTGTGGCACATCCTGAAAGAATCGCGACAAGACACATCATTACCATTGATGAAACCAGGCGATGCAGGTTACGGCCGCAAACAGGCATGGATTTGTTCATTTATTCCCCCTTGGTTAGCTTGATTTTGAGTACAAATGGATAGCGCTATTTATGCGCTTGGCAAGCTTATCATAAGGGGGCGGGGGCGCCGCAGGCGGCGAAAGTCAAATGGTGCAATGGACTTCACGGATTTTGTGTTTTCCGTTTTCGCGCTGAATCTCCGGATTCGGTTGTCGAATAATTATCCATTCAGGATTGTTTTTGAATTGCCCGGAGGTTGCCTCGAACAGCTTGCAGGTCAATGGCTTGACTGATGCTCACCGGATGGCGGCGATGCCCCGGGGGGCGCCTTGGTTCTTGGCGCCTGTTTTTGACCCGGGGCAGGCCTAAGGTCTTTTCCTGTTTCAGACCTTCGGCAAAGCCACGATCCACGCCCGCTGGGCATCCTTGCGGCGTTTGTCGCTGAGGCGTTCGATGATCTTGTCGGCGACTTCGGCGAAGGAGAGCAGGCCGCTGTCGAGGATTTCGTCGCAGCGCACGAGGTGCAGACCGATTGGCGATTCGAGCACGGCGGAGACTTCACCCTCGAACAGCGCGAAGGCTGAAGGTTCAAGTTCGGCGTAGAGCTGGTCGCGCTTGACAATGCCGAGCTTGCCGCCTTCGACGGCGGTCGGGCATTGCGAGTGGCGCAGCGCGGCATTGGCGAATTTTTCGTCGCTGGTCAGCGTCGCGCGCAGCGCTTCGAGTTCCTTGAGCACCTTGAGCTTCTGCTTCGGGTTGTTGAAGGTGACCAGGATGTGGCGCAGGCGACGGGCTTCCGGCCGGTCGAAGGCTTCCGGATGCAGGCGGTAGTAGATTTCGGCATCGACGGCGCTGACCGGTTCGGTATCCGCGGCGATTTTCTCGAGCACGCTCTCGACGCGCAGGTCGCGTTCAACCGCTTCGCCGAGGGTGATTTCGTTGAGGCCGCTGCGTTCCAGGTCGTGCTGGTAATCCTCGGGGCTGGCGTAGCGCTGGCGGATTTCGCCGAGCCGGGTGTTCAGCGTGGCGGCCGGCACGATGACATTGGCGGCTTCGGCGCTGGCCAGGATGCGCCGCTCGATGCTGTTCTGCCGCGTTGCGACTTCAGCCAGGCGGCCACGTTCCGGGTCGGAGAGGGTTTCCGGGGCTTTCTGGAAGAGTTCCCAGGAAAGTTTCAGTTCAAGATATCCGGTTTGCATCATTGGGCTCCGCCTGTCTCCACTGCCTCCAGCGCATCCTCGGGAATCAGCAGGACGCGCCCGAGCAGGCAGTCGAAGTGAATGTGATAGGCGGCGCCGCCGGGGGCGTGACGCACCACCTTGATAACTTCGCCAATGGCGCCGGGCGGCACCAGCACTTCACCGCCAATCGACAGGCCCTTGGCCGACCGGACCTTTTCGCGGAATTCGAAGCGCGAGGGCACCCAGGGATCGTCGGCGCCGATCAGTTCTTCCTCGCGGCAGCCGACAACGCGGTCTTCATCGAGGAAATTGACCGAGTAGATGACCTGGTCCTGCAGGAAAGTCCCGACGTCCACGACGTAGCCGATACTGCCGCGGCGGACCAGGGGCATGCCCGGATCCATGCCCGGATAGGTGCCGTCATTGCGCACGTTGCGAATCAGGCGGACGGCTTCGCCCTGTTCCCAACGTGAGCCGTTCATGTCCGGAAGACCTTGTCGAGCGAGACGAAGGAGCTCATGCCGCCTTCCGGCTTGGAGACGGTCTGGAACACCGCGAAGACCTTCTCGGTCAGCGAGTCGGAGGTCACGAAGTCCTGGTAGGCGCGTTCCAGCCAGAGGCGGTAGATGCCGCGCTGCAGCTCTTCTTCCGGCGGCAGGTTGGGGGCCTGGCGGGCCAGGTAGTCGTGGAAGCGCTGCAGGATGTGCAGGCGGTTCACATGAACTACGCTCGGCTCGTAGGGAACCTCGAAATAGTCGAGAAAGTCTTCGGCAGAGACCAGATCGTCGAGGGCTTCGGCAAGGGTGAGTGTGTCGTCCATGGTGTTACTCCTCAGGCTGCTGCTAATTGGATTTCGGGTTCTTCGGCGGGGTGGTGAAAGGCATCGACGACTTCGAGCAACTTGGCGGCGCCGAGTTGGTCGCGGCTGTCGAGGCCGGCAAGCTTGATCAGACGGTCGCGCGAGGCGTCGATCTGGCCCAGGCGGAGCAATACGATGCTCGCCGCCTTGAGAGCCAGCAGGTAAAA
Source organism: Azonexus sp. (assembly GCA_049294655.1). Taxonomy (GTDB): domain Bacteria; phylum Pseudomonadota; class Gammaproteobacteria; order Burkholderiales; family Rhodocyclaceae; genus Azonexus. Next base: position 4,625 of record JBAQDI010000050.1, read on the forward strand.
ACGCATCATCCCGAAGGAGTTGGCGGCGGCCGTGCCGAGCCGCGTCTCGTCGAGCGTGCGCCAGTCGGGGGCCAGGCCGAGCAGGCGGCCGGACAACAGCATGGCGCGTTCGGCAACCATCAGCGCATCGTCGAGGCGGTGCTGGTAAAAGTAGTAGCGGTACAGGCCGACCAGTACGGTGAGGTTGTCCGGCGCGATGAGGTGGGCGCGCAGCAGGGCCATCTCGGCCGTGTCCTCGCCGTATTCGGCCGACGCCTGGGCGATCAGCTGTTCAGCGGCGGCCGGCAGCGGGTCTTCGAAGTAGAGATTGCAATCGGTGAAATCGAGCAGGTCCATGGCGGTCTCAGTGCATTGCCTCGTGCTCGCAGCACAGGTCGCCGGCCGTGCAGGTCCGGCATTCGGCTTCGTGCTCGACGGGCGGCGGTTCGTGACGCAGTTCGGCCAGTTCCTTTTCCATGCTCTCGATGCGTTCGATCAGGCAGGCGATGGATTTGGCGACCGGGTCGGGCAGCAGGTTGTGGTCGAGGCTGATGCCATTTTCCGGCCGCAGGCCACCGGCCCGGGTATCGACGATGCGGCCGGGCACGCCGACCACGGTGCGGTCGGCCGGTACATCCTTGACGACCACCGAATTGGCGCCGACGCGGACGCGTTCGCCGATGGTGATCGGCCCGAGAATCTTGGCGCCGGCGCCGACGACAACACCGTTGGCCAGGGTCGGGTGGCGCTTGCCCTTGTTCCAGGAGGTGCCGCCCAGCGTGACACCGTGGTACAGCGTGACGTCGTCACCGACTTCGGCCGTCTCGCCGATCACGACGCAGGCGCCGTGATCAATGAAGAAGCGGCGGCCGATGGTGGCGCCCGGGTGGATGTCGACATTGGTCAGGGTGCGTCCGAGGAAGGACAGCAGACGGGCCGGGAAGCGCCAGCCGGCCTGCCACAGGCGGTGCGACAGCCGGTGGGTGAGCACGGCATGGACGCCGGGGTAGGTGGTCAGGACTTCCAGCGTCGAGCGGGCGGCCGGATCGCGCTGGAAAACGCAGGCCAGGTCTTCCTTGAGCGTTGCCCAAAGACCGGGGGTGGCGGTGAGGCTGGCTGTCATGGTGATCGCTTCAGACATGGAGGAGGCTCCGGACGGAGGCCAGAAGGGCGCACAGATCGGGCGTTTCCGGCGGATGCTTGTGTTCGGCGACAAAACTGCGCAGGCGCGGCAACAGGGCCTGCGCTTCACTGCTGCTGACGGTGATGCCGAGGCTGCCATAAACGACTTCGACGGCGCGCGACCCGGAATGCTTGCCGAGCACGATGCGGTGGGCGGCGCCGACTTCCTGCGGGTCGTAGCCCTGGTAGTTGTCCGGGTGCTTCAACAGGCCATCGACGTGGATGCCGGCTTCGTGCGTGAAGGCGCCGGCGCCGACGATGCTCTTCTGCCAGGGCACGGCCCGGCCGGAGGCGCTGGCCACCTGGCTGGAGAGGGCCGGGAAGCCCTTCAGGCTGACCCCGGTTTCCATGGCGTAGAGTTTCTTCAGGCCGAGCACGACTTCTTCGAGCGGCGCATTGCCGGCCCGTTCGCCGAGGCCGTTGACCGTGGTGTTGACGTGCGTCGCGCCGGCCTTGCAGGCGGCCAGCGTGTTGGCGGTGGCCAGGCCCATGTCGTCGTGGGCGTGCATTTCGATTTCCAGGCCGGTATTCCGGCGCAGGGTGCTGATCTTGTCGAAGGTGCCGAAGGGCTCGAGCACGCCCAGCGTGTCGGCGAAGCGCAGGCGGCGGGCGCCGGCCCGTTCAGCGGTTTCGGCCAGGGCGCAAAGGAAGTTCATGTCGGCGCGCGAGGCATCTTCGCAGCCGAGGCCGACTTCGAGGCCGAGGTTGAGCGCGGCACCGATGAACTTGGGCAGTTCGCGCAACAGCCAGGCGCGGTCCTGCTTGAGCTTGTAAGCCAGGTGCTGGTCGGAGGCCGGCACCGAAATGTCGATCAGGTGAGCGCCGACATCGGCACAGGCAGCAATGTCGGTCGGGTGCATGCGGCTCCACACCATCAGGCGGGAGGGCAGGCCGAGGGCGGCGACGGCGCGAATCGAATCGCACTCTTCCGGGCCCATGGCCGGGATGCCGACTTCCAGCTCGGGCACGCCGATCGCGGCGAGCTGGCGGGCGATCTCCAGTTTTTCAGCCAGCGAGAACGCCACGCCGGCCGACTGTTCGCCGTCGCGCAGGGTGGTGTCGTTGATGGTAACAAATGGCTGGGTCATGAAAATCTCCTCGCATCCTTCTAAGCAAGGGTGGTGCCAATTCATAAGCCATTGAAAAACATTGGTATTTTGATTGTTGCCCGGTGCGATGTGCGGGCTGTGTAGAGAATCCGACAAACATCGAGGCGTGCTATCCGGCGAAAATCGGTGCTACTCTTTAAAAACGCGGCCAGCTTTCAGACGGCCGACACATGAGTGCCTTTTCGGCCTGCATGGTGCTTCCAGTGAAGTGGCGTGTGTTTCGATCAGCAGCTTTTCTGCTTCATCAACACGAAACACCACGACCATTGAAGGGAGTCCGCATGACCGGGCGCGACAATGAACTCTGGCAGCAATCCTGGCGTGACCACAATACGGATTTTCATCAGAAGGTGGTCAATCAGCATCTGATCCGCTTCTGGTCCAGCCTTGGGCTGGCCCCCGGCGAGCGGGTCTTCGTACCGCTTTGCGGCAAGAGCCTGGACATGCTCTGGCTGGCCCAGCAAGGGTATGCGGTAATCGGGGTCGAACTCAGCCCGCTCGCGGCGCGCGCCTTTTTCGATGAGAACCGGATGCAGCCGACGCAGCGCCGGGTTGGCGCGTTCACGCTGTGGGAGCAGGGCCGGATCGCCATTCTCTGCGGTGATTTCTTTCTGCTCACGGCGGGTGATCTGGGCGAGATATCTGCAGTTTTTGATCGCGCCGCGCTGACCGCCTTGCCTGATGATTTGCGCGCTGCCTACCTGCAACATCTGCGCCGTATCGTGCCCGCCAGTTGCCGGATCCTGCTGCTCACCGCCGAAGAGCCGGAAGCCTGGGAAACCGCCGATCAGCCGTTTGCCGTGGCCGATGAAATCACCGCGCTGTACGCCGACGCTTACGAAATTCGCCTTGATCACGTCGAAAGCGTTTTCGAGGCCGATCCCGATCCGGAGATCAGCGACCAGGTCAGGGTCGAACACAAGGTCTATCTGCTGACGCCGAAAGCGCAGTAAAGGCCATCTCGGCAGACTTCTTGATCTAGATCGATTTTGATCTATGCGTTTGGTGATAGATTGACGCATTCTTCGCTCAGGGCTGTCGTCATGTATCGTGTTGTCTGTTCGGTGCTGGCAATTCTTGCCCTGGCCTTTGCCCAACCGGTTTTTGCCGCACCCCCGCTCAAGCTTGGCATCATGCCTTTCAACAGCGCCCTGGCACTGATCAAAACGCATCAGCCCTTGCGTTTGGCGCTCGAGCAGCGTCTGGGGCGGCCGCTTGAGGTCTATACCGAGGCCGACTACACCAGCTTTGTGCGGGAGTCACTGGCCGGTCGTTACGATCTGTTGATCACCGGGCCGCATTTTGCGGTGATGTCGATTGAAAAAGGCTACGTTCCCCTGGTGCATTACAAGGCGCCGCTGCAGCCGATTTTCGTCGTGCGTTCAACCTCGGAAATTGTCGCCGCCGAGATGCTCGATGGGCGTACGGTGGCACTTTCCAGCCGTTTTTCGATTTCCTCGATCGGCGGCATGAAGTGGTTGGCCGACAAGGGGCTGCAGGCCGGACGCGACTACCGGATCCGCGAGTATCCGACGCACGGCGCGGCACTCGCCGCGGTCGTCGTCGGTGAGGCAGATGCTGCCTTGACGACACATACGCCCTTGCGCCAGGTGCCGCATGACATTAGCGGGCAAATGCGTATCCTGCCCTCCGAAATCCAGATCCCCCACCTGATGACCCTGGCGCATGAGCGGCTCGGCAAGGCGGAGATCGAACAGATCCGTCAGGCGCTGGCTGAGTTCGCCACCAGTGAGGCGGGACTGCGGTTTTTCCGGGAAACCGGTTATCTCGGTTACGACGCGGTCAGCGAAGCCGATATTCGCGCCTTGCAACCCTATGTCAGCCTGATTCGTCAGCAGATGAACCTCAATGCCCCCTGATTCCACTTCGACCGCCCTCACGGCTCCCGATAAGGTCGTGAACAAGGTGCCCTTCCTGCGTTCCCTGCGCGCCCGCCTGTTGCTGGCGGCGCTGGCCATCGAGATTCTGGTTCTCGGGGTCATGCTGGGCAGCGGCCTAAAGCACATGGAAAACCAGCTCGGCCGCCAGTTGGGGCAGCATGTTCAGGCTTTGCAGCTGGCTTATCAGACGGCGATCACGGTGCCCCTGGTGGCGCGCGACTACGCGACATTGCGCGACATTCTCGATGGCTGGCGCCAGGCCGACGAGTTGCACTACATCGTGGTCACCTCGCCGGATGGCAAGATCCTTGCCAATTCAGGCTTTCCGTCGGACATGGCGCTGCCGCAAGCGGATCAGGACGTGGTCTGGGGCGAGGTCATGCACCAGGTCTTTCCCGTCGATTTTCAGGGGCAACGTTACGGCAGCGTGCATCTCGGGCTGGATACCGGGTTCATCGCGGCGGCCGGTCGCCAACTGATCTGGCGAGGGCTGCTGGTCGCCGGGATCGGCATTGTCCTGACGATTATCCTGCTGCTGGTCACCGGTCTCTGGCTGACCCGACATTTGCGAACCCTGACCCAGGCGGCGGCCAGGATCGCTGCCGGTGATTACGCTGTGCATGTCACGGTGCCGACCCGGGACGAAATTGCCCTGCTCGCCAAGAGCTTCAATACCATGGCGAGTGCCGTAGAAAACCGGGTCGACGAGCTGGCTCGCCAGGCGGGACACGATTCGCTGACCGGGCTGCATAATCGGCGGGCTTTCGAGGCTCATCTCGAAGAGGCGCTGCGGATTCGGCTCAATCAGTCGCTTTACGTGCTCTATCTCGATCTCGACCAGTTCAAGGCAGTCAACGATTCCTGCGGTCATGCCGCTGGCGATTTATTGTTGCAGTCTCTCGGCCAGGTGATGAGCGAGCGCTTCGGCGCCGATTTCATTGCCCGCCTGGGCGGCGACGAGTTCGGCCTGGTCATCGTCAATGCCACGCCGGACAGCGTTCACCTGCGGGCGCAGATGATGATCGACGAAATCCGCGCCTTCCCCTTCGTCTGGGAAGGGCGCGCCTTCCAGCTCGGGGCCAGTATCGGCCTGGTCCAGGTGTCGCCGCATATCGATACCGTGACCAGCCTGCTGATCGCCGCCGATACGGCCTGCTACGCGGCCAAGGAGCACGGCCGCAACCGGGTCGAGGTCTATGCGCCGGGTGACGATTACTTCCGCCAGCGCCAGGACGAGCTGGCCTCGCTGGCCGGCATTACGGCGGCCCTGCAGGATGACCGCTTCGTGCTCTATCACCAGCGCATCACCTCGCTCAAACCCGGCCGTCCGGATCATGCCGAGGTGCTCATCCGCATGCGCGACGAGGCCGGCAAGATCATTCTGCCCGGGCGCTTCATCCCGGCCGCCGAGCGCTACAACCTGATGCCCTTCATCGACCGCTGGGTGATCAATGCCGCCCTGGCCCGCCTGCAGGAATTTGCCCACAATGGCGGTCTGCCGTTCCACCACGTCAATATCAATCTTTCCGGCGCCGGGCTGGCCGAGGAGGGCATGCGACACTTCATTGCCGAGCGGATCGCCTTTTACGGCACCGATCCGGCCCAGATCTGCTTCGAGATTACCGAGAGTCAGGCCATCGGCAATCTGGGCGGCGCCCTGGCGCTGATCGCCGATGCGCATCACATGGGCAGTACGATCGCGCTCGACGATTTCGGTAGCGGCCTCTCGTCATTCGGTTATCTGAAACGTTTCAATGTCGATTACCTGAAGATCGACGGCCAGTTCATCCGCAACCTGGCGCACGATCCGATCGACCGGGCGACGGTCGTGGCGATCATCGGCCTGGCCAAGGCGCACGGCTTGCGCACCGTCGCCGAATTCGTCGCCGAGCCGGAAATTGTCGATATCGTCAGGGAGCTCGGGGTCGATTACGCGCAGGGTTTTGCCCTGCACGAACCGAGTCCCTTTTAGATTTACAGCGAATACGGCCGGTGCAGCCAGCTGCGCACGACATCGACGTCGCGCTGCGGCAGGTAGGCGAAGCCGGCCAGCGAGTCTTCGACGACGGTCTGGGCGACCCAGTGCGGCACGGCTTTGCTGGTCAGCATGTGGAAATACCAGGCCAGCGGATAGCCGGCTTGCCGATCGAATTGGCCGAGTGCGGCATACAGTTCGAGGCCGCTGGTACCCTTGTCCGCCGTAAATTCCGGTGCGTCGCCGGCCCGCGTGGCGATCGGCTGGGCGCGGAAAACGATTTGGTGATAGCGGTCGAGATGCTCGCGGGTGGCGATTACCCAGTGGTTGTAAAAGGCGCTGGTGCTGTTGGCGCTGCTCGTTGTCCAGTCTTCCAGCATGCGATGCACGGCGGCCGGTTCCGGCTTTTGCGCCAGCATGCGCTTGAGGAAGGCGCCGATGTGCTGCAGGCGGCGGAAGGCATAGAAGGGCAGGCCGAGCGCCTGCAGCGCGGTGCTGCTGCCTTGCGGATCAACCAGTTCCTCGATGCTGCCGGGGTCGTTGACGAAAAGCTGGTGGGCGCGCATTTCCTGGAGATCCTCGATTTCCAGTTGCAGGAAATCATCGGTCCCTTCACCGGCCGACGCCACCAGATAGTGCGTCTGGCCGACCAAGCGGGTGGCATAGAGCGTTTTCCCGGCAAAGTCGTCGATCAGTTTGGCGATGTCGCCGTCACGTTCGTCAAGCGCTGCCTCGATCCAGCTTTCCAGGCTGTCGGAAATGCGCTGGCCGTTGCCATCGACGATGCCACCCAAACGATACCAGCCACCCCGGCTCAAGGCGTGATGAAACTTCCAGTCGGGCAGGGCCTGGCCAAGCGCCTTGACGAAGGCTCCCGGGCCATTGCTGACCGGCACCTTGGTGCAGGTTTCAACAACGGCAGCGGCGAGCGATTTGCAATATTCCGACCAGGCCAGCGTTTCTTTCATCGGGTGTTCCTCGTTATCAAGTGGCGTTTTCTTCGGCCAGACGGGCCAGCGCCGCTTCGCGGACCTCGACTTCGGGGTCGCTGGTGAGCGGCAGTAATAATTCTAACGGAGCATTGCCGACGGCGGCCAGCCGTACCCACCATTCACTGTCGCCAAGCAGGCTGGCGGCCAGTCCGGGCAGGGCGCGTTCGGCGACGATGGCGCGGACTTCCGGTTCGGGGTCGGCGACCAGCATGTCGAGGGCAAAGGCCGGCAGGCGGGCGGCGACGACCTTGCGCACTTCACGTTCGCTGTCCTTGGCCATCTTGGCCAACTGGCCGTGCGGCAGGCGGCGGGCGACGGTAGCGCGGATCAGGTAATCGGGGTCGTTCAGCAGGCGGTGCAGGTGTTCTTCGGGAATGCGGGCAACCACGCCGAGGCGGACTTCGCGATCCGGGTCGCTGACCATCTTGACCAGGATATCGGCCGGGATGCGGTCGACCACGACGCGGCGGACGATTTCATCGTTGTCGCCCACCAGGTGCCCGATCAGCTCAACCGGTGCATAGCGGGCGGCGATGGCGCGCCGCTCCCAGAACAGGTCGGCCAGAAAATGCTCGGCCTGATCCTTGTTGGCCCGGAAAAAGCGGTCGATCTGCCGGCCGCTGTGGGCGCGCACGCAACTGTCGCCAGGCTTGCAACGGCCGCTGCCGAGGTGACTGTCGGCGTATTGGCAGCCAGCGCACAGGCCGTAGCGGCCGACGCCGAGGGCTACCTCTTCAGTCATCCGACTTGGCGGCGACGATGATGCCGGTGGCGGCGTTGTAGTCTGCCGTGACCTCGAGACAATGCCCGCTGGCGCCGGAAATCAGGTAGAGCTCGTATTGTGCCGTCTCCAGCACCGGGCTGAAGCGGGCATTGACGTCGTCAGCCGAGCATTCCGAGAAATGAATTTCGGGAAACAGCGGGCGCAGATAGCTGACCGCCGGATTCTGCTCGACGGCGGCACCCACCTTGGCGATGAGCTCGGGGGTAATCATGCTTCTTCTTCCTCTTCCTCGGTTTCGAACTTGGCCAGCGAGGCAGCCGGCAGACCCATGATGCGGGCCAGCCAGGGCGGCGGGCTTTGCAGGGCGCCCTGCAGTTCGTCGAGGATAACGCGGACCGGGCCGCCCTTCGGTTTTTTCAGCGGATGGACGCCGGCCCGGACAACCTTGGCCGCCGCCGGGCCGCCAATCGACTGGATGAAGACCAAGTCGCAATCGGCGATCACCGCCGCGCGCGCCTTGTTCTTGTCTTCCTCGGCATCGGCGTCGAGGCCGGAGCGGATGGCGACCAGCTTGATCTTGTCGGCGGCCACCTGATAGACGAGGAAGCGCTCGCAGGAGCCGAAATGGCCGTCGAGGTTTTCGCCCTTGTTGTTGGCGATGGCGACGCGGATCGAGCCCGGCATTTCGCCGTCGGTATAGCTGTCGATGGCCGGCGTGTCGCTGTTTTCGATGTTCTCGCCCCACAGGTAGCGGACGGCTTCCTTGAGCGCCTCGGCCGAGAGGCCGACGACGCAGTTTTCTTCGGCATGGTCGCCGGCCAGGATGGTGCGCAGGTCTTCAACGGTGATCGAAGCCAGCTTCGATTCGGTGATCGGCAGGTCGAACTTTTCGCTCAGGGCGCCGACCAGGGCACGGACGTCCAGGCCATCAAGGGCACGGGCTGCCAGGGCGATACGGAGAGCGGCTTCGCGGGAGGCGATGGGGGTAGCGGACATTGTTGTGCTCCATGTGAGGGTCTGGAGTGGAGTGTCCGGCAGGGCAGAAGCCCCGCCAGGCACTCGGTTCCGGACTCTCGGGCGATCAGGCCGGAGAGATGCAGCCGGACGGACAGACGTTAACGCACATCGGCGAGTCGTTCTCGCCTTCGCATTCCGTGCACTTGCTGGCGTCGATGGTGAAGAACACCTTGCCCTTGCTGATCGCCTTGGTCGGGCAGATCGGCCGGCAGTCGTCGCAGGCGGTACATTGGTCGGGATCGATAAACATAGCCATTTTGGTAGCTCCTAGTGATTAGTTGCCTAGGATCGAGTTGCCTAGGATCGAGTGAGCGGCGCGGTTTTGCCTTTGCTCGATCCTAATAGCTAATTCCTCGATCCTAGTCTTCAGCAGCGCCGAGTCGCTTGGCTCGCACCGAGATCGGCAGGCGAGCTGGTTTGGCGATGGGGTCGACGTAGTAACTGCCACCGTTTTCCAACATCAGTGCGCCACCCCATTTTTCCGGGGTGTCGAACTCGATGGAATTGATGGCAGCTTCCAGGTCGCGCTTCGGCAAATAAAACACCAGCCCACCGGCAGCGTTCTGACGAATCATGATGTTAGCCATTGGTGCAACTCCTTGAGTTGCAGGATCTGACTAGGATCGAGTTGTTAGGATCGAGGATCGAGTAGGCGGAGCGCGGGGCTTGCTTACTCGATCCTAAATCCTGGATCCTCGATCCTAGTTTGATCCTGCAGTCATTACCGAACCAGATCGTGGTTGTAGTCCGTGGTACCCATGCCGCGGGTCTGGTCGTCAAGCTTTTCCAGAACCGTGTTGGTCAGGGTGGTCAGGATGTACATGGCGCCTTCGTAGCCCAGCGTGGTCATGCGATGCAGGTGGTGACGGTCGAAGATCGGGAAGCCGATGCGGATCAGCGGTACTTCGAAGTCGGGACCCTTGTGGAAGGTGTCGCGCTGGATGTACTTGCCATAGCTGTTACCGATCAGGAAATCCGGCTTGTCGGTGAAGCACAGGCTGCGCAGATGCCAGAGGTCAGCACCCGGATAAACCTTGGCGCCGGAGCCGTAAGGCGACGTAGCCAGCAGTTTTTCCATGGCCTTGGCCCACTTCTTGGAACCGTTGTTGCTGACGATGTGGGTCGGTTCGATACCGAATTCCATCAGCAGCTTGGTCATGCCCATGACGAAGTCAGGATCGCCGTAGAGGGCCATCTTCTTGCCGTGCAGCCAGGCGTGGGAGTCGGTCATCATGTCGAGCAGACGGCCGCGTTCCGTGGAGATCGAGGTCGGGATCGGCTTGCCGGTGACTTCGGAAACCTTCATCAGGAATTCGTCGGTCCATTCGACACCCATCGGGATGTTGAGCTTCGGAACTTCATGATTCCAGGTGTTTTCGACAAACTTCTTGGTCTTGTCGAGTTGCATCGGCTGGATCAGGAAGGTGGTGATGGCGTTCGGCGCATCCTTGACTTCGTCGATCGTCGTGCCGCCAGCGTACATGCGGAATTCGCCGTCAGCCGGGGTGTCGAGGATTTCTTCCGGATCGGAGAGCATCGTGTAATCAACGCCCATTTCCTTCATGTAGCGCTTGATGATGCGGAAGTTGCCGAGGTAGGTTTCGAAGCCCGGCACGAAGTTGATCTTGCCGTTCGAGCCGACAACCTTGCCTTCCATGCTGTTCAGCGTGAAGTACTTGAGGATGCCTTCTTCCATGTTGTCCCAGCCGGTGACATGCGAACCGACGAAAGACGGGGTGTGCGCGAAGGGAACCGGGAAATCCTTGTCCAGATTGCCTTCCTTGCGGGCGTTGCCGATGAAGGCGTTCAAGTCATCACCGATAACTTCGGCGATACAGGTCGTCGACATCGCGATCATTTCTGCGCCGTAGAGCTTGGTGGCGTTGGCCAGACCTTCATGCACGTTCTTCTGACCACCGAACACGGCGGCATCTTCCGTCATCGAGTCGGCGATGATGGCGATCGGCTCTTTGAAGTGACGGTTGAAGTAGGTACGGAAGTAGGCGATACAGCCTTGCGAACCGTGGATATAAACGAGGGTCTTGGCAAAACCCAGCGAGCACAGGGCGGAGCCGAGCGGCTGGCAGGCCTTGGCCGGGTTGATGGTCAGGGCTTCGCGCTTGAAGTTGAGGTCCTGATATTCCTGGGTGGTCGTCCAGGCGAAAGTTTCGGCGACCTTGTCGGCAGAGTGACCTTCTTCGAACTGCTTCTTGCCGGCGAGCGTTGCCTTGTAGTCGTCGTCGCGGAAGAGCGGGAAACACGGCTTGATTTTATCTACGGTTTGCATCTTGATCTCCTTCGCCCGCACCACCTATCTGTGGATACGGACGTAAGTTGTACAAAGGCGGGGCGAGTTATTAGGATCGAGGATCGAGGATCGAGTGGGGGGCGGACTTGCCTTTGCCTACTCGATCCTGATATCTAGCTCCTCGATCCTGCTTTCCCTATCCTGCTTTAGGCGGCCTTCTTTTCGGCTTCCGAAGCATCCTTCTGCCAGGGAGTCTTCATCAGGTTCCAGCACGGATTGTTCAGGGTCAGGTCCATGTCCTTGGCGAAAATGGCGAAACCGTCACAACCGTGGTAGGGGCCCGAGTAGTCCCAGGAGTGCAGCTGGCGGAAAGGAATGCCCATCTTGTGGAAGACATACTTTTCCTTGATGCCGGAACCGATCAGATCAGGCTTCATGGCCTTGACGAATTCTTCGAACTCGTAGCCAGTGACGTCGTCGTAAATCAGGGTGGCGTCGCCCATGTCTTTGATCGTGCGATCGTAGTCATCGTTGTGGGCAAATTCGTAGCCGGTGCCGACCACTTCCATGCCCAGATCTTCGTAGGCGCCGACCACGTGACGCGGGCGCAGACCGCCGACGTACAGCATGACCTTCTTGCCTTCGAGACGCGGACGGTACTTGGCGATCACGGCATCCATCATCGGGGTGTACTTTTCGATGACGGCTTCAGCACCAGCCTTGATCTTGTCGTCGAAGAAGGAAGCGATCTTGCGCAGCGATTCCTTGATCTTGGTCGGGCCGAAGAAGTTGTACTCAAGCCATGGAATCCCGTACTTCTCTTCCATGTGGCGGGAGATGTAGTTCATCGAGCGGTAGCAGTGCAGCAGGTTCAGCTTGACCTTCGGGGTGTTTTCCATTTCGGCCAGGGTGCCGTCGCCGGACCACTGGGCAACGACGCGCAGACCCATCTCTTCGAGCAGGATGCGGGAGGCCCAGGCGTCACCACCGATGTTGTAGTCGCCGAGGATGGCAACGTCGTACGGGGTGGTTTCGAAAGCCTGACCGTCACGGTTGGAGATGATCCAGTCGCGCACGGAGTCGTTGGCGATGTGGTGGCCCAGGGACTGGGAAACACCGCGGAAGCCTTCGCAACGCACCGGCACAACCGGCTTGTTGATCTGGGCAGCAGCCTTCTTGGAAACCGCTTCGATGTCATCACCGATGAGGCCGATCGGGCACTCGGACTGAACGGAGATACCCTTGTTCAGCGGGAAGAGCATTTCGATTTCGTCGATCAGCTTGGCCAGCTTCTTGTCGCCGCCGAAAACGATGTCCTTCTCCTGGAAATCCGAGGTGAAGTTCATTTCGCAGAAGGCATCGACGCCGGTCGTGCCGACGTAGTAGTTACGACGGCCGGCGCGGGCATACTGACCGCAACCGATCGGGCCGTGGGAGATGGAGATGATGTCCTTGATCGGACCCCAGACCACACCCTTGGAGCCGGCGTAGGCACAACCACGCATGGTCATGACGCCCGGCAGGGACTTGCGGTTGGAAGTAATGCACTTCTTCGACGACTCAAGTTCCTTGTCGTTGATCATCAAGTGCTTGGCACGGTCCTTCTTGGCCTTCTCGGGATAAACCTCCAGCACCTCGGCAATGAGGGCTGCGGTTTCGTCGCGGGTGAGCGCTGCCATAGTGAAACTCCTTTCGTTGCGCCGACAACTATTTGTGCACGGCGCCAACAGTTGGTTGAATGCTTGGCGATACTGGTTCGCTACCGGAGTAGCGAACCGGGAACTGCTATCAGGCTGCGGCGGCTTCGGCGGCCAGTTCGGCGGCGGTCTTGCCGACGATGGTTTCGTCTTCAGCTTCCATGATGCCGAATTCCATCAACAGGGTTTCCAGCTCTTCCATCTCGATCGGGGTCGGGATGACGAAGTTGGTGTTGTTGTTGATCTTGTTGGCCAGGGCGCGGTATTCGTCGGACTGCTTGTGCGACGGATCGTATTCAACGCAGGTCATGCGGCGGATTTCAGCGTGCTGCACAACGTTGTGACGCGGCACGAAGTGGATCATGGTGGTGCCCAGGCGAGCAGCCAGAGCCATGATCAGTTCGTCTTCGCGGTCGGTGTTGCGCGAGTTGCAGATCAGGCCGGCCAGACGGACGGAACCCGAGTTTGCATACTTCACGATACCCTTGGCGATGTTGTTTGCAGCGTACATGGCCATCATTTCGCCGGAGCAAACGATGTAGATTTCCTGAGCCTTGTTTTCGCGAATCGGCATGGCGAAGCCACCGCAGACCACGTCACCCAGCACGTCGTAGAACACGAAATCGAGTTCGTCGTCGTAAGCGCCTTCTTCTTCAAGGAAGTTGATGGCGGTGATAACGCCGCGGCCGGCACAGCCGACGCCGGGTTCCGGGCCACCGGATTCGACGCACTTGATGCCGCCGAAACCGACGGACATGACGTCTTCGAGTTCCAGGTCTTCCACGGAGCCGGCTTCAGCAGCCAGGTGCATAACGGTGGTTTGAGCCTTCGAGTGCAGGATGAGGCGGGTCGAGTCAGCCTTCGGGTCGCAACCCACAATCATTACTTTCTTGCCGGATTCGGCGAGTGCAGCCACCAGATTCTGGGTGGTGGTGGACTTGCCGATACCGCCTTTGCCATAAATGGCGCATTGACGCAGTTTAGCCATGGTGTAATCTCCTTGATCTGTCAGTCGAGTTGCGAAGGAATCATTGATGAGTCGCATCATCCCTTCTGCACGTAGCGTGCCAGGTTGACGGATTGTCGCTAATTAACTGATTATTAAATGAAAATAGAAAAACAGGCGATGCAGGGTGAGGTGGTGACATCCGACAATTCCCCTACGCTTTGTAGGGGTGACGACAACGCGGCGAGCGGAAGCGAGACAAAACGAGGTTCGGGAGACGATAGTCTCCGCTCTGACTCGTTGCGAAGCAGCCCCGGACTTCAGGCCGGGGCAATTCACAACGGGTCGAGCGCAAGCGAGACAAAACCCGGCTCAGGAGACGACAGTCTCCACTCCGACTTGTTGAGCGGCAGCCCCGGACTTCAGGGCGAGACAACTTACAAAGGCCCATCCCTGCCACGCGATGCGCGACTGCCGATCAATCGCTGCAACCTGCCGGCCGTCGTGCTCGGCGGCCTGACCTATCAGCAGCATCCGAGTCCGCTGCTGATTGATGGCGTCGCCGAACTGCATGCCGATCTCTTTCGCCGTCTGGCCGCGGCAGCACCGGAAGCCCGGGGCGAGGTCTTTCGCGACTACATGACGGTGCGTTTCCAGCTCGAATGGCTTGAGGAGATGGGCTATACCGGGCATGCCAAGGCGCGCGCCAAGGCCAATTACAGCCGCATGATCCGCGGCTGGAGCTTCGATTCCGACAGCCGCGAGGGCGCCGTCCTGAAAGGCTGGGTCGAATCGCGTTTCGGCCTGACGCCGCGCTACCACGGCCAGCCGCTGCGCGACCCCTCGGCCGAAGCCTATCTGCGTTATCAGGAAATGCGCTCGCACGGACTGTATGGCACCAATGCCCTGGAGTCGCAGTTCGACCTGGTCTATACCTTCTGCCAGTACGAACTGGCCCTGCGCCACGGCGGCGCCCGCCATGTCACGCTGTACCGCGGCACCAACCGCCTGGCCGACCACGAAGTGCTGGCCCCGGGCGAGGGCGGCCGCCACGTCATCCTGCTTAACAATCTGAGTTCATTCACCTGCAGCCGTGAGCGGGCCTGCGAATTCGGCGACTACATCCTCTCGGTCGAGGTGCCGCTGACCAAGATATTCTTCCACTGCGGCCTGCTGCCGGGCATCCTTCAGGGTGAGGACGAGTTCCTGGTGATCGGCGGCGCGGTCGATGTCGGTTTGTCGACAATTTGAACTGACTGTTGTCGGCTGAAAAGGTTCAGTCGGGTTTTCCATCGTCGAGATGTCCGGTGAGTACCACACCGACCTGTGCATTGGGTATGAACCCGGCACCCCGGTGATCCTTCGGCCAAATGCATCAACGCGGCGCTGCGCGAATCGCCGGATTGGCCAAGCTGCGACGATTTGCCACATTCCATGTAGATAATTGGGCGCGGACAATCTGCGCGGTGTATTCGCCGTGGCCAAATGGCTGGCAAGGGTCTTCAGAGGAAAAGAATGAGTATTGCGAATCAACTTGATGGTGAGCGCATTGCGCAGGATGTTGCCAGACAGCAGCTGGCGCTCGATCTGCTTGATCGTCATCCCGGGAAATTCACGCAGTGGGACTATTTGCTGTCCATCGTTTTCGGAGCGGCCATGGGCGGCTTTAACGCCATTTCTCAGGGGCAGTATGCGCTGGTTGTCGTGGGGGTCATGGCTGGAACGGGCTTCTTCCTCAGTGGGGTGGTTTTCCAGCAGACCCTGAGGCTCCATCGACGTCTTGAAGCCGCGCTCGTGCTACTTCGCAAAAAGGAAAGCTTGGGCGAGTAGGCTGCTCCTGTTGCGTGCTCACTTGTCGTGCAGAAAGGGGGGCTCGGCTGGCTGGTGCGATGCCTGATTGAAAGCCACAACGTGATTTCGGTAGTCCATGTCGGCAATCAGGATGTGGTCTTGCCACCAGTTCGACAGGAGTTTTTGCAATTCTGCCTTGTCCTGAACGCCACACCGGGCGGATGCGAGGAATTCCTTCACATGCATTTCGTACTCGGCATGGTCGGCTTTCTGGGTGGCCAGCCGTGGATATTTACAGGCCCGAAGAATCGACTCTTCCGTTGCGAAATGCTCGCGGGCGTAGGCCGACAGGTCGGCAAGGATTTCGAAGAACATGGCATTGGCGCGCTCGTCATTGTCCGCCAGGCAAGTGGACAGGCGGTTGCACAGGCCCATCAGTTTTTGATGCTGGATATCGAGCGTCGGCTCACCAACGCTATAGTTTGGGTTCCAGGACAGTATCTTCGGCATGCGATTTCTCCCGAACGTGAAAGCTTCGACCAGGGGCGATTATCGGACACATGCAGCGTCCGTGTCTTCCCGGTGGTGAATTCTTGTCTGGGCGCAATAAATGGGCGGGCAAGCCATCTGCGGCATCGCGCGCTGTTGACTACCAAATCGCATCCGATCTGACTGGACGAAATCATCAATTTGACTAGCCGAGCAGAACGGCAGCAGTGTGCCCAGAAGAGACATTCAATGTCTCGCCGATTCAGTGGCAGTTTCTTGGGCAGAGCAGTCGTACAAGCAGAAGACTGACTCGGCCAATCCGGCCATTGGCCCATTGGTGGGTGTCAGACAGCAATCTGGCGTTCACCAGCCGTTCAGGATCAGGTGGCTTTGAACGACCGCCATGCTGCTGGATTTACAGCACCAGTTGGAGAAGAGGTTCAATGCAGGTAATACGCACCTCTGCTAGAAAGGCTGGCTTTCACATCTTAGAAATTAAGGCAGAGAGGTGATTGTTTCTTTCGCCACTTCCTGTTGCTTTGCGGATTAGATATTAGACGCCCTGAAGGCTGCGACAGGCATTGCCGAGCCTTCACTTCAATTGCTGTAGGGGCTACCGTCAATGTTGGCTAAACCTCCCATTCTTTCCTCTTGCATCATCACCGGTATGGGGGGATTACCGCTCTCGAACCGCTTTGAGATAATATTCCTCTGGGGACAATTCTTCATTGGTTGGCTGATCGTCGAATTGTTGACGCTCAAAGAATTGTTCAACCAGTTTTTAATCGGCTTCTTCCTGCTTTAAACGCAGGTAGCCCTCCTTCGTGTAGGTTGTTCTTGTCAAGCAGTTCATGGCTACTCGCAGACATACCGGACCTCATGCTCTTATTACTGCAAGCGTCACATGAAAAAAATGGAGTTGGCAATGTTCCCTGTCGGTGCACACATTAAGGTTTCTCGCATGGGCTACACGCATCACGGAATCTATATCGGCGACAACAAAGTCATCCATTACAGTGGGTTCCACCAATTTGGGAAAAAAGGCTCTGTTTCGATTACGAGTCTTACTGTGTTTTGCGATGGGGAAAAGGCACAGAAATATGAGGCGTCACACCTCCTTCGAGGTAGTCGATTTTCTGCGGATGAGATTGTCCGACGAGCCCAAAGCCGACTTGGAGAAGATTCTTATCATCTCGCGTTCAACAACTGCGAGAATTTCTGCAACTGGTGCACGCATGGAGATGATTACTCATTTCAAACTGCGGGAACGGCGGAGAACAATGTTCGAGCGGGAAATTATGGTCAGTGCGGTGGCCTTACAGTCTTTGACATTATCGCTCCATTTAAAAATCTATTCAAATGACGGAGCTTAAATTTTGGCGTGAAGTTCGATATGGGTCCGATTAGCTAATCCTTTTACTCTCCGTACACTGCTTTTAGCCCTCCGTTGAGGAAGTGGGCGAAACAACAGCAGCTATTTTCGGCACTGCTGAGGCCGAGCCATTGCCAGAACCATTTATGTCAGAATGCTCTACTTCTCCATTGTAAATATAAACTTCGGCAACCGCCACATCTGAAATTAGGTCGCTTCGCCGTGCTTTGAAATTGGTAGTGCAGGATTGCCTAGTAGCCTGCACCGCAAGCCAAGTAGAACAAGAAAACTGATTTGAAATTCAATTTTTGGCCAGACGTAGCTAACACGACGCCTTTTGCCATTACGAACAGCAGGGGTAACTGACAATTCAAACCAGTTTCTACTGCTTACTTAACCATATGAACCAGATATATGAAAAATACATAATGAATATTATTGGAATACTGTTTTCAACTTTTGGAATTTTGTGGTTTTTGATCGGAATGTCGGAGTCTGCATCGGTCGAGGACCTAGAGGGCAACCACCCGATCTGGAGTCGCCTCGTCTATCGCCGCCAGATAAATGATGAGAAAGAAATGAGTACCCGGAAAAAAATATCGGGCGCAATATTTTTTTTCGTTGGATTGTGTTTGATCGTCATATTTTAACGTGTCATACCTAGCCTATAGCTAGGCGGTTTCAAGATCGAAGTGCAACAAGTTGATGATGCTTAACAGGTCGTTGAATTTCCCCCAGGCGCCTCCGGCTATTGAACTCTGACAGACATGAATCGAACATTTCAAACGCCTTGTGGTGCCTTTCAGCAACCGGTGGGCGGATTTCGCCCTACACCGTGTTCAATCGCCAGCCAAAGATCGTCGCCATTCGCGTCAGGTTGTAGGGTGAGTTTAAACAAACGACATAAAAGTCCCACAGGACTTTGAGCGGCGGTTCGGTCTGAACTTTGGCTGAGTTGCCTCCTTTCGCACCCCACCTTCCAAGGTTGCGCATGTCGGCGTATGGGCTTTTGACGTCTTCATGCCGTACTTGCTGATCCAGCTTTCTCACGTTCACGCTTGACTATTTCCAGCACGGTATTCTTGCTCAAGTCGAGTTGCCTTCCGATCTGGCGATAGGATTGTCCAGCGGCCACCAGCGCCAATACTCTTGGCGCCAACCGGTCGGACTTTATGCGCTGCCCTGGACGGCGACCGAATACCACGCCACGGGCTTGTGCAGCCTTAACACCAGACCGCACTCGCTCACGAAGCAAATCTCGCTCGAATTCAGACAAGCCGGCCATCAGGGTGGCGATTAACGGTTACTTCGGAAGGGCCACTTTGACCGAGCTGCTGGCTCTGCCTCTCCGGCAGGTTTTAGAGTAAAGCAGCCCCTCTGATGTCCGGTTCGGAGAAACGGTCACCGACCGGTTGTGGCCGATGTCTGCCTAATGACTTTTTCATTGTCGCTATGCCGGGGTGGTCAGGCGCCCGATATTTGCTGGTCAATACCGGTGAGAATTCATGGCCAACTCACGTGATATTCCGCACCATCCGCATAATCCTTATGCCGCTACCTTGGAACAGCCGAGTATTTTGCCTTTTGGGCGGTCAAGCCGCTCAGTCGAATTTGCCGTCGTCGAGACGCCCGGGCAATGTTGCGCCGATCTGCTTGAAGGTATAAATCCGGCGTCCCTTGTGGTCCTTCATGAAATCGTCGGCATCGGCCTGGTTGGCCAGTGGCACGAATTCATGGCCCATCGGGCCGAGGACGTCGGAGCCGGCAACAAACAGGGCGCGGCGGGCGTCGATTTTTTCGAGGTTGTAGAAATCGGTGACGTAAATGCCAGCGATCTCTTCCTGGCGATGGCCCGGCGCGTATTTGGCCAGATCGTGCAGGAACTTGAAGAGGTCCTTGGCGCCGTCAAAGAAATGGTTGTGGCCATCCTTCCAGCTAACGACGGCAACCCAGTTCGGGTACTTTGAAACGATCATGCCGCACACCGGGCAAAGGTCTTTGGCGCCCGGTTTGGGCACGCTCTGGGCAAGCGCGGCGCTTACCCAGAGACTCAGGCAGAAAGCCAGGAAGGCGCGGCGCAGCATCAGCCGTGCTTTTGCTCGGCGGCGCGCTTGCGGCGTTCGGCGCGCATCTTGCGGATCATGCTGGCATCGGCGGCCATGTCGAGATAGGACTCGCGCAGCGCCTCGTCGAACTTGGCCAGGGTGCCGCCGTGTTTGGCCTGGAATTCCTTGGCAGCATCGGCCGAGGCGAAGGAATGCTTGCTGCGCTTGGTCATCGCATGCTTGAGGTCGGCGCCGATCAGGTAGGTCAGCTGGTCGACCGGCAGCAGCGGACGCGGTTCGACGGTCGATGCGTAATCCGGGCCGTAGATGACCTTCGGTTCGCGGTCGATATTCAGGCCCAGGCTCAGCGACAGGCAATGGATGGAACAGATGCCATCGGCCAGGTCGTCGGAATACTGGACGAGCATGCGGGTGCGGTGATGTTCCTTGCGATCCATGCCGCAATAGGGGCATTTCGCATACTTTTCCAGCTCGTTGTCGAGCGGCTTGGCATCAGCCGCCTTTTTCGGGATGAACTGGTTGGGCGTGCCATCGGTGCCACAGGCATTGTCGGCACGGGCGCCGGTAGCGACGGCCGTCAGGCCGGCAAGAGCGGAAATTTTGAGAAGATCGCGACGGTTCATTGCCAAGCTCCCTGAGTTTAATGTTAGAGCGCCATATTAGTCGCTGGTGATATTGCCGGGTTGCGGCATTTTGTCGCAGTCAACCGATCAGTTTGCGCATCACGAGGTAGTAGGCGATCCCCTGCCACAGGGTCGAGATGCCCAGCGCGATGACGAAGAGCGCGGCCCCTTTCAGCAACCAGCCCCGAAAGCGCGGCCCAAGCTTGCCGAACAGCACCGAGGCGGACAGCATGGCAGGCAGGGTGCCGGCGCCGAAGGCCAGCATGAGCAGGCCGCCTTCGAGAATGGACGGCGCGGTGGTCGCCTTGACGGCCATGGCCATGGTCATCGAACACGGCATCAGGCCGTTGATCGCGCCGCCGATGGCCGCCCCGAGCAACGGCCCCTTCTGCGCAGCCAGGCCGAACTGTCGGCGCAGCCAGGCGAGCGGTGCGAAGCCCAGTTTGTTGCGCCACGGCGAAACGCCGAGCAGGTCGAGGCCGAGCAGGATGACGACGAGCCCGGCAACGATCTGCAACAGGCCCTGCAATTTGCCGAAACTGCCGGTCTGAACCAGCACGGCGCCGAGTCCGGCGGCGATCAGGCCGACCAGCGCGTAAATGCCGAGGCGCGCCGCGTGATAGGCGAGGTAAGGCCGGATGCCTTGCGCGCCGAGGCGCATGAAAAAGCCCGAAACCAGCCCGCCGCACATGCCCAGGCAATGACCGCTGCCCAGCAGGCCGGTCATGAAGGCAAGGCTGTACGAGAAAACGGCGAGGCCGTGGGCGTGGCTGTGATCCATCGGGGGCGTTCGGGCGAAAGAGTCGGCAGTGTAGCAAACCCGCCATACCACGGTCGTTTGCTGATCAGCGCCGAGAGCGGGTGCGGCGATATGTCGCGGGGGTGCGGCGCTGGCAACGCCTAAAATCCTCGCTTCCTGAATCCGGCCATTTCAGCTTCCTGCGTCCGTCATGAATAGCGCGATTGCCTCCCTGTACATCGATCACATCGGAGAAATCCGGCGCTTCCTGACTCGCCGGCTGTCTTGTGTCGAGGTGGCGACGGAACTGGCGCAGGAAGTCTTCGTCCGCTACCTGCTCGCCGCGCCGCAGCGTCCGGTCGATAACCCGCGCGCCTTCCTGTTCCGCATTGCCGGCAACCTGGCGATCGACCATGGTCGCGCCAACCCGTTGTCGGCCGCGCAGTGCGTCGATATCGAAGAATGCAGCGAACTGGCCTCCGATTACCCGTCGCCTGAGCGTTTCGCCATCGCCCGTCAGGAAGTGGCGCGCCTGCGCCGGGCCATCGACGAGTTGCCGCCGAAATGCCGTGAAGTCTTCATTCGCCACAAATTCGACGGCGTGCCGCAGGCCGCTTTGGCCAGCGAGTACCAGGTCACCCTCAACGCCATCGAAAAACACCTGGTCCGGGCCCTGATCTACCTGCGCCTGCGGGTCATGCCGGCATGAGGCCGGAAAGCAGCGAGCCGGCCGGGCGCAGTGAGGCGGAACGTCTGGCCGAGGAGGCGGCGACCTGGTTTGTCCGGATGCGTTCGCCAGCGGTCGACGCGCACGAACAGCAGCATTTCCAGCGCTGGTTGAGCGCTTCCGACCAGCACCAGCGGGAATACGGTCATTTCGAGCAACTCTGGGGCGCCCTCGACGGCATGGCGCGCCCGCGGCCACGTCAGAAGCGGCTGGCCGGCGGCGCCCTGGCCATCATCGCCGCCCTGGCGCTGGGGCTGGTTTACAACACCCAGACGGTCGACCGGCCGGAAAATACAAAAATCGGCGAGGTCCGGCATCTGGTACTTGCCGATGGTTCGCAGGTTGAACTCGATGCCGCCAGCGAGCTACGCATCGACTACACGCCCTGGCGGCGGCGCATCGAAGTCGTGCATGGCCAGGCGCTGTTCAAGGTGGTACCCGGCTGGCGGCCGTTCGAAGTGCAGGCCGCCGGTGGTACGCTGCGCGACATCGGCACCACCTTCAATGTGCTTGAAGATCAGGGCAAGGTGACCGTCTCGGTCGAAGAGGGCGCCGTCGAGATCAGCCTGGCGAACGGCCGGAAACGCCGGCTGGACGGTGGCGAGCAAGCCGCTTACCAGGCCGCCGAAATCACCCCGAGCCGGGCTGTTAACCCCGCGAATGTCGGGAGCTGGCAGCAGGAGCGCTGGATTTTTGAAGATGCATCGCTCGGTGAAGTCGCCCGTCACATCAATCGCCAGCACGAACACCCGGTGAGCCTTGCCGATGCCTCGCTCGACAGCTACCGGGTCAGCGGCGTCTTCGACCGGACGGACCGGGCCGGCCTGCTCAAGGCGCTCACCGTCGTGCTGCCGATCCGGCTTGAGGAAACGGCCGCGGCGACACAACTGCGCCGGCGCTGAAAAATATTTGCAAACCCTTGTCAGGGTGCATCCCCGTTTTACGTCTCAAGTCATACAGGACCGGCAGGTCCGTATGAAAACAACGTAACAGGGGAAACTCAACCATGCACAAACCACTACGTCTGGCGCTGCTCATCGCCGCCATCTACTCCGGTGGCGTTCTCGCCCAGGCCAAGGCGCTCGATATTCCGGCCCAGCCGCTGGCCGGCGCGCTGACCTCGCTGGCCAGCCAGAGCGGCATCCAGTTGCTGTTCAACACGGATGAACTCAAGGGCGCCCGCGCCCCGGCCCTGCGCGGCAACCTGTCAGCCGACGAAGCGCTGCGCCAGTTGCTGGCGGGGAGCGGCTTCAGCTTTGCCAGTACCGGCAAGGGGACGTTTGTGGTGCAGAAGCGGGCGGCCGCGGCCGGTGATCAGGTGCTTCCGGAGGTCTTGGTGACGGCTGAGGCGGAGCGGGGTTACAAGGCCGATAAAATCACGGTGGCCGGCAAGACGCCGCAGACCCTGCGCGAAATTCCCAATTCGGTATCCGTTCTGACCCGCGAGCAGATGGATGACCAGAACATGGTAACCACTTGGGATGCGTTATCTCAAGTCGCTGGCGTCCAGGCGATTTCAAATGACATCACCCAAGGCCAGTACCATTCTCGTGGCGGGGCGCTGGAAATGCAAAATGACGGCTCGCCTTCTGCCATGCCGCTTTCGGGCTATCAGCAATTCGATCTGGCCATGCACGAGCGAGTTGAAGTTTTGCGTGGGCCTTCCGGCGTCTTGCAGGGATCCGGGTCGTTCTCTGGTACGGTCAATTTTGTCAGGAAGCGACCCAAGAATGCCTTTGCTACCACCTTGCTTGCTGCCGGCGGTACCTGGGAGAACTACCGCCTGGAAGGTGACGTTACCGGCCCTCTCAACGATAGCAAGACCTTGCGCGGCAGGGCGGTGGTTTCCTATGTTGATCGTGGCTACGTCTATAACCGGGCCCATGACCAAAAGCTGCTGGCTTACGGAACGCTGGATTTCGACTTCACGCCAGCGACCAAGGCCAATGTGTTCGTTGCTTACCAAAACAACGATTCCACAGGGTTCTCCGGCTTGCCGAGCTACACGAACGGGGCTTTCCTGCCCGTTCCGCGATCATTCAATCCTTATCCGGACTGGAACAGGCTCGAATGGGAAACCACAGACGTTGGTGGCGAACTGACACACAAATTCGACAACGAGTGGGTTACCACGCTGAGGCTGAATCGTCGCGACCAGCGTTTCTTCTTCAAGGACAGTTATCCCACTGCTGGCGTTAACCCAGCCACCATGACGATCGCCAACTATGCTCGCCGCGAGTTCGAGTATGAGTACCAACACGAAAGCGCAGACGTTTTTGCCAGTGGTCCCTTCATGCTCCTGGGCAGAAAGCATGAATTGCTGATCGGCGCCAACTACAGCAATTTTGAGAGTACGGGCCGTGGGGCCAACCCGAATTCTTCCGGTAGTGCTTACCTGAATGTAGCCAATGTTTTGTTGTCCGATCCGCCAGCGGTGCCCGAGCCGAATGTGATTTACCGTGCCGGCAGCCAGAGTGTGACGACGCAGACAGGACTCTATGGAAAATTGACCCTCAATATCGCCGATCCCCTCAAGGCAATCCTTGGTGGCCGCTTCTCCAACTACAACTATAAGTCCCACAATATTGCCCCGCACCCGGCGCCGACCGACTGGATCCAAGGGGCCAAAGTCTATGGCGAGTTTACTCCCTACGCCGGCCTGGTTTATGACGTTACCCGGGATATCACGCTCTACGGCAGCTATGCCGACATCTTCGTACCGCAGACCCAGCAGCGGGCCGATGGCAGCATCCTTGATCCGCGCGTTGGCAAACAATACGAAATTGGCAGCAAGGTCGATTTCTTCGGCGGCAAACTGGCAGTTACCGGGGCGGTTTTCAATATTCACGATATCAACCGGGCGGTGGGTGATGGTACCGGTTCCTTCATTTCTGCCGGCGAACTGGAAAGCAAAGGCTGGGAACTGGAAGTAGTCGGCCGTCCTTTGCCGCGCTGGGATATTTCGGCCAGCTATACCAATCTGACCACCAAATGGCTGAACAATGGAGCGAGTACAGGCCTGCCGGTCAGTTTCTGGTACCCCAAGGAAATGTACAAGCTGTGGAGCAAATATCGCTTCGGCGAAGGACCGCTCAGCGGTTTCAGCATTGGCCTGGGCATCAACGGTGCCACCCAGTCGGCCAGCGGCGCGCCGAATCCGACCATAGCTGCGCGTGAGCAAAATGGCTATACGGTCGTCAAAGCGCAGGTTGGCTACAAGATCGACAAAAATTACGCTGTGACCCTGGATGTCAACAATCTCTTCGACGAAAAGTATTACACCCGTCTGGGAGGAACGAACACCTACAACACCTATGGTGATCCGCGTAACGTGATGCTGACGCTGCGGGCCAGTTATTGATGATGGCTTGACCTTGCCCAAGGGGATTCCTCTTGGGCTGTCACAGGAGTTTTATATGAAAAGAAGGACATTACTCGGCGGCGCAATCCTGCTGGCCATAGCGGGCAAGGTTTCGGCCGAGGAAAAAAAGGATGCCCGTCCGGAGGGCATCGATCCCAGTCCGCTCGACAATGAACTGGAAAAGTACCCGCGCTGCGTGATCTGCAACATGGACCGCCGTAAGTTCCACTACGCCAGGCACCTGCTGCATTACGCCGACGGCCATGTCCAGGGCACCTGCTCGGTGCATTGCGTTGGCGAGTGCATGCTGCGCGAACGGCGGCGCGGCTTTCAGGCCATCTATGCGCCGGACTTCGCTGCTGCTGTCGAACCCAAACCGCTGATCGAGGTTTCGTCAGCAACCTATTTGATTGGCAGCGATCTGCGCGGGGTGATGACGCCGGTCAGCAAGGTTTCCTTCGCCAGTCGCGAAGCAGCCTTGCAGGCCAGGCAGACCTATGGCGGCGAAATCGGCAGCTTTGCAGCGGCGATCAGTGCTTCAATGGATGAAGTGGCGACAGGGCTGGTTCGCCGCTACGGCAACGATCTTGAGCGCTTGCGGCGGAAGAAAGGCGAAACGCCGACCTGACATGTTGCCGACGCTGTCGACTTCCCGTCTTGTCCTGCGCCCGTTCTCGGCTGCTGATGCGCCGCAGGTTGGCGTTCTGGCTGACGATGCGCGGATCGCCGGGGAGACTCTGGGTATTCCCCATCCGTATCCCGTCGAGGCTGCTGAACGATGGATTGCCAGTCACTTAAGCGCCTTCGCCAGCGGCGGCGAGGCCAATTTCGCCATCACGCTCAAAGCAGGGGGCGAACTGCTCGGCGCTGTCTCGCTTCTCGCCATTTCAAGCTCGCATGCCAGGGCGGAGCTCGGTTACTGGGTCGGCCACGGGTACTGGTCGCGGGGTTACTGTACGGAAGCTGTTCTGCGCCTGATCGACTACGGACGCGAGGTGTGCGGCCTGACCCGAATTACTGCTCGTTGCCTGGCCGGCAATGTCGCCTCGGCGCGGGTCCTCGAAAAGGCAGGTTTGCAGTTTGAGGGACGATTGAGCAGGCACGTCTTCAAGAACGGCCAATACCGGGACATGCTGCTTTTCGGTCGGGATTTTCCTGAACGTGGTGCCTGTTCCCCGGGCGGGCTACCTGGCTAGCGCTGCAAGCGCAGCGAATTGGTCACCACCGACACCGAACTCAGGCCCATGGCCGCAGCCGCGATCATCGGGTTGAGGCGGCCGGCGGCGGCGATGGGGATGGCGACGACGTTGTAGCCGAGCGCCCAGAACAGGTTCTGGCGGATGATCGCCATGGTGCGCCGGGAGAGTTCGATACCGGCCGCGACGCGGGCGATGTCGCCGCCGACCAGCGTGATGTCGGCGGCCTCGACGGCGATGTCGGCGCCGCCGCCGATGGCGAAGCCGACGTCGGCTGCGGCCAGGGCCGGGGCGTCGTTGATGCCGTCGCCGATCATGCCGACCTTGTTGCCCTCGGCTTGCAGGCGGCGGATCAGGGCGAGCTTGTCGGCCGGCGTGGCACGGGCGACGACTTCGTCGATGCCGACTTCGCGCGCGACGTGGCGGGCGACGGCTGCGAGGTCGCCGGTTGCCATGACGGTTTTCAGGCCGAGCCGATGCAGTAGCGCGATGGCTTCGCGGGCGCCCGGGCGCGCCTGGTCGGCAATCGCGAAAAGAGCCACGGCGACGCCGTCGACCGCCAGGAAAACCGGCGTCTTGCCCTGTTCGGCCAGGCGTTCGGCCTCGCCGGCGAGCGGGCCGCTGGCGATGGCGTTTTCTTCGAGGAGCAGGGCGTTGCCGGCGACGATGTCGTGTTCATCGACGCGGGCGATCACGCCGCGTCCCGGTTCGGCGCGAAATTCGCTGCAGACGGCCGGGCGCTGCGTGCGCGGCCGGCACCAGTCGGCCAGGGCGCGCGCCAGGAAATGTTCGGAACCGGCTTCGGCAGCGCCGAGCAGGGCGGCGAGTTCGGCCGCGTCCTGGCCGGGCAGCAGGAAGCTGTCGGTGACCACCGGCTTGCCTTCGGTGATCGTGCCGGTCTTGTCGAAAACCAGGGTCGTCAGTTGCGCTGCGGTTTCGAGTGCTTCGCCGTGGCGGATGTAGATGCCGCGTTTGGCGGCCTGGCCGGTGCCGACCATGATCGCCGTCGGCGTCGCGAGGCCGAGGGCGCAGGGGCAGGCGATGAGCAGCACGGCGACGGAATGCGCCAGGGCGTGCGCCACCGGGTGGCCGGCCAGCGCCCAGCCGCCAAAGGTCAGCGCGGCGACACCGCCGACGGCCGGCACGAAGCGCGCCGAAATGCGGTCGGCGAGTTTCTGCACCGGCAGTTTGCTGCCCTGCGCCTGGTCGACCAGCTTGACGATGCCGGAGAGCACGGTGTCGGCGCCGATGGCGGTGACCGTCATGGTGAAACTGCCATTGCCGTTCAGGCAGCCGCCGACCACCTTGTCGCCGGCCGTCTTGGCCACCGGCAGCGATTCGCCGGTGAGCATGGCTTCGTCGACGGTCGAGCTGCCGGCCAGCACGCGGCCGTCGGTGGGGATCTTGTCGCCGGCCCGGACGCGCAGCGTGTCGCCGATCTGCACGGCGTCGATATCGACCTCGAACTCGCTGCCGTCGGCTTCGATGCGCAGCGCCGTGGCCGGCTGCAATTCGATGAGCTTGCGGATCGCCTCGCCGGCCTTGCCCTTGGCGCGTTCTTCGAGATAGCGGCCGAGCAGCACGAAGGTGCAGATGCCGGCTGCCGATTCGAAATAAACGTGGTGGTGCATCCGGAACACGCCGGGAATGCTGTAGGCCCAGGCGGCACCCGCGCCGACGGCGATCAGCGTGTCCATGTTGGCCTCGCCCTGGCGGGCCAGCGCCCAGGCCTTGCGGAAAATGCTGTTGCTGCTGCCGAACAGGATGGCGGTCGACAGCCCGAATTCGACGACGCGCAGCAACGGCGAGCGGTGCATGGCCATGCCGGAAAGCATGACCGGCACGGTCAGCAGGGCGGCCTGCACGAAGCGCTTTTTGGCTTCCTCGATGCGTTCCTTTTCGCGCTCGACGAGCAGGCGACGCTGGCTCAGGGTGTCCATCGGCCGCGCTTCATAGCCGAGGCGGCGGACCAGTTCAGCGATTCCGTCGCGGTCGATGACGCCGAACACGGCCAGCGTCGCCGAGGCGAAATTGACGGTGGCCGAACGCACGCGCGGGTCGCGCTTGAGCTTCATCTCGATGAGCAGGGCGCAGGAGGCGCAGCTCATGCCTTCGACGGCCAGCGAACATTCCTGCACTGGCCCCTCGACCGGCGCGAGCGGTGCCTGCGGCGCACGCGGTGCGGCGAGCAGGTTGCCGAGCACGGCATCGAGCGTCGCCAGCAGGCGCGCTTCGGGCAGCACAACCGGGTCGTAACGCAGGGTCAGCGAGCCGATCTCCGGCACCAGACTGACGTCGCTCACCGCCGGATGCTTGCGCAGCAGGATTTCCAGGATGTAACAGCGTTCCTGTTCCTTCTCCAGTGCCGGCGCCAGCACGCGGATGCGGCGCGCCAGACGGTGCACGACCTTGAAATGCTTCATTTGCCGGCGTTGCTCTTGCGGTAGCGGACGAGCAGGAAGACGAGGTAGAAGACCGTCATCCAGGCATTGCTGTAGGCCTGCGGCGTCTTGATCCAGCGCTTGCTGATCAGCTCCCAGTGCGTCTTGACGAGGTAGAAGGCGACCAGATCGTTGAGGAAGTTGTAGATCGCCTTCTCGGTCAGGGCGCTGGCCAGCACCGGTTGCAGGCGGGCCTGCAGGCTGCCGTCGGGGGCCGGCTCGGTGAGGCCGAGCAGTTGCTGCAGGCGGTCGAGCAGCGGTTGCAGGCCGAAGGGCGTGGCCGCTGCGGGGGCGCTTTCCGCACTTTCCGCGCTTGCTTCGGTGGCGGGCGCCTCAAGCGGCAGGTCGGCGAGCAGGCCGAACAGGTGGCGGGCGATTTGCGGCGCCGTGCATAGGGCCGGGTCGTGGCGCACCGAAAGGCGCTGCCAGGGCCGGTCCACCGTGGCCAGGCTGACGCCGGGCAGGGCCAGCAGGCCGTTTTCGATGGCGGTGGCCGCGGCCGGGCCGCACAGTTCGGCCGGCAGTTCCAGGCGCAGGTAGCCGGCGGCGCGATGCACCACCTGGATGCGCCGGGCCAGTTCGTCGGCGGTGCTCATGCGTCGTCTCCCTTATGCGGCCGGGGTGTCGCTGTCGGCCGCCTTGGGGGCGGGCGCTTCGGTGGCCTCGGCCATGAGGTCGGCGAGGTTTTCCTTCTGGTGCAGCGCGAAGTCCTTGCCCATGCCGCTGGCCTTCGACAGGCCGTCGATGATTTCCTTCTGGTACTTGTGAGCCAAGAAGCCGGCCGCGACGCCCGCCGCGACACCGGCCGCGAGCAGGGTCAGCGGATTGCGCAGCAGGCTGAAACCGAGCAGGCTGCGCCCGGCCGCGAAGCCGCCGGCGGCCAGGGCGGCGCCCTTGGCGACGGGCTGCGCCATCATCTGGCCGGCCGCGCTCATCATCTGGGGCATTTTCTTCAGCATTTCTTCGCTCATCATGATTCTGTCCTTTCAGGAATTCGGGGGCGATTTGTCGCCATTTTGAGCCGCTGGCGGTTGAATGTCATGCAGCATCTCGTAGATGCCGCGGCAGCCTTCGCAGCAGAACTGCAATTCGCGCTCCACCGTAGCCAGCGGGAAGGGTTTGGCGCCGACCTCGAGGCCGCACAGATCGCAGGGGCGGGCTTCGCTCATCGCAGCAGCTCCAGCGCCTGGCGCTCGAAGGTCGCGGCATCGGCTTCGCCGACGATCTTGGCGCGGACGATGCCCCGGCCATCGACAAAATAGGTGGTCGGCAGGCCGACGACGCCGTAGCGGCGCGCGATGGCCGAGCTTTCGTCGAGCAGCGCCGGGTAGCTGACGCCGATCTTCTTGATGAAGGCCTCGACCGTCGCCTTGTCCTGGCCGGCGTTGATCGCCACGACATTCAATTTGCCCGGGTGGCGCTGGTAGACACCTTCGATGGCCTGCATCTCGCCGGCGCAGTACTTGCACCAGTCGGCCCAGAAGCGGATGACCAGCGGCTGGCCGGCGAAGCCGGCGGGGAAATCGTGCTGGCGGCCGTCGAGGGCCGGCGCCGAGAAGGCGGGCGCGGCATCGCCGGTGTTGAGCTTGACGGCGGCGTCGTCACCGCAGGCGCTGAGAAAGAAGGAGAAAAACAGGGCGGCGAGCAGCAGGCGCATGTCAGTTTTCGATGAGGATCAGATTGGAAGCCAGCACGAACCAAGTGGCCAGCGCAGCGAAGATGATAAACCCGCCGGCGGCAACGGCGGCCAGGCGCGCCGACAGCCGCGGCAGGCTGGTGGCCAGGCTGGGAATCCTGGCGAAGGGCTGCAGTGCTCCGGCGCCGAGGCCGGCCGCGGTGGCGACGAAGAGCGGCAGGTAGAGCGCGTAGCCCTGGTAATCGTATTCCGGCTTGAGGATGCAGAACGGGCAGTGGTGGTGTGGATGCTCGTAGATGTAGAGCGAGACGAAGGAGAGGATGCCGGTGATCGCCGCGACGAAGGCGCCGCCGCTGGTTGCCGCCAGCACGTAGCCGCTGGCCCGGCCGGCGCGCCGCCAATGGACGAGGGCGGCGGCGACGGCAGCGGTCAACGCGGCGTAGAACAGCAAAATGGCCGGTTGTGCCGGCAGGCCGGAGGCCTCGCCGGCGATGGTTTTCGCTTCGCCGGAAAAGAGGCTGCCGCAGCAGGAGGTGATCACGTTGGCCTTGAGCCCGCGGAAATATTGCAGTTCCAGCCAGAAACTGCCGGCCAGCAGCGGCAGCAGCACGAGCAGCAGGCCGTACTTGAGGCGGACCAGCGGGTAATCGCGGGCCTGGCTGTCGGCATGGTTGATGGTCAGCCACATCGCGGCCAGGAAGAAGACGCCGATCTGGGTCAGCAGCGCAGGAAAACCGTAGCCATTGACGTTGAGCGTGCCGACCGCGCACATCGCGCCGACGAACATCACGCTCAGCCGGTCGGCGGTGAACACGAAGAGCAGCAGCGCGCCGAGCTGGGCCGCGAAAACGAAGCCGAGCAGGGTCGAAAACAGGTAAGTGCGGCGTTCCAGCGCCAGTTGCAGTTCCGAGCCGCTGGCGATGTCCCAGCGCCGGATGACCTGCACGGCAAACGGTGCGGCAGCCGCCAGCATGAGCACGGCGAGGCCGGAGGCGAGCAGCAGGGCGATGATGGCCGGCTGAAAAAGCATGTTTTTTAAGCGTCGACCAGTCGGCCGTCGCGCATGCCGACGACGCGATGCACGGCGCTCGATTCGACGACCAGCGGGTCGTGGCTGGTCAGCAATACCGTCTTGCCGGCCGCCGTGAAGCCTTCGAGGATGGCCATGAATTCCCTGGCCAGCGCCGTGTCGAGATTGGCCGTCGGCTCGTCGGCGATGATCACCGCCGGATCGTTGATCAGGGCGCGGGCGATGGCGACGCGCTGCTGCTCACCGCCGGACAGCCATTCGACCTTTGCCGTGGCGCGGTGGCCGAGCTTGAGCTGCTCGAACAGCTGTTCGGCTTTTTCGACCAGCTCGGGGCGTGGCCGGCCGGTCGGGAAGGCCGGCAGGATGACGTTTTCCAGCGCCGACAGGCCCTTGATCAGGTTGAATTGCTGG
Organism: Azonexus sp.; assembly: GCA_049294655.1. Lineage (GTDB taxonomy): Bacteria > Pseudomonadota > Gammaproteobacteria > Burkholderiales > Rhodocyclaceae > Azonexus. Next base: position 36,277 of record JBAQDI010000050.1, read on the forward strand.
AAGATGAAGCCGAAGGTCTGGCGGCGGATCTCGGTCAGGAAGCGTTCGGGCAGGCCGGAAATGTCCTCGCCCTTGAGGCGGACGCGGCCGCTGGTCGGTCGGGTCAGGCAACCGATCAGCGTCAGCAGCGTTGTTTTGCCGGAACCGCTCGGGCCGCGCAGGGCGGTGACGCGACCGGCCTCGATGGCCAGGTCGATGCCATGCAGCGCCCAGTATTCATTGGGTCGGCCCTGGTTGAAGGCCTTCTTGACGGCGGAAAGTTCGATCATCGCATCACCGCATCGGGATCGGTCGTCGCGGCGCGCCAGATCGGCACGAGCATGGCGGCGCTGTAGGGGAAGATGGTGAAGAAGGCCAAAGTGGCGATCTGCAGGCCGTCGACCGCCGGGACCAGCGTGAAGCTCGGGTAGAGCACGGCCCAGCCCTGCAACACCGGCTTGAAAATCGCCGCGCCGAAATAGAAGACATGGATGTAGGCGGCGACGAAGCCGAGCAGGAAGGCCGTCAGCGAAACGAGGACGCCTTCCCAGAGCTTCATGCGGATGACGTCGCCGGTTTCCCAGCCGATGGCTTTCAGAATGCCGATCTCGCGCTTCTCCTCGGCCGACAGCCCGGAGGCCTTGTCCCAGGCGAGCAGCGCGAAGGCCAGGATGGCGCCGGCCAGCACGGTGAGTACGATGCCTTCGCGCCAGTCGAAAATGCTCTGGTAGGTGCGCAGCACTTCCTCGCGCAGGATGGGGCGCGAGTCGGGCAGCGCGTTGGCGAGTTTGGCGGCGATGTTGCGCACTTCCTGCGGATTGGCGACGGACAGCGCGATGTCGGTGTAATGGCCGGCCGGGTAGTCGAAGAAGGCGCGGAAATCGTCCTCCGAGAGCAGCACGAGGTCGGCCGCGAGCAGCTCGGAATCGGGCGAGAGCAGGGCCGCGACCTTGAAGCTGAACAGCTTGCCGGCATAGGAACGGAAGGAAATCAGGTTGCCCGGTTGCAGGCCGCGCGCCCGCGCCAGCGTCGCCCCGAGCATGATGCTGCCGCTCGCCACTTCCTCGGCCGGGCGCGCCATGAAGGTGTAGTTGGCGCTCACCACCGGGTCGTAGTAATAGCCCCAGAGCCGGCCTTCCTGCTTCTGCACGCCGCGCAGGCGGCCGATTTTTTCCAGGTAGCCGGGGGGGATCAGGTCGTGCCGGCCGGCCACCATGCGCTGGACGATGACTTCCGGCGAGGCGGCGAGCACGAAGCCGGCTTCCTTGCGCAAGGCCTGGGTGAACAAGGCGAGCGAGGCGAGCACGAAGACGAGCAGCGCGTAGGCGGCGAGCAGGCCGATATTCTTGGCCTTGCGCCGGGCCAGCGCGGCCAGCGTGAAGTCAATCAGGTGACGCTGTTTTTCCAGCCAGGGATGCATACGGAGCAGTCAGGTGGGGCGGCGGCGCAATCAGTGCGCCGGTCGGGAAATGGTCGAAGGCGGCCGGGTGGTCCTGCAATGCGGAATGCAGGTCGGCCTGCGAGGGATGGCGGGTGTAGCGGGCTTCGGTGAACAGGGAAAGATCGGTCAGGCCGAGCTTGTCGACCAGGGCGCGGCGTTCGTCGCGCGCCGGCTGGCGGGCGTCGCCGAGGCGCGCCGCATCGAGCAGGCTGACCGCGAAGGCGAGCCCGGCAGCACCGAGCAGCGCGGCGGCGAAGGTCGAGGGACGCAACATCAGAGCAATTGGCGGATGGTGGCGAGCAGTTTGTCGGTTGTGACACCGAGATCGAGAACAGCCGCCAGTTTACCGTCCGTCCCGACGACATAGGTGGATACCGTGTGGTCGACGGCATACGAGCCATCGGCCCTGGCCGCCTGCTTGACGTAGCCGGCACCGAAGCTGCCGGCAATTTTGGCGATTTCGGCCGGTGTGCCGGTGGCGCCGAGCATCTGCGGGTGGAAGAAGCCGGTGTATTCCTTGAGGTGCTGCAGGCTGTCGCGCTCGGGATCGACCGAGATCATGAGCAGGCGAACCTTGGCCCGCTCCTCCGGCGTCAGCGCATTGAGCGCCATGCCGCCGGCCGCCAGCGAGGCCGGGCAGACGTCGGGGCAGTGGGAGTAGCCGAAATAGACCAGCAGGACCTTGCCGCGCTCGGTTTTCGTGTCAAAGGGGCCGTCTGCCGTCTGCAGCACGAAATCGCCACCGGCCGGCAGATTGCTCGGCCGGGCCGGAACGCCGCCGCGCAGGAAAAGGGCGGCGCCGAGCAGCACGGCGAGCAAGAGGGCGATACCGATCAGCGAATATTTTTTCATGGTGGAAAATGCAAAAGGGCAGACGCGCAGTCTGCCCTTGAATTGGCGTGGCGACCAGCAATCAGGTCAAAAACGGTTGGCCGCCCGCATCAGCGCGCCACGCAGGGCGATGGTCAGGCTCGAGCCCATGCCGATGCGCTGGGCAACGGCCGGCAGGATGATCAGCGAAGCCAGCGCAAAACCGGCGCCGAGCAGCAAGGAAGCCATTTCCGGTTCTTTCTGGATAGTCTGTTTCTGATTCATGATGCGCTCCCCCGATGCAGTGTTGGCATGCTACCGAGTTTTGTCGCGCTCGAGGTGCGACATAGTGTCGCAGCCAGGCGACTTAAAGCCCGGCCGGCGGTTTGAGCAGGGAGCACAGCGTCTGGCGCAACTGCCAGGGCTTGATCGGCTTGTGCAGGATCGGCAGGCCGGCTTCGCTGGCGGCCTGCAGGGTCTGCTGGCTGGTGTCGCCGGTAATCAGCAGGGCCGGCAACTGGCGGCCGAAACGGACGCGCAGCTTGCCGATGACGGTAATGCCGTTTTCGTGTTTGGCGAGACCGAAATCCGAAATCACGGCATCGATTTTTTGCGTTGGTAACTGGCTCTCGATGCTCCGCCAGGAATGTCCGGAAATGACGCGGCAGCCCCATTTTTCGAGCATGGTGTGAAAGCCCTTGCGGATATCTTCCTCGTTTTCGACGAGGACGATCAGCCGGCCGCCGAGGTCGAAGGGCGAGCTGAACGGTTGCGTGACATCGGGATTGAACGGGGCGCGGCGGCGGCTGATCGGCAGGGAAACGGCAAAGCATGAGCCCTTGCCGAATTGCGAGCGCAGGCTGATCTTGGCGCCAATCAGCCGGGCGGCCCGCTCGACGATGGCCAGTCCGAGACCCAGGCCGTGTTGCCGGTCGCGTTCCTGATTGCCGATCTGGAAAAACTCGCTGAAGATCGAGGCCTGATGTTCCTTGCGGATGCCGATCCCGGTATCCCAGACTTCAATGGCCAGCAGCCTGCCGCGCCGCCGGCAGCCGACCAGGATCTTGCCCGAGTGGGTATAGCGCAGGGCGTTGGCCACCAGGTTGCGCAGGATCTGGCCGAGCAGCATGGCGTCGGTTTCCAGGCTGGCCGAGCAACCGACGGTGTGCAGCTTGATGCCCTTCTGTTCGGCGAGGGCGCCGAATTCGCGCTGCATCTGCTCGATCAGCGGCGCCACCCGGATCAGTTCGCGCTGGGCCTTGACGGTGTTCGATTCCAGCCGGGAAATGTCGAGCAGCGTGCCGAGCAGGCTGGAAACCGCCTTGATGGCCTGCTGGGTCTTGAGGAAATAGGTCTCGCCGAGCGGCGTCAGTTGCATTTCCGGGCGCAGCAGATCCTGAAAGATGGCCAGGGCCTGAACCGGTTGCCGCAGGTCGTGGCTGGCCGCGGCCAGGAAACGGGACTTGGCCTGACCGGCGTCTTCGGCGATTTTTTGCTGGATGGTCAGTTCGCGCGCCAGGAATTCGTTCTTGAAACGCAGCTTCAGCGACTCGATGAAGGCATGGTGGCGCTTGCTGCCCTGCCACAGCAGGATGGGCACGAAAATGCACAACATGGCGCCGAGGATCAGGGGCAGGCGCTCGCTCTGGCTCAGGAACCACAGCGTCAGCGGGAACAGCGAGGTGCAGATGAAAGCGCGTGACGGCTGGAAATAGGCAAAGCCTTCCGAAGCCGAGGCGGCGGCCGAAACGGCAGCGACGGAGGCGATGAAGAGCTGGTAGGTCATCGGCAGGTGGGCGCAACTGGCCATGTTGATGAAACCCCAGGCCATGCCGTTCAGACCGGCGCACACGGTCTGCTGGCGGCCCCAGGTAGCGGCCGGCGGTTTGTCCGGGGCACGGTAATGGCCCCAGATCAGGTAGGCGCGAACGACCGTCACGCCATAGACGAGAAGCAGGGCCGGGGCCCAGGTCCAGAGCGGGGTGAATTCAGCCGTGGCCAGCACGATCAGGCTGATGACGACGGTGCCGACCAGGTTCTGGGCGCTGGTCTCCTTGAAGTAGGCCTTGATCTGCTCGGCGGCAATGGCCTCGTCGGTCGCGGTGGTCATGAATCCATGTGACATGCCGCAAGTCTATCCGGTTTTGCATACTTTGGCTGGTACGCCCCTTTCCGGGGCACCAGGCCGGCGATGTCGGCAAGGCCGCGAAAATGCCTGTCGCAAACCCGACAATGAACGGTGGGTGCCGCCGGAAAGCCGCACCACTGCGTGCTTGGTCAGCGGGCGTGGAATTTGCGTGAAGGCCTTCACCCTAGCCCCATCACAGAGAAAACAACATGACCCCAGAACTGCGTGCCGAGTTACTTGCCGGTCTCAAGGACGGCAGTATCGTTCCCTATCTTGGCTCCGGCGTTCTTGCCGACGTCAAGAATGTCGCCACCGGCGAGCCGATTCCGGCCGACAGCGATTCGCTGATCATCGCCATGAACGGCGGCAAGCCGATGGCGCCCAAGCTGATGTACGAATTCCCGCGCGCCGCGATGAATATCGAGCTGAAGCGTGGCCGGAGTGCCGTTACCAAGTTCCTGACCCGCACCTACGGCGAAACCGAATGGACGCGCGGCGCTTTCCACGACTGGCTCAAGGAAATCGCCCCGGCCTATGTCGTCGATATCAACCGCGATACGCAACTGCAGGATTCCTACGCCGGCGTGCCGCACAACCTGGTGGTCGGCATTGCCCGCATCGGCGGCACTGACTTCCGCTACAAGCTCTATCTCTGGGATGGCGCCGCCTACCAGAAGAGCACCGAGATCAATCCGGCCCTGCCCATCCTGTTCAAGCCGATGGGCACGCCTAAGCCGGAAGCCAACTACATCGCTTCCGACGCCGACTACGTCGATTTCATCACCGAACTGATGGGCGGCTTTTCGATTCCGCCGGTCGTCAAGGAACTGCGCAAGGGCAAGAAATACCTGCTGATGGGCCTGCGCCTGAACCGCGATACCGAACGCATGGTGATGTCCGACTTCATCTACGCCGCCGCCGAACCGGCTGGCTGGGTGTTCATCACCACGCCGACCGCCAAGGAAAAGCGCTTCTGCAAGAAGGTCGGTCTCGAAATCATCGATGCCGACATCTTCGAATTCATTGGCGCCAGCGTCCCCGCCTGAAAAAATCTCAATCCACCAAGGAAGACTCATGTTGCTCGATCGTTACCAACACCTCTTTTTCAATTCCAACTTCAAGGAAGCCGCCACGACGCCGGGTACCGTCGCCTATCGTGGCGAGTTCATCCTGAAGGAAGGCGAAGTGGCCGACGCGCAGGGCCGTCGTGGTCCGCCGGCTGCGGTTTTGAAGCAGGCCGCCCTGCTCGCCGAAGGTGACGATCTGAAACTTCTTTCCGGCTCGCTCGATGAATTGCAGCAGTTCCCGTTCCTCGCCGAACTCCTGGGCGCCGATCTCAAGGCCGGTGCCATCGCCGTGTTGTTCACCATCAATATTCCCAAGGCTTTCATGACCTCGGTGAACGGTGCCACGGTCGTCTTTATTCCGCTGACCGAAGGCATGGCCTGGAACGAGCTGATCGATATGGTCGGTCTGGAAAAGGCCGACTTCAAGGGCCAGAGCTCGGCCGACAAGGTGGTTACCGTCTACAACGCGCTCAAGTCCGAGAAATTCAACTACCCGGAATCGACCGTCGAAGAAGCCCTGAAGACGACCAACAACGCCAAGCGCGTCACGCACGGCGCCATCTGATGCCGTGGGATGAGCGATTTTCGCTCGGGGTGGCGGACATGGACGTCACTCACCGGGAATTCGTCGACTTGGCCGATGCGCTGCAGACCGCCGACGACGCCGAATTCCCGGCCATCTTTACCCGTCTGCACGAACATACCCGGGCCCACTTCGAACATGAAGGCAAGCTCATGAAAGCCTGCCGCTTCCCGGCGATCGGCGAGCACAACAGCGAACATCTGCGGGTCCTCGGCGAACTCGCCCATTTCGCCCGCGGCGTTGCCGCCGGCCGTTACGGCATGGCCCGCAACTACGCCAAGGCACTGCCCGACTGGTTCGCCACCCACCTCGCCACGATGGACGCCGCGCTGGCCGGCTGCCTCAAGCAAAAGGCCGGGGGCTGAGGAACCAGGCGCGACCTGTTGAGGTCGCGCCCGTTTCCGGTCTTGCCGCTCGGCGTCAGCCTTCGCCTGGTTCAGGAAGCGATGGCAACAGGCGAACGCTCCAACTGTTCGAGCATCTCGATCAACGCCATCGAAGCCTCCTCCATTTGCGTGCATAGCCCGCGCGCCTTGCTCGCATCCCCGGCATTGCTGGCTTGCACGGCTTGTCGTCCAAGGTTGTGCACCTGGGCATGCGGGTTGTCGATGCCGACAAAACAGGCATTCGCGCCAAAAGCCTGCTTGCCCTTGCTCTGATACCACTTGCCGAAGGCACAGCTTGTATGGGTGGGCATGTTGTCAGGGTCGAGGCGGTGGGCCCCATCGAGATGCGCCTTGACCTTGCCGATAAAGATCATGTGGGCGCTCTTCGCCTTGTTGATGGCGAGCGGAACGTCTTCTTCCACCTTGAATTTGCCAAGGTTGCCCATCAATTCCTCGGCAATGGCATTCATTTCGCTGGCCGATTGTGCCGAGGCATGGGCCTCGCTGGCGGTGATCTGGATGCTTGAGGTGATTGACTGGATGCTGCCCGAGATTTCCTCGCTGGATGCGCTTTGCCGTTCCGAGGCCGTCGATATCTGTTCGAGCTTGAGGGCCAGGTCGCTGACTTGCAGCAGGATATCGTTCAAGGCCTCTCCGGAGCGCGCCGCTTCGACGGTAATTGCCTCCACCTGGTCAGTTCCGCGAGCCATTGCCTGGACGGCGTTGCCGGTTTCCAGCTGAATCGTGCTGATCATTTGCCCGATTTCATGCGTTGCCTTGGCCGTGCGTTCGGCCAGTTTGCGCACTTCGTCGGCCACCACCGCGAAGCCACGGCCCTGCTCGCCGGCCCGGGCGGCTTCGATGGCGGCATTGAGCGCCAGCAAATTGGTTTGGTCGGCGATGTCCTTGATGGTGCCGATGATGGTGCCGATCTGATTGCTCCGTTCGCCCAGTTCGAGCACCGTCTGTGAAGACGACTGGACGGTATGCGTGATCTCCTTCATCAGGCGCACGGTCTGCTCGACCACGGCGCTGCCGGCTTCCGCCGACTGCTTGGCACGCAAGGCGCCTTCCGCTGCCAGATGACAGTTGTCGGAAATGCTGGCCGAACTGTTGGCCACTTCCGTGCTCGCTTCGGCCACGGCACCGGCCTGCATGGCGACCTCGGCAGCGGTCAGGCTGATCTGCTCCGAGACCCGGTGAATCTTGTTGGCCGAAATCGAAACCCTGGCCGCTGTCCCGGCGATGGTTTTGACGATATTGCTTATATTGCGGAGCATGCTATTGAATGCTTCGCCCAGGCGTCCCATTTCCGTCGGATTTGCCGGCAGGGGGGGAATGGCCAGGTCGCCTTCCGCCACGCCTCGCGTTCCTTCGACCACCGTCGCGATGGAATGCATGATGCCCCGGATGACGACAAAGGCGCCGATGCCGCCGGCAATCAGGAAAAGCAGGGTAAAGGTCAGATTCGCCAGATTGTTCGCGCTGACCGCCGCCTTCATTTCATCCTGCTGATACCGGCGTGCCGCATCGCAGGCTTCCTGGGCCTGGCGTGCCGCCGCCACCATTTTCTTGTCCAGTTCATCAAGCTTCGACGCCTGGGCCTTGCCGCCCAGAACTTCGTTGGCAACCAGCTGGAAAGCGCCCTCGTACTCATCAATGGCCGCAATCACGTCGTCCATCAGTTTCTTGTTGTCCAAGTGTTCGAAGCGCTGGCGTGCTTCGGACGCCTGTTGCTTGATTTCCCCGGTTGCTTTCAGGACGTTGTCGCGATACTTGGCTTCGCTGCGCAACAGCAGGTTTTTCTCGTGACGCCGTGCTTCGAGAATGCCGATGACCATCTGCTGCATTTCCGCAGCCCTTTCCGAGCGGTCGAGAACCCGGCCCAGGTTGACATGGGCAAGGTATTCGGAGGCCAGGAACATGAGAAAGACCATGCAGGTGCTGGCGATGATTTTTGTGCTGATCTTGATGTGATTCATCATTGGTTTTGTCTCCCCTTTTGAATATGACAATCTCCAGGAGCATTAGCATAGCCTGTTAAACAGGCGCGCTTTTTTGCCTGCCGCCAGGGAGCAGAGTTCTTCCCCGAAACGCCCCTGAGGCAAGGCTGGAAGGGCGCCTGGCATTTCCGATGTCGACGCGTAAATCGATGGCGTTCAGGCATCTGCTGTCAAGGGGGGGCTTCGACGGAACACCCGACAGGGTTGTCGGCAATTACCGCTGATCGGCGGCACGGCGGTCAAATTCCGCCGAGAAATTCCTCGAATGCCGCCAGGGGCAAGGGCCGGCTGAACAGATAGCCCTGGTACCAGTGACAGCCGTGCGCGGCAAGGAACTGTCGTTGCTCGGCGGTTTCAACGCCTTCGGCGATGACCGCCAGACCCAGGCTGTGTCCCAGGGCCACGATGGTTTTGGCGATGGCGGCATCGTTTGGGTTGGTGAGGACATCGGTGACGAAGCAGCGGTCGATTTTCAGCTTTTCCAGGGGCAGGCGCTTGAGGTAGGACAGCGAAGAAAAACCGGTGCCAAAATCGTCCAGCGCAAAGCCGATCCCCCGGTCTCTCAGCATCGCCATTTTGGCGATGCTGTCTTCAATTTCGGTGAGCAACAGGCTTTCGGTCAGTTCAAGCTTCAGCTTGCGCGGATCGGCGCCGGTGCGCTCAAGGATGCCCAGCACCTGCTCGACAAAATCCGGCTGGCGCATCTGGCGGCCGCTGACATTCACGGCTAGCGTCAGATGGCGGCGATCCGGCCGCTCGGCCCACGCCGCCAGTTGCGCACAGGCGGTTTCCAGGACCGTCTGACCCAGCGGCAGGATGAGCCCGGTCTGTTCGGCGAGCGGGATGAAGGCATCCGGAAACAGCATTCCGCGCTCCGGATGTTGCCAGCGGACCAGCGCCTCGGCACCGGTCGCCTGGTTCTCGCCATTGATCTGAACCTGGTAGTGCACCACGAACTGCTCGTCGCGAACGGCGTTGCGCAGGTCTCGCTCCAGCTGGGCATGGGCGCTGACCCTGGCCTGCATTTCCGGATCGAAGAAGCGCATGGCGTTGCGGCCCGCCGCCTTGGCCTGATACATGGCTAGATCGGCCTGCTGCATCAGTTCGGCCGGCATTTCGTGGCGATCGCCGAACAGGGTCAGGCCGATACTCGAGGTGCAATGGTGTTCGTGTTCGTCGAGCCGGTAGGTCTGGCTGAGCGTCGCCAGTATTTTTCCGCCGACAGTTTCCGCCTGACTGGCACCTTCGTCCTTTTGCCCGCTCAGGTTCTCCAGGACGACGACGAATTCATCGCCGCCCAGACGGGCCACGGTGTCGCCTTCGCGCACACAGGTGGCGAGTCGCCGGGCGACCTCCTGGAGCAGCAGGTCGCCCTTGTCGTGGCCGAGGGTGTCGTTCAGGGATTTGAAATTATCGAGGTCGATGAACATCAGCGCCCCCAGCTGGTTGCCACGGGCCGCGGCAATCTGCGCCTGATACAGGCGGTCCATCAGCAATCGCCGGTTCGGCAGGCGGGTCAGCGGGTCATAGAAAGCCAGGTTCCTGATTTCGTCCTCGGCCGCCTTGCGGGAGGTAATGTCGGTGTGGGTGCCGACATAGTGGGTGGTGATCCCCGCCGGGTTCCTGACGGCGGTGATGGTCAGCCACTCCGGATAGATCTCGCCATTCTTGCGCCGGTTCCAGATCTCGCCCTGCCATGATCCGTCGCGCTGGATGGTTCGCCACATTTCGCTATAGAAGGCGGGCTCCTGCCGGCCGGAACTGAGCAGGCGGACGTGCTGGCCAACTGCCTCCTCGGCGGTGTAGCCGGTGCTCAGCGTGAAGGCCCGATTGACCCGCAGGATGATCTTGTTGGCATCGGTGATCATCATCCCTTCATGAGCCTCGAAGGCGGTTGCGGCGATCCGCAATTCCTGCTCGAAGCGTTTCTGCTCGGAGATGTCCCGGGCTACCTTGGAGGAGCCCACGACCGTGCCGGCTGCATTGCGCAGCGGTGAAACGGTGACCGAAATATCAATCATCCGGCCGTCCTTGCCGCGCCGCACCGTCTGGTAACTTCTCAGCGCAACGCCATTGCGGATGTCCTCAAGGATCTGGTTTTCCTCTTTCTGGTGCGAGGCTGGAATGACCACCGAGATGTGGCGCCCGAGCACTTCTTCGCAGCGATAGCCAAACAGTTGCTCGGCGCCCTTGTTCCAGCTGCTGATCGTGCCGTCCAGCGTCTTGCCGATGATGGCATCTTCCGATGACTCGACGATCGCAGCATGGTGCATCAGGGTTTTTTCCATGGCCTTGCGGCGACTGATGTTTTCATGGGCCATGACGACGCCGCGTCGCACTCCGTGCAGCGGGGTGATGCGCAGGTTGAACCAGCGTTCCTCATTGGGCGAATGGCAGGCGTACTCCAGATTGAAGTCATCGATCTCGCCGGCCAGGACGGCCCGGATGCCGCTCAGCACCTGGCCGGCCTCCGTTGCATTGGGGAGATCCCGGGCTGCCTCGCAGATCTTCAGGTAATTCAGGCCGACCGCATTCCCGAGCTGTTCGGGTGCCCCGTTTTTCGCCGCAAAGTTGCGCCATGCCTCGTTGACGGCAATGATCACCCCGTTTTCGTCGAGCACTGCGACCTGCTCGGTGCGCGAGTCGAAAACACTGAGGCTGAAGGCTTCGCTATCGCGCAAGGCCTGGTTGATCTCCTCGGCACGTTTCGTCAGTTGGCGGGCTTCCTGCGACTCGGCCCTGGCCTGGGCGTGATAGCGGTGCATCGCCTCGATGCAGGAACAAACGATCAGCCCGTCGGCCAGGAACACAAGGTTCGACCACAGGCTGAGGTCAAGATTTTCCAGCGCAAACGAGTAATAGGGCGGCGTGAAGATGAATGTGGCCAGAGCCATCCCGAGAAATGTCGCGAGAAGCCCCGGCCCGAATCCGCCGATGACCACGGCCAGCGTGACGGCCGGGAAGAATGTCACATATTGCAGGCCGGCATCGACGGGCGCCATGAGCAGCCGGACCACGAGGGCGATGGCGATCAGCACCACGGCAATCAGATAGGAGGCGAGTGTGCCGCGTTCGGGCAGGAGTTTCCTGGCCAACTGCCGCACAGCAACGCTTGCCCTTGCTCCCATGTATTTCCTCTGGCTGCTTACCGGCCGGCGGCCTTGTTCAGTAAAACCATGATACTACCAAGGTCATAGGTGATTCTTGACGTGGAACGATCAGCGGGCGGCAAATAATTATTGCCACGAAAAGTCCAGGCAGCGAGGGGGCTGGCTGGCGGGTTAAGCCGCGCTTACTTGCCCGACGCTCGCTTGTATCCATTTGCGTCTTGGCGTCCATGCGGTGGTCAAGCCGTAGGGTGCAATAAGCGCAGCGCATTGCACCGTGGCATCGCTCGATCGGGGCAATGCGCCTTTGGCTTATTGCCCCCTAGGTCACGGATTCAGGCGCTTGTCGCGTCGGTCCGGGGAACGTTGCCACTCAGTTCGATGAGCGCTTCGGCCTGTTTTTCGCAGAGTTGCCGCGTGATTTCGTCGAGCGCCCGCAGCCAGCGCTTGGGGATGGCGTCGTAACCGTAGCGGGCGCCGGCCAGCAGGCCGACGATGGCGCCGGTGGTGTCGGCGTCGCCGCCACGATTGACGACGTCGATCAGGCAATCTTCAAAATTGTCCGTGCTGAAAAAGCCCTGCAGTACGGCGTGCAGGGTTTCGACGACAAAGCCGCTGGGGTTTTCACTGCGTTTGCGGTCGTAGGCGTAGGCCGGGAATTGTTCGATCAGCGGGAGCACGCGCTGGGTGCGGACTTCCTCGGCGCCATGACCGGCCAGGAAATCCTGGACCATGAAAATCAGCGTTTCGCAGCAGGCGTCGGACAGTTCGTTGTGGTGCGTGACGTGGGCCTGGGCGCGGCTGGCAGCGATGACCTGTTCGGGCGGCTGGCCAAAGGTAGCCAGGGCCACCGGCAGCACGCGCATGGCGGCGCCGTTGCCGGCGTCGTGCTCGGAGGCGACCGCTTCGGGCTGGCCGGTCTTGCGGAACTGGATCAGGTTGCGGCGCACGGTGTTGCCAATATCCACCGGTTTGGCGCGCATCCAGTTGTCGAAGGCGACGGCCGCCGCCTGGGCCTCGACGCGGCCGGCGGCGAGAATGGATTTGCCGAGGGCGAGCGCCATCGTCGTGTCGTCGGTGACCTGGCCGGCCTTCAGGCGCAGCCAGCCGCCGCCGGTGATGTCGCTGTGGGCGCCGTACTGGTGCTGGATTTCTTTTGGCGTCATGAATTCGACGGTGGCGCCGAGGGCGTCACCGATCGCCATGCCGAGATAGGCGGCGCGGGCCTTTTCAGCGAGGGGCGAGGCCCACGGTGGCGGGGCAACGCGACGGCGCACCGGCGCCGTGCGGGCGATCAGTTCTCCGGTCCAAAACATTTGGCGTATTCCTGACATTGACCGCAAGACGGTGCGGGGCAGACATAAATACCTTCACGCGAGCAGAACTGGCGGTAGAGAAACTTCTTCCATTTCATGTCGCCAGTGTTCAGGCTGGCCAGCGCGGGGAAGTTGAGCCACATCAGCTTGCTCAGTTCGTCGCGGTTGAGCAGGCCGAGATCCTGCCAGAGATGGTCGCGGCCGACACAGGCGCTGGCGACGATGTTGGCGATCAGCAGTTCGGAAGGAGATTTGCGGGCCCGATGGTCGAGCAGCAGTTTCTGCAGGTCGTCCCATTCCGGGATGGCCTCGGGCTGCCGCGGCGTCGCGTGGTGCTCAAGGCCGGGAAAGTATTTGTCGAGCAGATGGCGAAAGACCTTTTCGCCCAGACCGAGGTCGGCCGGCAGGCAGCCATTGCCCATGGCCTGGCCGGCCAGCAGGCTGGCCAGCAGCGAACGGTTCGGATCGCCAGCCGCGCTCTTGCCGCACGGGGCGAGCAGGAGTTCCGCGAAGATGACTTCGCGGCCGAGGTGGCGGTCCGGGCCGTTCATGATGGCCGAATTACTTGCTGGGATATTCGATCAGCACATCTTCGTCGCGCAGCACGACCTGGCAGGCCAGGCGCCATTGGGTCGGGCAGAGGTCGTCGACGCGCATCTTGTCGATCTGCTCCTGGGTAATGTGGCCCATTTCCTTGAGCACGTTGACTTCGCGATCGGTCAGCGGGGCGCCCATCGGCGAGCGCTTGGCATCGACCGAGGAAACCTTGACGAGGCAGGTACCGCATTCGCCATCGCCGCAACCGAAGTCGATCGGAATGTGGTGTTCCTTGGCCAGTTCCAGAACGGTCTGGCGGTGGCTGCCGGCGACGGCGTAAACCGTCTTGTCCTTGTGCATGTGACTACTGAAAGTAATGAGGGCCATCGTATTTCTCCTGAGCGGTTTTTTGGGTTTTCTCTGTTGGGGTTGGGTTTATTCGTTGGACGCGGTCTGTGCCGCGATCTCAGGCGGGTTTGACGACGATTTCGCCGCCAATGATTTGTGCCTGGCAGGCCAGACGGTGACCGCGCGGTGCGAGGTTGTCCTTGAGCACCTGATCTTCGAGGATGCTCGGCGGGGCGAGGTTTTCACCGCCGGAAATGACCTTGGTCAGGCAGGTGCAGCATTCGCCTTCGCGGCAGCCATAGACGATGCCGGCACCGACTTTTTCCGAAACTTCAATGAGACGGGTACCGGCCGGCACGGTGACTGAGACGCCGATATCTTCGAAGGTGACTTTGGCTTTTGCCATGCTTTTCTCCCTGATTTACGCGAGCGACGCCATGTCGATATCGCGGTGTTCGACCTGGCCGGTCAGGTGACGGGCCAGGCTTTCGCCCAGATTGCGGCAGTGTTCGAGTTCGTCGGCGGCCGGCACCAGCTTGATGCGCAGGCCGTCGACCGGAATGCGCAGCTTGAGGCCGCGCAGGCGGTCCTCGATCAGGCGCACCGCTTCGCCGCTCCAGCCGTAGGAACCGAAGGCGGCGCCGAGCTTGCCCTTGATGTTCACGGTGGTCAGCGACGACAACAGATCCCAGACCGGGCGTACCGCGTCGCCATTGATGGTCGGGCTGCCGATGGCGATGCCGTCGGCTTCCTCGATGAGATCCGTGAAAATGCCCGATTCGCCGCCTTCGAGGTCGTACAGCGAAACGCGTACGCCGCTGATGCGTTCAGCACCGGCGGCCAGCGCCTCGGCCATGCGCCGGGTGTTGCCGTAGGCCGAGATGTAGAAGACGACCAGGGTCTTTTCGCTGCGCGCCTCGTTGAACAGGCGCGGCGAGGCGAGTTCGCGGTAGCGCAGCACGTAGTCGCGCGGCTGGTGACGCAGGATGGGGCCGTGTGCCGGGGCGATCATGTTCAGTTCGAGCGGCTCGATCAGCGCCATCGCGTCGAGTACGTTCTCGCGGAAGGGCCGCATGATGTGGGCGTAGTAGTACTCGAAGGAAAAGCGGAAATCGCCGACCCGGTCGTTGAACAGCCGGCCGTCGCAGAAATGGCAGCCAAAAACGTCGCCGGTAAACAGCAACCCGTCTTCGACCAGATAAGTGCATTGGGTGTCGGGCCAGTGCAGGTAGGGCGTATGCAGGAAGCGCAGGGTGCGACCGCCGAGGTCGACGCTGTCGTCGGTGGTGACCGGAATGTATTCGGGCGGCTTCTCGCCGGACGGCTTGAGCAGCGCTTTCAACATCATCTGGGCGCGGCTCGACAGATAAACACGGGCCTGCGGGGCGCGCTTGAGCAACTCGGGCAGGGCGCCGCTGTGGTCCGGTTCGAGGTGGTTGAGGACGATGGTGGTGATTTCTTCGTACTTCGCCACCGATTCGAGGCGGCGGAAGAAATCGTCGGCGAAGTTTTCCTTCACCGTGTCGATCACCGCCACGCCGTTCTCGCCGCGCACGACATACGAGTTGTAGCTCGTGCCGTTGGCGGTTTTCAGGATGATGTCGAAGGTCCGCAGATGCGGATCGAGGGCGCCCACCCAGTGGACGCCCGGGGCAATTTCTACCGCGAGATCAGTGACCGCCGCAGCTGTCATGGCTGCTTTCCTCTGCCTCGTGCTCATGGCTGCCGCAGCTGCCGTGACCTTCCGGGCCATGCACGCAGGCTTCGATATTGCCGGCCGGCAACTCGACACCATTCAGACCGATCCAGGCGTCCACGGCTGTCACATCGAAACCGACCATGCGCTCGTCGCCGACTTCCATGAGCGGGCGGCGGATGAGCAGCGGGTTTTCGAGCAGCAGGTGCAGGGCGTGCTCGAAACTGATGTTCTCCGGCACGATGTCGCCGGACTTGATCGCCGAGGCGGCCGGGTTGAACCAGCTGCTGACCGGCAGCTTGCCGATGAAGGCGAGCAGCTTGTCGGCCGTCCACGGCTCGCTTTTCAGGCTTTTGGCCTGCACGGTATGGCCGGCGGCAGCGAGCAAAGTCTTCTGGCGAAGATTGCCCTTGCAGCCGGGTTTTTCGTAAAACGTGACTACTGCCATAAATTTATGCCGCTTCTTTCCATAGGCCGAATTGCTTCAGCTTTTCGATGGGGATGCCGGTCAGCGAACCGGGCGGATTCAGGAAAGCGCCCAGTTCATCGACGATGGCCATTTCAATCGGACAGATCGCAGCGCATTGCGGCACGCTGTGATCGCCCAGACACTCGGTACATTTGCTGTCGTCGACCAGGAAGTGCGGCTTGTCTTCGTAGATCGCGTCGTTCGGACAGACATCGACGCAAGCCCAGCAATTGACGCAGGATTCGGTGATTTGGAGGGCCATGTCAGGACTCCTGAAGGGCCGCCCCGAAGGAGGCCTGGGCCCCCTCGGGGGGCAGCGAACAAAGTGAGCGAAGGGGGCGGTTCATCATGCCACCTTCAGGGTTTCTGCCGCCGGACTCAGCTTGCCGGTCGCCGCGATTTCCTTGTACACCGCCATCACCGCCTCTTCGATCGGTTCCATCGCATGTTCGCCGTTCGGCGCGATGCCGGCGGCTTCCAGCTTGGCCCAGGGTTCGTAACCGACCTTGGAGCAGAGCACGACTTCGCAGCCTTCGAGAATGCGGATATTGCGATCGAGCAGCGATTCCGTGCCGGCTTCGGCCAGATCGCCGTCACCGCAGGCATCCATGCCGCCGCAGTAGAGCTCGGTCTTGCGATGGCTCATGAAGCGCGCACCAGCCGGCGAGGCTTCATAAATCAGGAATTCCTTGGCATGACCGAAGTGTTCGGCAACGACGCCGTTCTTGCCGGCCACCGCCATGAGCACCGGGCGGGCATCGGCCGGAATACCGGACGCTTCGGCCTTCGGCTTGACGATGCCGCGCTTGGCATCAAGCTTTTCGATGATCTCGTCGTGGACGACCTTGCGACGCACCATGGCGGCTTCGTAATCGACCTCCATGACGTCGATCTTGTCCATGGTGAATTCGTCGCCGCGATCTTCGCCGAGCAGGCCGACCGCATCGGCGCGGCACTGACGGCAATGGCGCATCATCGCCATGTCGCCGGCACAGGCGTCCTGCAGATCCTGCAGCATTTCCGGCGTCGGCTCGGGCTGCTCCATGATGCCGTAGTAGGTGCCGTGTTCGGCTTCGGCGATCAGCGGCATGACGTTGTGCAGGAAAGCACCCTTGGCCTTGACGATCTTCGAGACTTCCTTGAGATGCTCGTCATTGACGCCGGGAATCAGCACCGAATTGACCTTCACCAGGATGCCGCGGTCGGTCAGCATCTGCAGACCGAGCTGTTGCTGTTCGATCAGGATGCGCGCGCCTTCGACGCCGAAGATGCGTTTGTTCTCCCAGAAAATCCACGGGTAGATCTTGGCGCCGACTTCGGGATCGACACAGTTGATGGTGATCGTCACGTGGTCGATGTTGTGCTGGGCAATGCGGTCGACGTACATTGGCAGATTCAGGCCGTTGGTCGACACGCAGAGTTTGATATCCGGGGCGCGCGCCGAGAGCTCTTCAAAAGTCTCGAAGGTGCGGGCCGGGTTGGCGAGGGGGTCGCCAGGTCCGGCGATGCCGAGTACGGTCATCTGCGGGATTTCGGCCGCCACGGCAAGCACCTTGTTGATCGCCTGCTTCGGCGTCAACACCTCGGAAACGACGCCCGGACGGGATTCGTTCGAGCAGTCATACTTGCGGTTGCAGTAATTGCACTGGATGTTGCAGGCCGGAGCCACGGCAACGTGCATGCGGGCAAAGTAATGGTGCGCTTCTTCGGAATAACAGGGGTGATCCTGGACCTTGGCGCGAATGTGATCGGGCAGGTGGCCGAGCGCGTCAGGCGCCGTGCCGCAGCCACTGGAAGAACAGCCACCGCCTTCTGCGGCTGGTTGGGTATTGCTGATAACTGGAAGTTCCACGATGAAGGCTCCTCGAAATCGGTTCGCAGCCTATTCAGCAATCGCTGTGCCAGATCTAATTTGTCAATTTAATCAACGGCCTGTTGTTTTGTTTGCGGCGTTCTGTCGGTTCGCCTGTCGGTCGGCTTGTCAGGAATCCGACATGGCCTGACGCGAATGGCCGGGCAGAAATTGCCATTTGCATAAAATCCCCGGTGCGGCCTGGCCAGGGATGGGTTAGGATTCCTGGAGTGGTGCGACTTTCAGGAGTGAGGCGGATGCGCAAGGCATTGAATTACCTGAAGCTTTTTTGCCTGTTACTCATGGCTTGCGGCTCGCTGGCTTTCTCTCCCGCCATCTTTGCCGATGCTCCGGAAGCGGCGCCGGCTCGCCTGCTTCGGGTGGTCTCTGACGACAACTATCCGCCCTACCTGTTCCGGAATTCCGAAGGCCAGGTCGAGGGCTATCTGGTCGATCTCTGGCAATTGTGGGGAAAAAGGAACGGGATCAAGGTCGAGCTGACGGCGACCAATTGGGCCGACGCCCAGCGCATGATCCAGAGCGGCCGGGCCGACGTCATCGACATGATTTTCCGGACGCCGCCGCGCGAACTGCTGTATGACTTTTCCCGGCCCTATACGGATTTGCCGGTAGCGATCTACAGCCATTCGTCGATCAGCGGCATCAGCGGGGTCAGCACCCTCAAGGGCTTCCAGGTTGGCGTCCAGGCCGGGGATGCCTGCATCGACCGGCTGGCCGAAAAGGGAATTACCACCCTGCAGCAGTATCCGAACTATGCCGAGTTGATCGGTGCCGCCCAGCGGCATGAGATCCAGGTATTCTGCCTCGACGAGTATCCGGCCAATTTTTATCTCTACCGGGCCAAGGCACAAGGCGATTTCCGCCGGGCCTTCGAGTTCTACCGCGGGCAGTTTCATCGCGCCGTGCGCAAGGGCGAGGTCGATACCTTGCGCCTGGTCGAGCAGGGCATGCAGGCGATCAGCGCCGATGAGGAAGCGGCGCTGCGCAAGAAATGGTTCGGCTCACCGCTCGATCTGGCGATTTACGGCCGGTATTTCGGCTTGAGCGCGCTGGCCCTGTTGCTGTTCGGCGCCCTGCTGCTGCTCTGGAACCTGACCTTGCGGCGTCAGGTGGCTTCGAAAACGAACAGTCTGAACGACACCCTGCGCGAGCTGCAAAGCGCGCACCAGGCGACCAGCGAGGCCAAGGAGAACCTGGCGGCAACGCTGCAGGCGATTCCCGACCTGCTGTTCGAACTCGATATTTCCGGCCGTTATCTCAATGTCTTCGCCAACCAGGAAAACCTGCTGGCCGCGCCGAAATCGAATCTGGTCGGTCAGCTGCTCACCGATGTCCTGCCCCCCGAGGCCGCCGCCACTGCGCTCGCGGCGATTGCCGGGGCGGCGGCCAGCGGCAGCGATTACGGCCGGACGATCAGTCTCCCGATTGATGGCAAAGAGCGCTGGTTCGAGCTTTCTGCGACCCGCAAACGGGCCGTTTCCGATGCTGCACCGCATATCCTCGTCCTGTCGCGCGACATCACCCTGCGCCGGGAGACCGAGCAGGCCCTAGTCGAGGCCCGGGAAGCGCGGCTGAGCGCCGAGCGCGACCAGCATTTTCGGGCGATGTTCACGGCTGCCCCGGTGGCTCTGTCGTATGTCCGGGGCGATACGATCGAGGCAGTGAACCAGTGCTTTGTCGAACTGTTCGGTTACCAGACCGAGGATATTTCGTCGCTCGACGCCTGGTGGCTGCGGGCCTACCCGGATCCCGCCTACCGCCAGTCGGTGCAGCACACCTGGCAGCAGGCACTGGCCCGGGCGGCGGAGCACGGCGGCAAGGTGGAAAGTCTCGAATACCGGGTGACCTGCAAGGATGGCATCGAGCTGAAAATGCTGATCGGCGGCCAGTTGCTCGATGCCGGCCTGGTGTGCACCTTTGTCGACATTACGGCCCAGAAGGCCGCCGAAGCCGCCCTGATGGAAGCCCGGGATGCGGCCGATGCGGCCAATGCGGCGAAAAGCGCCTTCCTGGCCAACATGAGTCACGAAATCCGGACGCCGATGAACGCCATTCTCGGTTACGCCCACCTGCTCAAAAGAAGCGCGCTAGCGCCGGATCAGGCGGCCCGCCTGGACAAGATCGAGGAGGCCGGCGAGCACTTGCTGGCGATCATCAACGACATCCTCGATATTTCCAAAATCGAGTCCGGCAAACTGCTGCTCGAATACACCCCCTTCCATCCCGCAACAATCATCGACCAGGTGCACTCGCTGATCGCCGATGCCGCTGCGGCCAAGGGGTTGCAGATCACGACGGAATATTCGGGCTTGCCACCGCTGCTGCTCGGCGACCCGACCCGCCTGCGCCAGGGCCTGCTCAATTTTGCCGGCAATGCCGTCAAATTCACCGAACAGGGCAGTATCGCCCTGCGTGCCCAATTGCTCGAACAACAGGACGACAGCTTCCTGGTGCGTTTCGAAGTACAGGACACGGGCGTCGGGATCCCCGCCGAAAGTTGCCGGGAACTGTTCCAGGCCTTCAAGCAGGTGGATTCCTCGACGACGCGCAAATACGGCGGCACGGGCCTCGGCCTGGCCATTACCCAGCGCCTGGCCCAGCTGATGGGTGGCGAAGTCGGCGTCACCAGCGCGCCCGGTGTCGGCAGTACCTTCTGGTTCACGGTCCGCCTGAAAATCGGCAGCATGGCGCGCCCGACGCTCGATGGCCAGCCGCTCTCAGGCGCCGCCGACCTGCGCCGGCGCCATGCCGGAGCCCGGCTGCTGCTGGTCGAGGACGACCTGGTCAACCAGGAACTGGCCAGGGATCTGCTGGCCGAAGCCGGCCTGCAGATCGAGGTGGCATCGAACGGCCGCGAGGCCGTGGCAATGGCGGCAGAGGCCGCCTACGACGCCATCCTGATGGACATGCAGATGCCCGAGATGGGCGGCCTGGAGGCGACTCGGGCAATCCGCCAACTGCCCGGACACAGTTCGACGCCGATCATCGCCATGACGGCCAACGCCTTCGAGGAAGACCGGGAAAAATGCCTGCGCGCCGGAATGGACGATTTCCTCGCCAAACCCGCCGAGCCGGAAATCCTCTATCAGAAACTGCAACGCTGGCTGGTTGAATAGTTGGGTTGGCCGCTTGCTATGGGCGGCGGTCGGGGGATTTCGCAGGGGCGGAAGGTTACCTGAGTTGACGGTCGTTTCCACTTTCGTCATCTGGTGGGGGTGGCCAGGAGCGGTCACACAGGAAATCGCTTCATAGCCGACATTCACGGCTATTCAGGAGGCAAAAAAACGCCTTGATATTCCATGTGGCTTATTGGACGATACAAGCATAAATATTTTCCTACGCTGCATCATTGGACTGCACATGCGCTTCTTTACTACGCTCTTCGCCCTAAGTATTTCATTGAACTGCTTGGCAGCCTCGGAAGCTCCATCATTCCCGGTGAGCGGCGCGATTTCGCAGCTCAGTATCCGGTCATATGGTTCAATTTCTGAGCCATCCAAAATCGACGAGTTTCTCCGAGAACTCGGGAAGTTTAAGAGCGGATGGAAGCGACCATTCGATACATTCCCCACGCCCCAGACAACAGTTGGCCTCATCAATTCCTCTGGCCGCCTGCACTGCGTGGTGTGGATTGGTCCGAATTGGCTTGGGTCAAAGTGTGGGTTGCCCGAAACAAGTCATCCGCTCTTAGTGCCGCTAACGACGACACAAGCTCGCTACTTCCGAGACTTCGTTGATGGGAAGTGGGAAATCAAATAAAGGGGGGCAATCCCGCCGTTGAATGGCCGTTTCCATAACGGCCGTCAGGCAGCTTTTGGCACCAAGCTGCCGCCAGGCAGGGCGATCTAGAGGAAATTCGACTGACTAACTTCAACGAGTCTTGGCGGTAGCAAACGCGATTTCGCACAGGAGAGACGACATGGCAAACCTCAAGCTGTTTTACGCCACCAACCGGCATCATCTGGGTGACGACCTGCATCCGGACGGTTACGGTGCCAAGTTCAGCGATGACGGCATGGAGAACCTGCGTTTCGGGGTGTTGAGCGTCGACGCCGCAGATGCCCGGATCAGGAAATTCCTCAAGGCTGATGCCGGTCCGTTGGGTCGGGGCGATGGTGAGATGCTCAGCGACTATCTGGCTGGATGCGCCAAGAGTGCCAGTATCACGACCTATCCCGAGTCGATCAGCAGGGACATCGCCGAGGTGGCCCAGAAGGATGCGAAGCTCGGTTCGCGCGCCATGTTCGAGGATCTGATGACGGTCATGGAGGCGAGCAGCGATGTGCTGATCTACATCCACGGCTTCAACGTGGCGTGGCACCAGGCCGTGGGTGGCGCCCTGGCCTTGCAGCTCATGCAGAACAACAGTGTGCAGCGCGATCCGGCGCAGACCTTGACCGTCGTGCTGTTCTCGTGGCCGTCGGACGGCGCCGCGCTACCCTGGGTGTCCTACAAGTCGGATCGCAGCGAGGCGGCCGGTTCGGGCGGTGCGGTCGGTCGCGGCCTGCTCAAGGCGCGCGATTTTCTGGTCGGCCTGCGCGACCGCGCCCGGGCTGGCGGCCGCCAGCTGTGTGGCCAGGATATCCACCTGCTCTGCCATTCGATGGGCAATTATTTGCTGGAAAACGCCCTGGCCCGGCTCTGCGATTTTTCACCGGGCAATGCCCTGCCGCGCCTGTTCGAACATGTTTTCCTGTGTGCGCCCGATCTCGACGACGATGCGCTGGAAGCGGGCAAGGGGCTCTGCCGCATCAACCAGGTGGCGCGCCAGGTCACGCTGTATTACAACCGCCACGACAAGGCGATGTACATCTCCGACTACACCAAGGGCAACCCGGAGCGTCTCGGCCACAACGGTGCCGCCCACCCGGCCCAGTTGCACAACAAGATCCATCAGGTCGATTGCACGCCGGTGGTCAGCGACTTCACCGGCCACAGCTACTACCTGAGCGGTAACGTCAATGCCGACATCCGTTTGAGCATCGACGGCCGCCACCAGGATGACCCCTTGCGCCAGCGGCAGCGCAGCGGCGCGCTGGACAATTGCTGGGAGATGCGGGCGGCGGGTTGAGGCTGTATCTTTCTTTTGGAAACCGTGAAGGAAGTCAGCTGTTTGCGAATCGGGCCTGGTTAATGTTTTCCTACTTGCATGCGGTCATCCCGTATGCGTAGTACTCGACGCTATCTCTGTCCCTGGTATTCCATACTTCGCCGACTGTTTTGTCTCCTTGGCTTTGCGCTCCGCCAATACTGCCACCCCATACTGCCGGATATTTGTTTTTGTACAGTTTTCCACTGACCACAATTGCCACGTGACCATTGCTGCGTTCTGGGCTGTGCTCGCTCCCTTTCAGAACAGCCAGTACAAAAACCCCGGTGCCGGCGAGTTGTGCTGCCTCGGTACCGGATTTGACGTTTTTCCATTTTTTCTTAACTAAATTAGCGATTCCATTTGCATCGGCAGTTTCCGGCAATGGAACGCCCACTTCTTTGGCAACAGCTTTGACAAAACCCGAACAGTTGTTCTTGTTTTTTACACCCTTAATGTATTCCGCATCCCATACGATCTTGCTTTTTTCAATGATGCATTGATCAAGATTCGACATTTTTATTCCTCTGATTAATTTGACGATTTAAACTTTTTTGGCTTGCAATTGGAGTCTATGACGTATGCGGTCGTGGCTGTTTTTTGTGATTTTTTCCGGATCGTCTTCAATTTGCTGCCATTCAATTCCCAGCTTGAGTTTGATATATCAATTGTGGTGATTTTTTTGCAGGTTGCCGTGCTGTAAAAAATCAAGGAGTCATTTGATCCACTGAATTCTTGTGTGGCCAGCGTGCTCGTGTCGTTGCTTATAAATACCGAGCCTCTTACCCATGTGCCACCAGCGATGTTGCATTCGGTCCCGAGCCTTTTATTGATTATGGTTAAAGGCGGTTCTGGAAAAACCGATACGTTGGCATCATCCTTTTCACTGTTGAAACGTATTTCGACGAAATCCGATTTGCCTGAAAATATGTTGTTATTTTCGGGAGTGATTGGATTTATTTCCATTTTTGAAAATGAGCAGGTGCTGGCGCTTGTCGAGAAACTTAGGCTAAATAAAATGGCCAGTGCGAAAGTCTTGTATATGCGGCGCATGGTTTTTCTTCGGTTATGGATGACTGCTGAATCCTTGGGATAAATTGCGGCATTTCTTTGTGCCGGCCCGCTTTGGCTATTGCCAATCATGTCGATGCGATTCTGCGGCTTTCTGGTCGAAAAATGACGCGTAGATTATCCTATGTGGGTAATGTTATCAATCGGAAGTCATGGCGGCAGGCGCCGAGCACCTTGTCTGATGAGGCGGGTGCTCAGCGAGCCGACATGAGGCCTCGACTCAGCTGCCGCTGCAGCGATAGAGCAGCAGCACCAGCATGGCCAGCATGAAATACGGCAGCCAGCGCGGCGCACGGATTTCCGGGGCGGGCTCGGCGGTTTGCGTGGCTGCGCCTTGTTGCCGCCAGTGGGCGGCGCGGCTGGCGTCGTGCCACGGGCTGTCCGGCGCCTCGAGGCGGGCCAGCAGTTTTTCCAGGCATTCCGGGTGGCCGGCCTGGGCGCCGGTTTCCAGGATTTCCGCCAGTTCGTCCGGATGGCTGGGCGAAACTCCGGCGTCCTGCAGCAGGCGGGCCAGGGCAGCGCAGCTTTCGCCTAGCGTTGTGCTGTCCGGGTTGCGGATTTCGCGGCGCTGGCAGTCGGCGGCCTTGGCGAGTTCGCGTTGGCGTTTCCGCTCGGGCTTGCCGGTGGCGAATTGTTCCAGCAACAGCCCGGCCCGGTGAGCCGCGTCGGCAACGCCGTGCTGCTCGGCCTGCTGGTACTTGTGCATGGCCTGTTGCGGATTGGGCGCGATGCCCCAGCCGTTTTCGAGGCATAGCCCGAGGTTGTAGGTGGCATGGTGGTCGCCCTGTTCCGCGGCGAGCTGGAACTGACGACAGGCGCCCGGGTAGTCCTGGGGGCCGCCGATGCCGTTGAGCTGCATGTAGCCCAGCCAGTTGCGGGCGCTCCTCGTCGGCCAGTCGCCACCCCTGGCCAGCGCTTGTTCAAGCAGTTGGCGGGCGCGCGTCTGGCGGGCCGGGTCCTGATCTTCGGCGAGCAGGATGGCGAGATCGGCCATTGCGGCCGGCAGGCCAGGCTGCTCGGCACTGCCGGCGGCGCGCTCGAGCCAGACGACGGCCTGTTCCGCGTCGTCCGCCACGCCGTCGCCGTCGCGCAGGGCGCGGCCCAGCCGGAGGGCGGCCGCAAGGTCGCCGGCGGCATAATCGGCGGCGAGTTTTTCGACGAAGCCGAAACGCCGGCCATCCGGCATCAGCCAGACGACTTCTTCGCCGGCCATCGGCTGCGCCAGGAAGGCCTCGTTGGTCCGGAAAGCCCGGGTCAGCGCGTAGCGGGTGTGTTCGATGGCGCTGTCCGAGAATGCGCCATGGTTTTCGACCAGCCAGCGGTACTCGGCGGGGATCAGGGTCTGGCCATCGGCATCGAGAACGCCGAAGCAGGATGCGGCGGGCGGTGTTTCTCCGGTTGCTTCTCCGGCTATTTCTCCGGCCTGGACGACGAGCAGCAGCGGGGTGCCGGTCGGCTCGACGTAGAAGGGCGCGACCGCCAGATAGGCGCAGGGGATGCATTGCCGCTTGCTCTTCAGGTTCCAGATGCCGACCGGCGGCGGATCGCCGGCTGTCTGGACGAGCAACAGTTCGCGGCTGCGACTGACATGATTGTCTTGCCATTGCGAGGGCAATTCGTCGATGTCGTCGTAATGGCAGGGAATCAGTTCCCGCCCGTTGCCGTCGAGCAGTCCGCGGCCGCTGGCGGTGCCGACGGCAAACTGCAGTTCGCCCGGCGATGGCGGCGGGACATCGTCGAGATTGTGGTCGCGCAGGTTGATACTCAGATAGACACAGGGCAGGCATTGCCGGCCGGCGCGATCGAATACGCCGCAGTGCTCACCACGCTGCACGACGACGATGGCGGCGCGCTCGTCCGGGCAGCTGATTTCGTCCCATTCGGCGGCCAGCCAGGGGCTGCCGTCGGCCTGCAGCAGGCCGTGTTTGTCCTGCCGGCTGAGCCGCCAGCCGGAAAATTCTTCAGCCCATTCCAGTTCGTCGTAGAGCGGCGCCGCGGCGTAGCTGCCGTCGGTGCGCAGCAAGCCATCCCGGCCGCCCTCCGTGACGGCGGCCAGGCCATTTTCGGTGAAATTGCCGGCGGCCTCGAAGCGGGGCGGGATGGCCCAGGCGCCCTGGCGGTCGAGATAGCCGAGCAGTTCTCCGGTGCGCGCCGTGGCATGGCCCTGATCGTAGTCCCACAGGTCATCGAAGCTGGGCAGCAGGAACCAGCTGCCGTCGCGGCGCAGCATGCCCATCAGGCCGTCCTGCTGCACCACGGCGAGATCGTCGGAAAAATGCCAGGCTTCTTCCAGGCAGGGTTCGAGCAGCGTTGTTGCCGTCCCGTCCGCCGCCAGATGCAGCAGGCCGATCAGGCCGCCACGCCGGACCCACAGTTCTGCCCGGGGATCTTCATCGGCCGGCCAGATGCCTTCGTATTCGGCGGGCAGCAGCGTTTTGCCTGGTTCCTCGTCGGCATCGAGCTGGCGCACGCCGAACAGTCCGTTCTCGGCAAAGCGCTGGCGATCGAGGCTGAGGTCGTTTTCCCGGGCGATTTCCCAGGGATCGGGCTGGGGCACGAAGTCGGCGAATTCTTCCTCGCGCGGCTCGTCGTCGCAATTGCGGAAATAGGGGTGATAGGCGCCCAGGCCGCCCAGACCGAAATCCCAGCACCAGCTCTGCCAGTTTTCGCAGGCTTCGTCGCCGGCCATGCCCAAGGCTTTTTCCAGCGCAAAACTGTCCTGATGGGCGATGGCCTGTTCGATGGCGGCCCAGGTCGCGTTGAATTCCTGCTGCTGGCGGACGATGAATTCTTCGGCCGGCATGTCGTAGAACCATGAGTACTCGTCGAGATTGGCCGAGAAGAACAGTTCCACGGCGACCTCGTGCTCGGCCAGGCATTGTTCGAGAAAAGCTGCGACCGCCCGCAGGTGGCGGGGCAGGGCCGGCAGTTTGTCGATCAGCGGATGCTGCTGCAGCGCTTCGACCAGTTGCCGAAAGCGCGCCAGCGCAGCCTGGGCGTCGGCCGCGATGTTCGGCGTGCCGGCATCGCCGAAGACCCGCTGGTCGGTGATTGGCGCAGCGGCCTGGCCGTTGGCCAGCAGCACATGCCAGAGGCGCGGGATGTTGTTGTTGGCTTCGGCGACTTCCCGGCGGTCTTCGGGGTCGTTCTGGCGGCTGGTGAGATAGAGGTAGCTGCGGTTGCCCATGTTCGCTGTGCGGGAGAAAAGCCGTGATTATGCCGTAGGCAACTGGTGCGGCGCTTGGCCGTGCCTCGTCTTGTCGTGTAGTCGACAAAGGAATGCTGTTGATGGCCCTGATTTAAAAGCTGTTTTTGTTGGCGCCGGTCTTGCTTGTCTGCTTGCATGAAAACCCATCTCGACTGGTCGGCCTACGATACTTACGGTGCCGGCGACGCCTATGCGGGCATTCCGGCGACCGGTGGCAATTACGCCAAGGCGGTGGCCGTCTGCATGAACAATCATCAGTGCCAGCGCGAGGGCAAGGGGGTCATGTGCCCGAGTTTCCGCATCACGCACGATCCGGCGCATTCGACCGGGGCGCGCGTCAAGGCCTTCAAGGCGGCACTGAACGGCGAACTGGGCGACGATCCCTTCATCCATCCGGAGCTGGCTGCCGCGATGGAGTTGTGCGTGTCGTGCAAGGGCTGCAAGAAGGAATGTCCGAGCGCCGTCGACATGACCCTGATCAAGACCGAGTATCTGGCGCAGAAGAACGAGCGCTACGGCGTGTCGCGCCGGGCCCGGCTGTTCGGCGGGCTGCCGCAGTGGCTGTATCGCTGGCGCGGTTGGCTGGCGCTGCTGGTCCGCCTGCGCAACGCCTCGCCCTGGCTGGCCAGGCTGGCCGAACGCCGGCTCGGCATCTCGGCACAGCGGCCGATTCCGGAGATCGTCGGCGGTCCGCTGCCGGCGCCGAGTGCTGCGGCGAGCGCTGCGGCGAGCGCGCCGCGCGGCAAGGTCGTACTGTTTGTCGATACCTTCACGCATTACTACACACCGGAAGTTGCCACGGCGGCCAGTGCCGTGCTGACGGCGGCCGGCTACGCCGTCGAGCTGTTGCGCCCGGCGAGCGACGACGGCGAGCCGGAACGCCCGCTGTGCTGCGGCCGGACCTATCTGTCGCAGGGCATGGTCGAAGCCGCGAAAATCGAGGGAAAACGCGTCATGGCTGCGCTGGCGCCGGCTTTGGCGGCCGGCACGCCGATCGTCGGTCTCGAACCGTCGTGCCTGCTCGCCCTGCGCGACGAGTTTTACAGCCTGTCGCTCGGTCCGGACGTCGCGCAACTCGGCAAGCAGGCTTTCCTGTTCGAGGAATTCCTCATGCGCGAGGCCAACAAGGGCATGAAACTCGCGCTGCAGCCGATTCCCGGCGGCGGCAAGGCGCTGGTGCACGGCCATTGCCACCAGAAGGCCTTCGGCGCCATGAAATCAGTGCGCAAGGTGCTGGCCTGGATTCCGGAATTCGAGTTCGAGATCATCGATGCCAGTTGCTGCGGCATGTCCGGCAGCTTCGGGCTGGAGGCCGAGCACTACGCGGCTTCGCTGGCCATGGGCGAACTGGCGTTGTTGCCCGCGGTACGGGCGGCGACGCCGGAAACCCTGATCGTTGCCGACGGCTTTTCCTGTCGCCACCAGATTGCCGATGGCAGCGGTCGTCAGGCCATCCACGTCGCCATGCTGCTGCAGCGGGCCCTGGCGTAGTCGCAGGGAGGCTGAGCGTAGGCCCGGGAAATTACAAGGGGCTTTGGTGCAATGCGCTTTGCTTATTGCACCCTTGGGCGAAGAAGGTTGGGCATCGGTATCGGCTCGCCGGGCCTCCAAACCCCTCCCGACCTCCCCTTGTCAGGGGAGGAGAAAACCATCCGCGTCAGCTTGGCCTCCTCCCTGACAAGGGGGCCGGGGAGGAGCACCCCAAATCGCGCACCGGCGAGCTCCCTCCCCTGCGCCCCGAAGGAAGTCCCCTTGGGGGACAAGGGGAGGGCTGGGGAGGGGTTTGAATGACAAACGAAAGATCACGAACAGCTTCTTAGATCTGGAAGTGCGAGATCCCTGACTTCATGCGCTCGGCCATGCTCGACAGGGCTTGCGCGGCCTGGGCGACATCGCGCATGGCGGCGGTGTTTTCCCGGGCCTGGCGGGAAATATCCTCGATGTGGCTGGAAATGCTATTGCTGGCCTGGTGCTGTTCGGCTGCCGAGCGGGCGATATCGGCGACGACCTGGCTGACTTCGCCGACGCTGTCGTCGATGCGTGAAACCGCCTGGCCAGCCTGATTGGCCAGGTCTACCCCGCGCAAGGCCTGGCTCGAGACCTGGCGAATGCCGGAAACGGCTTGTTCGGTCTGGCCCTGGATGGTGTCGATCATCCGGGAAATCTGCTGCGTCGAATTGGCCGTGC
Organism: Azonexus sp.; assembly: GCA_049294655.1. Taxonomy (GTDB): domain Bacteria; phylum Pseudomonadota; class Gammaproteobacteria; order Burkholderiales; family Rhodocyclaceae; genus Azonexus. The sequence goes on from JBAQDI010000050.1 coordinate 65,575, forward strand.
GTTCGGCCAGTTTGCGGACTTCATCGGCGACCACCGCGAAACCGCGGCCCGACTCGCCGGCCCGGGCGGCCTCGATCGCCGCATTGAGGGCCAGCAGGTTGGTCTGGTCGGCGATGTCGCGGATGACGGCGACAATTTCGGAAATGCTGCGCGACTGCTCGCCCAGCGCATCGACCGCCTGGGCCGATGTCGAGACGGATTCGGCGATGCGTGCCATTTCGCCGGAAGCCTCGTCGACCACTTTTCGTCCATCGGCGGTCAGCCCCCGCGAACTGTCGGAAAAGCCGGAGAGTTGGTGCAGGCTGTGCGTTGTGCTGCCCAGGCTCTGGCTGATTTCCCCGACAGTGCTGGCCGAGGAGGCGGCAGCGTCGCTCTGGATGGCCGTGCTTTGTTCGATGCGCCGGATGCTGCCCGATAACTGTTCCGAGGCGCCGAGAATCTCGCGCGAGCCGCCTGCGACTTCGCGGATGATGCTGCCGAAGCGTTCGATCAGCGTATTGAAGGCATGCGCGATGTCGCCGATTTCGGCGCCGCTGTCGACGTGGATTTGTTGCCGCAGGTCGCCGCTGTCGGCGATCTGGTTCACGCGCTCGCTGAGGCGGGCGAGCGGTTCGCTGATGCTGCCGGCCACCCACCAGGAAAGGGCGAGCAGGAGCAGGATGCCGAAAATGATGCCGCTGCCGACGATGCCGGCCTGCTTGCGAAATTGTGCATCGACATCATCGATGTAGATACCGGACTGGACGACCAGACCCCACGGGGCGTACAGGCGGGCCGTCGCCAGCTTGGGCACCGGCGTCTTGTCGGCGCCGCGCGGCCAGAGATATTCGATGAATTCGCCCTGGCCGCGCTTGGCGGCTTCAACCAGTTCGTAGACGATGCGTTTGCCCGTACTGTCCTTCAATTCGGACATGTCCTTGCCGTTCATTTCGGGTTTGAAAGGGTGACGCAGCATGTGGTAGCTCGTGTCGTACTGGCTGAAATAGTTCTCCCCTTCGTAGCGCATGCCGGCGATGGTGGCGAGCGCCGCTTCGCGGGCCGCCTCCTGGGGCATTTTCCCGGCCTCGGCCAGCTTGCCGTAGTGTTCGGCAACGCTGTAGGCGGCATTGACGATTTCCCGCGTTTCCATGCGTCGATCTTCGAGGATGGAATTGCGCAGCACAGTCAGGCCATAGCTGGCCGTCGCAATCATCAGGATCAGGGCGCTGACAACCAGCAGGGCGAGGCGATTACGGATTTTCAGGTGGGCCAGCATGAGGCTTCCATCAGGAGTTTGTCATGCGCCCATTTTTTCAGGATTGCTGCAAGGCAGCAATATGTCATTGCGATATATCTGGATTTTCTGTGCCGGAATTTGTGCTGCTGCCATCGGCTATTCGGGCTGCAGCACGGGGGGCGGGGTGGTGATTGGCCAGTCCGGCAGTTCGACCTTGAATTTTTCCCGGATGCGCGGGCGCAGCGCCTCGAATTCGCTGCGCATGTTGCATTGCTGGTAAAGCTCAAGCAGCTGTTTCCAGGGTTGCAGGTCATCCGGCGAGTTATCGTCGATATACATCGAAAGTATTTCCGCGGCACCGCGTTCGCGCCCCGAGGCGAGCAGGATTTCGACCAGATCGAGGTCGTTTTGCTGGTTGTAGGGCTCGACTTCGGCAACCCGGAATTCCGGGGCCAGCGGGTTCAGCCGCGAGAACTCGTTCTCTTCCGGTGCGGCCGGGTCAAAGATTTCCGGAAGCGCTGGCGGCGAAGCTTCAGCCAGTGGCTCGGGTGGGGGCGGTGTAACGTAGATTTCCGGGTGATAGCCGTTCATGGTCAGCGGCATTTCCTGCTCGGCCAGGCGCTCCTGGCGGCGACTCAGGAAGCGGGCGAAAAGCACCGCAATCAGCCCGCCCGCCGTCGCGCTGATCAGCAGTTCCAGCGCCGAGTCCTGCTTCGGCGACGGGGTGGGCAGGCTGCTCCGGATACTCGGCGTGTCGATTTGCTGCGCCAGTTGCAGGCGGTTTCGTTCCGCCATTGCCGCATTTGCCTCGACCAGTGCGACATCGAGCTTGAGGACCTCCTCGTGCAGGGTGTGCAGGGTGGTTTCCAGCTTGAGGATGCGTTCCTCGATCTCGCCGAGTGTCACCGTTTCGCTGGCGACCTTGTTGCTGACGGGCTTGCCGGCAACGGGCAGGTCGATCGGCGCCAGGCCGACGATCACCCGGTCGGTTGTCTGGCCCGGCTGGGGGGCCGGTTGTTTGGCGGGTATCTGGCGGGCGGCTTGGGTGGCGAGGCGAGTCTGGCGCTGAACGAGACGTTGGGCAACGCTGTCGGGCTTGCCCTCGGGACGGCTGGCAAGACGCTGTCGGCTGGCGGGAATGCGGATTTCCGTCCCTTCGCCCAGAATGTCGTCGGCGGCAAAGTCCGGATTGGCGCGTTGCAGGGAAGCCAGCATCCGGCCAGCCTGGCCGGCATTGCCACCGGCCAGGCTGGCCGCAATGCCGGCCAGGGTTTCGCCTTCAGCTGCCAGTCGGATATTGGGCTCGGCAGGATTGCCGGTATCGGCCTGCAGGCTGTCCACGACCTGGAAAATTGGCGGGTCCGGCATCAGCAAATAGGTTCGCTGCAGATCCATGCCGCAATTGGCGCTGATGCTGATGGTAAAGAGCGGATGGCGCACCGGCCGGTTGCTCAGGATGCCCAGCTGATATCCCCCCTGATTGTGCAGCAGGCGCAGACTGGCGCTGGTGACCGGCGGGAGGTCCGAAGCGTCGTCCCGGATCAGTTTGAAACAGTTGAGCTGTGGCACCTCGCCCGGCGACACGTAGAGCGGTACTTCGGCGCGCAGGTTCTCGCCTATCCTCGAATGCAATGCAATCTCGCCGAAACCGATGGCTTGTGCCTGGCCGGCGCAAAAAGCCAGTGCCAGGGCGCTGTAAATCAGTTTTTTCGGAGCCATTTCCGCCCCCCCGCTTTTTTTTCTATCTTCGTGCCTTCATCCTAGCTGCGGATATTCGACCGAAAATCTTAATTGGCGGGGAGTTGCGGTAGATCAAGCGGGAAGAGATTTTTTCTGGCGATTGGCGGATATTTTGCTATGCATGAATGTTTGATGACAAATGCATCAATCGAAAATGTCGTTCAGATCCGCCTTGGCGGTCGTCTTGTCGCCGGGTATTCAGGCCGGCAGCGGTACCGGCATCATCGGCACGCGGCCGGTAGCGAGGTAGGTTTCGCAGCGTTCGATGAATTCGCTGGTACTTTTCGGCATCGGGGTGCGGGCGCGGGTGATGTAGAACACCAGGTCGCGACCGCTGCGCAGCAGCTGCAGGCCGTCGGAGACGCTGTGCAGCGGGCGGTCCTTGATCTTTTTTACGGGGCTGGTCGGCTTGTGCGGAGCAAAGTTGGCCAGGCGTTCGCCGGCCGTCACCAGTTGCGACCAGACCTCGAAAATATCGTCGTCGGTGCGCAGGATTTCCGTCTTGCGCTTGGCGGCATCGGCGAAGTCGCGGATCGGCAACTCAATGCCGGCGAAGATCGGGATCTGCGTGAAGCAGGCGATCATCGCCCGGGCGATTTTCTCGATGTCGCGCAGGCTCTGGCCGATCTTGATGTAACGGCTCTCGTAGAAATCCTCGAGCGGAATGGAGAAGGCGCGGAAGGGCTCGCCCCACAGTTCGTCGATGCCCTCGTCGCCGCTGCGGTGCAGCACGAAACGGCCGAGTTCCATGGCGCTCAGCAGGCATTGGCCGCATTCGCGCATCAGCGGGTTGTCGCTGTTGATTTCGACGCCGCAGGATTGCAGTTCGACCAGCTTGCGGAAAATATCGGTTGCCCGGTTGAACAGGGCGCCGGCCAGCATGGCCGCCTTGACGCGTTTTTTGGCCGGATCGGTTTCGGCTTCGTGGCTGGCGCGGGCCGCTGCCAGGCGGGTGCCGGGGATGTTCAGGCCGTGTTCGGTATGGTTGAAGAGGCGGCGGGTGAGGGCTTCGATCAGGCGTTTCTTGGCTTCCAGCGTATCGGCCGGGACCTCGTAGGTCTTGATCCAGTAACCGTCGTAGAGCACACGTTCTTCGCCGTCGATGATACGGCGGGTGCCTTCCGGCGGGTTGTCGTCGGGGCTTTCGCGATGTTCCAGGGAATACACGTTGCTCATTTCAACTCGCTGTCAGTCAACGATATTTCCTTCAAGCAATAAGCATGCGGCCTTGCTGATTTTTGGCAAGTTATTGAAATTGATGGAAATGTTCTGTTCTCGGAAGGACCTTCGGGGTCTGGCGTGCTGGTTTGTGGTGCGCCATGCCCCCGATTCGGGCGCCATTCTAACCGAGGAGTGCGACTGCTTTGATCCGGGCACGCAAGTTTAGACCCGGCCGGATCGCCAGACGTTCAGCCGAACGCCCGGTGATGCGGGCAAGCAGGGGCACGCCGCTGGCTACCAAGTGATTGAGGTCACGTGACCTGTTTCAGGTCAGTCTGGCGGCAGCGAGCTCCGTCAAGCGATTTTCCTTTGCGCTTTCTTTGCGGTGGACGTCGGATTTCCCTCAGTCGATCCGCTCAAAATCAGTGTCGGGAGAACAGGTCGCGCAGCTTGCAGAGCGTCGTGGTGATGTCGAAACGCGTATCGGGCAAGGCTTCGCCGGCCAGGATGCGGCTGATCGCCATGGTCGGGTCTTCCTCGCCGGTGAGCAGGACTTCCGTGCCGCGCAGCTTCATGTGGCGGATGAAGCCGTCGCCGGCACTGGCGGCAACCACGATATCGACGCCGTCGAGCGGGTGCGGCTCCTTGTCCTCGAAAGTGTGCAGGATCTGCTCCTTGCTCAGGTCGACGAACTGCGGGGCGGGTAGCAACTGGCTGGAGCGATGTTCGGAGAGGTCGTAAAGCAGCCATTGCCGGGTTTGTCCGGCGTGACCGCTGACTTTGGTGAAATCCTTCGTGGCGATGGCGATTTTCATGGTGTTGACCGAGTAGGCGTAAGCGTGACCGCCACATCGCGCGGCGGGGCGAAATACGGGGCACTGGTTACCAGAATGCCGGCCCCGGCACGGGCATAGGCTTCGGCATTGCCGGGGTTGATGCCGCCCGCAGCGGCAATTCTGCCATGTTTGCCGCTGGCGGCAAGTTGCCGGGCGATGATTTCGACACTTTCCGGTGCCATCTTTTCCAGTTGCACGATATCGACGCCAGCCTCCAGCCATTGCCGGGCCGCATCGACATCGCCGAGTTCGACAACGATGGCCCGTTCCGGCCATTGCCGGCGCAGCCCGGCAATCGTTGCGGCAGGGCCATCCTTGAGGAAGGAACGGTGTTCCTCAAAAATGAGCAGGGTCTCCGAAAGGCTGAGACGGTGCGGGCTGGCGCCGGCGCAGAGCACGGCCTTCATGGCAGCCTGCTTGGTGCCGGGGAAATTCTTGCGGGTGCACACGACGCTGGCGTTTGGATTGGCGCGGCGGGCAGCAGCGAGAATATCGGCGGCGCAGGTGGCGATGCCGGACAGGTACTCGATCAGGGTTTGTGCGGTTTTCCAGACGACATGCAGGGCGGCGGCATCGCCTTCCAGCGTGAGGATTTCAGCGCCAGCCGGTAGCCGCGTGCCGCTGGCGACTACGGGGCCGATCACCGACAGGCCGCGCAGTTCGCCCATGCGCCGGGCTTCTTCGCTGCCGCAGACAAGCATCTCGTAACGGGCGCGGAACACCATGCGTCCGGGTAACTCGCCGATGCCCAGCGCAAAGGTGGTGGCATCGCCGCAGGGCGCATCATCGTGCAGCAGGCGGTCGAGTTCGTTATCCGGCAGGCGGTAGGGGCTAAGGCTCATGGGGCGCTTTCAAGATTTATTCCATCAAGGCCACGGACTTGATCTGGACACTGACCGGCAGGCCCGGCGCGATGCCGAGCTGGGCGGCCGAACGGCGGGTCAGGCGGGCGACCAGTTGGCTGGCGCCGACCTGAACACGGACCAGCAACAGGCCGGGATGGTCGTCGTCGCCCAGCGATTCGACCGTGCCGTCGAGCACGTTCTGGATGCTGCTCGGCTCCGGGTGATGAACGGCCAGGCTGACGTCGCGGGCCAGCACGCGAACGCGCACATGCTTGCCCGTCGGCACGCCCCTATCCCGCGTCCACAGGCTGCCTCCGGCGAAATCGACGCGCGCCAGATGCCATTCGCTATCGACCTCACCGACTGTCGCATCGAGCACGACCCCGACGTCTTCGCCGAGGCGAATCGGCAGGTCGAGGCGGGCCAGCGTTTCGCCGAGCGGACCGTGGGCAACGACCCGGCCGCCATCCATGGCGACGATGTGGTCGGCCAGGCGCGCCACTTCGTCGGGCGAGTGGCTGACGTAAATGACCGGAATGGCCAGCTCGTCGTGCAGGCGTTCCAAGTAGGGCAGGATTTCCTGCTTGCGCTTGAGATCGAGCGCCGCCAGCGGTTCGTCCATGAGCAGGATTTCCGGGCCGACGGCCAGCGCCCGGGCAATGCCGACCCGCTGGCGTTCGCCGCCGGACAGTGTGTCCGGCTTGCGGTCGAGCAGGTGGCCGATGCCGAGCAGTTCGATGGCCTGCTCCAGCCCGACGCGTTGCGCCGTGGTGCTGCGTTTGAGGCCGAAATTCAGGTTGCCGAGGACATTGAGATGGGCGAACAGACTGGCTTCCTGAAAGACGTAGCCGATGGGCCGCTGATGCGTCGGCAGCCAGGTATTTTCGTCCTGCCAGATTTTGCCCTTGAATTCGAGTCGACCGTGGGAAGGTCTTTCCAGTCCGGCCAGGCAGCGCAATAGCGTGGTTTTGCCCGAGCCGGAATGGCCGAACAGCGCGGTGACGCCACGGCCGGGCAGGGCGAGGTCGACATCGAGCGTGAAGCCGGGCCAGTCGAGTTTGAAGCGGGCGTTGATGCTGTCCATTTCAATCTCCCCTCGTCGGCTTGGGGCGGCGGAGATACATGGCGAGCAGCACCGTGAAGGAGAAAATCAGCATGACGGCGGCCAGACGGTGGGCGTCGGCGTATTCCATGGCCTCGACGTGGTCGTATATCTGCACCGAGGCAACGCGGGTGACGCCAGGAATGTTGCCGCCGATCATCAGTACGACGCCGAATTCGCCGACGGTGTGGGCAAAGGTCAGTACGCCAGCGGTGATGAAGCCCGGTTTGGCCAGCGGCAGGACCACCGAAAAGAAGGTATCAAACGGCGAAGCGCGCAAGGTGGCGGCGACTTCGAGCGGCCGGTCACCGATGCTTTCAAAGGCGTTTTGCAGCGGCTGCACCATGAAGGGCAGCGAATAAAACGATGAAGCGACGACCAGACCCCAGAAGGTGAAGGGCAGGGTGCCGAGGCCGAGCGAGGCGGTCACCTGGCCAACCGGCCCGAACGGCCCCATGGCCAGCAGCAGATAGAAGCCGAGCACCGAGGGCGGCAGGACCAGCGGCAGGGCGACGACGGCGCCAAGCGGCCCCTTCCACCACGAGCGGCTGCGCGCCAGCCGCCAAGCGATGGGGGTGCCGATCAGAAGCAGGATCAATGTCGTGATCCCGGCCAGTCGTATGGTCAGCCAGATGGCCTGGAGGTCGCTGTCAGTCAGCATGGTGCCCGGAGTTTTGTTGGATTAGCGCAGTTCGTAGCCGAAGGACTTTATCACCGCCAGGGCTTTCTCGCCCTTCAGGTAGTTCATCAGCGCAACGGCCGCCGGCTTGTCCTTGCCCTTGGCGAGAATGACCGCATCCTGGCGGATCGGGTCGTAGAGGTTGGCCGGCACGACCCAGCCGGAACCGGAACCGATGGCGCCGTTCTTGATGACCTGCGAGTAGGCGACAAAGCCGAGTTCGGCGGCGCCCGTCGAAATGAACTGCTGCGTTTGCGAAATGTTCTCGCCCTGGACGATCAGCGGCTTGATGCTGTCAGCGACGCCGAGCTTGTTCATGACCTGCATGCCAGCCGCACCGTAAGGTGCGGTTTTCGGGTTGGCCAGCGAGAGATGCTTGAAGCCGCCCTTCTTGAGCACCTCGCCCTTGGCGTCGACCAGCTTGGGATCGGCCGACCACAGCACCAGCTTGCCGATGGCGTAGGTGAAAGCGGTGCCGGCGACGGCATTGCCTTCCTTGATCAGTTTTGCTGGCGTTTCGTCATCGGCGGCGAGCAGCACGGCAAATGGTGCGCCATTGGCGATCTGGGCGTAGAACTTGCCGGTGGAGCCGAAGGCCAGATTGGCCTTGTGGCCGGTGTCACGCTCGAAGAGCACGGAAATGACCTGCATCGGGCCAGTGAAGTTGGCGGCGACGGCGACCTGGACTTCATCGGCCTGGGCCGGCAGGGCGGCGAACAGGGCAAGCAGCAGGGGCAGGGTGCGTTTCATGGGGGTTCTCCGGTTGGGTCAGGCGTATTTGCAAAGAATGACGGCGGAAGCCTTGAACACGGCGCAGGCCTGTTCGCCGACGGCCAGGCCGAGGCGGTCTACGCTGTCGTGGGTGACGACGGCGCAGACGCTCTTGCCGCTCTTCATGCTCAGGGTGATTTCGGCATTGACCGGGCCGTCGTGGATGCGCGTGATTTCGCCCCATAGGTGATTGCGGGCGCTGGTTTTGACGCTGCTGTCGCTGAGCAGCAGCACCGATGAGGACTTGACCAGGGCGTTGAGTTCCATGCCGATCGAAAGGCCCATGGCTTCGGCCGATTCGCCTGTGATCACGGCGACAATTTCGTTTTCCTCGTCGAGCTTGAGGCGCACTTCGTAATCGACATGGCCTTCGCGCAGGCCGACGACATGGCCGGCAAACTGGTTGCGGGCGCTGGTTTTCATCGACATGCGCTTGAGCAGGCGGCTGAATTGCTTGAAGTCGCTGGCTTCGCCGTCGTTCATGCTGGCCGACAGGCGATCGAGCGCCGCCTGGTATTCGGCCTCCAGCGCCCGGTAGAGGGCGATGGTCTTGCGCCCGTGTTCGGTCAGCAGCGTGCCGCCGCCGTTCTTGCCGCCGGTCGAGCGGACAACCAGCGGCTGGTCGGCGAGATTGTTCATGGCATCGACGGCATCCCAGGCGGCCTTGTAGGAAATCGGCACGGCTTTTGCTGCCTGGGAGATCGAGCCATGTTGGTCGATGGCTTCGAGCAGGCGGATGCGGGTGTCGCCGAGAAAGGTGCCGAACTCGGTATCGACTTCCAGTTTGCCACGCAGGCGGTGCAGTATCGTATCCATGATTTCGCGATGTCGTTGTCTATATAGCGGTTACTATAACTCAAGTCTTTTGGCTGAAAATATCGTCGGCGCTATGGTTGTATCTGCCCAACGTAAGCGCCTACAGTGTCGATAACCCGACAATATTCGTTGCGTTGTTTTGTATATAGCGAAAATCGGGCCAGCCAGATCAACCTCTACAGGAGAACAGCATGAGTGTCAGCGCCCGTAACGTATTCAAAGGAAAAATCACCGCTCTGGTCGACGGTGCGGTCAATGCCGAAGTCGAATTGACGACAGCCGGCGGCGACAAAATTGTCGCAATCGTGACGGAAGGCAGCGTCCAGTCGCTCGGCCTGGCGGTCGGCAAGGAAGCCGTCGCCTACGTCAAGGCACCCTGGGTCATGCTGCTGGCCGGCGCCGAAGCGGTGAAATTTTCGGCCCGCAACCAGTTGTCCGGCACGGTCAGCGAGTTGCACAAGGGCGCCGTCAATACCGAAGTCGGCGTCAAGCTGGCCGGCGGGACAACGGTTTTTGCCGTCGTCACCAACGAAGCCGTCCTCGAACTCGGCCTCAAGGAAGGCGCCAGCGCTTCGGCCCTGATCAAGGCCAGCCACGTCATTCTCGGCGTGCCGGCCTGAGTCGTTCGAACGGCTGCACGCACCACCCGCCCGGCCTGGGCGGGTGCGACATAATGTCGCAGTTGCCGCAGCGCGGCAGTGTTTAGACTGAGGGTCCCCGACAGTAGTAGCACTCGCTTGAAGTGCATCCATCAAAGGTGACCCCCATCATGAAAAAATACCTGTTGCCCGTGGCGGTGGCGATATTCGCCAGCCCTGTCCATGCTTCCTGCGGTTCGGCTTTCTGTACCGTCAATACCGCCTGGGATACCCAGGGGCTGGCCAGCGGCGAAGGCTGGCGGGTCGGCATGCGTTATTCCTATGCCAAGGCCGACAAATTGCGGGCCGGTTCGTCGAAAATCACGCCGGAAGAGCCGAGCGGCAGCGACGAGGAAATCGAGAACAAGCGCACGATCAACCAGGTGCTCAATCTGGACGCCGATTACACGCTCAATGCGCGCTGGAATATCGCCCTCGGCCTGCCGCTGATCCGGCGCGATCATGCGCATACCATGGACTCTTCGGTCAGTGGCCCGTTCGAGCAGCAGGCGAAATTCACCGAGGTCGGCGATATCAAGGTTGTCGGCAGCTACCGGCTCAATCCGGGCAGCCTGCATTCGGGCAGCGGCATTCGCTTCGGGCTGAAGCTGCCGACCGGCGCCACCAACAAGAAAATGAGTCCGCCCGACCCGACCGGCGATCCGCTCGATCCGACGGCACCGCATCCCCTGGATCGCTCGTCGCAGCCGGGGAGTGGCAGCACCGATGCGATTCTCGGGGCCTACTATTTTCAGAACGCGCCGGGCAGCGACTGGGGCTGGTTTGTCAGCGGCCAGGTGCAATCCGCCATCGCGACACGCGACAATTACCGGCCGGGCAGCGAACTCAGCCTCGATCTGGGAACGCATTACGAAATCGCCCAGGGCTGGACGGCCTTGCTGCAGTTGAACGCCCAGCATCGCGAGCGTGACCACGGCAGCAATGCCAATCCGGCATCGGGCGGCTATTCGCTGCACCTGAGTCCCGGCCTGAGCTATGCGCTGAGCCCGCAAACCCGCGTATACGGCATTGTCCAGATCGCCCTGGTGCAATATGCCAATGCCGATCCGGCGACGCCTGGCTCGGGCCAGCTGACGGCGCCGTGGTCATTCTCGGCCGGGCTCAGTCACCACTTCTGAGCGTTGGTGGCAGTGCTGTAGGTACTAGCCTGCTGCCAGCAGGCCAGTGCCGTTTCAATACGGTGTATGCATGAATGCGAGCAGGGCGCTGCGTTTTTGCTTCGGTGCCATGATGTGGTGTAGTTGGACAAGGCACGCCTGCCAGTGTTTGGTCTCGTCTATCAGTCGTGACGGGGAAGGTGGTCGCGGCCGTTTTTCTACCTGCTTGATGGTCCTTGTGGCAAATGACTTGAAGTCATTCGAAAGAGTGTTTACTGTTGTGAGTAAATTTACTCAGTGACGTAAATATGTCCTTCGAGCGCAGTCAAATCAACACCCTCCGCCAGCGACTGGAAGAGCCTCCTCGCTTCATGATCGTGGTTGCCGGTCCTCGGCAAATTGGCAAAACCACTTTGGTCAGGCAAGCCTTGTCGGCGTATTCGTCAAGCTTTGTGGCGGCCGACCAGGCTCTTCCGGATGTTTTCGATCCATTCGGCGAACAAGTCCCTGCTTCGTTGACACAAGTATCGCCTGGAGCCGCCCCGACACCAGAGTGGCTGGTTCGTCAGTGGACCCAGGCCCGTGCCAAGGCAAGGTCTCGAGATGCGGGTGATTGTCATGTTCTGGCCATAGACGAAATACAGAAAATTCCACGCTGGTCGGAAATCGTCAAAGGCTTGTGGGATGCTGACCGCGCCGAAAATTTGCCGCTCCACATCATCCTGCTTGGCTCTTCACCCTGGCTGATGCAAAAAGGCTTGACGGAAAGTCTGGCCGGGCGTCACGAGCCGATTCGCATGGCCCATTGGTCGTATGGCGAAATGCAGGCTGCTTTCGACTTTTCACTCAACGAATACATCTATTTTGGTGGTTATCCCGGAAGTGCCAGTCTGATCGGGGAGGAAAGCCGCTGGCGGGCATATGTTCGGAGTGCCTTGATTCACCCGAACATCGAAAAAGACATTCTGCAGATGACCCGGGTCGAAAAGCCGGCTTTGTTGAAAACCTTGTTCGAACTCGGTTGCGGCGCTTATTCCGGACAAATCATTTCCTACACCAAGCTGATGGGCCAGTTGCAGGACGCCGGCAATACCGTGACACTGGCCCATTATCTCGATCTGCTCTCGCAAGCCGGTTTGCTGAGCGGCCTGGCCAAGTATGCCGGCCAGAAACATCGGCAGCGAGCCTCCAGCCCCAAGTTGAACGCACACAACACGGCCCTGGTTTCCGCGCTGGCCGGCTATACTTTTGCCGAGGCGCAAAATGACCGAAGCTACTGGGGGCGTCTGGTGGAAAGCGCGGTCGGGGCGCATCTGATCAATACTGCGGCAGATGACTGCGAAGTCCAGTATTGGCGAGAGAGTCCGGACGAGGTCGATTTCGTCCTGACCAATGGTCGAAAACTCCTCGCTATCGAAGTTAAAAGCGGGCAGAAATTTGCTGCGCCAAAAGGCCTGGAAATATTTACCGGGAAATTCAAGGAAGCCAGATCGTTGATCGTTGGCGAGGGCGGTGTTCCTTTGGCTGAGTTTCTTGCGCGCCCGGCGGGCGAGTGGCTGGAGTAAGTCGATGCTAGTACCCCGTCGCGCTCGCCAGTTCTCAGGTAGCAACGATGCTTCGGCTGAAAGCCCGATCCGCAATTTGCCGGAGTTTCGAAATCAAGCGGCCTGGGTGCTGCTTGGCGAACCAGGCGCGGGAAAATCGGAAATCTTCAAGGAAGAAGCCAAGGCGTGCGGTGGCGTATATATCTCCATCGCCGAGTTTCTGAGTGATGAACCGAAAGCCGGCTGGCAGGGGAGAACCCTGTTTCTCGATGGCCTGGACGAAACACGTGCGAGCGGCGGCGATAAAAACATTCTGTTTGAAATTCGCGCGCATTTGCGAAAACTGGCTTTCCCGCCATTTCGTATTGCCTGTCGGGCAGCCGACTGGTTTGGCTCGACGGATCGCGAGGATATCCAGGGGGCTTCGCCGGACGGGCTGTTTGCCGTGCTTGTGCTGGAGCCGCTCAGCGAAGCCGAGGTTTTGAGTGTTCTGCGAGAGAACCATGGTATTGCCACGCCCGAGTCATTTGTCGGGAAAGCATGTGAATACGGTCTTGATGGGCTGCTGAGCAATCCGCAAACACTGAAATTGCTGGCCGAAACCATACAGGATGGGCAATGGCCCAAGAGTCGCCAGGAAACCTATCAACTCGCCTGTGAAAAACTTGCCCAGGAGGACTCAAAGCGACATCGCGTCAAGTCGGGATCCCAACAGTTTTCCGTCGATAGCTTGATTGATTCGGCAGGCCAGCTTTGTGCCGTGCTGCTTTTATCCGACAAAGCTGGGTTGGCGCTTGATATCGATGCTGTCAATGAGCGCTTTCCTCCCATCAACGAGTTGGCGCCGCCGGATTTGTCGGTGGCGCGCCTCTCTGCCAAAAGCAAAATATTTCGGCCTGCGGCCGAGGGCGAGGAGCGTTTCGTGCCTAGTCACCGTAGCATTGCCGAGTTTTTGGCGGCGCGTTGGCTGGCTCGACAAATCGACCTGCATGGTTTGCCGCTGCGGCGCATTCTGAATCTGTTGCTGGGGCGGGATGGCCGTACCGTTGCCGGTCTGCGCGGACTCTACGGCTGGCTGGCCTTGCACTGCAAGGAAGCTCGCCCGCACCTGATCGAGGCAGATGCACTGACGGTCATCGTCTATGGCGACGTGAGGCCGATGTCGAAGAGCGACAAAAAATGCCTCCTGGACGGCCTGCGCAAGGAGGCCGAACAACATATCGCCTTCCGTTGGGAAATTCGCTCGGCGACGCCTTTTGGTGCGCTGGCTGATCGCGATCTGGTGGACGATTTCACGGCAATTCTGAAATCCCCGAAGCGTGATGATGCGAGTCAATCCTTTGTTGATTGCATTCTGGCAATCCTGAATGAGGGTGAAGCGCTGCCCGAGCTTGCTGATCCGGTCAAGGAACTTGTTCTCGACAGCCATTGCCGGGCGGGAATCCGGGAGGCGGCGCTTGAAGTATGGCTGCGTCTGGCGTCGAAGCCTCAGGAAGCCATTACCCTGCTGGATGCGATCAGCCAGGGAAAAATTGCCGATCCCGACGATCAGCTAGCCGGGCAACTGCTTCGCCATTTGTACCCGGCGCATATCAGGCCGGATTGCTTGATGCAGTACCTGCATGAACCCAAAAATCAGAGGAGGCCGGGCCGGTTCGGCTGGTTCTGGAGCTATGAGCTTCCTAATATCGTTCCTGAATCTGATGTGCCGATTCTGCTTGATCAACTGGCTGAATGCGGTGACCCAGCATCGGAAATATTCAAGGAATTTGATCTTGCCCGGATGGTCAGTCGCTTGCTGGCAAAAGGGATCGAGAGTTACGGCGAGCGCATCGGCGACGAGCGGTTGTTTGCCTGGCTGGGCGTTGGCGCCGACCAATACGGCAGCTTTCGGCGGGAGAGCGACGATCAGACGACAATAAGCGACTGGTTACAAAACCACCCTGATCGTTACAAGGCGCTACTCTCACTGTGTTATCAGCGTAGTGAACCGACGGCAGATCGATGGGATTTCCATTTTTATGAGCAACGCTTGCACGGTGCGGTACCGCCAGAGGATATCGGCCTTTGGCATCTGGCTATGGCGAGCACCGAGAGCAACGAGTTCTTCGCCGAGAACCATTTGTCCAATGCCGTTCACGCACTGATCTATCGCCGGGGCGCCGCCGGTTTGTCGCTGGAAAAAATCGAAGCCTGGGGAGAGGCCCATCCGCAAAGAAAGCGTTGGCTAGAGCGAATGCTGTCCTGCGAGATTCTGACGGAGTTGCAAGAGAGTAGAGGGCGGTCAAAGGCGCGCAAAGAGCAACTCGAAAAAAGCAAGGCAGAGCGCAGTCTTACCATGCGTGAGAGCTTGGATGCCATTCGTGCCGCCCAGGCCAATCCCGGACTGTTGCACCAACTGGCCGGTGTCTGGATGGATCATTACAGTGATACCCATGGCGAAACGCCCTTGGCAAGATTCGAAAGTTATTGCGACAACGCCGACGAAGTTCTGGCGGCCGCTGAAGCCGGCTTTTTCCTCTGCCCCGTGCGCGCTGATCTGCCGAGCGTGCTCGAAATCATCGCACTGAGCATCAAACAGCAGGAGCATTTCATCAGGAAACCCTGCCTGATTGGCATGGAATTGCGCTGGCGCCGGGATGTACGGCTGGTCGCAGATCTCGACGACGACGTGCTAGGTCGTATGCTTGCTTTCCGCCTGACCTATGGTGCGGACAATACGCCCGAATGGTTTACGTATCTTGTCGAGCAGCGCCCGACGCTGGTGGCTGAAGTTCTTGTCGAGTACGCGACGCGGACGATGAAGGCGGGTCGGGACTTCGTATCCGGCACCTACGCACTGGCCCATGACCCGAATTATCGGAATCTGGCGCTGGCAGCCGTGCCGGCGCTGTTGCAAGGGTTCCCGGTCAGGGCCAAGGCGTTGTTGTTGTCGCATCTCGAATATCTGCTGAAATCTGCGCTGAACTATGCGATGCCGTCTTTGCCCGGCATCATTGAGCAAAAGCTCGTGGCGAAAAGCATGGACAGTGCCCAGAAAGTGTATTGGCTGACAGCCGGAATGCTCGTCGATCCGGGAATGTACGAAACCCAGCTTTGGCGTTATATCGGTAAATCCTGGACGCGTGCCAACGGCCTTTGTGCTTTTCTTGACGATCGTTTTAACGGTCTAAGCAGCGATTACTCGCTCTCTGCTCTGACCATCGGACGCCTGATCGAAATGCTGACCCCTCACGCTGAACTGTCTCAGCCTTCTGGCCTGGTCAGTGCCGCCATGCAGCGTGGTGAAAATATTCGTACCCTGATTACGCGATTGGGAGGGCTGGCAAACGACGAGGCAGAACGGGAAATCGAGCGCCTGCTCGCCTTGCCCTCGCTGAAAAAGCTTCAATACTGGCTGGATAATGCCCGTCGCCAATTGAAATTGAAGCAGCGAGAAAATGCCTTCAGGTTTCCAGCATTGAGCGAAGTTGCTCAGATAGTAGCCAACAAGGAGCCGACGAACGCTGCGGACTTGGCAGCTTTGGCGCTTGATCATCTCGATACGATTGCGCAAAACATCCAAGGTGAGAACAGCGACCTGTTTCGCCACTTCTGGACTGAAACTGCGCCAAACAATGCTCCGAAGCCGGAAAACAGTTGCCGCGATTTTCTGCTCGACAAGCTCAGGGGGCGCCTGGATATTTTCGGTATAAACAGTTCGGCGGAGGCTGATCAATTCAACGACAAGCGTGCCGACATTCTTTTGTCCTTTCAGAACCGATTCGAACTGCCCATTGAAATCAAACGGGATGACAACCGGTCATTGTGGACGGCCTTGCGCACGCAGCTAATCGCGCAATACACCAAATCATCGAAAAGTGCCGGGCACGGCATTTACCTGATTCTTTGGTTCGGCGGAAAAGACCTGCCAGCAGCCAAGGATGGCGGGAAAAAGCCACTTACTCCGGATGAATTGCAGACTCGCCTTGAGGCTCAACTTGATGCGGAAGAAAGGCAGCGGGTATTTGTTCGCGTGTTGGATGTCAGTTGGCCGCTTAAGTCCTGATGCTCTCTGTTACAGCGATTGCAGAAAAACCAGCAGCGCCTGCCGCTTTTCCTGCGGCGCACTGGCGTAGCGCTGGCGGGCCACGCGCCCTTCGCCGCCATGCCAGAGGATGGCTTCCTGCAGGTTGCGGGCGCGGCCGTCGTGCAGGTACTGGTTGTGTTCATTGACCAGTGGCACCAGGCCGATGCCCCAAAGTGGCGGGGTGCGCCACTGGCTGCCGCTGGCCTGGTATTCCGGGCGGTGGTCGGCTAGTCCTTCACCCATGTCGTGCAGCAGCAGGTCGGTATAGGGGGCAATCGGCTTTTCCGCCGTCAGCAGGAGGCGCGTGCCGGGGCCGGTGGGCAGGCTCTGCCGGTGGCAGACGGCGCAGCCGAAGTCGGCAAAGGCCTGTTCGCCCTGGTGAACCTGTGGATCGTCACGCTTGCGGCGGGGCGGCGCATCGATGTTGGCGAGGTAGAACTCGAGGGCTTCGAGGTCGGCCTGGCCGAGTTCCGGCTGGCCGCCGGAAGGCGCCTGGCGACAGGCATCCTGGGCCGGTGTGCAGTTTTCCTCGGGGAACAGCGGCGAGGTGATGCCCAGATTGCCGTGCATTTCGCCGGCCACCTGCTGGCGCAGGCCGGGCATGCCGGCCTTGAAGCCGAAACGGCCGAGAGTCGCGCGTTGCGCCGCGATGTCCCAGACCTTGTTGACGCTGCCCTTGACGCCATCCGGCTTGGCTTCGGCAGCCATCGCCAGGATGGCCTCCTCGGGCACGGCTTCGAGCAGGCCCAGACCATAGACCGGCTGGGCAACGCGCAGGGAATAGAGCAGCGTTCCCGGCTTGCCGTAGGCCAGCTGGTCAAAACTGACCAACGGTCGGCGCAGCCAGGCCTTCTCGCCGCCGGCCAACGTATCCGGCGGCAGTTCGATCCAGGAAAGTGTCGCCCGTCCTTCGCCCGGCACGCGGAGCACTCCCTCCTCGTTCAACTGCGTGCCGTACACCGGGTGCGGCTTCGGGCCGCCGTGTTCATCGCTGCCCGGCAGCGAGAAGCGGACGAGCATGGTCTGCATGCGTTCGCTGGCCAGGCGGGGCGAGCTGCCGCGCCCGTTATTCGGATGGCAGGCCAGGCAGGATGGCTTGTTGTAGAGCGGCCCGAGGCCGGCAATGCCGCCGGTGGCCGGCGCGGCGACCCGGTTCTGGCGAAACAGCGTGCGGCCGCGCAGGAAGCGTTCCTTGTCGCGTGCCGCCAGCCACGGAATGGGCTGCATGTAGGCTTCGCGCAGGGCGGCCAGTTCGGCCGGCGTTTCCGCTGCGCTGCAGGGCAGGGTGGTACTGGCGAAGAGGGCGATCAGGATGGTTACGGCTGGATATGTATGCCACATGTGCGGGGCTTCCTCGTTTTCAGCGGAAGTTTAACCTGCTGGCATCAGTCGTGCGCGTTCTGCGTGTGCTGCAAGGGCCTGGCTCCGAACGCCGCGGCGAAGCAATGCGCGAGGTGGGTCGCTTGGAAAAAATCGATCAGGGGGCATCCGGCTGGCTGACGAAGCCGATGCGGGTGATGCCTTCGCGGGTCGCCCTGGCCATGAGCTGGGCGACGGCTTCGTAGCGGGTGCCGGCGTCGGCGCGCAGGCGCAGTTCCGGCAGCGGTTCCTGCTGGCCGGCGGCGTGCAGGCGCTGGCCGAGTTCGGTGCTGTCGACGGGCTGGCCCTGCCACCAGATCGCGCCATCGGCATGCAGGGCGAGGTCGATATGCTCGGGCTTGGCAATTTCGGCGCTGCTCGATGCCTTGGGCAGGTCGACATGGACGCTGTTGGTGAGCAGCGGCGCCGTCACCATGAAGACGATGAGCAAGACCAGCATGACGTCGATCAGCGGCACCATGTTGATTTCCGTCAGGGGCTGGTGGTTGTCCTGGCCGATACTTTTGGCAAAGGCCATTACGCCACCTCCGCGCGCAGGATGCCGCGCGGCTTTTCCGCGGCCGGGCACTGCCGGAGGCTGTTCCGGGCGCCGCTGACGAGCAGCAGGTAGAGGTCATGGGCAAAACTGTCGAGATTGCCGCGCTGCACGCGCTGGCGCCGGACCAGTGTGTTGTAGAGAAGTACGGCGGGGACGGCGACGGCCAGGCCGCCGGCCGTCATGACCAGCGCTTCGCCGACCGGGCCGGCGACCCGGTCGAGGGTGGCCTGGGTGCCCTGGCCGATGCTCAGCAGGGCGTGGTAAATCCCCCAGACCGTGCCGAACAAGCCGATAAACGGGGCGCTGGTACCGATCGAGGCGAGCAGGGCCAGCCCGGATTCCTGCTTCAGTTCTTCTTCGGCCAGGACGCGCCCCATCGCCCGGATGACAAATTCGTCGCCCTGGCTGATCGCCAGCACTTCTTCGGCGGCGTTGGCCGGGTGCTGGTTGGCCATCAGTTTCTCCCAGGCGTGCAGGCTTTCCCTGATCAGGCGGGCGTGGCACAAATCTTCATCCTCATGTTGCAGGGCCCGCAGACCCGGCAGGCCGGAGACGCCGGAAAAACGTTCAAGAAAGGCCCGGGCGCGCCGCTGGAAGCGTATCTGCTCCCAGAGCTTGATGATTGCCTGCGACCAGCACAGTACCGACATCAGGCAGAGTGCCGCCATGACGATGAGACCGGCGGCATCGCTCGGTCCGTGGAATGAAGCAAAGCTGGGGGTAAGCATGGTCTATTTCCTCAAGTTGAAACTGATCGGGACGATGACCCAGCCCGCCTGGGCTTCGTAGCCCAGGCGGGCCGGGACGAATTTCCAGCGCCAGACGGCCTGCAGGGCCGCGCGGTCAAGTCGTTCGTGGCCGCTGCTGCGGTGTGGGGTGATCTCGTCGGGCAGACCTTGGGGCGTCACATGAACGCGCAACTCGACGCGGCCTTCCTCGCCCATGTCGCGGGAAAGACGCGGATAGTCGGGGGCGGGATTGGCCAGATAGTCGGCGGCGAAGCTCGGCGGTGTCGGTGTCGGTGTTTCGGTTTTTCCGGCCGGGCCGGGGTGTGTTGCCGGCGCAGCAGCGGTGTCCTCGTGGCTGGTCGATGTCATGGCCAGGGCGGGGCTTGGCGTACTGCTGCCGGCCGGGGCGGCTACCAGTGCCGGACTGGCAAGGGGCGGGTCAAGGGGGTTTTTTGGTGGACGAGCGGGTTGCGCCTTGTGCATCGGCTCCACGCGCGGCGGGCTCGTTGTCGGGGCCGCCGCGACGGGGGCCGGCAGCCAGCCGGCCTGCATGACGAGTTCGGTCGATGGCACGGGAAGCGGAGCGACATCGGCCATCAGGGCAAGTACGGCGCCGGCATGGGCCAGGGCGATGCCCAGGAAAACGGCGCGGCGCGGGATGCCGGGGTGTTCAGCGGGCGCCATCGTTGCTTCCCGCAAAGACCCACGGGCCGCCGGATTGGTGATCCAGTGCCTGCAGGTCGGCCTGGCCCTGCCGGCTGAGCAGGTATTCGGCCAGGCGATGCGCTGCCCGGCGCCGGACAGCGTTGGCCGGATGGCGCGGGCCCGGTTCGACGGCCACGTAGACGCGGCGCATTGCCGGGTCGCCCTTGAACAGCACGCGCATGCCCTCGCTCGGCATCTTGCCGAAAGCGACCGGAATATGGCCGACCACGGCGTAGCCATTTTTGGCGGCGGCCGAGCGCAGTACCTGCTGCGGCGATTCGGCATCGTCGAACAATTGCTGGCGCGGGCCGGCGTGCAGGCCGGCCGAGCGCAACAGGCCGTGCACGATGGCGAAACTGCCGGGGTCGCGGAAGCCGATCAAGGGCGCGTCGGCGGCAATGATGCGGCGCAGGGCCTCGACCGCGTCCGGGGCATCGGCAATGCCGGCCGGATCGGCAAGCGGGCCGACGATGACGTGCTCGTTCATCGCCCAGGCGCGCAGCGGCGCGGCAAAGCCGGCGGCCTGCAGGGCATAGGTTTCATCGCTACCGTGGAGCAGCAGCAGGTCGGCCTCGCCGCGGCGAAAAGGCGGCACGACGCCCTCCTTGGGCGCCGCAGCGACCGTCTCGATGTGCAGGCCGGTAGCCTTTTCGGCCCGGGCGACCAGTTCCGGCCAGACGCCGCAGAGCACCAGGCCACCAACGACGGCTACGCGGACGGTCGTTGGCGCCTTGGGCGGCGGCGCAGCCTGGGCGCTGCCGAGCGCCAGAATGAACAGCGGGATCAGGCAGAACAGGCGGGCTTGCATGGCTTTTCGTGCTCGGGAAATCATGCCAGCGGCAGCCCCGCGAAACGGGCTCGGGCCAGCGTATAGGGGAGGTGTACGGGCTGCGCCTTGGTCGTCCGGCGGTTGATCATGCGCACCGTGAATGGCTCCATCCAGGCCCAGTATTCCTCGCGCAGTTCTTCCGGGAAGCGGGTTTCCTCGATCGCCTGGTAGAGCTTCTCCAGCCAGATCTCGCGGCCGCGTTCGTCGATGCTGAAGGGGAAGTGGCGGGTGCGCATGCAGGTGTTGCCGTTGACCGGCGTGAACAGCGCCGGGCCGCCGCAGACTTCGACGACGTAATCGGCAATGCGCTCGACCAGGGCGGCGAATTCGCCATCGTCAGCGGCAAACAGGTGGCCAATCGGGCTCTGCCGGAGCAGGCCATGGTGATGGCGGACCAGGCGGCGCAGGCCGTCGGCCCCGGCCACGGCGAGAATGCGCGGCGAAGGAAAGGGCACTTCCGGCATTTCCATTTCATGACTGGCCGGCACGTGCCGACCGACTTCCGGCGTCGCGCTGGCGCCGTGGCCGCCGCAGCCGCAGACGTGGGCCGGCGGGTTGCTAGGGGGTGTTGGGGGAGCTGACTGGCACATGGGATTCTCCAAAGGATTCAGGACAGGGCGGGGCGGACGCGTTCGGCAAACAGGCTCAGCGAACGGCGATTGGTTTGCGGCTCGTAGGAAGCCGGTTTGAGGAGCAGGATGTGCGGCCCGAGTTCGGCCTGCAGGGCCAGACACTGGTCGATGCAGGCCGCCGGGTCGCCGACGATGGCATTGGCCAGCAGGCTGTCGTCGGTGAAGGCGGCGGCGTCCTGGCCGAAAGGCTGGAGTGCCGGCGGCGCGGGGAAGCGCTGCATGACCGAGCGCATGTTGGCGCCGAAATCGCGGATGAAGGGCATCGCTTCGGCGCGCGCCGCCGCATGCTGTTCGGCGCAGAGCAGGTAGCGGGCGACGATGAAGGGCCGCGGTGCCACCGGTAGCAGGGCGTTGAAGCGGTCGAGCGCGGCGCGCAGTCGCGCCACCGGCGCCGCTGAGGCGCCCATCAGGCCGTAACCGTGGCGCGCGGCGAGTTGCAGGCTGTCTTCATTGAGGCTGGCCAGCCAGGTCGGCAGGGCGCTGCGCACCGGGCGCGGGAAGACCGACAGATTTTCGTGGCGATAATGTTTTCCGGCATGTTCGACGGCGCTGCCGGCCAGCAGTTTTTCGACCAGTTCCAACCCTTCGAACAACATCTCGCGGCTGTCTTCCGCTGCCACCCCGAAATTGCGGAACTGCTCGGGGAAAGGCCCGCCGCGGCCGACGCCGAGCAGCAGGCGGCCACCCGACAGGGCGTCGATGGTCGCCAGATCTTCAGCGACGCGGATCGGGTCGTGGAAAGGCAGCAACACGGCGCCGGCACCAAGCTGGATGCGGCGGGTTTTCGCCGCCAGGTAGGCGAGCAGCGGCAGCAGCGAGGCGCTGACGCTGAAGGCGTTGAAATGATGTTCGGTCAGCCAGACCTGCTCAAAGCCCAGTTGTTCGGCATGCACGATGCTGTCCACCGATTCGCGCAGGGCGCGGGCGGTGTCGTTGAACGGGTTTTCGAAATTGGCGAAGAGGGCGAATTGGGACATGGCGGGCTTTCTAGCGGTGAACGATGGCGGCTACGCTTGCCCTGAACGTGCTGTGGCTGGGCACCGGCTCGGCCTGGCACGTTGCGCGGTCGGCGGCCGGGAGGATGACGGTCCGCCCATCCGGCAGGCTGACGGGGGCGATGGCCACGCCATACAGCCCGGAAAGCAGGCTGGCGCTCATCACTTCGGCCGGGCTGCCGTCGGCGATGATGCGGCCATCTTGCAGGATGGCGACGCGATCCGAACTGGCCAGTACATGGTCGGGATGGTGCGTCGTCTTGAGAATGCCGTAACCGTCGGCGGCCAGCCGGCGCAGCAGATCGAGCAGGGCGATCTGGTTGCCGTAGTCGAGGCCGGTTGCCGGTTCGTCGAGAATCAGCAAACGACAGCCCTGGGCCAGGGCGCGGGCGATCAGGGCCATCTGCCGCTCGCCGCCGGAAATCTCGGTGTAGGGGCGCTCGGCCAGCGCGCTGATGCCCAGTCTTTCCATAGCCTGCTCGGCAATGTCGTGATCCTGCCGGCCCGGGGCGCCGAACATGCCGGTGGCCGGCAGGCGACCCATCAGGACGACCTGACGCACGCTGTAGGGAAAAGGCGTGGCATGGACTTGCGGCACGTAGGCCAGGTGGCCGGCCAGTTCGCGACGCGGATAGTCGGCCAGGGCCCGCCCGCCCAGGCGGACTTCGCCGCTGAGTGGCGGCAGCAGGCCGAGGGCGATGCGCAGCAGGGTGCTCTTGCCGGCCCCGTTGGCGCCAAGCAGTGACACCACCTGGCCGGGTGCCAGGTTCAGACTGGCGCCGTGCAGCACCTTCTTGCCGCGGTAGGCATAGTGGATATGGCTGGCCTGCAAGCTGGGCGTGCTCATACCCAGCCCTTCCGGGCGCGCCCGAGCACCAGCAGAAAACAGGGGATGCCGATCAGTTCGGTGACGATGCCGATGGGGATTTCGGTTGTCGTCAGCGTGCGGCTCAGGCCATCGGCAGCGAGCAGGAAGCAGGCACCGATCGCAGCGCTCGTCGGCAACAGCAGCGCATTGCCGGGACCGACCAGCAGGCGGGCGATGTGCGGCACGATCAGGCCGACCCAGCCGATCATGCCGGCCAGCGAGACGGTCATTGCCGAGATCAGCGTGCTCAGGATGATGATCGTGTAGCGGATGGCGCGCACCGGGACGCCGAGCGAACGCGCCTCGTCGTCGCCCATGGTCAGCGCATCGAGCGGGCGGCCCAGGATGACCAGCAGAACGATGCCGATCAGCATCGGCACAGCCAGCGCGCCGACCTGGCCAAGATCGGCCATGGCCAGGCTGCCCATCAGCCAATAAACGATGGCCGGCAACTGGTTGTAGGGATCGGCGGCATACTTGACCATCGACAGCAGCGAAGTGAACAGCGCGCCGCTGATGATGCCGCCGAGCACCATCATGACGATGCCGCCGCTGCGGAACAGCCCGGCGATACCGACGCCGATGCCGACGGCGCCGACGCCCATGGCAAAAGTCAGGATCTGGACGCTGGCCCAGGGCAGGCCGAGCAGGATGCCGAGCGCCGCGCCGAAAGCCGCACCGGCCAGCACGCCGAGCAGGCCGGGCGAGACCAGCGGGTTGCGAAAAACGCCCTGGAAGGCGGCGCCGGCAATCGACAAGGAAGCGCCGACCAGCACGGCGGCCAGTACCCGTGGCAGGCGGATACGCACGATCAGGTTGTACAGGGTGTCGTACTCGCCGGCCGGCATCTCGCTCAAGCGCAGACTGGCCGCCAGGAAGCGGCCGATGTCGTGCACCGGCAGCGGGTAGCGCCCGATGCACAGGGCGCCGAGCATGGCCAGGCCGACGCACAGGGCGAGCACCGGCGTCAGGCGCAACAGCGACAGCGCTTCGGGGCGCGGCGGGCGACACATCGAGGTCATGCGTCAGCAGTCCTTGTCGGATCTTTGGCCGCGAGCATCGTCGCGTAGGGGAAACGGGCCGGCTGTGCCTTGTCGGTGCGCCGGTTGATCATGCGGATCGACATGGCTTCCTGCCAGCTCCAGTATTCCTCGCGCACATCGAGCGGAAAGCCGGTTTCCTCAAGCGCCTGCCAGAGCAGACCGAGCCAGGTTTCGCGGGCGTTTTCGTCGATGGTGAAGGGGAAGTGCCGGGTCCGCATGCAGGTGATGCCGCGCACCGGCGTGTATTGGGCGCTGCCGCCGCAAGCCTCGGCGATGAAGTCGGCCGAGCGCTTGACCGCCTCGGCGAATTTTTCCGGGTCGGCCGGGTACAGCCCGCCAATCGGCGAGGCGCGCAGCAGCGCGTGGTGCCGGGTCACGACGTCGCGGATCAGGGCCTCGCCGGCGCTGCGGATGACGCGCAGCGAAGGAAAGGGCACCGGCGGGAAATCGAGATCGTGGCCGGCGCCGACAGTGCGGATGGACTCGTCGGTTTGCAGGGCTTCGCGCAGGGAATGGACCGGGCGCTCGCCGGGGGACATCGGCTTTGCGCCTGCCGGGGTGCTGCAGGCGCAGTCGTGCGGGGCGGCGGACGTGGTTTCAGAGGTATGCGGGGCGTGCTGACACATGGTCGTCTCCTGGGTGGCTTGCGGCGTTGGCAAGCGGTAGGCAAGGCATGGCGCGGGAAGCCGCACCAGGGATAGCTCTCGGGGTCTGCCTGGCGATAAAAAAGTCCGCCACCGCCCGGGGGCGGCGGCGGATAACGCTCAAGAGCGGGAGAGAGAACAGGGCAGCCAGCCGGGGCAACGGTGGCAGAACGGGAAATCCTTCCCTTTCTGCTTGTCCGCCGTCACAGGCCTTGGCTTGGCTTGGGGTCACGGTGCTTCCGACGGCAGGGTGACGCTGTGAAAGCCATACTCGGCAAGAATGCGCTGGCCGGTCGGCGACAGGATGAACAGCGCGAATTCGGCGCTGGCCGGGCCGGCCTGGCGTGACAATGCGAGACCGTAGTCGGCGGTTGGCGCCGGCCAGGGCAGGGCGATGCCCTTGACCGCCGGGTCCGTTATTTGTCTTATCCCCGAGCAATAACCGAGAGCAATGTCGATGCGCCCTTCACTGATCAGGGAAGTTGCCGAAGGCGACGGTTTGTCCGGGTTGGGCGGTGCGCCGTAGAGTTGCTGGGCGCGTTGCGTCAGGGCGGCGTAGGCGCCGGGGTGTGGCTTCTCCAGGTTGCGGAAAAAGGCCCAGGCATAGTCGCCGCCGGGGTCGGACTTCGGTGTCGAGGTGGCGATCCGGGTGTCCGGCTGGAGCAGCATGGTCACCACGCTGGCGTTGCTTACCGGGTTGTCGGCCTTGACCAGGGCGCACAGGCTGTTACGGGCGAAGAGCACGGCCGGTCCGGTCAGGCCGGCCTGGCTCAGGGCTTCGGCATGGGTCAGTGCGGCCGAGGCGTAGAGGTCGAAGGCTTCGCCTTTTTCGATGCGTTGGCGCAGCCAGCCAGCCGGGCCGTTTTCCATAAGGATCGGCGCTTGCGGATGACTGGACTGCCAACTGGCGATGAGCGCGGTAAAGGCTTTTTTCAGGCTGCCGGCCGCCAGGACCTTGATCGTTTCGGCGCTGGCCGGCGCACTGGCCAGCATGCCGAGCAGGCTGGCGAGCAGTAGTTGACGGCGCAAGCCGGGGCGCGTTGAGGAAAAGGACATGGTCTTGCCTTAAAGATCGAATTGCAGGGAGGCCATCACCGTACGCGGTGCGCCGAGCGTGCCGGTGCCGTTGCCGGCGCCGCTGTAACCGTTCTGGCCGCTGGGCGCGATGTTGGCCCAGTAGCGTTGGTCGCCGACGTTGTTGACGCTCAGACGCCAGGTGGTGGTCTTGTCCATGAACTTGCTGACATAGCGGGCGCCAATGTCGGCAACGGTGTAGCTGTCGACCCAGGTGGTATTGGTGTTGTTGCCCGGCCGCCGCCCGAGGTACTGAACGTTGAGATTGACGAACAGGCCCGGGATGGCGTCCAGCCGGTATTCCCAGAAAGTATTGGCGGCGACGCGGGCCAGACCGAGAATCTGCTTGTCGCTGGTGGCGGCACTGGCGGAATCGACCAGATGCGGATCGAGGAAAGTGACGCCGCCAAAGAAGTTGAGCTGCTGCGTTATTTCGCCGGCTGCCGTCAGTTCCAGGCCGCGGTTGATTTGTTGCCCCGCTTCCTTGTAGCGATTGTCGGCCGTGTCGGTCATGGCGAATGGCCGCTCGATCTGGAACAGGGCGACGCCCAGGTTCAGGCGGGTTGCCTTGAATGCGCGCAATTCCTGTTTGTAGCCGATTTCCCACTGCGTGCTGCGATAGGGGGCCAGGCTTTCCCCGGCATTGGCCGTGCCGGTCGGCGCAAAGTCCCCCTGTTGCAGGCTGTCGGCATAGGTGAGGTAGGTCGTGCTCGCGGCGGTCGGCTTGAAGAGCAGGCTGGCGGCCGGGCTCAGGCCATCGGCGTCATAGCGCGTGGTAACCGCACCCTGCTTGTTGTAATTGCGTACCTTGATCCAGCTCTGGCTGGCCGTCAGCATCAGCGACCACTGCTCGTTGAAGCTCAGCGTATCGCCGAAGGTGATCGATTGCTGGCGGGTGTTGACCGAGCGGTAACGATTGCCGAAATCCGGCCAGTTCGGTTCGGCGAAGGCGAGCGGATGGTCCAGGCTGGCCGTGCCCAGCGTGATGGCGCCGGTGCTGTAGGGGGTGTAACGATCCCAGTCGAAGCCGGTATTGGCCACCACCAGCTCGTGCCCGATGTTTCCCGTGCGCAATTTGCCGGTCAGGGACAAGGTATTGCTCAGGATGGTGTCGCGGCTGTAGGTCGTGGTGGCCGCTGTCGTGGTGTAACGGCCACTGTTGTTGGTCAGCGTATTGGTCGGTACCGTCGAGGCGCGGTCGCCGTTCTGGTACTGGACGCCGCCGGAGAATTGCCAGTTGTCATTGAAACTGTGCTTGAGACGAGTGCTGATCGTGTCGGAAACATTGTCGTCGCCGCCATAGGTCTGGCCGTAGCCCGGTTTGCTCGGGTCCGGCGCGGCGGGGAACTGGACCCCGCTGGCCAGCGCAAAGGTGCCGGCGTAGCCACGGCGCAGGTAGTGATACTTGCTGAAATTGGTTTCCAGCACGGTATTCGGTGAAATGCGCAGGTCGAGGGCGAGGCTGGCCAACTGGCGTTGCAGCAGACTACCGGCGACATAGCCCTCGCCCCGGTCGCTGAGCAGGTTGAGGCGATAGGCCAAGGTCCGTTGTTCACCGAAGCTGCCGCTGAGGTCAGCATGGGCCAGTAGCGAGCCCTGGTTGGCGTAGCCGAAGGTGATCCTTTGCATTGGCTTGGCGGTCGGGCGCTTGAGCACGTAGTTGAAGGTGCCGGCCGGGTTGGCCGGTCCGTAGAGCGAGCCGGCCAGACCGTTGAGGACTTCGATGCGTTCGAACTGTTCGGCCGGGTAATCGGTAGTGGCGGCGATATTCATGCCATCGATGCGCGTGTTCTGGACGACGCCGGCCTGCAGGCCGCGCGTTTGCGGGCGGATGTTCTCGCCCTGAACCGAAGGCATGTAGCGGAAGGCATCGCGCACGCTCTTCATCTGCTGGTTTTCCATCAGCGCTTCGGGGACGACGCTGACGGCATAGGGCGTATCAAGCAAGGCGCGCTCGCCGAGTGGGCCGAGGCTGGCGCTGTCGGCGCGATAGCTGTGCGTTGCCTCGCTGACCACGACTTCGGGAAGTGTAGTCGGGGCGTCTTCGGCCGCGGCCGGCAGGGCATGGCCAAGACCTAATGCAGCGAGGTAAATGACCAGGGGCTTCAGATGCAGTGCCGGGATTTTAGTCATGCTTGTTTCTTTGGTTTCGGTTGCGAGCTTGTCGGCTCGGAAAATTGGAGAAGCTTGCTTAGCGCGGCCTCATCAAGCGAGGTGCCGAGGAAGAGCTGGTAGAACTCGCGTGTCTCGCGGCGCAGGTCGAGTGGGTAGGTCTTCGGATAGAACAGGTTGGCCAGCCATTGCACGCCGAGCACACGCATCATCGAAGGCGGCCGGTCCACCCAGTTGTGCGGCCAGCGCGGCACAACGTGGATATTTCCATTCTTGACCGCCGGCACGCCCAGCCAGCGCGCTTCCTGGCGGATGTTGGCGGCCACCGCCGGGTCCTGGGTGATGATGACTTCCGGCGCCAGGGCCAGCACCTGTTCCAGGCTGATCCGTTCCATGCCCGTGTGGTCCTTGGGCTCGCAGCGATAGACGTTGTAGCCGCCGGCCAGCTCGATGGCTTCGGTATGGAAGGAGCGGTGGCAGTCGGTGGCCAGGCCGTCCGGGCCTTCGGCGTAATAGACCTTGAGGCGCTGGTTCTCGGGAATGGCCTTGATCGCCTTGGCGACCCTGGCCAGGCGCTGTTCGATGTATTGCGCCTGGGCTTCGGCCGTTTTCTCGTGGCCGAGCAGCTGGCCGGTGTAGCGCAGCGCGGCCGGCCAGTCGGCGAGGACGTCGAGCTGGATGAAGACGACCGGCACGCCGATCTTGGCGAAGGCGCCTTCGATCTTCGCCTGGTCAATGAAGGGGCTCTTCCAGGCGAGCGCAATGTCGGGTTTCATGGCGAGCACGGTTTCCGGATTCATCTGCTGGCCCATGCCGAAAATACCGCCGACCACCGGCAGCGTCTGCAGGCGCGGCGGAAAGAAGGCCTTGTTTTCCTCGGTCACGGGAAAGCTCAGGCCGAGCATGCTTTCCGGCGCCACGGCGTGGAGCAGCACATTGAGCGGCGGCGCCGAACCGAAGACGCGCTCGATCCTGTCCGGCACATTGACCTTGCGCCCGGCCATGTCGGTGATTTCGCGGGCGCCGGCCAGTTGCGCGAGGCAGAGGCCGGCGAGCAGGGCAAGTAATTGACGTTTCATGACTTTCTCCTAGAAACCGAGGCGCAGCGTGGCGACCAGGGTGCGCGGCGCCCCCGGGTAGTAGAAGGCGCCGTTGGTCGCGGTATTGACTTCGCTGGTGCTGATCTGGCCGATGTACTTGCGGTCGAACAGGTTGAGCGCGGCGAGCGAGAGTTCCCAGTTGCCCCAACTGCCCTTGTTGCCATAGGCGACGGTCAGGTCGGTGGTGCTGTAGGCGTCGATCTTCTGGTCGTAGTTGCTGGTCGCCCAGCGCGAACCGACGTACTGGACGACCGGCACGACGGACCACCCGCCGTGTTGCCAGACGGCGCCGATATTGCCCATCCATTCCGGGACGTCGGGCAGTTGCTTGCCATCGACCTGCAGCGTGGCGCCGCCCGTGGTCAGTACGTTTTCGCGGAAGGTCGAGCGGCTGTAGGAGAGCGCCGAGAACAACTGCAGGCTGTCGATGGGTTTCCAGCCGGCGGCGAGCTGGAAGCCGCTGCCCTCGGTCTTGCCGATGTTTTGCGAATACACCCTGGTGGTCGCCGCGCTATAGACGCTGACCGCCTTGTTGTTCGAACGCGAGAAGTAGATGGTCGGGTCGAGGTAAATATTGCCGAAGCGCAAGCGCGCGCCGAGATCGAGGCTGGTCGAGGTTTCCGGCTTGAGCTGATCCCAGTATTGCTGGCTGCTGGTGAAGCTGCCGATGAGCGGCTGGTTGAAGGCGTCAAAGGACGGCGCGCCGATGTTCTTGCCGAGGCTGGCATGCACTTCGACAGCTTCGTTGAGGCTGTATGACAGGCCGGCCTGCGGCAGCCAGTTGCCGAAATCGCGACTGCTGACGCTGCGCGCCGGATCCTTGACGGCACGGGCGATGGCGGCGTCGGCTGAAACGTCCCAACTGCTGTTGTTGGTGCCGGTCGTCCGGTAGGCATCGATGCCGGGCATCTTCTGATAGGCGTAGCGCAGGCCGCCGTTGATCTGCAGCTTGCCGAAGCGATGTTCGGCTGTCAGGTAGGTGCTGGCGAACTCGTAGCGTTCGACCAGCCCGGAGAGCAGCGCCCATTGCCTGAAGACCAGTTGACCATTGACGATATCGTAGATTTTTTGCGCCGTCGGCGGGCCGGGCGGGGCGGTCGTGACCCACGAGTAGCCAAGCTTGAAGCGGGTATCGGCGAGCGTTGTCCGCAGTTCGCTGGCAATGCCGTAGGTGGTGTGGTCGATCAGCCATTTCTGGACCTGGGTATTGGCGGTGGCGGGATAAAGGTAATACCCCTTCTCGCTGGCGAAGTAGGGCTTGATGCTCAGCGAGGTGGTCGGCGAGAAGTCGTAGTCGATTTCGGCCAGTGCCACCTGGTTGGTGAAATCCTGGCGGTTGAAACCGTAGTAGTCGGAGGTGGTCGGGCTGTTGCTGTAGTCGTACTTGCGATAGGTGCCGAGATCGGTGGCCTGGGCGTAGGTCAGTGCCTTGTAGGCATGCTGTTCCTGCTCGTTGTGCGCCAGGAGCAACCTGAGCCTGAGGTCGCCGGTCGTCTGCTGGATGGCCAGTTCGATATTTTTCCGGCCCGCCGGTGCTTCGCCGTAGCCGCGCCATTTGTCGGCCGAGGTCTCCGATGCCGACAGGAAGAAGGACGTGCCGGTGCTGAACTGGCCGCTGTCGAGACGGACGAAGGTGCGCTGGAAATTGTTCGAACCGGCGCTCAAGGAAAGATCGGCGTGTGGTGTGGCGCGCGGCCACAGCAACTCGCTGTTGATCGCGCCATAGACATTGAACAGGCCGGGCCGGTCTGCTGAAACGGCGCCCTGGGCAAAAGTGATGCGGGCGATATTTTCCTTGTCGAACAGGAAGAGGTAGCCGGGGCCGGGTCCCGGGCCGCCGAGCGCGACCCCTTCGAGCGTGCCGGCGACACCGTGCGTGCTGACCTCGCCACGCACCCGCAAGCCCTTCTGGCCGCCGCGCGCATTGTCGAGGCCGTAGGCATCGGCGGTCGTGACCTTGACGCCGGGGATTTCGGCGAGCGCCGTATAGGGGTTGGTGCCGCCCGGCGTGTCGAGAAGGCGCATGCTTTCGCGGTCGATCTGATAGACGGTCGAC
Organism: Azonexus sp.; assembly: GCA_049294655.1. GTDB lineage: Bacteria > Pseudomonadota > Gammaproteobacteria > Burkholderiales > Rhodocyclaceae > Azonexus. The sequence continues at coordinate 96,814 of JBAQDI010000050.1, forward strand.
GGCGTGGATGAGTCCGGCTGCGTCAGCCCGTCATTGGGGGCGGTGACGGTCACGGTTTCCAGGATCTTGTCTTCGCCTTGGGCGAGATTGGCACAGAGCGCCGCCGACAAGGCGAGCGCCAGCTTGCTCAGTTGCGGCACGGTATTGGCAGAGTTCCTCATCGATATTCCCCTTGTATTCGCCGATTTGTCAGTGTTCCCGGCGGCTGGCGACGCCGCCGGGAAATTGTTTGTTTAAAGCGCCTGCAGGAAGGCCAGCAGGGCATCCCGCTTTTCCTTGGGAGCCGTGGCATAGCGCTGCCGGGAGCGGCGTGCTTCGCCGTCATGCCAGAGCACGGCTTCCTGCAAATTGCGGGCGCGGCCGTCGTGCAGGTATTGGCTGTGCTCGTTGATCAGTGGCACCAGACCGATGCCCCAGAGCGGCGGTGTGCGCCACTGGCGGCCGGTGGCCTGGTAATCGGGACGGCCGTCGGCTAGGCCCTTGCCCATGTCGTGCACCAGCAGGTCGGTATAGGGCGCGATTTGCTGGTTGGCGGTCAGCGGGAAGCGCTGGCTCGGGCCGGTTTGCAACGTCGGGCGGTGGCAGGTGGCGCAGCCGGCTTCGACGAAGAACTGCTCGCCCTGGCGGACCTGCGCATCCTCGGTGTGGCGGCGCGGCGGCGCGGCGAGGTTGGCAAGGTAGAACTCGATGGCATCGAGGTCGGCGTCGGGCAGTTCCGGGTGGCCGCCGGAGGGTGCGGCGCGGCAGGCTTTTTGCGTGGGCGTGCAGTTTTCCTCCGGGAACAGCGAGGAGGTCATGCCAAGGTCGCCGAGCATGGCGCCGGCGCTTTGCTGGCGCAGGTTGGGCATGTTGGCCTTGAAGCCAAAGCGGCCGAGTGTCGTGCGTTGCGCCGCGGCATCCCAGACCCGGTTGACGCTGCCCTTGACGCCATCCGGCTTGGCCTCGGCGGCCAGGGCGAAAATCGTCGCTTCCGGCACGGCTTCGAGCAGGCCGAGGCCATAGACCGGCTGGCCGACGCGCAGCGAATACAGCATCTTGCCCGGCTGGCCATAGGCCATGTTCTCGAAACTGACCAGGGGCCGGCGCAGTACGACTTTTTCGCCGCCGGCCAGGGTTTGCGGCGGCAGGTCGCGCCAGCTGATCGCCGCTCGTCCTTCGGCCGGTACGCCGGGGATACCTTCATCGTTCAACTGGCCACCGTAGACCGGGTGCGGCTTGGGTCCGCCGTCTGCCGCGCGGCCGGGCACCGAGAGGCGGATCAGCATTGACAGCAGGCGTTCGTCGGGGCCGTCCGGCGAGCGGCCGCGGCCGTTCTTCTGGTGGCAGGAAATGCACGACAGCCGGTTATAGAGCGGGCCCAGGCCGGCTGCCTTGTCGGCCGCCGGGGCGACCACCCAGCTTTGTCGGAAAACGCTGCGGCCGCGGAAGAACAGGGCACGCTCCTGGTCGCCCAGGCCGGGCAGGGGCTGGGTATAGGCTTCGCGCAGGGCGACGGATTCAGTTGGTGTTTCATCGGCGCGGGTGGTGCTGACCAAACTGCCGAACAGGCTGGAAAGCAACAAAAGCACAATGAGTTGGCGTGCCATGTTCATGCTCCCAATTGGCTTAACAGCCGCCCGGCTTCGGCCCGGTTGGCCTGGCTGCGTTCCCGCCAGCGCTGTTCGATGGCGCTGGTGGCGCCCGGCTCGGCGCCCTCCAGCTGGTTGCGGAAGGGGCGCTGGAGGGCCGGATCGTCGGCTTCGGCGGCACTGATCAGCGGGCTCTCGAGCAACTTGCGGGCGGCCCCGGCGTTCTTGCCGGCTGCTTCGGCGCGGTGCAGACGTTGCCAGAGGGCGGTCAGCTCGTCGTGCTGGCGGATCAGCATCTGCTCGAACAGCGCACTGAGCAGGCCGAGATGCTGGCGGGTCAGATCGCCGTCGAAATCGAAAACGCCTTTTTCCGCGGCGGCAAAGGGATTGAAGTAATCACCGGGCAGCTCGCGATAGACGGCAGGGCGCACCGGCAGCTTGTGGATTTCGCGGTGGGTGATGATTTTCTGGCCGCCGTTCGCGGCCAGCACGAATTGCGCGAAGGCGCGGGCGCCGGCCGGGTTGCTGGCGCTTTTGGTGATGGCGATATGGGCCGGGTTGATGCCGCTGTGCGCCGGATAGGCAAAGCGCAGCGGTGCGCCGTTGGCAATCGCCGCGACGGCGAAAAAGTCGATCGACAGGCCAAGCGCCCGCCGACCGCTGGCCACCTCGTCGGTGACGAAGGTCGAGCCGCGATCCATCAGGCTGCCGGCATTGCCGGCGATGGCGCTCCACACCGCCCAGCCTTTCTCCCAGCCATAGGCCTGGAGCAGGATATCAACCATGACCGGGGCGAAGCCGACGCGCGATGGAATCGGCATGACCAGCTGGCCGGCCCAGGCCGGGGCGGTCAGATCCGTCCAGTCCTTTGGCTCGACCAGGCCAAGCTTGCCGAGCGCGCCGGGATTGAGAATGAAGCCGTAGCCGGCCATCTCGGTCGCCGTATAGAAGCCGTCGGCATCGGCCAGGCGGGCCTTGCCGATGTTTTCCGGCAGGCCGCTGCGCTCGATGCCGAGCGGCTGCCAGGCGCCCTCGGCGGCCAGCGCCGCAAAGGTGCGCGGCGAGGCGCTCCAGTACAGGTCGGCGCCGCCCTGCTGCGGCTGGCGCAAATAGGGCAGGGCATCGTGCGGCATGCGCCAGACCAGTTGCAGCTTGTATTGCGGATGGGCCTTCTCGAAAGCCGCCTCGAAGCGCGAGAAGACTTCGTCGTTGTAGCTGGTGACGACGACTACGGGCTGGCGTTCGCGTGTCTTGGCGAGTGCCGGGAGCGGGGCGGCAAGCAGGCTGCCCGCGGCGGCGCCGAAGCCGAGCAGCAGACGCCGCCGGATCGCCGAAAAATCGTTGTTGTCACTCATGGCGGGCCTCACAGGGGCAGGTTGAAATTGGTGAAGAAGGTCCGCCCGGCTTCCGGGTAGCCTTCGGCGACGTAGTAAAGTTTGTCGAACAGGTTGTTGATGCCGGCTTCGAGCAACAGGCCGTTGGCAAAGCGGTAGCCGGCCTTGAGATTGGCGACGGCAAAGCCCGGCGCGATCTGCTTGCCGTCGCTCGACGAGTAGCGGCGCGACATGGCGTTGACGCTGGTGCTGATGGCGATTGCATCGGTCGGGCGCCAGGTCAATGCGGCAAACAGGTTGTGGTGCGGCGTGTCGGTCAGGAACAGGCCATCGCCGCTGCGGTTGCGGCGGTCGAGATAGCTGTAGCTGGTGGCGATATCGACATTGCGCAGCACTTCGCCGCGTACCGAAAGTTCGAAACCGTCGGCGCTGGCCTTGCTGACGTTCTGGCTTTGCGAACAGGGGGCTGAGGTGCAGGCGGTCGGGGCGATGACGACGGACTGGATCAGATTGTCGATGTCGCTGTGAAAAACGCGGACTTCGCCGAGCAGGCTGCTGCTGATGTGGTCGCTGTAGCCGAGTTCGTAATGCAGGGCTTCCTCGGTCTTCAGGTCGGCGTTCGGGATGCCCCGGCCCATGCGGTAGGAGTAGCGTTCCTTGATGGTCGGAAAGCGGCTCTTCTGCGCGATGCTGGCCTGCAGACGGCCGCTCGTCGAGGTCTTGAAGATCAGGCCGGCCTGGGCGTTGAGGGCATCGTTGTTGTTCTTGCGGAAATCGGAAATCACCCCGGTTGTACTGTTGTAGTCTTGGGCATCCTGCGTCTGGCGCTGGTCGTAGCCCAGGCCGGTGACCAGGGCCAGGCGGTCGGTGAATTGGTGGCTGTCCTCGATGTTGAAAGACTGGGTCTGGTCGCGGAAGCGGCGAATCGGCTGCCCCTTGTCGTGTTCGCGATGCACGTCTTCCTTGAAGTGGTAGGCGACCTTGAGCTGGTTGACGGCCGCCAGGCGGAAATCGCCCTCGATGCTGAGGCCATCGGTGTAATCGTCGTACCAGCTCTCAAAGGCGTAGGGCCGGGTCTTGCTGTTGTAGTTGGCGTTGTCGAAGGAAAACAGCGAATTCCTGAAGGTGTCGTGATAGGCGCGGAACTTGATGCGGTGCTCGCCGATTGCCGTAGTGGTCAGCAGGTAGAGGCTTTCCTTGTCCCAGTACGGCCATTGCCAGTAGCGCGGCGTAATGCCGGCGACGCTGCCGGCGTAAGGCGGCGTGCCCTTGGTGCCGTGCTGGTTGATGTAGTTGATGGCGTATTCATCGGTGGCATTGGGCGTCAGGCCGAGCTTGAGGTTGTATTTGCGGTCGCTGCTGTAGCTGTTGTTACGCTTGCCGCCGTCCTCGCCCGCTGTCGCGCTGTAACTGTCGGGAATGCGGAAATAATCCTGGTCGGCGTAGGAGGCGCTGAACTGGGCATACCACATGCCCTGGTTGGTGCCGACATTGGTATAGCCGTGGTAGCCGTTGTTCTCTCCCGTGCTGTCGAACGTGAAGCCGCCGCCGATTTCGCCCTCGAAAGCCTTGCTTGGCCGCCGGCTGATCAGGTTGATTGCGCCGCCCAGCGTGTTCGGGCCATAGACCATGGAGCTGAAACCCTTGGCCACTTCGATGCGCGACAGGTCGAAGGTGGTGAAGCGCGCCAGGTCGACATAGCCGTCATACGGGACATAGACCGGGATGCCATCGACAAACAGTGGCACCTGGCGCGAATCGAAGCCGCGCACAAAGACGGTCTGCTCGTTGCGCGCCCCGAAGCGGCTGGCATTGACGCCAGGCACCATGTCCAGCGCCGTGCCGACGGTGTTGCGGTTGTTGTCGCGGATGTCGTCGAGATCGAGTGTCGTCGAGCCGAGGCTGTCGCGGCCGTCCGGGCTGGCCACGACCTTGACTTCACCCAGCGCGAAAACCGGCTCCTCGGCAGCCATCGCCGGCAGGGCTGGCAGGCCGAGCCACAGCGCGGCGAGCGCCAGGGATAGCGGGTGGCGGGCAAAGCTCGAGTGCTTTGGTTGAGTGTGGATATTTTTTCGCATGGTGTTCCCCCTGGTGTTGAATGAATCGGTAAAAGCTCAGCGCGGCATGGCGGCGCTGAGGGCATAAAAGCTGCGCGGCTGGCCGCCCTGGTGGGCGCTGTTGCGGCGATAGACCAGCCAGCGCTCGTCGCGCATGCGCCAGGCGGCCATTTCCTCGGCGTAGGCGACGACTTCGTAGAATTCGTCGTCGTCATCGGTGACCAGTTCGGTCAGCAGGAAACGGTGCGTGGCGAAGCACGGCCGGTCGTCGGCGTCGTAACCGACGGCGCGCTCGGCATTGATTTCGTATTCGCTGTATTGCTCGAAATAGAGCGGTGCCTCAATGGCATCCCGCCATTCGTCGGGCAGATGCTCAAGCCAGGCCGGTTCGTTCTCGAACCGCCCTTTGCGCAGGCCGGGGCGGACTGGGTGGCGAGCTGCGCCGGGGCAATTTTCGGTGGGCTGGTTCATGGCAAGATATAGCAATGTATATAGCGATGTGCTTGTCTTTGCAAAAGCTGTGCCAGCTAAAAACGGGGTGTATCTAGGTGTTTTGTGGGGTTTTTGCTATTCGTTATGTTGTTAACTACACAACGATGTCGCTAAGCTGACAGAGGCTTCTGTCGCGGGCGAATGGAATTTTCCGGGTGGGGTGGTGCCGCGCCTTAGCGCGGCATGGTGCTGCTGAAGGCGTAGAAGCTGGCCGGTTCGCTGCCGTGGTTGGCGCTGTTGCGCCGGAAGACCAGCCAGCGTTCGTCGCGCAGACGCCAGGCGGCCATGCGTTCGCTGAAGGTGATTTCCGGCAGGGATGTCTCGCCGGGGCCGCTTTGCGTCAGCAGGAAGCGATGGCAGGTGAAGCAGGGCTGGTCGTCGGCATCGTAGCCGACGGCGCGCTCGGCGCTGATCTCGTATTCGTGATACTGGGCGTAATAGAGGGGCGCCTCGACGGCGTTCAGCCATTCATCGGGTAGGTCTTCCAGCCAGACCTGCGCATCCGGCGCGCGTCCTTTGCGGGTAGGCGCTTCGGCCAGGCTGCTGATTCGGGAATGGGCGATGCCGGTTGTGGTTGTCATGGCGGGACGGGGAGCGTTGGGTTGAGCCGGTCAGGCGTCGAAGTGCATGGCCAGGCTTTCGAGCAGCCTGGCGAGCGACAGGTTTTCTTCGCTTTCCAGGATGCCCGGCACCGGGTGCGGGTATTCGAGGAAGATGCCGTAGGTGCCGGTCTTCTGGCCGTGCAGGTAGATGTGGGCGCGCAGCTTGTCGAGTTCGGTGTGGCGCAGGGTGACGATCTGCGGATCGTTGCCGTCGTCGGGCACGATGTCGCAGGCACTGGCGACCTGCGGATCGAGCGCCACCAGGAACTTGCGGATTTCACGCGACTTGGGGGCGACCCAGGGGTTGACGTTCATCGCAGCAGCTCCGGGGTGATTTGGGCCAGCCAGCTGTTGACGCGCTCTTCGGTCTGCAGCGGCTGGTTGATCTGGTCGATGGCCAGGCCGAGAAAGTCATCCCCGTCCTGCGCCTGCGAAATATTGAATTCGTAGCCGGCGACCGGCCAGCGGCCGACGACCACAGCGCCCGCCGCGACGACGACATCGTGGATGAGGCCGATGGCGTCGACGAATTCGTCCGGATACTTTTTCTGGTCACCCAGCCCGAAGATGGCGACGACCTTGCCGCGCATGTCGGCGCCGGCCAGTTGCGGCAGGAATTCTTCCCAGCTCGGCTGGTTCAGTCCGGTCGACAGGCCCGGCAGTTCGCCGGCGCCCAGCGTCGGGCTGCCGAGGATCAGCCGGTCATGGGCGAGAAAATCGGCCAGCGTCGTGCGCCCGATATTGACCGGTGCGCCGGCTGCGTCGCCCAGCTTCTTGGCGATCTGCTTGGCGAGCAGCCGGGTGCGCCCGGTGTCGGTGCCGAAAAATATGCCGATTTGGGCCATGCTGGATCAGGCAGCGACCAGCACTTCCTGGGTCAGTTCTTCCGGCAGGCAGCCGACCGGGGCGCCGAGCACGCCTTCCGGACCATTTTCGAACTGGACCAGGTAGACGTGCTGGGTTTCATCGGCTTCGGCGCGGCCGAACTGGATGATCATGCCGCGCATGCCGGCCGGAGCGATCAGGCCTTCTTCGTCATCAATGCCGGGCATGCCGCCATCGTTGAGGATATCCACGGCGGCATAGACCAGTTCGCCGATGTCGTATTTGTAGTCTTCCATGATCTCAGCTCCAGACGTCGGCGGGGGCCAGCAGGCGCTGCACCGGCTGGTCGAACATCAGGTGTTCGTCGATGATGACGGCGACGTCTTCCGGCTTGACGTTGGTGTACATGATGCCGTCCGGGTAGACCAGGACGCTCGGGCCGACATGGCAGGGGCCGAGGCAGCCGCTATTGGTCAGCGCGAAGCCGGAAGACCACAGGTTGCGGGCCGTGAATTCATCGGAAAAGGCCTGCCAGGTCTGGCCGCAGCCCTTTTCCTGACAGGAACCGCGCGGGTGACCGGCCGGGCGGCCCTGGACGCAGACGAAGACGTGTTTCTTGGGTTTTGCCATGGTAACTCTCCTGGTTGATGCCTAAGGCAATGCAAGGGGAGTGCCAGGTAAAAAATTAAATTAATTCAATGGTTTGGTGCGGCTGGTAGCTGTCGGGTTTGTGACAATGGCGGAAATGCCGGGGGCGCCAAGCCATGGCCTGTACCCGCGCCCGGCTGGCCGGCCGGACGTGGATGCCTGGCTACGCTTACCGTTGCAGACAGGCTTCAAAAGCGGCTTCGGCATTGCCCGAGAAATTGTATTTGGCGAACAGGCGCTTCAGTTGGCTCGAGCGGATCCTGGCCTTGGCGGCAAACCAGATACCGATGCGTTGGCCCTGGCCGACCAGGGTGCTGAAGGCGTAGTGCCATTCACGGGCTTCGGCCAGGCGTTCAATGACTTCCCGTTCGTTGTTGATCTCGATGCCGGCTTGTTTCAGCGAGTGGATGAAGGAAGTCGATTCGGTTTGATTCACAAACATTTTGAAACTCCTGTAACAGTGCGTCCATGCCCTAGTAACGGGAGTCGGGAAGTTTCGTTGGCGTGCAGCGTGTGGCGTTTTTGTAACGCCGGCCAGACCACCAGCCGGAAAGCCGGGCCAGGCGGCCTTATTGCCGGCTGACGAAGCGCTGGGCCAGCCAGCCGCCGATCTCGCCGATTTCCTCCAGGCACACCGAATGCGGCATCGGGTAGTCGTGCCATTCGATGGCGTAGCCCTTTTCCTGCAGCAGGTCGTGCGCCTGGCGGCCCAGTTTGAGCGGTACGACGTCGTCTTCGGTGCCGTGGCCGGCGAAGATCGGGGTGGGCCGATTGGCCTGGCTGGCCGCTTCGCCGAGCAGGCCGGGGGCGGGGATGTAGGCGGAGAGGGCGATGATGCCGGCGAGTTTTTCCGGGTGCGTCAGGCCGACGCTGTAGGCCATGGCGCCGCCCTGCGAAAAGCCGGCCAGCACGATGTTCCGGCTGGCAATGCCGAGTTCGTTCTGGCGCGCGATCAGGGCGCGGATCGCCACGCTGCTGGTCAGGATGCCGGCTTCATCGACGCCGCGGTTGATGCCGTCGATGTAGGTGATGTCGTACCAGGCCGGCATCACGTAGCCGCCGTTGCAGGTCACCGGGATGGCCGGGGCGTGCGGAAAGATGAAGCGCACGGCGAGCGATTCCGGCAGGCCGAGGTGGGGAATGATCGGCGCGAAATCGCTGCCGTCGGCGCCCAGGCCGTGCAGCCAGATGACGGCAAATGTCGGGTGGGTGGCGGTTTCGATTTCGATGGCGGGGAGCAGGGCGGGCATGGTCGATGACTCGGTCGGGATGGTGGCCGGATATTAACCCGGTGGCCGTTGCCAGCACGGCGCGCTGTCTGCCCGGCGTCATGCCGAATGGTTTGCGATGCGCTGCCTTCGATGCTATCGTCGTGCGCAATCGTCTTGACGGTCGGGCGACAAGAGAGGGGGCTCCAATGGCAGAAAAGCAGATGCGGCATCGCTTGTTGATCCTGGCTTTCCTGTTGTGGACCGCCATGTTGGGCGCCTCTCTGGCCTGGAACCTGCACAATGCGCAGGAGCAGACGATGAACATGGCCTATGCCGAGGCGCGGGCCAACCTGAACAAGGATCTGACTTTTCGCCGCTGGGGCAACATGCACGGTGGCGTCTATGTGCCGGTGACCGAAACCCAGAAATCGGTGCCTTTCCTGGCGCACGTGCCCGGGCGCGATGTGACGACGACCGATGGCCGGCAGCTGACCCTGCTCAATCCGGCGAGCATGCTGCGCCAGATGATGGATTCCTACGCCGACAGCTACGGCATTCGCGGCCGGATTACCGGGCTCAAGTATCTCAATCCCGGCAATGCGCCTGATGCCTGGGAAAAGGCCCAACTTGAATCTTTCGAACGGCGCGAGCGTACCGAGGTCTGGAGCGTTACCGATCTCGATGGCAAACCCTACCTGCGTTACCTGCGGGCGATGTTCATGGAGGAAGGCTGCAACAAGTGCCATGCCATCCTCGGTTACAAGACCGGCGACATGCGCGGCGCAACCGGCCTCAACCTGCCGCTGGCGCCTTATCTCGAGCAGCTGTCCGTGTCGCGCATGTCACTGAGTGTCAGCCATGCATTGATCTGGCTGCTCGGGGTGGCCGGCATTGCCTGGGCGGCGCGGCTGGGCGTGCGCTGGGCTGCCGAACGGGAAACGGCCCGGCTCGAACTGGAGCGCCACCGCGATCACCTCGAGTCCCTGGTCGAGGAGCGTACCGAGGCGCTGACTGCCGCCAAGAATGAGGCGGAAGCGGCCAATCGGGCGAAAAGCACTTTCCTGGCCAATATCAGTCACGAGATCCGGACGCCGCTCAATGCGATTACCGGCATGGTGCACCTCATGCAGCGGGCCGGCATTACGCCCCGCCAGGCCGACCAGTTGCTGAAGATCGACAATGCCGGGCGACATTTGCTGGAAATCATCAATGCCGTGCTCGAACTGTCGAAGATCGAAGCCGGCAAATTCGTGCTGGAAGAAGCTGAGCTGGCGCTGCCGGCCCTCATCGCCAATGTCGTGTCGATCCAGCAGGACCGCGTACACGTCAGGCACCTGCAATTGCTGACCGAGTGTCCCGATTTGCCAATGCGTCTGCTCGGCGATCCGACCCGGCTGCAGCAGGCGATCCTCAACTATCTCAACAATGCCATCAAGTTTACCGAGCGCGGCAGCATCGTCCTGCGTGTCCTGATGCTCGAGGAAAACGATGCCGGCGTGTTGCTGCGTTTTGAAGTCGAGGATACCGGCATCGGCATTGCCGCGGAGGCCATCGAGCGCCTGTTCAGCGATTTCGAGCAAGCCGACAATTCGACGACCCGGCAATATGGCGGCACCGGGCTGGGTCTCAGCATCACCCGGAAAATCGCCCGGCTCATGGACGGCGAGGCCGGGGTCAGCAGTACGCCGGGGGTTGGCAGTATCTTCTGGTTTACGGCCCGGCTCAGAAAAGCCGGGGAAGTTGCGGCGCGTCCGGTGCTCGCCCCCGGCGATTCGGCCGAGGAAACCCTGGCCCGCGACTATGCCGGGCGGCGGATTCTGCTCGCCGAAGATGAACCGATCAACCAGGAAATTGCCCGCCAGTTGCTCGAAGAGGCCGGTCTGATCGTCGAAACGGCCGAGGATGGCGAGCAGGCGGTAGCGCTCGCCGCCAGCCGGGCCTACGATCTGATCCTGATGGACATGCAGATGCCCAACCTCGACGGCCTGGGCGCCACGCGCGCCATTCGCCATCTGCCTGGCCATGCCCACACCCGCATCCTGGCGATGACCGCGAATGCCTTCGACGACGACCGGCAGCGCTGCTTTGCTGCCGGCATGGACGATTTCATCGCCAAGCCGGTCGATCCCCGGGTTCTCTTCGCGGTGATCCTGCGCAATCTGCGTGCGGCGGATGGCCAGCAATGAGTCTGCTTTCCCCGGCTGAAGCATTCCTGATTTCGCCAGCTGGTGAAGGCAGAAAGGGTTGGCGACTTGGCTAGGAAAAAAGGCGGCAAGACCTCTCCCCAGGAAGAAAAGCACAGCCTGACGCCGCTGCGCAACATCGAAATCCATCCGGAGGCGGGTAGTCCATCGACCAAGGCCGGGCCGTGTTGCTACGAATATCAGGTCGAGATGGACAAAACGCGCGCCTTTCTTAGAACGCGCACGCCGTACCCGGCAATTCCCGTTCGCTTGCTTGCTGTGCCGGGCAAAGGGGGTAACGGCCCTGGACAGCTATTGTCGGTGGACGACAAGGTCGGGCAAAAGCAGGCGGTCAGCAAATATCATCAGGAGTTCGCCGAGCGGCATCGCTCGCCCTATTTTCTCCGGAGAAACTTATGGTGGTTGCTGGCCTTGTTTCTGGTGCTGTTCGCGGATTTTCTCCATGTCGCCGAGCCCGTGCTGGCGGCCTGGCTGACGCCACCGTATGCCGTAACTGGCGGTCTGCTGCTTGCCCTGTGGGCCTGGAGCCGTTGGCCGAACGCGTGGCGGCGGAAACCCGGCGATTTGAGGGCGAAGATCGACGCATTGGGTGAATCCATTCCCTTTGCAGATAATTTGCCGGGAACCAACTTTGGCCAACCCGATATCCAGGCAGCGCAGCGGCTGGCTCTTGATTTTGCCGAAGGCCGGGTGTCGCAGGTCAGTTACACCTATTTCAATATTCCTTCCGACGAAGGCGATGACAGCATCGTGGTGCTCAACTTCATATTGATACGAACGGACTGTACTGTTCTCTTCTGTCGGCATGAGGTGAAGAAATACGACGCCCTGTTCTTCGTGTGCGAAGACGACCTCGTTCGTCTGCTCGGGCGAGTCGAGGCCGGCAAGATGCGGGTCGACCATGCGGCCAACCTCACCGATGGTCATGTTTACAGTGATTTTTCGCTGTTTGCCCTGGCGCCGGAACGTTCGGCAAGCAAGAGTCATTGGCGATTTTTCCTGTGGATTGTGGGCCAGACAGCGGCTATGGCTGGTGGCGAGATGGCAGTTTTCCTGTTGTTCGGTTTTGTGGCTTTTTGGCCAATCGGGCTGCTGGCTGGTTTTGATCCGGTATTCTGGGAAATGCTCGGGCTGCTCGGTCTTTTATCTGCTGCTGCCTTGGTTCTGACGACGGTGCACGGTGCCTGGCAGGGGCTCCATAAAGCCATTCGCGTACTGCGCGTCATCCATGCGCTTGGGTTGCCTTACCCAGGCGAACTCATTTCGCGCCAACGGGTCGTCTGCAACCAGGGGTACTGTCAATGGTAGCGTTCCCGCCAAGACGCTGCCGGAAAGGGAGGCAAGCATGATCGGATGGGCACTGCCGGGTTATCCTTCGGGCATGACCAATATTGAAACCCTGCTCGATGAAGTCGCGGCCCGCTTGGGCCGGGCGCAGCGCGTGCTGTTCATTACCGGGGCCGGCATTTCGGCCGATTCGGGGCTGCCGACCTATCGTGGCGTCAGCGGCCTCTACAACGGCGAGCACACGGAAGACGGCCTGGCCATCGAGGATGCGCTGTCCGGCGAGGTCTTTGCGAGGCGCCCGGACATTACCTGGAAATACCTCGCGCAGATCGAGGAAACCTGCCGTGGGGCGCAGCCCAACGCGGCCCATCTGGCGATCGCCGAACTGGAGCGCCGGCTTGAGCACGTCACGGTGTTTACCCAGAATGTCGATGGCCTGCACCGGCTGGCCGGCAGCCGCGAGGTCATCGAAATCCACGGCAATCTGCAAGAACTGGTGTGTACCGGCTGCGGCTTTGCTGAATCGGTGGCCGATTTGAGCGGCCATCAATTGCCGCCGCGTTGCCCGGGCTGTGGCAGCGTGCTGCGGCCGCGCATCGTGCTGTTCGGCGAGGCGCTGCCCGAGACGGCCATGGGGCGCTTTCTCGAGGCTATCGATGCCGGTTTCGATATGGTCTTTACCATCGGCACCTCCGGCGTTTTTCCGTATATCGCCGAACCCGTCGTCTGGGCGGCGCAGAACGGCATTCCGACGGTCGAGATCAATCCGCAGCGAACCCGGCTGAGCAGCGTCGTTGACCATCACCTGACGCTCGGTGCAGCCGCAGCCATGACGGCGATCATGGCCCGGCTCGGCTAAAACAGGCGCCGCCTCAGGCGGCGTGTTCGCCGTGTTTCTCGCGGACCATGTCGTCGAGGGCGTTGATGACGCCATCGCTGCCGCGTTCGACCGACTCGAAGGCCGAGAACAGCCGGCCCTGGATGTCGAAGTTGGTTTCCCACTCCTGGCCCATGAAGTCGAGGGCGCGGTGCATGTTCTGATGCACGTCGCGGTGCGGCGAGGCGATCCGGTTGAAGGCGCTGACCTTGCCGAAAACTTCGAGGGTCGTCTCGTTGCCCAGCCATTTGCCGAGGCGGCAGCCGGTTTCGCTGACCTTGATGGCCTGCGCATTGTCGGATTCGATGCCGCGATTGATCGCCATGTAGCCATTCTGCTTGTAGATGAAATGGTCCACCTTGGCCAGCGAGGCAAAGCTGATGTCGTGCACGAAGTGGATCTGCGCCATGGCGGTGGCCGAGGACTCGGCGACGGCAGAAAAGCGCTGATCGAAATCGCCGATGGTGTGCCGGGATTCGGAGGCGATGCCACTCATCTCTTCGGCGTTGATCAGCATTTTCTCGGCGTCGACTTGCAGGGTCTGCATGATGCCGGAAATGGCCGACGAGGCTTTTTTCGAGTCTTCCGCCAGCTTGCGCACTTCGTCGGCGACCACCGCGAAACCGCGACCGTGTTCGCCGGCCCGCGCCGCTTCGATGGCGGCATTGAGGGCGAGCAGGTTGGTCTGGTCGGCGATGCTGGCGATCAGGCTGACCGAGCGGGCGATTTCCTCGCGATGGGCATTGAATTCGTTGATCGCCTGGCTGGTTTCATCGATTTTCTGGACCAGGCGGTTCATGCCGCCGACCACCTGGGTAATGGCGCTGCTGCTTTCCTCGGCGGCTGTCGCGTTGGCGGTCGATAGCTTGGCCAGTTCGTCGGTCGAGGCGACAATGCCGAGCATGTCCTGCTGGCTGGTCTTCATGTTTTTGAGCAGGTTTTCAGCGTTGAGCTGGCCGAGGCGCGACAGCAGGTTGTTGCGCATTTCCTGATGGTAGTTGTGCATCAGGGTATCGAGCGACTGGTTACCGCGCTCGACGGCCTCGCGGAAAACGCCGTGCAGGCTGCTGCTGTCCATCTGCTGATGGAACTGGTTGTTGCTCGCCGCTTCCAGCGCTTCACGCTGCAGCCGGAAACAGCCTTCCATCTGGTCGAGCATGGCATTGACGTTGTTGCAGACACGGCCCAGTTCGTCGCTGCGGCGGCTATCCGGAATGCGGGCGCCGATCACGCCGCCGGCGATTTCAGCCGCGACGCGGCTGATCTGCTGCAGCGGCGTCAGTGCCACCTTGAGTTTGTGCAGGTAAAACAGGCCGCTGCCGATACCCAGGCACATCAGCAGGAACATCCAGATGGCATCGAGGAGTTGCCAGCCATGCGTGCCCATGCCGACCAGACCGCCGATGAGCAGCAGGATGTTGAGAAAAATGACTTCGAGGATGGCGCTGGAAATGAAGGGATTGCGTTGCATGGCTTTTCCGGGACAAGAAAGACGATATTGTCGGACCACTGTATTACAGAACCGGGTCATTGTGCCGAAATGACCCGGCCGTCAGGCTTTAAAACTGTTTGACCTCGATATTCAGTGTCTGGATGCGGTAGGCGATCTGGCGCGGCGTCATGCCCAGGATGCGGGCGGCCTTGGCCTGCACCCAGCCGGCCTGTTCAAGGGCGGCGATGACGCGTTCCTTTTCCGACAGGTTGGGATCGTCGATATCGACTTCCGAGGCCAGGCTGGACACCGGATTGCTCGGCGTGACCACCGGCAGGCCGCGCCCCGGCTTCGGCGAACTGCGTTCGCGGCTGCTCGGGAAGCGGATCAGGTCGACGTCGATCTTGCCATCTTCGGAGAGTACGGCAGCGCGTTCCAGGCAGTTTTCCAGTTCGCGCACATTGCCCGGCCATTCGTGGCTGGCCAGCCGGCGCTGCGCCATGTCGGTCAGGCTGAGCTTGCGTTTCTGGTCGTTGCCGATCTTGGTCAGCAGGTGGCGGGCGATCTCGGGAATATCCTCGATGCGCTCGCGCAGCGGCGGCAAAAAGAGCGGCATGACGTTCAGGCGATAGAACAAGTCTTCGCGGAAGTCGCCCATGTCGACGGCGGTTTCCAGATCGCGGTGCGTCGCGGCGATGATCCGCACGTCGACCTTGATGGTCTTGCTGCCGCCGACCCGCTCGAATTCGCCTTCCTGCAGGATGCGCAGCAGCTTGGCCTGGAAGGGGGCGGAAACCTCGCCGATTTCATCGAGAAACAGCGTGCCGCCGTGCGCCTGTTCAAAACGGCCCTTGCGCGATTCGACAGCGCCGGTGAAGGCGCCGCGTTCGTGGCCGAACAGTTCGGATTCGAGCAGGTTTTCCGGCAGTGCGGCGCAGTTGAGCTTGACCAGCGCATTGCGGGCGCGCGGCGAGTTGTAGTGGATGGCGTTGGCGATCAGTTCCTTGCCGGTGCCGGTTTCGCCGCGGATGAGCACGGTGGTGTTCCACTTGGCGACCAGGCGGGCCTGGTCGAAAACCCGGCGCATGACCGCCGAGCGGCCGACCATGCTGTCGAAGCCGAACTGGTGACGGACGGTGCGCCGGAGCAGGTCGCGTTCTTCGAGTAGGGTGCTTTTCTCTTGCTGGACATCGCGCGACAGGCGCAGGCTCTGGCCGATCAGGTTGGCGACCATCTCGACGAACTGGGCGCGTTCCTCGAGCAGGCCGTCTTCCGGCAATTCGGGCTGGACGGCGAGGACGCCGAGCAGATCGCTGCCGATCTTGATCGGCACGGCGATGAAGGGCAGGTCGGGCTGGTAGACGCCCTGGCGATTCAGGAAACGGGGCTCGTCGGCGACGCGGGCCAGCTTGACGGTGCGCTGCTTTTCGAGGACCTGGCCGATGATGCCTTCGCCCGGGCCATACTGGACGTCGGCCAGTTCCGGGCCGTTCGGGTTGTATAGCGTGTGGATGCCGAGCTTGCCGCTTTCCTGGTCGACGACGCTGATCAGGCCGCGGGTCAGGCCGGCTTCGTCGTGCAGGACGCGCAGCACGTCGCGCAGGGTTTCATTGAAGGCGAGCGAGCGGCTGAGCACCCGGCTGACCGCGTAGAGCGCGGCGAGCAGCAGGATGTTGAGCTCGTGCGTGCGGCAGAAGCCGCCCGGGGGCGGGCACTCGTCGGTGGAATGGATGATGTGTTCGTGCATGCTGTTCCCTTTTTCTTGTTCTTAGATCGGGTCGCCGTCGAGACGGAATTCGACGATCGCCGCACAACCGCCGCTCGGGCTTTCGGCCAGGTCGATGATGCCGCCGTGGTCGGCAACGACTTGCTGGGCGCGCGACAGACCGGTGCCGATATGCCGGCCGCTGCCGTTCTTGGCCGTGAAAAAGGGTTCGAAAGCCTTGTGCCGCCAGTCTTCAGGGATGCCCGGTCCGGTGTCGGAGACGGCCACGACGATGCAGTCGCGCTCGACGGCGCTGGTCAGGCTCAGTTCGCGACGCTTCCAGCCCTTGATGTTCATCGCCTCGATGGCGTTGTCGACCAGGGCCTTGAACAGCATGCGCAGTTGTAGCGGCCGGCCGATGATCGGCGGCAGGGTGGCGGCCGGCTGCCAGTCGACCATGATGCCGGCGCCGAGCAGGCGCGGCGTGCAGATTTCCAGCACATCGCGCAGGATTTCGTTGAGATTGATGCGCACGGCGATTTCCTGCGGGCTTTGCGGAATCACCTGGCGCAGCATTTCCATGTGCTCGCGGCTGGCCGCCAGGGCCTGCTGCAGCACCCCGGCGCTGGCCGGGTCGCGGCGTTGCAGAACGGAGGCGGCCGAGGCCATGATGTTCATTGGCTCTTCGAGGCGGAAAATGGCGGCCGACAGGCCTTCGCGGATCGCCGCCGTGCGTTCCTCGTCGGCCAGCACGGCCTGCAGTACGGCGGCGCGCGCCTTTTCCTGCTCCTCACGCAGCGAGGTGATGTCGGAGATGACCAGCAACAGGCCGGGTTTGCCGCCCGTGTTGAAGTAGCTGTTGGCATCGTCGCTGTGCATTTCGATGACCGAGGCGCTCACCGAGAGCCAGCGCGGCCGGCCGGCGGCCCGGTCGATACGTGCCTCGCGGCTGACGAAGGCGCATTTGTCGGGGCGCGTCGCCAGGCTGTCCAGCCATTCCGGCATGACGCTGTCGAGCAGCGTATGCGCGGGTTCCTTGACGCGCAGGTCGCTGACCAGTTTCTTGTATTCCTGGTTGTCGAGAATGACGCGGCCCTTCTGGTCGAGCAGGGCGAAGGCCATCGGCGCCGAATCGACGACCGATTCGATGAGCTGTTTCTGGTTCAGAACCATGCTCTCCAGGCGGCGCATTTCGGTCACGTCGCGGTGCATGCCGAGGAAGTGCGTGGTCTTGCCCTTGCCATCGACGACCGGCGAGATGTGCAGTTCAGCGAGATAGAGCTCACCGCCTTTTCTGACATTGAGCAGTTTGCCGGTCCATGGACGCTGGGCGGAGAGTTCGCTCCACATGGCCTTGTAGAGTTCGGGCGGCGTCGTGTGGTTGGAAAGTACGGCTTCGTTCTGGCCGACGATTTCGTCGGGCGTGTAACCGGTGACGCGGGCGAAGGCCTCGTTGGCGAACAGGATGTTGGCCTTCGGGTCGGTAATCGAAATGGCCAGATCGGCCTGGTCGACGGCCTGGCGATAAGCTTCGGGCGGCAGTTCCGTTTTCTGCTGAACATTGGGTGCCTGGGCACGGGGTGCAGCCGACATGGAGATGCTCCTAAATGGTGGTCGTATGAATGGCGTTATGGTGCTCTAGCAGGTTCCGTGCCGAAATCCGGAGAGTCGAGCGGCGGCGGCCTGCTGTCAGGCTCGCGGAGCAAATGCGACGAAAACCCTGTCGCCTTTGCGACATTGCTTCGCCCTGAAATGCGCCCTGTTTTGGTGCGCGCGTTGCGAAATCGTGCATCAATGCGGCTTGGCGGCGAATCTGCGCGATTTGGCACGGCTTATGCAGTGAGAGCTGCGGTAAAACTCGAAACCAAGCTGCCATGAGCGAATTCATCCTTCTGTTAATCTCCACCGCGTTGGTCAATAACGTGGTGCTGATCAAGTTTCTCGGCCTTTGCCCGGTCATGGGCGTCTCGAAAAGTGTCGACAGCGCCTTCGGCATGGGCCTGGCGACGACCTTCGTCATCGTGCTCGCCACTGCCGCCTCGTGGATGCTTGATGCCTGGTTGCTGACGCCGCTCGGTCTGGGCTACCTGCGCATCCTGACCTTCATCCTGGTCATCGCCTCGGTGGTGCAATTCACCGAAATGTTCATCAAGAAGACCAGTCCCGGGCTCTACCAGTCGCTCGGCATCTACCTGCCGCTGATCACCACCAACTGCGCCGTACTCGGTGTCGCGCTGCTTAATGTGGAGCAGAAGTTCAGCCTGTTCAAGAGCCTGCTCTACGGTTTCGGTTCGGCCCTCGGCTTCACCATCGTGCTGCTCATTTTCGCCGGTCTGCGCGAACGCGTTGCCCTGGCCCGCGTGCCTGGCGCCTTCGCCGGCGCGCCGATTGCCTTCGTCACCATCAGCCTGCTGGCCCTCGCTTTCATGGGCTTCTCGGGCCTGAACGTCTAAGGGAGATAACCATGATCGCTGCCATTCTCAGTCTGACCCTGCTCGGCGCCGCTTTCGGCATCCTGCTCGGGATCGCCAACAAATTCCTGCAGGTCGAGGGCAATCCGGTGGTCGAGGAACTGCTCGCCCTGATGCCTGGTTCCAACTGTGGCCAATGTGGTTTCCCGGGCTGCTCCGGGGCGGCCGAGGCGATTGTCGACGGTTCGGCCGCGCCGACCTGCTGCCCGCCCGGCGGCAAGGCGCTGGCTGCAGCCATCGCCGAAAAGCTCGGCATCGAAGTCGATTTGTCGGGGATGACCGATGAAGGCCCGAAAATCGCGCTGGTTGCCGAAGAGCTGTGCATCGGTTGCTGTCGCTGCAGCAAGGTCTGCCCGACCGATGCCATCCTCGGTGCCGCCAAGCAGATTCACAACGTGCTGCGCGAAGCCTGTACCGGTTGCAGCAGCTGCATCGAAAAATGTCCGACCGAGGCGCTGGTGATGGTGCCGGTGCCGGTCACCCTGCAACACTGGGTCATGCCCAAACCTCTGGCTGCGTGAGATCAACATGGGATTCATGAACCTCTTCAAGCATTTTGTCGGCAAGGACTGGGGCGTCCATCCGGCCGACCACAAGCGCCCGGCTTCCGATGTGCCGACCCGCAAGCTGCCGATTCCGCCGCGCCTGCACCTGATGTTGTCGCAGCACGTCGGCGCGCCGTCGCGGCCTGTCGTGCTGGTCGGCGAGAAGGTCAAAAAAGGCCAGTTGATCGCCGCGGCCCAGGGCAATATTTCGGCGCCGCTGCATGCCTCGACGTCCGGCACGATCAGCGCGATCGGCGAAATCACCGCGCCGCACGCCTCCGGCCTCGGCGGCATGGCCATCTCGATCGACAGCGATGGCGCGGATACCTGGATCGACACCGAAATCGTCGCCGATCCCTTCGCCCTGTCGCCCGAAGAAATTGCCAATCGCGTCGCAGCGGCCGGTATCGTCGGTCTCGGCGGAGCGACCTTCCCGTCCTCGGTCAAGCTCAATCTCGGTCGGCGTTCGAAAATCGACACCCTGATCATGAACGGCAGCGAGTGCGAGCCTTACCTGTCCTGTGACGACCGCCTGATGCGCGACCGCGCCGCCGACATCGTCACCGGTATTCGCCTGATGCTGATCTCGACCGGCGCCGGGGAAGCCAAGGTCGGCATCGAGGACAACAAGCCGGAAGCCATCGCCGCCATGCGCGAAGCCGCCGTCGGTTTCGGCAATGTGACGATTTTCCCGGTGCCGGCACGTTACCCGATGGGTTCCGACCGCCAGCTGATCGTCGAGCTGACCGGGCGCGAAGTGCCGTCCGATGCGCGTGCCGCCGACGTCGGCGTGATCGTTCATAACGTCGGTACGGCCTATGCCGTGCAGCAGGCGGTGTGCCTCGGCCGGCCGCTGGTCAGCCGGGTGATGACCCTGAATGGTGGAGCTGCAGCGACGCCGGGCAATTACGAAGTGCCGTTCGGCACCCTGATCAGCGATCTGGTGGCCTTTACCGGCGGTACCAAGGGTGAAGTCGCCAAGCTGGTGATGGGCGGCCCGATGATGGGCAGCATTCTGCCGAACCTGCGCGTGCCGGTGGTCAAGGGGACCAGCGGCATCCTGCTGCTCGACGCCAATGAAGCGGCGAGCGGCGAATCGGAGGACTGCATCCGCTGCGGCAGCTGCGTCAAGGCTTGCCCGATGGGCCTGCTGCCGCTCGAAATGAGCGCCCGCATCCGCAACGACGAAATGGACGCCGCGGCCGATCTCGGTCTGGCCGACTGCATCGCCTGCGGTTGCTGCGCCTACGTCTGCCCCTCGCACATTCCGCTGGTCCAGTATTTCTATCATGCCAAGGGCGATCTCTACGAGCGTCAGCGTAACCAGCTGCGCGGCGAGGCGACCAAGAAAATGGCCGTGCAACGCCAGGAGCGGCTTGACCGCGAGCAGCGCGAGAAGGTTGAAGCCGCTGCCAAGCGCAAGGCCGAACGGGCCGCCGCGGCGGCTGCCGCTGCTGCCGCCGCCGAGGCCGCCAAACAAGGAGAGTCCGCATGAGTACCAATGGTTTGACTGCTGCGCCGATCGCCTCGCCGCATGCCCATGGCGGCAATTCGGTAAGCCTGACGATGTTCCGGGTGCAGATGGCTTTGCTGCCCGCCACCTTGTTCGGTTTCTGGCTGTTCGGCTGGCCCTCGGTCTTCCTGTTCCTGCTGACCATTCTTTCCTGTCTCGGTTTCGAGGCCCTGTCGCTCAAGCTGATGGGCCGGCCGCGTCTGAAGGGCACGCTGTTCGATGGTTCGGCCCTGCTTACCGGCTGGCTGCTGGCGATGACGCTGCCGCCCTGGGCGCCCTGGTGGGTGGCCGTGCTCGGCGGCTTCATCGCGATCGTGATCGGCAAGCAGGTCTTCGGCGGCCTTGGCCAGAATGTGTTCAACCCGGCGATGGTGGCCCGGGTGGCCCTGCTCATTTCCTTTCCCCTGCCGCTCACCCAGTGGGTTTCGCCGCTGCCGCTGACTTCGCTGGCGGCGCCCGACTTCATTGACGGCCTGCGTATTTTCCTGGGCAGCCTGCCGCTGCCGGATGCGATGGCCAGCGCTTCCTTGCTCGGCTTCTCCAAGACGGAACTGTCGCGCGGCATCGATCTGCTGCATTCTCTGGCTGGCGAGAGTGCCCCGGCCCTGTCGTGGATCGGCACCCGGGCCGGCAGTTTCGGCGAATCCGCTTCGCTGCTGATTCTGGGCGGCGGCCTGTACCTGCTGGCCCGCGGCGTGATTACCTGGCACACCCCGGTCGCCGTGCTGGCCGGCCTGACGATTCCCGCCGCCATTGGCCACGCCGTGGATCCGGGGCACTACCTCAGCGTTTCCGCCCACCTGCTGTCCGGCGCGGCCATGCTCGGTGCCTTCTTCATCGCCACTGACTACGTGACTTCGCCGAATACCGGTGCCGGTCAGATCGTTTTCGGCCTCGGCGTCGGTCTGCTCACCTGGGTCATCCGCACCTGGGGCGGTTACCCGGAAGGGATGGCCTTTGCCGTATTGCTGATGAACGCCATGACGCCGGTTATCGACCGTTTTGCCAAGCCGCGCATTCTCGGTCGCGACCGCAAGGGCAAACCGCTGAATATTCCTGAAAAGAAGGGGGCTTGAGATGAGTCTCGAATCCATCCGCGAGAAAATCGGCTATCAGCCGCTTCTGCTCGGAACTTTTGCCCTGCTGGCCAGCGGCGCCCTGGCCTGGGTTTCCGGCGCCACCACCGAGGCGATTGCTGCCGCCGAGGCCAAGGATCTGCGCGACTCGCTGTCCGAGGTGTTGCCCAAGGGTTTTGCCGACAACGATTTTCTCAACGACAAGCTGGAAATCGAGCGTAACGGCAAGCCGCTGACCATCTACCGTGCCCGTCAGGGCGGGGTGGTCAAGGGGGCGGTGTTCAAGGTGGCCGAGCGCGGCTACGCGGCCGATATCCACATCCTGATGGCGGTCGATGCCGAGGGCAAGACGCTTGGCGTACGTGTCCTGAAACATGCAGAGACGCCCGGTCTGGGCGACAAGATCGAACTGCCCAAGGCGCCCTGGATCAAGGATTTCGACGACAAGTCGCTGGGCGATCCGCCGGTCGAGAAATGGGGCGTCAAGAAGGATGGCGGTGTTTTTGACCAGTTTGCCGGCGCCACCATCACGCCGCGTGCCGTCGTCAAGGCGGTCAAGGGCGGTCTGCAATTCTATGGCGAACATCGCCAGGAAATCCTCGGAGACAAATCATGAGCGACGGCTACGGAAAGATCGTCAAGGACGGCCTGTGGGAACAGAACGTCGTTTTCTCGCAGATGCTGGCCCTGTGCCCGACCATGGCGGTGACGACGAGCGGCACCAATGGTCTGGGCATGGGCCTGGCGACGACGGCGGTGCTGGTCGTCTCGAATATTCTGGTCTCGATGATTCGCCATACGGTCAGTTCGCAGGTGCGGATTCCGGTCTTCGTGGTGCTCATCGCGACGCTGGTGACCATCGTCGATATGGTCATGAATGCCTGGATGCACGACCTGTACAAGGTGCTCGGCCTGTTCATCGCACTGATCGTGGTCAATTGCGCCATTCTCGGCCGGGCGGAAGCCTATGCCGTGAAAAACGGTGTCGTCGCCTCGGCGGTCGATGGCCTGGCCATGGGCCTGGGTTTTACCGGTGCCCTGACACTGGTTGGCCTGATCCGCGAATTTCTCGGTTCGGGCACGCTGTTCGCGCAGGCCTCGAACCTGCTCGGGCCCTCCTTCGCCTTTCTTGAAATGAAACTGCCGGGCTATGGTGGTGCCCTGTTGATGATCCTGCCGCCCGGCGCCTTTGCCGTGCTCGGCTTCCTGCTGGCCGGCAAGCGGGTCATCGAACAACGGGCCGCCGCCCGGGCCAAGGACGAGAGTGGCGCCGCGCCACTCGCCGTGTAAGGAGAAGAACATGCAGATTGGCGTTGCCTATTCCGAGCCCGGCCAGCAGATCTGGCTGAATATCGAGGTTCCGGACGAATCCACGGTCGCCGATGGTATCGAGCGTTCAGGGGTGCTCAAGCAGTTTCCGCACATTGATTTATCAAATCAGAAGGTTGGCGTGTTCGGTCGTCTGGTAAAGTTGGATACAGCGCTCAAACCGGGCGACAGAATCGAGATTTACCGGGCCATCATTGCCGATCCGGAAACGGTGCCGCGTCGTGATACGAATGAAGAGGAATAAACATACAGCCAAATATTAACGTCAGGTGCTGGACGTTAGGGGTTATGTGTGGGAATATTTCCCACACTTTATGTTTAAGGATAAAGAATGAAACTAGTTATTGCAGCTGTGGGTGAACGTGCACCCGGTGAAAGCCGAGTCGCCCTGGTTCCCGAAACAGCCAAGAAATTTGCCGCGCTGGGCGCCACCTTGCGCCTGGAAAAGACGGCAGGGAGTAGCAGCCACTTTCTCGATACCGACTATGCCGAAGTCAGCATGGTCAGCGGTCCGAGCGAAGCCTATGCCGGTGCCGGCCTGGTCTTGCGGGTAACGCCGCCGACCCTGGACGAAATTGCCGAGATTCCGGAAGGTGCCGTGCTCATCGGTCTGCTCAAGCCGTTCGAGGACAAGGCCCGTCTGGCGGCATTGAATGCGCGCAAGATCACCGCCTTCTCGCTTGAACTGCTGCCGCGCATCTCGCGCGCCCAGAGCATGGACGCGCTGTCCAGCCAGGGCGCCTGTGCCGGCTACCAGTGCGGCCTGATCGCTGCAGCGCGCTGCACCAAGTTCTTCCCGATGCTGACCACGGCGGCCGGCACCATTCGCCCGGCCCGCGTCCTCATCATCGGGGCCGGTGTTGCCGGTCTGCAGGCGATCGCCACCTGCAAGCGCCTCGGCGCCATGGTTGAAGCCTACGACGTACGGGCGGCGGCCAAGGAGCAGATCGAATCGCTCGGCGCCAAGTTCGTCGATACCGGCGTTTCGGCTGACGGCACGGGCGGTTACGCCCGCGAACTGACGGCCGAGGAAAAAGCCGCCCAGGCCGAAAAGCTGACCAAGGCCGTCGCCATGGCCGACGTCGTGATCACCACGGCGGCCATCCCCGGCAAGAAGGCCCCGATCATCATCACCACCGAAATGATCGCCCGCATGAAGTACGGCGCCATCATTGTCGACATGGCTGCCGAATCGGGTGGCAACTGCGCGCTGACCCAGCCGGGCGAGCACGTCATTGCCAATGACGTGAATATCCACGGCCCGCTCAATCTTCCCTCGCGCATGCCGACGCATGCTTCCGAGCTTTACGCCAAGAACCTCTACAACTTCCTCTCGCCGTGGATCAAGGACGGCGAACTGGTCATCGACTGGGAAGACGAAGTGGTGGCCGGTACCTTGCTGTGCAAGGACGGCGTGACGGTGCATGCCACCGTTAAACAGGTTATGGGAGACGCGTAATGGACGGTTTGCTCGCTTTATATATCTTCACGCTCGCCGCCTTCACCGGCTACGAGATCATCGCCAAGGTGCCGGTCATCCTGCACACGCCGCTGATGTCCGGTTCCAACTTCGTGCACGGCGTCGTCGTGGTCGGTGCCATGCTCATGCTCGGCACGGCTGATACCCCGGTTCAGCAGGCCATCGGCTTCTTTGCCGTCGCCCTCGGCGCGGCCAACGCGGCCGGCGGCTACGTCGTCACCGAGCGCATGCTCGCCATGTTCAAGAAGAAGGAGGCTTGATCATGACGCTGCCTATCTACGTTCAAGGCGCCTGGTACGTTGGCGCACTGCTCTTCATCTTCGGTCTCAAGGGCATGGGCTCGCCGGCCAGTGCCCGCAAGGGTATCGTCATCGCCGGTTACGGCATGCTGCTGGCGATTGCCGCGACCTTCCTGATTCCCGGTCTGCAGAACCTGGCGCTGATGGCCCTGGCCCTCGGCCTCGGCGGTGCAGTGGCCTGGATCTCCGGCAAGAAGGTCAAAATGACCGACATGCCGCAGATGGTTGCCATCTACAACGGCATGGGCGGTGGTGCGGCGGCGGCGATTGCCGCCATCGAATTCGCCAAGGGCGACGCGCACAGCGTGGTCACGACCATCCTGGCGGTGGTCGGTGCGCTGATCGGTGCCGTTTCCTTCACCGGTTCCTGCGTCGCCTGGGCCAAGCTGCAGGGCGTGCTCAAGAAGGCCCACCGGCTGCCGGCGCAGAATATGGTCAATGTCGTGCTGGCCTTGGTCGCCATCGCTCTTGGTGGCGCCATGGTCGTCATGGCCCCGGCCCAGCCGCAACTGATCTTCATCTTCTTCGTCGTCGCCCTGGTGCTTGGCCTGATCGTCACGCTGCCCATCGGTGGTGCCGACATGCCGGTGGTGATCTCGCTGTTCAATGCTTTCACTGGCCTGGCCGTCGGTTTCGAAGGCTACGTGCTCGGCAATCCGGCGCTGATCATTGCCGGTATCGTGGTCGGTGCGGCTGGTACGCTGCTGACCCAGCTCATGGCCAAGGCGATGAACCGGCCCTTGTCGAACATCCTCTTCACGCCGATGGTGGCGAGTGGTCCCGGCGAGGCGATCTCCGGCACGATGAAGGAACTTTCGGCGCTCGATGCTGCGGCCATGATGCGTTACGCCGGCAAGGTCATCATCGTCCCGGGTTACGGCATGGCCGTGGCACATGCCCAGCACAAGGTCTGGGAAATGACCGAGATCCTGGAAGAAGCTGGCGTCGAGGTGAAGTTCGCCATCCACCCGGTGGCCGGACGGATGCCGGGCCACATGAACGTGCTGCTCGCCGAAGCCGGCGTGCCTTACGACAAGATCATGGATCTGGAAGAAATCAACGGCGAATTCGGCCAGACCGACGTGGCCCTGATCATCGGCGCCAACGACGTGGTCAATCCGAGCGCCCGTACCGACAAGGCGAGCCCGATCTACGGCATGCCGATTCTTGATGCCGACAAGGCACAGAACGTCATCGTCATCAAGCGCGGCAAGGGGACGGGTTATTCCGGGGTGGAGAATGCCCTGTTCTATACCGACAATTGCCGCATGTTGTACGGCGATGCCCAGCCGATGGCGGGCGAGATCATCCAGCACCTGAAGTCCATGGGCTAAGAGCCACTTCCTTGCCGCTGCCGGTCAGCGGCAAGGAATACAACGGACAAAGATTTTTTATAACCTAGAGAACAGCCATGCAGCGCCTTTTGCCCCTTCTACTCCTGATGCCGCTCTCGGCCTTCGCGGCCGATGCTTTGCCGACCGTCGGTGGCATTCCGGTCGATTTCATTCTTTTCGCACTGACCCTGCTCGGCGTGGCGCTGTTCCACAATGCCACGCTCTATGTGGCATTGACCGGCTTGTTTACCATCAGTCTGTACAAGATTATTTTCACCGGTTTCAAGACCGGGGTCGGCGTCGCCGGCTTTGTCGGCCACCTTGGCCATGAATGGGTTACCGTCGCCAACCTGTTCTGCCTGCTCACGGGGTTTGCGCTGCTCGCCCGGCATTTCGAAAAGAGCCACGTGCCGGTCATCCTGCCGAAATTCCTGCCCGATGACTGGAAGGGCGGTTTCGTCATGCTGGTCATGGTCTTCGTGATTTCCAGCTTCCTCGACAATATTGCCGCCGCGCTGATCGGTGGCGCCATGGCCCACCAGCTGTTCAAGGGCAAGGTGCATATCGGCTTCCTGGCAGCCATTGTCGCCGCCTCGAATGCCGGTGGTTCCGGTTCGGTGGTCGGTGACACGACGACGACCATGATGTGGATCGACGGCATTAGCCCGGGCCAGGTGTTTGATGCCTACGTCGCCGCCGGCGTCGCCCTGCTCATCATTGGCTACTTCGGTGCCAAGCAGCAGCATGCCTACTCGCCGATCATCAAGAATGCGCACGGCCATACCCATGTCGACTGGGGGCGCATCTTCATTGTTGCCACCATGCTGGTTTTTGCGGTGGCCACCAACATCACCATCAACGTCAAGTTCCCGGAACTGGCCGAGCATTTCCCCTTCATCGGCGTTGCCGTCTGGGCTGCCATCATCCTGACCATCCCGGTGCGCCGTCACGACTGGGAGTTGCTGCCGGAAACCGTCAAGGGTTCGATTTTCCTGCTCTCCCTGGTGCTTTGTGCCTCGATGATGCCGGTCGAGGAACTGCCGAAAGCCTCCTGGCAGTCGGCCCTGGCTCTCGGCTTCGTATCGGCTGTCTTCGACAACATTCCGCTGACCGCGCTGGCCCTGCGCCAGGGCGGCTTCGACTGGGGCTTCCTGGCCTATGCCGTCGGTTTTGGCGGCTCGATGCTGTGGTTCGGTTCGTCGGCCGGTGTTGCACTCTCCAATATGTATCCGGAAGCCAAGTCGGCCGCCCAGTGGCTCAAGCATGGCTGGCACGTTGTCCTGGCCTACGTCGTCGGCTTTGCCGTGATGCTGGCCGTTCTTGGCTGGCACCCGGATGAAGGACACAAGAAGGCCGTCGCCGCACCGGTCGTGGCAGAAGCGGTGCCGGCAGCGCCGACTCACTGAAACCACCGTTGGCTTGAATCAAGTAAAGAAGGGGCTCAGATGAGCCCCTTTTTCATGTCGTCTTTACGACAAGATTTGACCCGGTTTTGCACCATGTCTGTGCATGGAAATTAATAACTAACTACATGATAACGAACGGAAAATTGCCCATATAATGCGCGCCATTTTCCACCCCAAGAACAGGCCGTTTTCATGACTCATATTGCCCCCGCCAGCTACCAGACCCGCCTTGGTGAAAACCATGGTTACCGTTTCGAAGGCGATTTCGTCTTCCTCAATGCCGAAGTTGGCTTCTCTGACGATGATCTGGCCGGCGACGCAAGCTGGGCCTTGCAGTTGTGGGCCAGCGAGGCGGGCTTTGCCGGTGGTCTGAGCGGGGTCAAGGTGGCCGAGATGGCCATTCAGCCGCTGGCCGGCGGCCTGTATGCCGAAGCTTGCTGCACGGCCATGCCGCCGGCGGCTGGCGGCGAGCAGACGCTGGCCCTGGCCCTCGTGGCCTTTGCCGATGGTCGGGCGCAAGTCCGTGACCTGGCGGTGTATGGTGCCCGTCACCATTTTTTCCTGCCTTATCTGGGCGGCAATGTCAGTTGTTGGCTG
Organism: Azonexus sp.; assembly: GCA_049294655.1. Taxonomy (GTDB): domain Bacteria; phylum Pseudomonadota; class Gammaproteobacteria; order Burkholderiales; family Rhodocyclaceae; genus Azonexus. The sequence continues at coordinate 125,106 of JBAQDI010000050.1, forward strand.
GCTGACGGCGGCGCCGAGCTGGCGGTCGACAGCATCGTCAATCCGCGCCTTACCGACAACCTGAGCGGCACGCTGGCCCTCGAAGTCTGGGCCCTCGATACGCTCTATGCCGGCGGCAGCTGGACGGGCAGTCCGGTGGCGACGGCCATTCTCGGCGTGCTGGCCGGTGGCGAGGTGTGGACCGACTGCCGGTTTGCCGTGCCGGCCGCCATGCCCAACGTTGGTGCGGCGCTGACCGTGATGCTGCGCGAATGGACGCCAGCCGGCTATGTGACCCGCGATTACCGCAATTTTGCGGCGGCGCCGGTCAAGGCCGAAGCGCTACTGGCGCCGGTCGCCGAAGTGGCGCCGGTCGTCAAGACCAAGGTGGCGGTTGATGCGAAGCCGGCCAAGGTGCCGGCTGGCGAAATCAAGAAGCCGGTGGGTGCGAAGAAGCCGGGTGCGGCGAAGAAGCCGGCGAAGAAAGCCGTCGCCAGCAAGGCCACCGCCAAGGCCGTCTCGGTGAACAAGGCCAGCGAAGCCCAGTTGAGCGCCGTCAAGGGCCTGCCGCCCAGCGTCGCCCGGGCGATCATTGCCGCCCGGCCATTCGCCAGTCTGGAGGAAGTGTGCAAGGCCAAGGGCATGGGCCCGAAGATGCTGGCCAAGCTGCGCGATCAGTTCGTTCTGTAAGGCATTTGTCGGGCCGGCCATGACTTGTCGCATACGTGACAAGTCATGGCTTTGTTTTATCCATATAAAACAAATTGTTATGGGTGGCACCCGTCTTGCTATCTGTTATTCGAACCTCTGGAGAACAGCATGAAAGCCAGCGAAATCCAAGCCCTGCTCGACGAGCCCGCCTGTACCCACAATACCAAGGAGAAATCCGGCTGCGCCAAGCCCAAACCCGGGGCGACGGCTGGCGGCTGTTCCTTTGACGGGGCGCAGATCGCGCTGCTGCCGATTGCCGATGTCGCGCACATCGTGCATGGCCCGATCGCCTGTGCCGGTTCCTCCTGGGACAACCGCGGCACGCGCTCTTCCGGCATCACGCTGTACAAGATCGGCATGACCACCGATCTGTCGGAAACCGACGTCGTCATGGGACGCAGCGAAAAGCGTCTGTTCCATGCGATCAAGCAGGCCATCGACAGCTATGCGCCGCAGGCCGTCTTCATCTACAACACCTGCGTCACCGCCCTGATCGGCGATGACGTCGAAGCGGTCTGCCGCGACGCCACGGCGCGCTGGGGCACGCCGGTCATTCCGGTCGATGCGGCCGGTTTCTACGGCACCAAGAATCTCGGCAACCGGCTGGCCGGCGAAGCGATGTTCAAGTACGTCATCGGCACGGCCGAACCGGCCCCGGCCTCGCCGCGCGCCGACGGCCTGCCGACCTACGACGTCAATCTGATCGGCGAATACAACATTGCCGGCGAGTTCTGGAATGTCGCGCCGCTCTTCGATGAGCTTGGCCTGCGCATCCTGTGCACCTTGTCCGGCGACTCGCGTTTCCATGAGGTGCAGACCATGCACCGCGCCAAGGTGAACATGGTGGTCTGCGCCAAGGCGCTGCTCAACGTGGCGCGCAAGATGCAGGACGATTTCGGTATTCCCTTCTTTGAAGGCAGTTTCTACGGTGTGGCCGACGTTTCCAACGCGCTGCGCGATTTCGCCAAACTGATCGGCGATCCCGATCTGATGGCCCGCACCGAAGTCGTCATTGCCCGCGAAGAAGCCAAATCCAACGCCGAACTCGAACCTTGGCGTGTTCGTCTGAAAGACAAGCGCGTCCTGCTCTACACCGGTGGCGTCAAGTCGTGGTCCATCGTCTCGGCCTTGCAGGATCTGGGCATGAAAGTGGTGGCCACGGGCACCAAGAAGTCGACCGAGGAAGACAAGGCGCGCATCCGCGAACTCATGGGCGAGGACACCAAGATGATCGATGACGGCAGCCCGAAAGCCCTGTTGTCGACCTATCACGAATACAAGGCCGACATCCTGATCGCCGGCGGCCGCAATCTCTACACGGCCCTCAAGGCGCGCATTCCCTTCCTCGACATCAATCAGGAACGCGAATTCGGCTACGCCGGCTACAGCGGCATGGTCGAACTGGCCCGCCAACTGGCCTTGTCGATGGAAAGCCCGGTCTGGGCAGCAGTCAGGAAGCCGGCGCCGTGGGCGACGGCGGCAATCTCCGGCGCCGTATTGGCCGAGTAGGGTCGGCAGAGGCTGGGTTTCTTTGCCGCCTGTTGCCAGAACAACGGACGGCAGAGTCCCTCAAACCAAGCTTTTGGGTGGCTACGGTGCCGCCGGAATCACGCAGCCAGCTGGTATTGCAGCAGATAGACGCCTGCCCCCGCGAAGTAGCCGATCAGGGCCAGGCCGCTGATCTTGCGGACGTACCAGAAGAAGTGGATCTTCTCGAGGCCCATGGCGGCCACGCCGGCTGCCGAGCCGATGATCAGGATGGAACCGCCGGTTCCTGCACAATAGGCCAGGAACTCCCACAGGAAATGGTTGGCTGGAAAGTCGGCCAGGCTGTACATGCCCATCGCCGCGGCGACCAGCGGGACATTGTCGACAATCGCACTGACCATGCCGATGATCAGCACGATGATGTCCTGGCGGCCCACGGTCTGGTCCAGCCAGCCGGCCAGCGAGGTCAGGATGTGGGTGTGTTCGAGGGTGGCTACCGATAACAGGATGCCGATGAAGAAGACGAGTGAACTCATGTCGATCTTGCCCAGAGCGTGCACCAGCGTCAGGTGTTGCTTGAACTCGTCTTCCTTGTGGCGATGCACCAGATCGCCGGCCAGCCACAGGATGCCGAGGCCGAACAGGATGCCCATGAAGGGTGGCAGGTGGGTCACGGTCTTGAAGGCGGGGACGGCGACCAGGATGCCGAGACCGAGGAAGAACATCAGGTTGCGTTCGAATTCACTGCTTTGCTGGCCGTGATCACTGTTGACCTGTGCCGGTGATTCCACCTGGCGGCCGCGCAGAACGTAGGCCGTGATGGCCAGGGGGACGATCAGGCTGACCAGGGCGGGCAGCAATACCGACTGGATGATGGCCGTGGCCGTGATCTGACCGCCGATCCACAGCATGGTCGTCGTCACGTCGCCGATCGGCGACCAGGCGCCGCCCGAGTTGGCGGCAATGACGATGATGCCGGCAAAGAAGATGCGGTCTTCGTGCTTGGCGAGCAGCTTGCGCATCAGGGAAATCATGACGATGGTCGTCGTCAGGTTGTCGAGGATGGCGCTGAGGAAAAAGGTCACGAAGCCGACCAGCAGCATCAGCGAGGCGAGCTTGGTGGTCCGGATGCGCCGAGTAATGACTTCGAAACCGTTGTGGGCATCGACGACCTCGACGATGGTCATGGCGCCCATCAGGAAAAAGACGATCTGGGCCGTCCCGGTCAGGGATTCGCCCAATTGCTCGCCGACGAGATGGGGGTCGCCGAGCGACAGGGCATAGATGGTCCACAGCAAGCCGGCGCCGAGCAGGGCCGAGGCCGACTTGTTGATCTTCAGTGGATGCTCGAGGGCGATTGCGGCATAGGCGATCACGAAAACGACAACGAGTGCTGTGAGCATGGCAAAACCTTGTATGGAGTGAATTTTGGGATGGGCCGCCGACTTCTTGTGTTGGTCGTCCGGTAATCGCCGTTGCAGGTAAATCCGGCGGACAAGGTAACTTAGTCGGAATGTAAAATAAATTCGATTTATTTCATTAGATAATGCGGTTTTCTCGATTGTTTAATGCGCCCATGAATCACAAGCATCTTTTCTACTTCTGGAAAGTGGCCAGGGCGGGCAGCGTGATTCGCGCCGCCGAGTCGATCAATGTCACGCCGCAGACGCTGAGCGGGCAGATCGGTCTGCTCGAGGCTAGCCTCGGCACCGAATTGCTGGCCCGCCAGGGACGTTCGGTGGTGTTGACCGAGGCCGGCAAGCTGGCCCTGGAATACGCCGATGAGCTCTTTGCCCTGAGCGCCGAACTCGAGGTGATGATCAAGCATCATCCCAAGGGGCGGCCGGCGGAGTTTCGGGTTGGGGTGTCCGATGCCGTGCCCAAATCGCTCGCCTACCAGTTGCTGCAGCCGGCGATGCAGGGCGAGCACGCGACGCGCATCGTTTGCCGGGAGTGGCAACTCGATCGCCTGCTCGGGCAACTGGCGGTGCATCAGCTCGATCTGGTCATTTCGGATGGGCCGCTGCCGCCGTCTTTCAGCGTCAGGGCCTACAACCATCGGTTGCTCGAGTCCGGGCTGAGCTTTCTCGCGGCAAAAAGCCTGGTTGGCGATGAAGACGTCGCCTTTCCCGAATCTCTGGCGGCCTTGCCGCTGCTTTTGCCTGGTGAGGATTCGGCGATTCGCACCAGCCTGCAGCCCTGGCTGGAGAAAAAGCGCATTCGTGCCCGGATTGTCGGCGAATTTGACGATACGGCGCTGATGGCGGCCTTCGGGCAGGCCGGGGTGGGGGCGTTTCCCGTGCCCTGTGTGGTTGAAGACGAGTTCATGGCCTCGGGGCTGTTGCGCGTGCTTGGTCGCACCCAGGAAGTCAAGGCCAGCTATTTCGCGATTTCGGTTGAGCGGAAGCTGACCCATCCCTGCGTCCTGGCCATTACCCAGTCAGCCCAGCGAATGGCGGCCGAGCCGCCCGGGCCGGGATGACTTGCCGTTGACGTGTTTTTATCGATATTCCTTGTCGTAGCCTTGCCCGGGATGGGGTATTTGTTGTGTTTGCTACACAGCGGTGAATTTTAAGTTGTTGTTTTTAAGTATTTAGTTTATTGGCGCGCTCCTTGCTACGGGTTGGGTAATCTCAACGGGGCGATGTCCAAATGGCTGAAATCATCCAATCCAAGAAGGCGCTGGCGGTCAATCCGCTGAAGGTGAGTCAGCCGATTGGCGCCTCGCTGGCTTTCCTCGGCCTTAACCGCAGCCTGCCGCTGATGCATGGCTCGCAGGGCTGCACCGCCTTCGGCAAAGTCTTCTTCGTGCGTCATTTTCGCGAGCCGATTCCGTTGCAGACGACGGCGATGGATCAGGTGTCGACCATCATGGGCGCCGACGAAAACATTATCGAGGCGCTGCGCACGCTGTCCGACAAGAGCAAGCCGGAAATCATCGGCCTGGTCACTACCGGCCTGTCGGAAACGCAGGGCACCGACATCCTGCGCGCCGTCAAGGAATTCCGTGCCGCCCATCCGGAGTTTGCTCATGTCGCCGTGGTCCCGGTCAATACGCCGGATTACGTCGGCTGTCTGGAAAGCGGTTACGCGCTGGCCATCGAATCCTTGATCCAGGTCCTGGTGCCGGAAAGCAGTTGCGTCGGCAAGCGCCCGAAACAGGTCAATGTGCTGGCCTCGGCCATGCTGACGCCGGGCGATATCGAGGCGATCAAGGACTGGGTCGAAGCTTTCGGCCTGCGCCCGGTCGTTGTGCCGGACATCGGCGATTCGCTGGACGGTCACCTGGTCGAGGCGGAAACTTCGTCGCTGACCATCGGTGGCACGCCGCGCGCCGAAATCGAAAGCATGGGCGAGTCGATCGCGACGCTGGTCATCGGCCCCTCGCTGGCCAAGGCCGCCAACATCCTGAAAACCCGTACCGGCGTGCCCGATTACCGTTTCGACGGCCTCATGGGGCTCGACGATTGCGACGCCTTCACGCAGGCCCTGGCTGATATCTCGGGCAAGCCGGTGCCGGAAAAGATCGAACGCCACCGTGCCCAGTTGCAGGACGCCATGGTTGATAGCCACTTCATGATCGGTTTCGCGCGTATCGCGCTGGCCGCCGATCCCGACCTGCTCGGCATGCAGGTCCGTTTCCTGAGCAGCATGGGCGCCGAAATCGTCAGTGCCGTGAGTCCGGCCAAGCATGAAAGCCTGGCCTCGCTGCCGATCGAAAAAGTCATCGTCGGTGATCTCGAAGACATGGAAAAGCAGGCCCGGGCGGCGGGTGCCCAGTTGGTCATCGCCAACTCGCATGCCGTCGATACCGCCCATCGTCTTGGCCTGCCGCTGCTGCGCGCGGGCTTTCCGCAGTATGACCATGTGGGCGGTTATGCCCGCACCTGGGTGGGCTACCGCGGCACGCGGCAAGCCCTTTTCGATCTCGCCAACCTGATGCTGGGGCAACACCATGAACCCGAACCCTTTAGATCAAGCTACTGGGCAGACACTCGCCCCGGTGAACAACATGTCATCTCGTCGTCTGCAGCTAGTCTGGTCCATTAAGCAGGAGCCCGCATCAATGATCAAGGTTGCCTTCGCTACCACCGACCGCCTGCGCGTCAATCAGCACTTCGGCGCCGCCGAGGCTTTCGCCATCTATGAAGTGACGCCCGACAAGGCGACGCTGGTCGGCATCGGCGAATTTGCCGAAGAGGCCATGGATGGCAACGAAGACAAGCTGATCGCCAAGGTCGATTTCCTCGAAGGCTGTGCCGCCGTCTATGTCATGGCGGTCGGCGCCTCGGCAATCAAGAAACTCATGGCCAAGGGCATCCAGCCGATCCGTACCGCCGAGGTCGACGCGGTTGACGAATTGCTCACCGAGATTTCCAAGGCGATGACCGATGGTGGTGTTGCCTGGGTTGATCGCGCCGTTGCAGCACAGGCCAAGAAGACCGAAGACCGTTTCGCCAATATGGAAGAAGAGGGGTGGCAGGGATGAGCGCCGGGATGATCGAACATCGCGGCATTGTCCAGCGCGTTGAGGCGGGCCAGGCCATTGTCGCCATGGAAACCAGCGGCTGCTCTTCCTGCGGTCAGGGCGGTTCCTGCGGCATCGGCAAGATGGCCAGCGGGCGTGCGGCGACACTGCTCACGCTGCCAGCTACGGCTGACCTCAAGGCGGGGGATCTGGTCAGTATTGCGCTGCCGGAAAGCCGCCTGACCCTTTCCGCGCTGCTCGGTTATCTCTTTCCGGCCTTTGCCATGCTGCTCGGCGCCTGGTTCGGCTCAACGTTTGACGGTAGCGATGCGGCCACTGCGCTGGGCGCCATGCTCGGATTCCTCGCTGCCCTGGCCGTCGCCCGCATCGTCATCGGCCTGATTCCCGGCCTGCTGCCATCGCCGCAACTGATTCCCGTAACAAATCAATCCAATGTTTCACAACAGGAGTTTCACCATGAGCGCTGATCCCATCTTCGAAACCGACTTCGTCAAGGAAATGGCTCGCCAGATGCGCGCCCTGGACACTTACGGCACCTATACCGGCTGGACGGTCGAGAAAATCCTCGACCCGTACATCCTGACCAAGGAGCGCAAGGCGGGCATTCCCCTGATCGGTGATCCGGACGACGAAACCATTTCCCGCGTCAAGGCCTTCTACAACGCCATTGCCGTGCTCATCGAAAAGGAATGCAAGCTGCTCGCCGTGCCGCTCGTGCACCTGACGCACGAAGGTTTCGGCCGCTCGATCATCACCGTCGGCAAGCTGGTTGCTGTCGAGAAGACCCTGCGTGACGTGCATCGCTTCGGCTTCCCCAGCCTGTCCAAGATGAAGGATGAAGCCGACAAGCTGCTCGGCATCGCCCTCGAGCGCATCGGCCAGTACCCGGAAGTCGCCGGTCTCTGAGTCGGCGCCACCGCTTTCGTTTCTGAACTTTCGCCACAGGAGGTTAGCTTGACCGAGGAAGAAATCAAAAACTTGGACAAGGAAGTCAAAAAGCTCAAACGCATCTCGTCCGAGTGGGCATCGCAAATGCACGATCTGGTTGAGGATCGTTTGCCCGCCGGCTATCTCGAAATCCCGGGCCTGGCCCAATCCACGTACGACGCCTGCAAGGCATGGGCAGAAGCCAATGCCAAGCTGGCAGCCATTCAGAAAGGTTGAATCATGAGTTCCTACACTGCTCTTACCCGTGGCGGCGACGCCTGGGTTCCCGAGTTCGTCACCGCCATCAATCAGGAAAAGTGCATCGGCTGCGGCCGCTGCTACAAGGTCTGCCCGCGCGACGTGCTCGACCTGATCGATTCCGACGCCGATGACGACGAAGACGAAAGCGCAGCGGCCAAGATGAGCATCAAGGATGCCAACGACTGCATCGGCTGCGGCGCCTGCAACCGCGTTTGCCCGAAGCTCTGCTACACCTACGCGCCGATGGCTGCCTGAGTTTGAGCGGCGTGCCGAACGCCAGTGGTCCGGCCTGGCCGGACCCGGCCCTCGGTATTGAGCTCTGCCAGGCCATCCGCCGGCAGGTGGAAAAACTCGGCCTGACGATCGGCGACGAGCCGGTCTGGGCCGAGGCCAGCTTTGCCGAGCAGATTGATCCCTATTCCGGGGAGTCCAGTCTGATCGGCACCTGGCGCGGCAAGACCCGTTATGGCACGGTGACGCTGTTCCCGGATGGGCGTGTCTTTGCCGAGTACCAGGTGCTCCTGGCGCATCCGGCGCAGCCCGGCTATTACGTCGAAGCCGTCCAGGTCTGGGGGCGCTCCGGTGCGCTGAAGGGCGACCCGGTGATCGCTGCATTTGCCGCTTGATCTCTTTTCGACCGGAGCTGCATATATATGTGTGAAATTTCCGAACTGCCGCGCCTGATCATCCTGCACAAGCAAAGTACCAGTGCCCGGGTGCGTTTCATGACCCTGGGTGAAAGCGTGCTGGCTTTCTCGCCGTTGCCGGAGACGGCCGTCCTACGTGCCGAGGATTATTCGCCGACCGTGCAGTTTCATCCGACAGCGGCACTGCGTGCCGCCGAGAATACACTGGGGCTGGCCGAAGGCGGGCTGGAGCCGGTTCCCGAATTCTGCGTCTGGCTGGATACGCCGGATGGCGACCAGGCGGTGCTGCTGGCCGCCTGTACCAGTATCGATCCACCTTTCGAGGCGGCGGAAAAGCAGGGCGGCAAATTCATCGCGATTACCGAGGCACGGCGTCTGCCGCTCGTCGAACGCGAACTTTTGCGGCGTGCTTACGAACACCTTTTGGGGTGATTGTCGCAAACGCGACAATGCGTTCTTCTGGTAACAAGTCAATAAATTCAGTTGTTTATATATTTTTTCCAGCATGGCACAGGGCTTGCAATGATTAGCTCATCTACTCTGGAGAAACGCCATGATCAATCTGACCCCCGCTGCAGTTAAAGCCGTACAACGCTTTATTCGTGGTTCTGAAACGCCGGTTATCGGCCTGCGCCTGGTTATCTCGGGTGGTGGCTGCTCCGGCCTGCAATACGGCATGAAGCTCGAATCCGAGAAGGCCGAGGATGACTGGGAACTGGAAGTCGACGGCGTCAAGCTGCTGGTCGACGCGATGACCATGCCGATGATCGATAACGTCACTGTCGATTTCATCGATACCCTGACGCATACCGGTTTCAAATTCGACAACCCCAACGCCAGTGCCCAGTGTTCCTGCGGCTCCTCGTTCTCGGTTTAAGGAGCAGACAACATGTGGGAATACTCTGACAAGGTTCGCGAACACTTCTTCAACCCGCGCAATTCCGGCCCGCTCGAAGAAGCCAACGGCATCGGCGATGTCGGCTCCATCCAGTGCGGCGATGCGCTGCGCCTGATGCTCAAGGTCGAGCCGGAAACCGAAGTCATCCTCGACGCGCATTTCCAGACCTTTGGTTGCGGGTCCGCCATCGCCTCCTCGTCGGCGCTGACTGAAATGGTCAAGGGCATGACGCTGGACCAGGCGCTCGAAGTCTCCAACCAGAACATTGCCGATTATCTCGACGGTCTGCCGCCGGAAAAGATGCACTGCTCGGTGATGGGCCGCGAAGCCCTGCAGGCCGCCATCGCCAACTACCGCGGCGAAGAGTGGTCCGATGATCACGAAGAAGGCGCGCTGATCTGCAAGTGCTTCGCCATCGATGCCGTGATGATCGAAGACGTGGTTAAAGCCAATAATCTGAACACGGTCGAGGAGGTCACCTTCTACACCAAGGCTGGCGGCGGTTGTGCAGCCTGCCACGAAGGCATCGAGGAAATTCTTGCCAAGGTGATGGCTGACCGTGCCGGCCCCGGCGAAGTCTCGCCGCCGCCCGCCTGTCCGGCGACGCCGGAAGCGCCGAAGCCGCCTTCGGTCAAACTGACGCTGGTGCAGAAGATCAAGAAGATCGAGGAAGTCCTCGAGTCCGTCCGTCCGATGCTGCAGCGCGATCACGGCGATGTCGAACTGGCCGATGTGCAGGGCAAGAAGATCTATGTGCATCTGAAGGGCGCCTGTTCCGGCTGCATGATGGAAGCAGCCACCCTGGGCGGCATCCAGCAGAAAATGATTGAAACGCTGGGCGAACTGGTGCAGGTGCTGCCGTCGTCGCACATGCCGAAAGAAGCCTGAAATTCAGGGTTGAGTTATTAGGATCGAGGATCCAGTAGGCCGGGGTTGCTCGATCCTCGATCCTACTGGCTAACAGCTAAAGGAATTCCCATGGAACCGATCTATCTGGACAACAATGCCACGACACGCTGCGACCCTGCCGTGGTGGAAGCCATGCTTCCCTTCTTTACCCAGCATTTCGGCAATGCCTCGTCCATTCACGCCTTCGGCAGTGAAGTCGGCAAGGCACTGAAGAAGGCTCGTGCTCAGGTGCAGGCACTGATCGGTGCCGAGCATGACTCGGAAATCATCTTTACTTCATGTGGTACCGAGTCCGACTCGACGGCCATTCTCTCGGCGCTCAAGGCGCAGCCGGAACGCAACACGGTGATCACCACCAATGTCGAGCATCCGGCCATCCTGACGCTGTGCGAATGGCTGGAGAAGGAAGGCTATATCGTCCATAAGCTCAAAGTGGACAAGAAGGGCCGGATCGACATCGACGAATACAAGTCGCTGTTGAACGACCGTGTCGCCATCGTTTCCGTGATGTGGGCCAATAATGAGACTGGTACGATTTTCCCCGTGGAAGAAATGGCCGAACTGGCCAGCGCCAAAGGCATCATGTTCCACACCGACGCCGTCCAGGCTGTGGGCAAGATTCAAATCGATCTGAAGAACACCAAGATCGACATGCTGTCGCTGTCAGGTCACAAGCTGCATGCCCCGAAGGGCATCGGTGTCCTCTACTTGCGCCGTGGTTGCCGTTTCCGTCCGTTGCTGCGCGGTGGTCATCAGGAGCGCGGTCGCCGGGCCGGCACCGAGAACTCGGCTTCGATCGTCGGTCTCGGTGTGGCCTGCGAACTCGCCATGCAGCACATGGCTGAGGAAAACACCACAGTCAAGCGCCTGCGCGACAAACTGGAGCAGGGCTTGCTCAGCCAGATCACGCACTGCTTCCCGACCGGTGACGTGTCCAACCGTCTGCCCAATACCAGCAACATCGCCTTCGAATACATCGAGGGTGAAGGCATTCTGATGCTGCTCAACAAGGTGGGTATTGCCGGCAGCTCAGGTTCCGCCTGTACCTCCGGCTCGCTCGAACCTTCGCATGTGATGCGGGCGATGGGCATTCCCTACACCGCCGCCCATGGCACGATTCGTTTCTCGCTGTCGCGTTACAACACCGAAGCGGAAATCGACCGGGTGATCGCGGAAGTCCCGCCCATCGTTGCCCAGTTGCGCAAGCTTTCGCCGTACTGGACCGACAAGGGGCCGGCCGCCAATCCCGAAGCTGCCTTCGCCCCGACTTACGCCTGACGGCTTACCCTCTCTCTCCGCAGTAACCTCGATTAGCCCCGGAAGCAATTCCGGGGCATTTTTTTGTCTACGGAGCCAGTGTCGCCATAAACGCCAAAATGAGCCCGAAAGAACAAGTTGAAAGTATTCTCGAAGAAGGTATTGACGGTATCCGGGAAATCTATACAATGCGCACCTCCTTGCAGCGCAGCGGTTTCGGCGGGGCAGGGAGAGAGCAGGTGGTTGTGGAGGTTGAGCGGTGTTGAGCAAAAAGATTTTGAAAATTGCTTGACGAAGTTTGGGAAGTTCTTCATAATCTCGCCTCTCTGCTGCAGACGAGTCGCAAGAGACGGCGCAGTGAAGCAAGTAGTTCTTTAACAATTTGAACAATCGATAGGTGTGGGTGCCTTGATGCTAGTGACTTCGGTCACACAAAAGTATTAAAGGCAATCACACGGATGGAGAGATCCATCGAGGTAGAAGTTAAATTC
>JBAQDI010000051.1:0-1626 GCA_049294655.1 Azonexus sp.
GACCCACACCGCTGTTGGGCATTTGGCAGAAGTCAAACGCCAGCTGCGGGTTGCCGACGTTCATCATCACCTTGACGGGGCTCACGGGCATCTCCACGCGGCTGACTTCGCTGATGTCCATGTCCAGCAAGCCGTCATAGATGCGGCCGGTGTCGCCTTCCGAGCAAACCACCGTGACGAGCTGACCGTCCTTGAGCGTTTCGGTCGCGTCCCCGCAACCCACCACCGCCGGAATACCGAGTTCACGCGCAATGATGGCGGCGTGGCAGGTGCGGCCACCCCGGTTGGTGACGATGGCGCTGGCGCGCTTCATCACCGGCTCCCAGTTCGGGTCGGTCATGTCGGTGACCAGCACGTCGCCAGGCTGCACGCGGTCCATCTCGGTGATCGAATCGACCAAGCGCACCGGGCCAGTGCCGATCTTTTGACCGATGGCGCGGCCTTCGGCCAGCACTGTGCGGTCCACGCCGCCCTTGAGCTTGTAGCGGTGCTCGACCTTGCCAGCGGCTTGGCTCTTCACCGTTTCAGGGCGGGCTTGCAAGATGTAGAGCAAGCCGTCGCCGCCGTCTTTGCCCCACTCGATGTCCATCGCGCGGCCGTAGTGCTGCTCGATGATCAAGGCGTAGCGCGCCAGCTCGGTCACGTCGTCGTCGCTCAGCGAGTAGCGGTTGCGCAGCTCGGTCGGGGTGTCGGTGATCTTGACCAACTTACCGGACGCAGCCTTCTCTTCGGGCGAAGCGAACTCCATACGGATCAGCTTCGAGCCCAAGCTGCGGCGGATCACGGCTTGCTTGCCCGCACGCAAAGCGTGCTTGTGGACGTAGAACTCGTCAGGGTTCACAGCGCCCTGCACCACCGTTTCGCCCAGACCGTAGCTGGAGGTGATGAAGACCACGTCTTGGAAACCGCTTTCGGTGTCGATGGTGAACATCACCCCGGCTGCGCCCAAGTCCGAACGCACCATGCGCTGAATACCGGCCGACAAGGCCACTTCAGCGTGGGCAAAGCCCTTGTGCACGCGGTAGCTGATGGCGCGGTCGTTGTAGAGCGAGGCAAACACTTCGCGGATCTTGTGCAAGATGTCGTCGATGCCGACCACATTCAGGAAGGTTTCCTGCTGACCCGCAAACGAGGCGTCCGGCAAGTCTTCGGCCGTGGCCGACGAGCGCACCGCAAACGAGGCCCCCGGGTTACCGGCGGTGAGGCGGGCAAATTCGCTACGAATCGCTGCGTCGAAATCAGCGGGGAACACAGCGTGCTCCACCCAGCCCCGGATCTCAGCACCAGCCTCAGCCAGCGCGCGTACATCTTCAATATCGAGCGCCGCCAAACGGGCGTTGATGCGATCCGTCAAACCGCTTTCGGTCAGAAAGCGCCGAAAAGCGTGGGCCGTGGTGGCAAAACCACCGGGAACGCGCACGCCTGAGGCGGCCAGTTGCGAAATCATCTCGCCGAGCGAGGCGTTCTTGCCGCCGACCGTCTCGACGTCACTCATGCGCAACTGCTCGAACGGGGCCACCAAGGCGGTCGCCAAATCAACCTGGGACATCACAAACTCCATGAAGAAAAGAAAACCTGTGCGGCGCAGCGAGGCACCTGATGCAGAACATTCTACGGGGGCAAACC
>JBAQDI010000052.1:0-19537 GCA_049294655.1 Azonexus sp.
GCCGGCGGCGGCACAGGCCTCCGCCAGCGCCCCGGAAACGGCGCCGGCCCGGCCACAAGGCGACGTGCTGGCGGCCTATCGCCAGCGCCTGACGGCCTTGCTCGCCGGTCAGCAGGAATATCCGCGCGTCGCCGCCCTGCGCGGCTGGGAGGGCGAAGTCCGCCTGCGCCTACGGGTGGCCAGGAAGGGCAACCTGCTCGGCGTGCAGCTCGATCATTCAAGCGGCTTTGCCGTGCTCGACCAGCACGCCGTGGCCATGCTCGAAGCCCTGGCCAGCCTGCCGCCGCTGCCCGAGGCACTGGAGGCCAATGAAATCCAGGTTGTCGTGCCGATCAACTACAAACTAAAAAAATCAACATGAGACAAAACCCGCAACGCAGTTTCCTCGCCCTGGTCATCGCTGCCGCCTTCGCGCCGGTGTGTTCCCCGTTGCTCGCCGCCGAGACCGTGATCCAGGCCGAGAGCATCGAGATCATCGGCAATACGCCGCTGGCCGGCCTGGGCGTACCGCGCCAGCAGATGCCGGCCAATGTTCAGTCGGTCAGCGGCCAGCAGCTCGAAGAACAGGAAAGCCTGAACCTGCCGGAATTCATGGCCCGCCAGTTGCCCAGCGTCAATCTCAACGAGATCCAGGGCAATCCCTTTCAGGCCGACCTCAATTACCGCGGCTTCACGGCGTCGCCGCTGCTCGGCACGGCGCAGGGCATGTCGGTCTATCTCGATGGCGTGCGCATCAACGAGCCCTTCGGCGATACGGTCAATTGGGATCTGCTGCCGCATTCGGCGATTGCCGGCATGGACCTGATTCCCGGTTCCAACCCGGTGTTCGGCCTGAACACCCTGGGCGGCGCCCTGGCCATCCGCACCAAGAGCGGCTTTAGTCATCCCGGCAGCAAGTTCGAGCTGTCCGGCGGCAGTTTCGGGCGCAGCAATCTTGAACTCGAACACGGCGGCAACAACGGCAGCTGGGGCTGGTATGTTGCCGGCGACTGGTTCCGCGAGGACGGCTGGCGCGATTATTCGAAATCCGATGCCAAGCAGCTGTTTGCCAAGCTGTCGCACAAGAGCGCCATTGGCGAGGCCGACCTGACGCTGAGCCGCGCCGTGACCAAGATGACCGGCAACGGCCTGCTGCCCGAGTCGATGTACGCCGCCCGCCGCGACCAGATTTTCACCCACCCCGACCAGACGCGCAACGACCTCACCCAGCTGGCGCTCAACGGCCGCCTGTGGCTCAGCGACACGCAAAGCCTGTCGGGCAATATCTACCATCGGCGCAGCAAGACGCGCACGCTGAACGGCGACATGAACGACGAGTTCGAGGATGGCCCCTTCGACGGCATCTCGAACGACGAATCCGGCGCCAACAACCGGACGCGCACGATGCAGCAGGGCAACGGCTTTTCGGGCCAGTGGAACCTGAGCACGGGGCGCCAGCAACTGGCCATCGGCGCCTCGTTCGATCATGCCCGCGTGCATTTCACGCAGACCCAGGAAATCGGCGTGATCGACCCGACGCGCGGCGTTTCGGAATTGCAGCCGGCCGAAGAGGAAAACCGCCTGCATGGTACGACGCGCACGACCAGCCTGTATCTGACCGACACCATCGCCCTGAGCGACAAATTGCACCTGACGGCCGCCGCCCGCTACAACATGAGCCGCGTCACGACCTTCGACGAACTCAATCGCACGGCGCCCAATCTCGATGGTCAGCACAGCTATCGCAGCCTCAATCCGGCGCTCGGCATCACCTGGCAGGCCATGCCGGCGCTCAACGCCTATGCCGGTTTCAGCCAGGGCAATCGCGTGCCGACGCCGATCGAACTGGGCTGCGCCGACCCGGCCAACCCCTGCACCCTGCCCAATTCGATGGCCGCCGATCCGTATCTGAAGCAGGTCATTGCGCGTACCGTCGAGGCCGGGCTGCGCGGCAAGCTGGCCGGCAACATCGAGTGGAATGCCGGGGTCTATCGCACGCAGTCGTCGGACGACATCCTGTTCGTCGGCACCTCGACCAGCGCCGGTTATTTCACCAATTTCGGCAAAACCCTGCGCCAGGGCATCGAACTCGGCCTGCGCGGCAGCCAGCGCCGCGTCGACTGGTTCGCCAATTACAGCTATCTGCATGCCAGCTTCCAGTCGGCGGCCTGCCTGCTCGGCGCCAACAACAGCACGCGCGGCACGGCGCCGGAATGCACGGCGGGCGGTCAGGACGACGAAATCTACGTCAAAAAGGGCGACCGCCTGCCCGGCCTGCCGGCCCACAGCCTGAAACTCGGCCTGGCCTGGAAGGCGACCGACTGGCTGCGCCTGGGCGGCGATGTCCAGGCCTTCTCCAGCCAGTACGCGCGCGGCAACGAAAACAACCAGCACCAGGCTGGCACCTTCGGCGGGCGGACTTTCGAGGGCGCCGGCAAGCTGCCCGGTTACGCCATCCTGAATCTCAATGCCGAGGCCCGGCTGGGCGGCGGCTGGCAACTGTTCGCCAAGGTCAACAATGTGTTCGACAAGCGCTACGCCACGGCCGCGGCGCTCGCCGAAAACCCCTTCGCGGCCGATGGCAGTTTCCAGAACGACTCCGGCGCCTGGCGCCGCGAAACCTTCGTGGCGCCCGGCGCGCCGCGCGCCGCCTGGCTCGGCGTGCGTTACGTGTTCGGCGGCAAGTGATGCGCAAACTGTTGCCGGGCCAGGGCCGCCTCAACCTGCATACCCGCGTCGGCCTGGTGTTCACCGGCCTGGCCGCCAGCCTGCTGCTGGTCCTGGCCGGGTTGTGGCTGCACGGGTCGCGCAACGCCATCCACGAGGAAGTCGAGGCGGCGAACCGGGTCTCGGTGCAGTGGCTGCAGGCCCTGGCTGGCGAACTGCAGGCCGTGCCGCCGGCCGTCCTGCCGGAGCGCCTGCTGGCCGTCGTCCAGCCGCTCGGCCGGATTCGCGCCAATGCGCTTGAAGTGCTCGCCGCCGACGGCCGCCGGCTCTACCGTTCGCCGCCACCGACCTACAAGGCCGGACGCACCGTGCCGGGCTGGTTCGCCGCCGTGCTGACACCGGAATTCACGCCGCGCCACCTGGCGGTCGGCGAACTGCAGCTGGTGCTTTACCCCGACGCTTCGCGCTCGGTGATCGATGCCTGGGACGATCTGCTGGCCATGGCCGGCTGGGCGCTGGCCCTGCTCGCAGTGATTTTTGTCGTCAGCCGGCGTGCCCTGGACCGCGCCCTGCGGCCGCTGGAACAGGTCATGACGGCGCTCGACCGGACCGGTTCCGGGCGTTTCGATACCCGTCTGCCGGTTTTCGCGACGCCGGAGCTCGGCCGCCTGTCGCGCGCCTTCAACGGCATGGCCGACCGCCTGAGCGAAGCGGTCAATGACAACGTGCGCCTGGAAACCGAACATGAAGTGGCGCGGCGCATGCAGACCCGGCTCGAAGCCGAGCGGCGCAGCATTGCCCGCGAACTGCACGACGAACTGGCTCAGGGCATCACCGCGGTGCGCGCCCTGGCCGGCGCCATTGTCCAGCGCACACAGGAACAGCCCGGCCTGCTCAGCCCGGCGCAAAGCATCGTCGCGGTGACCGGCGAGATGCAGCAGGGCGTCAAGAACATCCTGCAGCGCCTGCGGCCGTTGGCCGGTGACGGCCTGGGCCCAGCCCTCGAGCGGCTGCTCGCCGCCTGGCAGGTGCAGCATGCGGAGATCCGCCTGGAGGCCTGTCTGGAACTCGGCGAACAGCCGCTCGCCGACGCAGTCGCCCAGACCGTGCTGCGCATCGTCCAGGAAGGCCTGACCAACATCGTTCGCCATTCGGGCGCCAGCCGGGTCGAACTGCGCGTCTTCCGCCTGGCCGGCCAAGTGCACCTCGTGCTCAGCGACAACGGCTGTGGCCGCAGCGCACAGCCGTCGGCCCAGGCCGGCTGCGGTCTCGGCCTGGCCGGCATGGCCGAACGGCTCGCCGAGCGGGCCGGTTCCCTTGAATTCATCACCCCGGCCGGCGGCGGCTTCTGTGTCCTCGCCACCTTGCCGGATCAGCGCCTTACGGAGGAAATCCAATGAACCACGCCCTGCACGGTATTCGCGTCCTGCTCGCCGACGACCACGCCGTCGTCCGCCTCGGCTTTCGCCTGCTGCTCGAAGGCGCCGGTGCCAGCGTCGTCGGCGAGGCAGCGAATGGCGAAGAGGCCATCCGGCTCTACGCTGAAACCAAACCCGACCTGCTGGTCATGGATGTCTCGATGCCCGGCATCGGCGGTCTGGCTGCTCTTGAGCGGCTGCTCGTCTGGGAGGCAAAAGCCCGCGTCCTGATGCTCTCGGCGCATCACGACGACATCGTGCCGGTGCGCGCCCTGCGCCTCGGGGCCAGCGGCTACCTGTGCAAGCGGGCGGCGCCCGAGGAGTTCCTGCGCGCCGTCGGCCAGGTGGCGGGCGGCCGGCGTTATCTCGATCCCGAACTGGCGCAGACGGTGGCCCTGGCCCAGCTCTCCGGCTCGGCCAACCCGGTCGATACATTGACCGAGAAGGAGTTGGCGGTCTTCCTGAAGCTCGCCGAAGGACGTTCGGTCAATGACGTGGCCAGCGATTTCTGCCTGAGTCCGAGCACGGTCGGTACCCATCTCTACAACATCAAGCAGAAGCTCAATGTGCGCAACAGCGCCGAGCTGACGCTGGTCGCCGTGCATAACGGCCTGATCGAGGCCTGATTGACCGACGATCTGCTGTTCCCCGCCAGTTCGCCGCGTTTTGCCCGGCAGATGGCGGTCGGCGACGGGCACCTGGTGTATGTCGAGCAGTGCGCCGCCGAGCATGGCGTGCCGGTGCTCTTCCTGCACGGCGGGCCGGGCAGCGGCTGTTCGCTGACCCAGCGCCGCTTGTTCGATCCGCGGCGCTACCACGCGATCCTGCCCGACCAGCGCGGCTGCGGGCGCAGCCTGCCGCTCGGCAGCATCGAGGCGAATACCACGGCGCACCTGGTGACCGATCTCGAATACCTGCGCGAAGCCCTCGGCATTCCGTCCTGGATCGTCTTCGGCGGTTCCTGGGGCAGCCTGCTGGCCCTGGCCTACGCCCAGATCTACCCGGAAAGCGTGCGCGGCCTGGTGCTGCGCGGCATCTTTCTCGGCTCGCCGGAGGAAATCCGCGCCTATGTGCAAGGCAGCCATGGTGCCGCGCCGCAAGCCTGGCAGACCTTTGCCGAAGCCGTGCCGGCGCTTGAGCGCAATGACCTGCTGACCGCCTATGCCCGCCGTATCCTGGGCGATGCGCTACCGGTCGCAACCGTGGCGGCCCGCGCCTGGCTCGATTACGAACGGGCCCTGATGGGCGAGGCGCCGCTGGCCGCACCACCCGACGCGGCGCAACTGGCCAAGGCGCGCATCCAGCTGCATTACCTGACCAATCAGTGTTTTCTCAATGCCGGCCAGTTGCTGGCTGGTATCGACCGCCTGCGCCATATCCCGACGACCATCGTCCAGGGCATGGCCGATCCGGTCTGCCCGCCGCACATCGCGCAGCGCCTGCATCGCGCCTGGCCGGAAGCGACCTGGGTGCCAGTCGCCGGCGCCGGGCACGGCGGTATGTCGCCGCCCATCGTCAAAGCCTGTCTCAAGGCCCTGGGCTGGGTGGCAGAGGAAGCGACCGCCTGATGAAGCCTGCGTGCGGTGCAATGCGCTTCGCTTATTGCACCCTACGGTTGGTGATGCGATGTAGGGTGCAATAAGCCATCGGCGCATTGCACCAATCCGCCGATAGCGCGGCGAGTTCCCCTACGAGCTGGAGCAGGTTTTCAGCCGTTCAGGCGGAAGTGGGTCAGCTTGGTGCGCAGGTTGGTCGAGGTTTGCTGGAAGTCGGCGGCGAGTTGCTCGATGGCCGCGATGTCGCCGGACTGGGTGTCGATGGCCTGGGCGATCAGTTCGACGTTGCGGGCGATGTCGTTGGCCGCCATGCCCTGTTCTGCCGAGGCGTCGGCGATGGCCTGGGCGCGCTCCAGGGCGTGTTGCGAGGTTTCCTGAATCTGGGCCAGCGAATTGCGGACCGATTGCACCCGTTCGACGCCGGCGCCCATCAGGCCGCAGCTTTCCTGCATGGTGTCGACGGTGCCGCCGATTTCGGCCTGGATGGCATGGATGGTGGTATCGATTTCCATGGTTGCCTTGGCGGTCCGCTCGGCCAGCTTGCGCACCTCGTCGGCGACCACGGCAAAGCCGCGCCCCTGTTCGCCGGCCCGCGCCGCCTCGATCGCGGCATTGAGCGCCAGCAGGTTGGTCTGGTCGGCAATGTCCTTGATCACACCGGCCATGCTGCCGATTTCCTGCGAACGCTGGCTCAGGGTCGACACGGCGTCGCCGGCGGAGCGCATGCGCTCGGCAATCCGGCCGATCTCGGCCACGGCATCTTCGGCTTCGCGGCCGGCGGCATGGGAAATGCGCTGATTTTCGGCCGAGGCTTCAACGCCTTCGGCGGCATTCGATGCCGCCTCGTTGATGGCGACGGTGATTTGTTCCAGGGTTGCCGCGGTGGCGGCCGATGAATTGCCCAGACTGGTCTGCGCAGCGCTGACGTGCACCATGGCCTGGCGCAGGCCGGCCGCTCCGTCGGCGACGCGGCGGGCGCTCGACTGGGTTTCGTGCAGGACGGTTTCGACATCGATGGCCAGCGCGTTGACGCCCTGCGCAACCTCGGAGAGCAGGCCATGTCCCTTGACCGCCACGTGGGCCGAGAAGTCGCCGTTGCGCTGCATTTGCTGGACACCGCCAGCCAGGTCGTGCAGCTCGTTACGCAGGCCGGGCAGCCAGAACATCTGGGCGATCAGCAAAAGGCTGGCAAGCAGCGCGCAGCTGCCCCAGAACAGCGTCGGCTGCTGAGTTTGCGCGGCCGTCACCATGACGACAGTGGCCAGCAGGGCCGCGACCATGGCCAGGCGCAGCCTGGCGATCAGGCCGAGGCGGGCAAGCGGGGCGAACAGCCCGGCGGCCCACGGCCGGCCATTGCGCACGGCCAGGCTGCTGCTGCCCTGGCGGATCCGTGCGTAAATTGCTTCGGCGGCGGCAACAGAAGCCCGGTCGGGACGGCGGCGGACGGAGCCGTAGCCGACCACCTTGCCATTCTCGCGGATCGGCGAGGCGTTGGCCTCGACCCAGTAGTAGCCGCCATCCTTGCGCCGGTTCTTGACCAGCCCGCACCACGGGCGGCCGGCTTTCAGGTCGCGCCAGAGGTCTTCGAAGGCGGCTGGCGGTACATCCGGGTGGCGAACGATGTTGTGCGGGGCACCAATCAGTTCCTCGCGCGAATAACCGCTGATGGCGATGAAGGCGTCGTTAACCGAGGTAATCACCCCGTCAAGATCGGTCGTCGAGTAAATGAACAGGTTGTCGGGAAGGAGTGTCTCGACTTGGCTTACCGGCTGGTTGTTGCGCATTGCTATTTTCCAGGTTGTGGCTGGGTCTTCCTGTTGCTGCCTTGGAATGCCCGCCTGGTATTGAGTTTTCTTGATAGTCCGAATTGATTGTATTTTCATTTGTCATAAAAAAACAATCAATTGGTCTGCCGAATGTTCTATTTATTTCGAGTTGTAGTCAATTTGCCCGCCAAAAATAGGATTATTCCTATAGGTGATGCGTTTCCCCGGCCTGCCGGGCATCTACAATGCAGCCATCCATGAGCGCCAACAGTCAGACCCTTCGTTATTTGCGGCAACGCATCCCGGCCTTCGAGTGCAAGCCGGGGTGCCATGACTGCTGCGGGCCGGTGACTGCTTCAAGCGAGGAAATGGCCCGTCTGCCGCGGAAAAGCGCAGCCGAACACGCGCAGGCGCTGGCCGAATTGAGTTGCCCGCACCTTGGCGCAAACGGTTGCCAGGTCTATGCCGAGCGTCCGCTGATCTGCCGTTTGTTCGGCACGACGCCGCGCCTGGCCTGCCCGAATGGCTGTCGCCCAGAGGCCATGGTGGCCGACGATATCGAACAGCAGGTCCACCGGTATTTTGCCGAGACGCGCCAGGTACTGGTTTGAGGGCGGTGGCCCGGTGCGGCCCTACTGATCGAGCAGGGTCAGTGCTTCGCTGATCGCCGAGGCCTCGGTCGGGCGGACCAAACGCGCGATTTCCCGGCCATCCCTGAGCAAAATCAGCGTCGGCCACAGCTTGACGCGAAATGAGCGGCCCAGCGGGCGACCCGGCCCATCTTCAACTTTCAGGTGGCGCAGCGCCGCATGTCCGGCCAGTGCCGTGGCCAGGGGCGCTTGCGCTGCCTGGCAGTGGCCGCACCAGTCGGCGCCGAATTCGAGCAGGGTCGGGCCGGGCAGGGCGTCGATGGCGCTGCGCTCGGGCTGGGTCGGGGCGTAGTTCGGGCTGGGTGTCATGTTGTCATCGGCAATGGGGTGGAGACATTCCCGGTCGCCGCCAGGGCTTCGGCCAGCCCGTTGCGGGCGGCCTCGGGCAGGGGCAGCGCTTCGGCCAGTTGGGCCAGGCTGGCACCGGGTATCACCGGCCCGGCCTGCTGCAGAATGGTCAGCAGTGCGGCCGGTTCCGGTTCGTCGATGACGACTTTGGCAATCTCGGCGGCCAGGCGGGCGATATTGGCGCGTGGCGTGTCGGTGCCCTTGATCAGCAGGACCACCAGGTTCGGCAGATCCCAAGCCTGGGCCAGCGCCATGCTCAGCTGCCGGAAAGTGAATTCGATTTCCGAGGGGCGCGGCATCAGCGCCGAAAAGCGCGCATTCCAGTCGCGCACCCGGGTTTCCTTGTCGGTCATTTCACTGGCGAAATGCCACAGCAGCAATTCGCCGATTTCGGCCAGCAGTGCGGCCATTGCCACTTCATCCGGCGACACGTCGGCGCGCCGGTTGGCCCAGGCGCGGGCGATACGCGATGCCAGCACGGCACGCTGCTCGCAGGCCTGGCAGCCGGCGAGCGGATTCTCGCTAGCCGGGCTGCTCTCGATGATTTCGTGCAATTCGTCAAAACCGGTTTGCAGGATGGCGGCCAGCGGCGTCGTGGTGTCGCGGCCGAGTTGCCGCGAACGCCGCTCCTCGGCCCGGCGCAACAGTTTCAGCGCGAGGTAGGGATCGGCATAGACAAGATTGGTCATGGTCAGCGCCGACAACTGCTCGCTGGCTGTCTCGCCCGCCTCGCGCAGCGCCGCTATGGCGGCCCGCGTCGTCTCGAGGACCGGTGTTTCCTTGTCCTTGAGGTATTCGACCCACTGCTTGATGCCCCATTGATACTGGTGCGCCTGCATTGCTTCCTCACAAAAGGCGATGACTGAAAATGCCCGCGGCCCGGCTCATTCTGTGAATTAGGCCGGCCTGTCGCTGAAAAGTTGCCATCAGCCGGGCCGGCCGGTGCGATCAGTCGGCAGTTTCGGCCGGCGTCTCGTGGGCGGCACTCAACTTGACCGAAACGAACTCGCCGCGCGACGTCGAGTTGTTTTCCTGCTGGTTCTCGGCGCACCAGGCAAAGAACTCCTGCGGGTCGATCTTGCACTCGAGGGCCAGCACGCCGGAGCGCTGAAACTCCCGGCGCGCCGCCACGGCCATGGCCTTCCACTTGGCGAAGCTGTCTTCGAAACATTCCGGATCGGTTGCCGTCGCCTTGACCTGGGCCCAGGTTTCCTCGGTATACCAGGTCAGGCCGATGACCATCGACTGGCTGCGGCGCTTTGCCCGCAGGCTTTGATAAAGGGTCGGTTTTCTCATGTTGGGACAGGCTCGAATGGGCGGAAAAACGGCAGACCCGAGGAAATCAGGGCGCCGGGAAGAGGTGACATAGTGCCATGACTGGCGCCGCCAGGGCGAGAGGCGGTTATTTTGGGGATTGGGCGAAGCGGACGCGAGAGCGGTCCATTCCTGATCGGTGGACTCGACTAAAGTAATAGATTTAACTATACAAAACCAATTCAACCATGGATAATTGCCGCCACTGGACGCCACGCGTCCTCCCAACACCAAATAATTCGGGTGGAGGAGACAAATTAAAGAAAGCCCGCATAGACGGGCTTCTTTTTTGCCTGTTGATTCAGTCTGTTGGCGTCTCGATGCCGACTGGTCGCCGCTGTTTTCATGCACCGCGAGGCCGCCCGCTAGCGCACTGACGCCTCCTTTTTCCGGACAAAAAAATGCCCGCACGAGGCGGGCATAAATCCATTTTTGTGGAATGGAGGAGACAGAGGTCACTATCGCACATTATTTGCTGCGGTGCAACAAATAATATGCATCGTTTTGCAAATAGCCATCCGGTGCCTGTTGGCGATACGATTTCACTTCCCCTTGTGCTGCTGCATATAAGGTCCGTTTCGCATGCATCCCGCCAAAGTTTCCCGTGACCGCCTGAAGCAATTGACCGATCTGCCGAACATTGGCCCGGCCGTCGCCGCCGATCTTCGCTTGCTTGGCATCCAGGCGCCCGGCGGGCTGGTCGGCCGGGACCCTTACGAGATGTACGCAACACTGAATGACCTGACCGGCGTGCGTCACGATCCCTGCATGCTCGACGTCTTCATCTCCATCACCCGCTTCATGGCCGGCGAGGCACCGCGCGCCTGGTGGGAATTCACCGCAGAGCGCAAGCGGCGGACTGGCGGGGTTTGACGGCATCGATGCGTCAAGTGTCCTGAAAATTAACTGCCTGCCTTGGCCTGCGTTGCTCCCCGACAAGGCTGTTCAACGCATCTTGATGACGACCTTGCCCTTGGCTCGTCCCTGGGCAAGGTAGGCAAGCGCATCCTTTGCCTGCTCGAACGGAAACACCTTGTCGATCACCGGCCGGATGCGCTCCGTCTCGAGGAGTTTGCCGATTTCGCCGAGCTGGGCGCTGTCGGGGCGGGCAAAGAGGAATGAGTAGGCGACGTCGCGCTTTTTCGTCAGGCACATGATCTTGCGGCTCATCAAGCCGAACACGAAGGTCAGGACGAAGTTGAGCCGTCGGGCGCGGGCGAAAGCGGCGTCCAGCGGCCCGACCAGGGAAACGATCGTGCTCCCTGGCTTGAGGATGCCAAGGGACTTCTCGATCACGTCACCCCTGACGGTGCCAAGTGCCGCGTCGTAGTCGCGCAGCACTTTGTCGAAGTCCTGCTTCTTGTAGTCGACCACCTCATCGGCGCCAAGGCTGCGCACCAGTTCGACATTGCCCGTGCTGGTGGTCGTTCCCACCCTGGCACCCAGGTGCTTGGCCAGTTGAATCGCAAACGTGCCAACGCCGCCGGAGCCCGCCGGGATGAACACTTTCTGGCCGGCCCGAAGATTGGCGCGCTCCTTCAGCGCTTGCCAGGAGGTGAGCCCGACCATCGGGATCGATGCCGCCTGCACGAAGTCCAGATTGGCCGGTTTCGGCGCGGCGAGGCGCTCCGGCACCACCGCGAACTCGGCGATAGCGCCCGTACCCAGGTCGAAGATGTTGGCGAAGACGGCATCGCCCGGCTTGAAACGGGTTACGCCACTGCCGACCTCGGTCACCACCCCGGCCAGATCGCTGCCCAGCGTGGCCGGCAGCTCGAAATGCAGAACCGGTTTGAATATTCCCGTCACGATCATGTTGTCGACCGGGTTCACGCTCGCCGCGTGGACCTGGACGAGCATTTCGTCGGCCTTAAGCGTCGGGCGGGGTACTTCGGCGAAGCCGATATCGGGCGATTTGCCATAGCGTTTGAAGGTGAGTGCTTTCATTGTTTGAGTTTTCATTTTTTGGTCTTTCGTTTTTTGATCGGGTCAGTCGGCGAGGAAGTCCAGAACCGCCGGCACAAAGGTCCGGTAGTGCTGAAAAACGCCGCCGTGCCCGGAATCCGGATAGATCGTCAGCTTGGCATTCGGCAGACGGCGCGCCATGTCGGCCGAAAGGCTGCTGGCGACCATCAGGTCATGGTCGCCGTTGGCGACGAAAACCGGTTGCGTGATGACCGACAGGTCGTCGGGCGCGCTCAGGCCCGCCGTCTGGATGGCTTTCAGTTGGGCCCGCCGGGCCTGCAGGGAAATGGGCTTGTCGCGATCCTCGGTGCGTTCCTTGAGCCGCGCGAAGTAATCTTTCGCGGCGCGCTTGCCCTCCGGGGTGCGCGGGAAAAACAGGAAATTTCTCGGATCGCTCAGCGTGAGCGCCGCCTTGAGGTAAGCGATGACCGCGATTCTGTTGATCTCGTCGATCCCGCCGCCACCGCGAGGCCCCGTTCCGGCCAGGATCATCCGGCGCACCAGGCCGGGAGCCTGCAAAGCCACCATTTGCGCCACGCCGCCGCCCAGCGAAAAGCCGAGCAGATCGACTTTCGGCAGTCCCAGAGCGCGAATGAAGGCGATGGCATCGCGTCCCATTTCCTCGATCGTCGGCGGCACCGCTCCACCCGATGCTCCGACCCCGCGATTGTCGAAGGCGATCACCCGGCGCCGCGCGGCGATGCCATCGATAATCCGCGGGTCCCAGTCATCGAGCACAGCCATCAGGTGGTGCAGGAAGATCACCGGCACGCCGGAATCGGGGCCGAGTTCGCGATAAACGAAAGGCACGCCGCCCACGGCGATCGTGCGGGTCGGCACATCTTTCCATTGCCCACGGCCCATCGGCCGCGCCGTGGTTTCGTCGATGCCGGAAGACGCCCCGGTCACCAGGGTGATACCCATATCGTTGTTGCCCATAATCAAATCTCCTGCGAGGTGGATTGCCGGCCATCAAAGTGTTACTATCGATTTGAAACGAACGATACTACCAATTTGATAGCGAGTCACTACCTAAATAGTATGGACATCAAAAATACTTGCGATGACCCCTGCCCGATTGCGCGCAGCCTGGCTTTCCTGGGCGATGCGTGGAGCATCCTGATCCTGCGTGACGCCCATGGCGGCCTGACGCGTTTCGACCAATTCAGGAAAAGCCTGGGCATCGCCCCGACGATGCTGACCCGTCGACTGGCGACGCTGACGGAGGAAGGACTGCTGGAGAAACGGCGCTACTCGGAGCACCCGCCACGCGAGGAATATCTGCTGACCGCTGCCGGCCGCGATTTCCTGCCGGTGCTCTTCACGATCGGCGCCTGGGGCCGCCAATACCGGGGCGGCGGCAAACTGGTTCGGTTTCTGGACGCTGAAACGGGGACGGAAATCAAGGCAATCGCCGTGGATGAAGTCACCGGGGCCAAGATCGGGACTCGCCCCATACGCATGGTCACGCCGGATGAAGGCTGACAGGTGAGTTAGGTTGGACAGGTCCCCGGTTTTTGTCGCGGCAGGAAGCAAGCTTTGCTGCCCAACCTCGCCACCGGCGGCAATCTGCGTTGCTGACGTTGCTACTGAGACCATGCAATGGCCGGAGCGGCTGAGATGCTGCCTGTTGCCGACGTTATCAACTTTGACGTAGCGAGTGGTGTTATCAGGCTACGAAGCCGCTTAAGGCATATAGTCCATATTGCCTATTAGCCCGACGCAATTCTTCAAGAACTTCCCCTTGGCAGCAATGGGCGTTACGCTCTCCCTGCGCAAGAACTTCTGACATGCAAATGGGCGTCAACACCACTTTGCTGCAGTTCCCCTACTGAGCCAGATGGGCAATTATGAATTACGGCATCTAACTATGCGAAGTGGCATAATGCGGAGGTTTCCGTCCTTCGAGAAAGTCACATGGCCTCCGATAAGCAATATCTAGCAAATGCCACCTGTGTAATCTCGTTTGTGCTCGACAAGCAAATCCGATATCGAGTTGCCGATATTGAACGAGCCTTTCAGAGTGTATTGGGGGGGCAAGCAACTGGTACGAACGTTGCCGATGCCGCACCACCGGCTCTTCCTCGCTTTACGATGCAGAGTGGACCGAAGCAATTGTCCATCTCACAGGTTTCGATCCAGCTTGATCTTGATTTCTTCAGCCAAAAGAAGTCATATCTTTCTTTGTCATCAGTAATCAAGAAAAATTTTGACAATCTATGGTCAGGACTGTGTCAATTTAAAACCCTTACGGAAGTGCGCGACATGGGGATGATTCTGACGATAAACACCCCAGACAAAAGAACTACTGGAGAGCTTAGCAACGACGTGTTTTGTCGCTATTTGAAAGCACCTCTGTTAGGTGAAGTGGCAAGCACTTCGTTTCAATTAGGGTTTCTTGATTCAGATAAACAGGCATTTATTAATACTTCCGTCGGTCCTTATGAAATGCGGGAAGGTCTTGTTACCAACCCAGATCCTAGAGGCGGACCTATAAATATAGCAATCAAAGATCTTCCCATTGTTGAGCATGGGATAGAAACGAAAATCGACGTTAACTCCAAGCCCATGAAACTGGAAAATGGGGCGCTGCCCGAAGATCTTTCAGATCAACTCTTCCACCGGTTAGATGGCTTGGTGAAAGATCGTTGTCAAGAATTTTTGACCTTCTGAGAATCAGCAACGATGAGAAATAATCTAAAAGTCGTTGGCGGATCGGCTGCTACGCGCTCCGTTATGCCTCACGAATTCGATCAGCGTACCAGAACCGATGCTCTAGATATTGAAGAATTGGTTGGACAGAAAAGCGTCTTGCTAAATAAATCACTGAATGAGTATTGGCGAGAATATGCGTTGTATCACCAGAATGTTAAATCGGTCGTACATACATCGCGGGTGTTTGCCGATTGCCTTGCCAAGTGGAAGGCAGACACAGCTTACACTTCCTCTATGACTGATATCGTTCTTCATCCTGCTTATCAGCGAATCATTGGGCTTGGTCCTGATGTAGTCCCCTACATACTGCAAGAGCTAAGCGAAAATGGCGGGCACTGGTTCTGGGCACTCCAAGCATTAACGGGTGAAAACCCCGTTCCACAAGAGGATCGGGGCAGGACAAAAAAAATGGCAGCAACTTGGATTGAGTGGGGAAAGCGGCGTCAATTGATGTAACTCCAACACCACTCCATTCGATTTTGAATTTCACTGAATGCGACACAATTAATGTCTGATTTTTCCCTTAGTTTTCCTCTGCTAGACGAAACTAATCATCGTCCTACCAGCCCTATTACGCCAGATTACAACTGCATAGCATGGGCTGCAGAAGAGGATGATCGTTGGTGGTGGCCAGGTCCTGCAGAGGTAACATACTGGCCGGACGGGGTTCCTCGTGCTCCGACGCAAGAAGCATTTGTTTTGGCATTTCAGTCACTTGGCTATTCTGTTTGTGACTCAGGAACTATTGAGGATGGTTTCGATAAGGTTGTTTTGTACCTTGATCCCAACAATCTTCCGACACATATGGCCCGTCAACTTTCAGATGGAACGTGGACTAGCAAGCTTGGGCAATCGATTGACATCAATCACTTCACAGTCGATGCCATATCCGGCCCCGCCTACGGACAAGCAGCAGTTTTTCTGAGTAGAAAACACCGCTGAGGTGATTTTTAAACTTGCGAAATAGTTGGATTGAAAAGCCAACATCTAGAGTCGAGCCTTCTGCGTGGCAGACTCCGAAATCCAATTTCTCCAGTGGCCGCCATGCTATTGCTACGCCCCCGCTTGAGTTGATGTTATTGGGCTGTATTGGTTTTTGACTGACTGCAATCCACTGGATGAAATGCTGAACACCATTTTCACATGCCGGGTGTGTCCGGAATTCTATGTAAAGCAGCCATGGATCACTGTGCCAACAGTCGGCTCTGGCCGAGAAGTGTGAATTGACTGTCCGGCAGATTTTGAAGTGCAACAGTCTTTCAGATGACGGCATTGCGATCAGGGCGTGTGGCAGCAGTTCTCCGAACTCTGAATGAAGATGTGTACTCACAGCGCCCGCTGTTCATATTCCTGATATTTGCAGCGCTGAGCAGCGATGGCCAACTCAGGTGATATCCAGCCGATGGCGCCCGTTGTCCGCCGCGGTGATTTCAGACCGTGCGCATTTCGGCTTCCGTCCTCTATCATTGCTCCCCGTCATATCGTTTCGGATAACCCCATGAGCCAAACCGCCTACTGGATACTGCGCTGCGAACATCAACTGCTGACCCTGGCCGGTGGTTCGGCCATTTTTCCCAAGGGCCTGGCCGCCGATTTCGGTGCTCCGCCGGATGCGCTGCTGGTTGGCGAGTTGCATGGTTTGCCGTGTTATGCCGCCGATCTCGGGGGCTTGCCGGAAATTCCCGCGGGCCAGCCGGCTTCGCTGCGTGCCATCTTCCAGTTGGCCGGGACCGAGGTTTTCATGCTCGCCGGGCGGGCGACGCAGTTGCTGGACTGGCAGGCCAATCATCGCTTTTGCGGCAAGTGCGGTACGCCGACGGCGATGAAGTCGGGCGAGACGGCGATGGGCTGTCCGAATTGCGGGCTGCTGGCCTATCCGCGTATTTCACCGGCCGTCATGGTGCTTGTGCGCGATGGCGAAAAGCTGCTGCTGGCGCGTGGTCCGCAGTTCAAGCCGGGCGTCTATAGCGCCCTGGCCGGTTTCGTCGAACCCGGCGAAACGCTGGAAGAGTGCGCCGTCCGCGAGGTGCGCGAAGAGGTCGGCATCGAAATCGCCAACCTGCGCTATTTCGCCAGCCAGCCCTGGCCTTTCCCCAATTCGCTGATGGTCGCCTTCTTTGCCGACTATGCCGGCGGCACGATCACGCCGCAGCCCGGCGAAATCGAGGCGGCGGACTGGTTTCTGCCCACCGCGCTGCCCATCCTGCCGGACCCGATCAGTATTTCGCGGCGCCTGATCGACGCGGCGCTGCAGGCGTCCTGAGCGGGCAGTAAATCAGCCCGCTGCCGCCTCGTCGGCTACTCGTCTTCAGTCTCGGCGCTGTACAGCCGCAGGCGCTTGTCGGCGCTGACGCCGAGGATCTTCGACAGCCAGGGCGGCGGCGATTCGACCAGGGCCTGCTGGAAGCGCTGGACGACTTCCGTCGCCGGTCCGCCGTTGGGCAGCTTGATCGGGAAGATGTCGGCGCGGATGACCTTGGCGGCAGCCGGCCCGCCAATCGAAACGACGTACAGGACATGGCAGTCGGCGATCAGCTGGCAGCGGAAGAGGTTCTTGTCTTCGGCAAAGTCAGCTTCCAGGGCACTGCGGATGCCGATCAGCCGGCTGGCGGTCGGCGATACCTGATAGACCAGGTAACGCAGGCAGGAGCCGAAATGGCCGTTGAGGTCGGCCCCGCTGTCGGAGGCGATGGCGAGGCGCAGCGAGCCGGGCAGGTCGCCTTCGGCATAGGCTTCGACCTCGGGCAGGTTCTCGTCGTCCTGGATTTCGCCCCACAGGATGCGCACGGCGAGTTTCATGGCATCGAGACCGATGCCCAGATCCTCGTCATCCTCTTCGCCGTCCATGCTGCCCAACCCGGTCTTCAGGTTGGTGACGGTGATGCCGCGCAGGTTGTCGGCGTCGATGTACTCGCCGAGATGGCTTTGCAACAAGGCAATCAGCCTCGGCAAAGTGACACTGGGCATGGCCCGGGCAGCCAGGGCGACGCGCAGGGCGGCCTCCTGGGTAATCGGTGCGGCTCTCTGTTCCATGGGGGAATCTCCTTGGCCTGTTGGCCTGTCGTTGGGTGACTGGCTCATGCAGTTACAGTGCCAAGCCGCGGAGATCGTTGCCAGGACTATGTTTTCACGTGATTAGCCGGGTTTTTCAAAGGCCGGGAGCGGGCGGTCTTGTCGAGTTCTCGACAACCGGCCCGGTTTCACGAAAGACGCCCGTTCAGTTCATCGATGACCCCGGCCCAGTCGGCATCCTCGATGATTTCTTCCTTGAGGAAGTCGCGCTGGGCTGTGCTCCAGAACGGCGCCCGGTAAAGCGCGATATCGGAATCGAGCGGGCGGTGCCGGGCGATGAAATCCTCGATGGCCGACTGGTCGGCCGGCAGGCCGAGTTGGGCGAACAGGTTGCTCATGGTGTGCTGGCTGGTATTCATGGCGAACTCCCTTTGCGGTGGCAGACGCTGGTTCGATCGGCGTGGCCGGGAACAGTTCCGCTGTCGGGCCGGTGGTGCCATGTCGAAATGGTGAAATATTCCTTCGTTCTACTCATTTTGGATGGCGAATTGTGCAAGAATCGCCCCAAAGCCGTAACAATGATTCGTCCTTCCGATGTGCGGCGCAATCAGTTGAGGATTCCCGTATGCCCGGCACCTATGCCCATCTCACCCTGGTCAACGAATTGCGGGTGCCTGCCCGCCTCGATACCATCCCCGATTTTCCCGATGCCGCCAAGCTTGCCCTCATGCGCCAATTCAAGTTCTGCGAACTGGGGGCGGTGAGCCCGGATTATCCCTATCTGGCAATCATGGACAGCAAGGCGGCGCAATGGGCCGATCTGATGCATTACGAGCACACCGTCGAGATGATCGGCATCGGTGTAAATGGAGTCGCGGCCATGCCGGAAGGCCGGGATCGCGACCGGGCGCTGAGCTGGTTGCTCGGCTACGCGGCGCATGTCGTGACCGATGTCACCATCCACCCGGTGGTCGAACTCAAGGTTGGCCCCTATGCCGCGAACAAGCGCCAGCACCGGGTCTGCGAAATGCACCAGGATGCCTATATCTTCCAGCGCCTGAATGTCGGCCAGGTCGGCCTGGCCGAGTATCTCGATGCCGGCATCTGGGCCTGCTGCGAGCAGCCGGGTAGCGGCCATCTCGAGCCGGTGATCGCGCAGCTGTGGCGCGACATGCTGTTGCTCGCCCATGGTGATGCCTATCTCAAGAATGCCCCCGATCCCGATGGCTGGCATCGCGCTTTCCGCAAGGTCGTGGACAAGATCGAGGAGGGCGCCTGCCTGGTTCCGGCGGCCCGGCACCTGGCGGTCAATAGCGGTCTGACCTATCCGAACCCCGGGGAAATCGACCGGCAATACATCGAAAACCTCCGCGTGCCAGGCCTGGCCGGCCACATGGACTACGACGCGATTTTCGAGCAGGCCATCGGCATGGTCGCCGGAATGTGGTCGTGGATTGCCCGTGGCGTCTACGACAACAATCCGGTCGACCTGGCCCAGCTCGGCAACTGGAATCTCGATACCGGCCGCGACGAGGCCAATCATTATGTGATGTGGAGTTGATCCGATGCGCCGCTATAGCCTTCTCCTGATTTTTTGCTGCTCACTCGCCGCTTGCGCCGTCAACAAGGCGGGTAACGACGATGCAATGCTGATCAAGGCCGCCGAGCTGACCAAGTTGTCGACGGCGGTCGAAGCCAGCGTGCGCTATGAGGCGGCCCAGTCGGCCGGCCTGGACGAGGCGGCCTTGCTCAAATTCGCGACGCGCGACGACCCGGAACTCCTGAACCGCTTCGCCGGCCTGGTGCTGCGCGTCGCCCGTGGCGATCGCCATGCCGCAGTGCTCGTCTGCACGGCCGACGGCCAACACGCCCTGCTCGAGGACGCCGGCTGTACCGTGGCGATGGATCGCCAGGCCTGGCGCGATGCCGACAGTCGCTGCGAATTCAGGCTGGATCTGCTTTCCCTGTGTGCCGTCAAGGAAACGCGCCCGGTACCGAAAGTCGCCCCGGCCGTAGCATCGCCGCCGGCTCCGGCTCCGGCTCCGGCTCCGGCTCCGGCTCCAGCCCCAGCCCCAGCCCCAGCCCCAGCCCCAGCCCCAGCCCCAGTCGAGCTACCCGCTCCGGTTTCGCCGCCCGTCGCTTTGCCT
>JBAQDI010000053.1:0-145327 GCA_049294655.1 Azonexus sp.
CCTCACTGGCCTGGCCCTTGCGGCAACGCTCAAGCAGGGAAATTATCTGCTCGCTGTATTTCTTCAGCGACCCGAGGTTGGAATTGACGAAGCCGACCGGATTGTTGATTTCATGCGCCACGCCGGCTGCCAGCTGACCGATGGCGGCCATCTTTTCCGATTGCAGCAGTTGTTGCTGGGCATCTTCGACCTTGGCCAGCAACACTTCGAGTTCCTTGCGGTCGTGCTCCAGCTTGACATTGGCTTCACCGAGCTGCGAGGTGCGCTGGGCGACAAGTTCTTCCAGGCTGTTCTGGTATTGCCGCAGGTCGTCCTCGGCGCGGTGGCGCTCAGTGACATCCTGCAGGGTTTCGATGGCACCGATGCGATTTCCTTCGGCATCGCACAGCGGCGCGGCAGTAAAGAACAGCCAACGGCCATCCCTGCCGATATTCGGGAAAAAGGCTTCGCCCTCGAAGGCGCCGTCAATATTGGCCGAGCGGCGGAAATGATCGTGGTAGTAGGTCTCGAACTGCTCGTCGAGACTGCCATCGACGATCAGGTCGGCCATCACCGGCCGGCTTTCCGGATAAAAGGCCTTCCACTGCCCGGCTGTCCCGACCATGTCGGCCGCCAGCAGGCCGCTGATCATGGCGCAGGCCTGGTTCCAGTGCGTGATCTGGTGCTTGGCGTCGATCACGAAGGTCGGCACCGGATCGCCATCGATAATCTGGGCGAGCAATTGCTGCATGTTGCGCTTGGTCGCCTCGGCCCGCTTGTGTTCCGATTCGAGCAGTTTCTTCTGGGTCGTTTCAACCTGTTGCATGGCCAGTTTCAGGCGCCCCTGCTCGACTACCAGTTGCTCATTGGTCTGGGTCAAATCCAGGGTACGCGCCGCCACCTGGGCTTCCAGGGTGGCATTGGCCTGTTGCAACTCGTCGTTGCGCGCCGCAATCATCCGGAACATCGCATTCATGCCGCTGAGCAGACTGGTCGTTGCCGGATCGGCAACCAGGCTCTGCTCTTCCTCGTAGGCCTGCTCGGCCGCCATGCCGGCGCGGATCTTGCGGATCTGGCGCGCCATCGACTGGTCCATGCCGAGAATGTGGTGGGCCAGCCAACTGGAAAGGAAGCGCAGGAGAAACTCCAGGTCGCCGGTCTGCATGTCGCGCATCCTGACCACCTGCTGCCCGAAATCGGCATGCACGTTGGCGTGGATTTTGGCAAAACGCGGGTCGCAGCCGGTCGCAGCCATCAGCTCTTCTTCGTGCTGGAAATGTGTCACCGCGTACTGCACCAGCTGCACCAGCACCTTGTCGATTTCCTCGGGCGGCGTCGAAGTCGATTGATGCTCGATGATCCAGTTGACCAGGCGCACCAGGCCCTGGTGCTCGGTATCGACGATCGGCTCACCGGTAATGAAACTGTCGTTCCAGGCAAAAATGTCCATTATTTAATCCTCACCGGCCTGTGGGCCAAGAACTCGCAAAATTTCTTCCAGCGTCGTCGCCCCTTCCCGGACGCGCTCGACGGCGTGTTGGGCGATGCCGCGCAGGCCTTTCTGGCGGACCAGGCGACGGATCTCCAGGACGCTCGCCCCGCTGCCGATGCGATCGCGCAGGTCGTCGTCCAGGGTCAGCACCTCGTAGATGCCGACCCGCCCCTTGTAACCGCTGCCATGGCAGGCCGGGCAGCCTTTGCCGCGCGACGTCCGGGCAACTTGGCCAAAAGCGCCACCGAGCCGGGCTAGCAGGACGGGATTAGCCGCCTCCTCGACGCTGCACTCCGGGCACACCCGACGGACCAGGCGCTGGGCGATGATGCCTTCGAGCGCCGTCGCCACGACATAGGGTTTCAGCCCCAGGTCGAACAGGCGGGCGATGGTGGCGATGGCCGAATTGGTGTGCAGGGTCGAATAGACCAGGTGGCCGGTCAAGGCTGCGTGGAAGGCGACTTCGGCCGTCTCGAAATCGCGGATCTCGCCGAGCAGCACGACATCCGGGTCCTGGCGCAAGAGGGCGCGCAGGATGGCCGGAAAGGTCAGGCCAATCTTTTCGCGGACCAGCACCTGGCCGGCCATGTCGAGGTAGTACTCGACCGGATCCTCGATCGTCACGTAATTCTTTTCCGGCGTCGCATCATGCTGCAGCAGCGAGTAGAGCGTCGTCGTCTTGCCGCTGCCGGTTGGTCCGGTGGCCAGGATGATGCCTTGCGGCCGGGCCACCATGTCGGTGACGCGCGGCAGATCGACGGCCGAGAAACCCAGGCGATCGAGGCCATGCACCGCCGAATTGCGGTCGAGGATGCGCATCACGACCTTTTCGCCGTTGATCGTCGGCAGCGTCGAGATGCGCAGATCGACCATGCGCATTGGCGTCTTGACAGTAATCCGCCCATCCTGGGGCCGACGACGCTCGGAGATGTCGAGATCCGACATGATTTTCAGGCGCGAGACCAGCGACTGGTGCATCTGGTGCGGGATGTTGATCTTGTCGGCCAGCACGCCGTCGATGCGGTAGCGCACGACCACGCTCTTGGTGCGCGGCTGGATGTGAATATCGGAAGCACCGAGCCGGATGGCCTCGAGAATGATCGCATTGGCAATGCGGATGGCCGGCGGCGACTCGGTGTCGCGCAGCAGGTCTTCAAGCGGCGCCGCATCGTCGTCCTCGATGACGATCTCGATGCCCTCGTAGGGGTCGGGCGAGGAAACCAGGGTTTCCAGTTCCTTGAAATCGACGCCGCCGTCACCGCTGTAGATTTCCTCGGTCTTCTTGCGAATGGCGGCAATGTCGGCCATCACCACCTTGAGGTCGAGACCGGCGGTGAAGCGCACCTCGTCGATCAGGCCTTCATCGAGCGGATCGGCCATGGCCAGCATCAGGCGCTTGCCGTCGAGCTTGAGCGGCACAACCAGCTGGCGGACGCAGAAACTGTGAGGAATCAGTTCGGCCACTACCGGATCGATGGCAAATTCCGGCAACTGCACTTCCTCGATGCGCATCTCGTTTTTCAGCAGATCGCGGATATTGCGCTCGGAAACCCAGGCTTTTTCGAGCAGCAGGCTGATCAGCGGCTCCTTGCGCCGTTCCTGCAGCAGGGTCAGTTCCTGCAACTGGCTGTCGGTCAGCAAATTCTTCTTGTGCAGCATGATGCCGAGCCGGCTGCGATGCGTCGCGGCGAGGCGCGACAGGGCCGAAATTTCCTTGGCCTTCTGGGCGTTTTCGCTCTTCAGCACGCGATTGCGCGCCAGCAGGTCAAACTGCTCGAGGGCGAGCGCCACGGTCACCCGCAGGTCGTCATCGTTCCACGGCTTGAGGATGAACTTGTAGACCGCGCCATCGTTGATCGCGCCCATCACGGCATCGGTATTGGCATGGCCAGTGAGCATGATGCGGATGCAGTCCGGCCAACGCTGTTTGACCTCGCGCAGGAATTGCGCGCCATCCATGCCGGGCATCATGAAATCGCTGATCACCAGCTGGAAGCCGCCTTCGGCCAGGCGGGCCAGCCCCTCGCTACCGCTCGCCGCCGTCACCACCTCGTAATTTTCCTGGCGGAAGACACGGGCCAGCGCCTTGACGATGCCCGGCTCGTCATCGACCAGCAGCAGGCGATATTTCGGCGCCGTCAGGTGGCTGGCCGGGGCCTGCGGCGTTGCGGTCTTGCCGGTAAACAGGGAAGCGTAATCGGTCATTTGGCAACGGGAAAGAAAAGGGTCACGGTCGTTCCGGCGCCCGGCGTGCTGGCCAGCTCGATGCGGCCGCTGTGAGCGAGCACGATGTTGTGCGCCGTGGCCAGGCCGAGGCCGGCTCCAGAGCCGACCGGGCGGGTCGTGAAAAATGGCTCGAAGGCATGATCGAGCTGGTCGGCCGTCATGCCCTTGCCGTTGTCGGCAATGCGGATTTCGATACCGTTGTCGACCGCGCCACTGCTCAGCCGCACCTCGCCCGGCCGGCCGGCATCCTCGATGGCCTGCACGCCGTTGCGCACGATATTGAAGAACAGCTGGTTGATATGCCCGGGCAGGCAAACCACCTTGGGCACGGCGTTCAGCTCGAGGACGATGCCGACCCCGGCTGGCAGCTGGCTCTGCATGACGCTGGCCACATGCTGCAGGCAATCATTGAGATCGGCGTATTCCTCGGTCGCCCGGTCCACATTGGAAAAGCTCTTGAGGTCGGCGACGATGCCGGCAATGCGGTCGATTCCCTGGGCGCAGTCGGCCAGCAGGTCGATGCCATCTTCCAGGATGAAGTCGAGATCCAGCTCACGCCAGGCATCCGGCACTTGCGGCAACCGCTCCTTGAGCGCCGCGAATTTCCCAAGATAGGTCTTGAAGGTCGACAGGTTGCTGCCGATGAAACCGAGCGGATTGTTGATTTCATGCGCCATACCGGCGGCCAGTTGGCCGACCGAGGCGAGTTTTTCCGCCTGGTAGAGCATCTGCTGGCGCTCGCGCAGCTCGACGACCTGAGCCTTGACCCGGATTTCGAGTTCCTCTGAGAGCTTCCTGTAGCGCGCCTCGGATTCGAGCAGCCGGGCATGTTCGCGCTTCAGGCTTTCGAAATCCTCGGCGACGGCTTCAAGGTGCAGGGTCGAGGCCATCTTGAAGCGGACCTGGGCGCGCAGCAGGGCCACCAGCAATTCGCGGCAAGCGTGCAGCTGGGCCGGGCTGGCCGTGCCACTGGCCAGCCAGCCGAGCGGCTCGAGTTCAAGGACCAGCGGCTCGCGCCGGGCCTCGCCGGCGAGCACACCCCACAGGACCCGGCCGCTCGCGTCGAGCACCGCAACATCACCGAGCAGGCCGGCCAGGACCGGACCGAGACGGGCCAGCGCGGCCGGCTCGAGCAGTTCGTCGAGACGCCATTCGCGGTCGAAGGCGCTATCGCTCATGGCCGCCCCAGTGCGCCAGCGACAAAGGCCGCCTCGTCGAGGCCATGCTCGGCAGCCAGCGCCATGGGCTCGAGATGGCGCCGGTAAAGGGCGCGCAGCAGCGCCTCGAAACTCTCGCTAACGCCCCGACCGTTCAGGGCCACGGCGAAGACCAGCGGCCACGGGGTGGCCGACCAGCGCGCGCGGATTTCGTCTTCCGGCACCGCCGTCGGCAGATCGCACTTGTTGAACTGGACGACAAGCGGCAAATGCTCGAAATCGATACCGACCCGCCGGCAGTTGTCGCTCATGCTCTGGAAGGATTCGCCGTTGTTGGTTTCCTGCGCGCGCTGCGCATCGGCCACGAAGACCACGCCATCGGCCCGTGACAGCACGGCCTTGCGCGTCCCGTCGTGGGCCACCTGACCGGGCACCGTAAATAGGCGAAACTTGATGAGCAGCCCGGAGGGCGCGCGAAAACCGAGCGGCAGCAGGTCGAAGAACAGCGTCCGGTCGTCCTTGGTTTCCATGGTCATCAACTCGCCCTTGAGTTCGGGCGACAGCAGGTCGTGCAGGCGCAGCAGGTTGGTCGTCTTGCCACTCTGGGCCGGCCCGTAATAGACCAGCTTGAAGGTCAGGCTGTTACCTTCACGCTCGGCCATGGCTCAGTCTTTCGGCTGGAATTCGGGATCGAGCAGGACGGAGCCGTCCGGCCCCCAATTGACTTCGGTAATACCGGGCTCGATGGCCTCCAGGCGCTGCGCTTCAAGCTCTTCCGGCGTTGCATCGCCCATTTCCAGGCGCACCAGGTTGGCCAGCTGACGGTTCTCAAGCAGCAGTTCGCGGTGCGCCAGGGCCTGGCCGATCGCCGACATCAGTTCGTAATCGTTCCATGGCTTGGCGATGAAGCGCTCGATGCCGACTTCGTTGACTGCCCGCAGCAGCGCATTGAGGTCGGCATAGCCG
Source organism: Azonexus sp. (assembly GCA_049294655.1). Taxonomy (GTDB): domain Bacteria; phylum Pseudomonadota; class Gammaproteobacteria; order Burkholderiales; family Rhodocyclaceae; genus Azonexus. The sequence continues at coordinate 5,821 of JBAQDI010000053.1, forward strand.
GAGAGGATCAGACGGGCCGCATCGGGCTGCACAGCCTTGGTACCCTTGAGAAATTCGATACCATCCATGACCGGCATGCGGAAATCGCTGATGAACAGATCGTATTCCTCGTGTTTGGCATGTTCGAGGGCCGCTACCGGCGAACTGAAGGCCTGGACCTCAAGACTGAAATTCTTGTTGCCGTAGGTACAGGGCGCGACGCGCAGCAGGCGCTGCAGGGATTTGAGGATGGATTCCTCGTCATCGACCAGCATGATCCGGCTCATTTTTCCTCCTGGCGGATATAAAGCGTCAAATTGCGCTGTTCGCCCTGCTCGAGCTTGACCAGCTGGCCGATGATGTCGGCCGTCAGCACACAGCCCTTGGCCAGCAGCAGATAACCATCGCTGTGCGCGAGATCCCGGCTGAGCTGCATGCCGGTCTTGAGTTGCAGGGGGCGCACCGGCAGTTCCGTCGGGCCGCCCTTCTGGGTTTCGCCAATCAGCTTGACGGCCATATCGAGAACGACCGGGTCATAGCGCTTGCCGCGATTGTCGATCAGGAACTCCAGCGCTTCTTCCGGCCGCAGCGGCCGTTGGGCCAGCGTGCCGACCTGCAGCGCATCGTAGTCGTTGGTCACGGCAAGAATCCGGCTGCCCTTCGGAATGGCGATACCGGCCAGGCGATCCGGGTAGCCGCTACCATCGAAACATTCGTGGTGATGGCGGACCAGGACGGCAGCTTCCTTGAATTTCTCGATGGCCATCAGGATGTTCTGACCGATCTGCGGATGCTTGATGACCTGCGCGCGCTGCTCAGGGGTCAGCATGTTGAACGGCTTGCTGAGCAGTTCGTCGGGCAGACCGAGCTTGCCGATGTCGTGCAGCAGGCCGGCCAGCATGATGTTCTGCGCCTCGGTGTCGCTCAGGCCCATGCGCTGCGCCAGGGTCCGCGCCATTTCGGCGACCCGTCGGCCATGCCCGGCCAGCCGGACGCCGCCCGGGCCGCTGCGCAACTCGACGAGGCCGGCGAAGACCTGGACACTGGTCAGGAAGGACTTTTTCAGTTCGCCGTGCGCCTGCTCGACAAAGCTCAGGGCCTGGGTCAACTCGGCGGTACGCTCGGCAACCTTCTGCTCGAGGCTGGCGTTGAGCGTTTTCAATTCGTCGTTCTGGGACTGGGTGAGTGCCGTCAGGCGACGGTTCTCGGCTTCCAGCTGCTGGCGCTCCAGCGCCTCCTGGACGGTCTTGACGATCTCGACATCGTCCCAGGGCTTGGAAATATAACGGTAGATTTCGCCCTCGTTGATGGCGGCGACGGTCGAGGTCACGTCGGCGTAGCCGGTGAGCAGGATGCGCATGGTTTGCGGCCAGCGCTTGCGGACTTCCTTGAGAAAGGTGGCGCCATCCATCTCCGGCATGCGCATGTCGGAAATGATCAGGTCGACCTTTTCCGTTTCGAGCAGCGCCAGGCCGGCCGCCCCGCCCTCGGCGACGAAAATGCGGTAGCCGTGCGGCCGGAACAGGCGGCGCAGCGCCGACAGGATGCTCGGTTCGTCATCGACGAAGAGCAGCGTGGCGGGGGGGAGCGTTTCGCTCATTGAGATTTCTCCGTGTTATTGCCGGCACTTTCGCCGGTTTCCGGCTCGATGGGAAGAATAACGCGAAACGTCGTGCCAACCCCGACCTGGCTGTCGACTTCGATACGCCCACGATGCTTGTCGACAATGCCGTAAGACAGCGACAGGCCGAGGCCCGTCCCCTTGCCGACCGGCTTGGTCGTGAAGAAGGGCTCGAAGACGCGCGACAGGTGCTCCGGCGCGATACCCTTGCCGGTATCGATGACCTCGATACAGACCTCGTTGTCGCCCCGGCACGCCGTGCGCAGCGTGATCGTGCCCTGCTTCTCGATGGCATGCCCGGCATTGACCAGCAGATTCATGAATACCTGGTTGAGCTGCGAGATCAGGCAGAAGACCTTGGGAATCTCGCCGTACTCCTTGACCACCTGGCACTTGTACTTGAGTTCGTTCCAGACGATGTTGAGCGTCGAATCGAGCCCCTGGTGCAGGTCGGCCCACTGCCAGTCCTGTTCGCTGACATGCGAGAAGCTCTTGAGGTCCTGGACGATCTTGCGTACCCGGCCCAGGCCTTCGCGCGACTCGGCCATGAGCAGCACGATGTCCTGACGAATGAAACTGAAATCCCGATCCTCCTTGAGCCGGGCGATGGCCGCACATTGCGGCGAATCGCCGCCCTGCTCGGCCGCCGCCTTGTCGTAGGCGTCGATGATTTCCATGACATCGCGCAGATAGCCTTCGAGCGTCCCGAGATTGGAGTGCACAAAACCGATCGGGTTGTTCAGTTCGTGGGCGATGCCGGCCGCCAGCTGGCCGATGGAGGCCATTTTTTCCGATTGCAGCAACTGGTTGTGGGCTTCCTCGAGACGCTTGTTGAGGATGCGCTGATCACCCAGATTGGTCGCCAGTTCCTGCTCCTGGCGCTTGCGCTCGGTAATGTCGGTGAGCACCCCGTCGTAGAACTCGACCACGCCCTGCGCGTCGCGCAGCACATTGGTCCGGTCGGCCACCCACAGCACTTTTTGCCCGGCCGTCACAACGCGATATTCCTGATCGTAGGCGTTGCGTCCTTCGCCGGTATAGCGCAAGACTTCCTCGACCACCCGGGCCAGATCATCGGGATGCACGATGTCGCTGAACGGGACTTTCCCATCCAGCAGTTCGGCCACGGTATATCCCCACTGGGCGACGTTGTCCGAAACGAAAATCACCGGCCAGCCAGGCGCCGCCCGCCAGCGGAAACAGATGACCTGGCTGGCATTGACCACCTGGGTGGCAATGCGCAGGGCCTGCACGGCCCGCCGCTGGCCGACGATGCGCCAGACTTCGTTGCTGATCAGCTGGATCGATTCGACATCGGTCTCGGTGTAGGGGACCGCCTTGTTGCCGACGCCGGTAATCATGCGCACCCGGCCATCTTCGAGAACCGGCAGGCTGACCAAGCGGTCCAGCCGCGAATGTCCGGCCGGCAAACCATGCTTGTTCGGTGCACTGGCGTAGTCATTGATGATCACCGGCTGCTTCTGGCGCACCGCATCGGCCCAGATCCCGGCCAGGCTCAGGGGGTAGTGGTTGTCGAAGGCGGCCGTGCAATATTTGGCCAGGGTGTCATTCGACCAGGCGACCAGTTCGATGCCTTCGCCATCGTCATTGAGGAAATGCATGAAGGCGATCTGGCTGTCGGTCAGAACTTCGATCTGATTCAGCGCATATTGCATGAATTGCCGCTCGTCCAGGCGATTGCTCTGGTGCGGCAAATCGAGCAGGATCGCGGCGCGATGCGCCTGCAGATCGAGCATCGCCGCAGCCCGGCGGCGGGCCGTGATGTTTGACGCCACGCCATCCCAGATTACTTCGCCGGACGCCAGCCGGCGCGGCCGGGAACGTATCAGCAGCCAGCCCCAGCTGGCGTCGGCCAGACGCACCCGCAACTCGAGCAGAAAGTCATCGAGTGTGCGCATGCTCGCTGCGGTCGCCGCATCGAGGTCAGGCAATTGGGCCGGGTCGGTATTGCCGATCAGCAAGCCCGCATCGTTGAGCAGTTCCTCCGGTTCGAAACCATGCACCAGGCGCACCCCGGAACTGACATAGAGAAAACGCAAAGGACCATCCGGCGCCTTGATGCACTGAAAGACATAGCTGTCCGGCAGGTTGTCGCCGAGATTGCGCAGGCGCTCCTCGCTGGCCCTCAGCGCGTGCTCGGCCGCCAGGCGGGCGGTGATGTCCTCGACGATGAGCAGGATGTCGTCGACACTGCCATCGGCCCGACAAACAGCCTGGGTCGAGATCAACGCATTAATGACCTGCCCATCGGCCCGGATATAGCGCTTTTCCTGTTCGTAGGTGCTGATTTCGCCGCGCAGCAACTGTTCGAAGAGCTGCGAACTGGCGGCAACATCGTCGGGATGCGTCAGCTCCATCCAGGTCTTGCCGGTCAGGATCTCGGCCGGATAACCGAAAAGGGTGCATAGCGCCGGGTTGACGACACGCAGGCGGCGGTCCGGTCCGCTCACCGCCATGCCGACCATGGCCCGTTCGAAATAAATGCGGAAGCGCCTCTCCGCTTCAAGCTGGCGCCAGTGCTGACGCGCCAGCACCCAGGCCAGGATGGCGCTGAAGATGACCAGCAGCACTGCCGTCCCGTAGGGCAGCGGCGAACCGACCAGGACGGCGAGCAAGCCCAGGCTGGCGAACAGCGCAAACAGACCGAAAAAGCCGCTCGGCCGCCTCACGGCATGGCATCCACTGAATACTGGGCAGTATGCTTGGCGATGCGGAAAGCCTCGCGAATCTGCTCGCGCAACTGGTCATCGTCCCAGGGCTTGGTCAGGAACTTGTAGATCGCCCCCTGGTTGATGGCGCCGGTGACCGATTCGAGATCGGTATAGCCGGTCAGGACCAGGCGCACCGTATCCGGGTAGAGCTGGCGGACGCGCGACAGGAACTCGGTACCGGACATGTCCGGCATGCGCTGATCGGAGATCACCACCTGGGTCGGATTCTTGGCCAGCAACTCGAAGGCCTCAAGCGGCGAAGAGGCGGTCAGGATCGTATAGCCTTCGCGGCGCAGCAGGCGTGACAGCGAATTGAGGATATTCGGCTCGTCATCGACGAGCAGCAGGGTCTGCGCCGATTCGCGTGGCAGCTCGGCCATCGGCAGGCGCTTGTTGGCGAGCAGCAGCGGCGCGAACTCGTCGGCCGGCAAGGCCCGGCTGAACAGGAAGCCCTGCATCGAGTCGCAGCGCCGGGCGCGCAGGAAGGCAGCCTGGGCTTCAGTCTCGACCCCTTCGGCCAGGACCGACAGGTTGAGGCTGCGCGCCATGACGATGGCGGCTGTCGCAATCGCGGCATTGACCGGGTTCTCGGTGATGTCGCGCACGAAGCCCTGGTCGATCTTCAGCTTGTCGAAGGGGAAACGGGAAATGTAAGCCAGCGAGGAATAACCGGTCCCGAAATCATCGAGCGACAGCTTGACGCCCATTTTCTTGAGTTTGCGGCAGAGCAGGACGGCATCGTCGACATCGTCGATGAAGGCGCTTTCGGTGATTTCGAGTTCCAGCGCACTGGCCGGCAGGCCGCTTTCGGCCAGCGCCTCGCCGATCACCGAGAGCAGGTTGGACTGGCGGAACTGCCGCGTCGAGAGGTTGACGGCGATGCGCAGCGACAGCCGGCTGACATCGAGCCAGACCTTCGTCTGCAGGCAGGCCGTGCGCAGCACCCATTCGCCGATCGGAATGATCAGGCCGGTTTCTTCGGCAATCGGGATGAACTCGGCCGGCGAGATACTGCCAAGCACGGGACTGTTCCAGCGCAGCAAGGCCTCCATGCCGACAATGTTGCCGCTGTCCAGGCTGATTTGCGGCTGGTAGTAGACGCTCATTTCATTGCGTTTCAGGGCTTCGCGCAAGCCACCTTCGACGGCCAGACGGCGGGCGGCATCGGCATCCATTTCCGAGGAATAAAAGCGGAAGGTATTGCGCCCGGCCTGCTTGGCCCGCAGCAGGGCGGCATCGGCACATTTGAGCAGGGCCTCGCCGGTCTCACCGTTTTTCGGCGAAACGGCGATGCCGATGCTGGCCGTGATCACCAGGGCCTGACCGGCGATCTGGAAAGGCACAGCAATCGCTTCAAGCATGCGCTGGGCGAGGGCCAGCGCGTCGCGCTGTTGCCCGAGGCTGGCCATGATGAAGCCGAATTCGTTGCCGCCCCGCCGACCGACGGTATCGCCCTCGCGCACCTGCAGGCGCAGACGCCGGGCAACTTCGACCAGCACCTCGTCGCCGACCGGCGGACCAAAGGTGTCGTTGATCAGGCGCAGGCGATCGATATCAAGCAGGATGACCGCCGTACCGCGCTCGAAGCGCCGGGCATTGAGCAGGGATTGTTCGAGGCGGTCGGCAAACAGGTTGCGGTTGGGCAACTCGGTCAGCGTGTCGTAGCTCGCCAGGTACTGGATGCGCTCGTCCGCCGCCTTGCGCTCGGAGAGGTCGCCGAACAAGCCGACGTAATGCGAGACGGCGCCACTGCTGTCGCGCACACAGGAAATGTTCAGCCATTCGGTGAGCAGGGAACCATCCTTGCGCCGGTTGGTGATTTCACCCTGCCAGTTGTTGTAGTGCTCGATTTTCTCCCACATCTCGGCGTAGAAGGTCGGGCCGTGCAGGCCCGACTTGAGCAGGCTGGGGGTCTGGCCAAGCACCTCTGCCGCGCCATATCCCGTGGCCTGGGTGAAGGCTTCGTTGGTCAGCAAGATGCGCTGCCGGGCATCGGTAATACAGATACCGTCGCGGATTCCGGTAAACACCACGCTGGTCAGCAGACGCTCGGCCTCGGCCGCCTTGCGCTGACTGACATCGAGCATGGTGCCGACAATCAGCAGCGGCCGGCTGGCCGCGTCATGGCGAATGGCCCGGCTGCGGGCCTCGACCCAGAGCCATCGGCCATCGCTATGACGCACCCTGAATTCGGCAACATCAATGTGATCCCGCGGCGCATCCACCGGCATCACCAGCCGACGCGCCACAGCCAGATCATCCGGGTGCACGACCGCCATGCACTGCTCGATGCTGGCCGGACTCTCGGCATAACCGAGCAATTTGCACAGGGACTCGTTCCACTGATTGCGTCCGGTCGTGTGGTCGTGCTCCCAGATTCCGAAACCGGTCGACTCGAAAGCCAGTTTGAGACGCGATTCGAGCAGGGAATTTTCACTGCTGCGCCGCGCCACCTCCTGCTCCAGCCAGGCCTTCTGATTGTCGAGCAGGCGCCGGGTCCGGCTCAACTCGAGCTGGGCCCTGACCCGGGCGATCAGCACGGGGAACTTGACCGGTTTCGAGAGATAGTCGGCCGCCCCTTCGAGCAAACCACGCTCTTCTTCCTGCTGGTTATCCAGCGCGGTCACGAAGATCACCGGGATGTCGCAGGTTTCCGGCGCCTTGCGCAATTCGGCGAGGACCGCATGACCATCCATCCCCGGCATCATGATGTCGAGCAGGATGAGATCGGGATGGGGTGGCAAGCGGGCCTGCCGCAGGGCGGCCTGACCGCTGTCAGCCCGGCGCACGTCGGCCCCCTCGCCACTCACCATCTCGCTGAGGATGGCCACGTTGACCAGAACATCGTCGACGATAAGGATCAACGGCCGCTGGCCATCCGCCGAAAGCAACAGCCGCCCCGCCCCGCCCTGCGATGCATCTTTTTCAGCATGCTTCATGCCGCGCGCTCCCTCTCTTCTTGACCGCTAGTGTCGCTCTGCGCCTGCATGGTGTCCAGTTGACGATAAGCCCGCCCCGGCATGCCAGCCTGCTAACGGGGTCCAGCGCGGGTTCGGATAGAATGGACAGACCATACTCCGCCACGGACGGCCAGACCATGCTCAATTTCAAATTCCATAACCCGACCCGCATCGTCTTCGGCCCGGACACGCTGCCCGAGTTATCGACACTGATCCCGAGCTCGGCCAGAGTCCTGATCCTCTACGGCGGCGGCAGTGCGGAAAAGACCGGCACCCTGGCCGAGGTCAGGCTGGCGCTGGGCGACCGGATCGTCCAGGAGTTCGCCGGCATCGAAGCCAACCCGACCTACGAAACGCTGATGCGGGCCGTCCTGCAGGTGCGTGCCGAAAAGCTCGATTTCCTGCTCGCCGTCGGCGGCGGCTCGGTCATCGATGGCACCAAGTTTGTCGCCGCCGCGGTCAATTTTGCCGGCGAGCCGTGGGATATCCTGCTCAAGTTCGGCAGCAACATCAGCAGCGCCCTGCCCTTCGGGGCGGTACTGACGCTACCGGCCACCGGCTCGGAGATGAACAACGGCGCCGTCATCACGCGACAGGCCAGCCACACCAAGTTGCCCTTCCAGAATGCGCTCGTCTTCCCGCAATTTTCCATCCTCGACCCGACCAAAACCTACTCGCTGCCGCCCCGCCAACTGGCCAACGGGGTCGTCGACGCCTTCACGCACATTGTCGAGCAATACCTGACCTACCCGGTCCAGGCCATGGTCCAGGACCGTTTTGCCGAGGGGTTGCTGCAGAGCCTGATCGAAATCGGCCCGCGCGTGCTCGAGGACGGCGAAGATTACGACAGCCGGGCCAACCTGGTCTGGATCGCCACGCTGGCCCTGAACGGCCTGATCGGGGCAGGCGTACCGCAGGACTGGTCCACGCACATGATCGGCCACGAACTGACGGCGCTCTACGGCATCGACCACGCCCGCACACTGGCCATCGTCCTGCCGGCGAACCTGCAGGTTCGCCGCAGCGCCAAACAGGCCAAACTGCTGCAGTATGCCGACCGCGTCTGGCACATTACCGAGGGCAGTGAGGCGGAACGCATCGACAGCGCCATCGCGCGCACCCGTGACTTTTTCGAAAGCCTCGGCGTGCCGACCCGCCTCGCCGATTACCAGTTGGGCCCGGCCGCCATCGACGCCGTGATCGCCCAGCTCGAGGCCCACGGCATGACCCGGCTGGGCGAGCGGCGCGACCTGGGCCTGGGCGACAGTCGCCGCATTCTCGAAGCCAGCCTGTAGCGGAAAATCAGCGCCCCCCTGGGCAGCAGACAAGATACTCAGCCAAGAGAAATTGGCCTAGAATCCAAGAACCGTGACATGCCGACGAAGGCATTTGCAGTTCGCTCAGGAATCTGCCATGACCAGCAGCAGTTCAGTTCCCTCCGCGCTCCAGATTGGCCTGCCATCAATCGATGCCGAGCACGGGATCCTCTTGGAAAGCCTGCGCCGCCTGCACCTTGCCCCGGCCGGCGAAGCCCGATCGGAACCCTTCCTCGAGGTCATCAGCCAGCTCGGCCAACAACTGATCCAGCACTTCGGCAACGAAGAAAAACACCTGAAAAGCTGCGGCATGCCGGCGACCGACGTGAACAGCCATTTTCACGCCCACAACACCATCCTCGAACAATACGCCCAACTCCAGGATGACCTGATGGCCGGCAAGAACATTGAACAGTCGACTGTACTGACCATGATCCAGCACTGGATCACAACCCACGTCACGACGCACGACCTGAAGATCAGGCAGCATCTCGGCGACTGAGCGGCAGCGGCTGGAATGCCATCCAGCGCATTCTCGTCATTGCATGGATAATCCCATCGTTTTCAGCCCTGATTGCACCGCACCATGAGCAAGCAAAAAGTCAGAAAATTATCTCTCGACATCCTGCTGGAAGGCCGACATCGATTCGATGCCATGCTCGGGATTGTCAGCCGGGTTGAAAATGAGACATACAAAATTTTTGCCGTCTCGTCCGACACCGGAATTCCCCATGAGGGAGACGTCTATCCACTAACTGCCGTGTATTGCCGGGAAGTTGTTCAGAGTGGCCGTACCGTTGCAATCACCGAAATAGACGGTGTGCCCGGTCTGCATTTACACCCGTTGTATGACGCCATTCCCTGCGAGTTCTATATCAGCTCGCCAATTCTCGTCGATGACAAGGTCTGGGGAACGTTGAACTACACGAGCCTGCAAATGCGGACCAATCCTTTTTCGGCTGAAGATATTTCTTATAACGAAGCCTGCGCAATGAAGATTGCCGCCGCAATTGCAGAAACCTAGATTCGTTAAGTTAAGCACCCGGGCGGCACATCGTCCTTTTCTGGTCCTTTTTGACCAGCAATCCGTTGTGTGCCGTATTGCCCGGCGCTGCGATCAGTAGTCAGCCTCATCCGACTCGTCGTCTTCATCCGAACCATCTTCAGCCATCAGGCCAAGCGCCGCCTCGGCATTGCGCTCGAAATACAACTCAATGGCCTCACGCAGGTTGGCAAGGGCTTCTTCATCGGTAGCGCCATCACTGGCCACGTCGAGATCCAGACAACGGGCGACATAAATGCCGTCCTCGGGATAAACCTCGTATTTGATTTTGTAGGGGACGGCTTCGTTCATGGCGATATGAGCGGAATGATTTCAGGCTGGCGCCACCCCGGGCCGAGCCTGGCTGCATCAGCGGACAACACCCATGACACAGGGCGGAAAGGGAATGGCTCGGGATCGGGCATCTTGGCGGGTCCGGTGAGATTCGAACTCACGATGGATTTCTCCACGCCGGTTTTCAAGACCGGTGCATTCAACCGCTCTGCCACAGACCCCCAGAAGCGGCGCATGATACCACAGCAGCGGAAACACACCCTAGCAGGGAGAGCAGTTGGGAGGGGCGGAGCCGGGAATCGTTGAAACTTATCGACTACTCCGTTAGTCTTAGCTATCGAGTCATACACACAAGGGAAGCTCCCAGATGAACACCAATTTCGAAATCGCCAGTCAGGGTTCGGCACAGGTTGCCCAGCAACAGAATCGCGTCCTGCGCAACACTTACATGCTGCTCGGCTTGTCCATGGTACCGACCGTCCTCGGCGCCTTGCTCGGTATCCAGATGCAGTTCAGCTTCATGGCTGGCAGCCCGTTCATCTCTTTCCTGCTGTTCATGGGCATTGCCTTCGGCTTCATGTGGGGCATCGAGAAGAACAAGGACAGCGCTCTCGGCGTCGCGCTGCTGCTCGGCTTCACCTTCTTCATGGGCCTGATGCTGTCGCGCATCCTGCAATTCGCGCTCGGTTTCTCGAATGGCGGTTCGATGATCGCCCTGGCCGCTGGCGGCACGGGTGCCATCTTCTTCACGCTGGCCACGGTCGCCGCCTCCAGCAAGCGGGATTTCACCGGCATGGGCAAGTTCCTGTTCGTCGGCATGATCGTCGTGCTGCTGGCCATCGTCGCCAACATCTTCTTCCAGATTCCGGCCCTGTCGCTGACCATTGCGGCAGCCGTCGTGGCAATCTTCTCCGCCTACATCCTGTACGACATCAGCCGCATCGTGCATGGCGGCGAAACCAACTATGTCAGCGCCACCCTGGCCGTCTACCTCGACATCTACAACGTCTTCGTCGGCCTGCTGCAACTGATCATGGCCCTGACCGGCGAACGCGACTGAGTCGCCACGCAGAAACAGCAAGGGCAGCCTCGGCTGCCCTTTTTTACGTCAGACCTTTTCAAAAACCGCAATCGACTCGACATGGGCCGTATGCGGGAACATGTTCACCGCCCCTGCCGAAACGAAGCGGTAGCCCCCCTCGTTGACCAGCACCGCGGCATCGCGCGCCAGGGTGGCGGGATTGCAGGACACATAGACGATGCGCCGCGGTCCGTTGGCGCCCAGCGCCTTGACCAGTTCGCTGGCGCCTTCGCGGGGTGGATCGATGAGCATCTTGTCGAAGTGACCAAGCACGGCCAGCGACTCTTCGCTGCATTCAAAAAGGTTGGCGACGCCAAACTCGACACGCTCGGCCAGCCCGTTGGCCTGCGCACTTTCGCGCCCGCGCTGGACCAGCCCCTCGCTGCCCTCGACGGCAACTACCGTCGCGCCGGAACGGGCGATCGGCAAGGTGAAATTGCCGAGACCGGCGAACATGTCGGCGATCCGCTCCCCCGGCTGCGGGTCAAGCAGGCGTAGCGCCCGGCGGACCAGCACACGATTCACCGCATGATTGACCTGGGTGAAGTCGGTCGGCCGAAACTCGAACTCCAGGTCGAACTCGGGCAAGGTATAGGACAGGCGCGGGCCGGACAGCGGATGAAAGCGATAGACCGTATCCGGCCCTTTCGGCTGCAGATAGAAGACCACGTCATGCCGGTCGGCAAAGCTGCGCAACAATTGCTCGTCGTTGGCGCTCAACGGCTCCAGGATACGCAGCAGCAAGGCCGTGCAGTGCTCGCCGACCGCAATATCGACCTGCGGCAGACGGTCGGCAATGGACAGGGCACCGACCAGTTCGCGCAACGGCATGAGTAGCGCCGAGGCATGCGGCGGCAGGATGGCGCAGGTTTCCATGTCGGCAACATAAGTGCTGCGCCGCTCGCGAAAGCCGATCAGCACGCCGCCTTTTTTTGCCACCTTGCGCACACCGAGCCGGGCCCGGTGACGATAACCCCAGGGCGCTCCATGTACCGGCGGCAGGATCGTTTCCGGACGAACCCGGCCGATATGCCACAGGCTGTCTTCGAGCACCCGCTGCTTGGCCGCGACCTGGGCCGCCGGTTCCATGTGCTGCATGGCGCAGCCGCCACAAATGCCAAAATACGGGCAGCGCGGCTCGACGCGTACATTCGACGGCTTCAGGACACTGACCAGATGCGCCAGCTCATAGTTCGGCTTGCGGCGAAAACTGGCGTACTCGACGGTTTCACCGGGCAGGGCGCTGTCGACAAAGACCGTTTTGCCCTCCAGGCGCGCAATCCCCCGCGCTTCATGATCCAGCGACTCGATGATCCCGATAGGCACGATCAACTCCGGAAAAAGCGCAGATTCTAACAATCGGCTAAACTGAACGCCATGGCTCGCGAACTAATCACTTCCTGGGGCGACTACCAGACGGCTTTTGATCGTCTGCTGGCCATTGCCGATCGAAAAATCTGCATTTACGACGAAGATCTCGGCCACCTGCGACTCGACTCGACGCCGCGCCTCGCTGCCCTGAAAAGGGTACTGGGCGACCAGCCGGCCGGCCAGATCCGCCTGGCCCTGCGCAATGCCGACCCCTTACGCCGGCAACAGCCGCTGCTGCTTAATCTGCTGACCAACTACAGCCATTGCCTGACCATCTGCCAGACACCACCGCACCTGGCCCACCTGCGCGACTCAATGATCCTGGTTGACGACCGCTATGGCCTGATCCGCTTCGAACGCGACCTGCCACGCAGCAAATTGCTGATCGACGAAGTCGACGAACTGAAACCTTACTTCGCTCGCTTCGAGGAAATCTGGAACGATGGCGGGGAAGCTGTCAGCAGCACGACATTGGGATTGTGACATCACCCTGTCGCAGTGCACCAATGCAAACAAAATGCCGATTTATTGGTATAATTGCAAACTGATTAGGTCGCTCCTGATCTCTAATTTTGGCTTTTATTGCTACTTGTCGATAAGGAAATACCATGAATAAGTCTCTTCTCGTTGCTGCCCTGATTGCTGCTGCTCTGACCGCTTGTGGCAAGGCTCCGGCTCCTGAAGCCGCTGCTCCGGCTGCCCCGGCTCCGGTTGCTACCCCGGCTCCGGCTGCTGCCCCGGCTGAAGCCGCCAAGCCCGCTGAAGCTGCTGCTCCGGCTGCCGCTCCGGCCGCTGAAGCCAAGCCTGCTGAAGCTGCTCCGGCTGCTCCGGCTGCTGACAAGAAGTAATAGCGCGCTTTCAGCGTAGCTGAAAACGGGGCTTCGGCCCCGTTTTTTATTGCCCGCATTTTTATCGGCGGGAAATTTCGCGCCAATCAAACCCGGCATCCGGCGCCGCCACACCAACCCAATTCAGCTCGCACCCCAGGGCTTCGGCCACGGCTCGCACGGCCAGCTCGGGCAAATTATTACGCTCGCTAAGATGCGCCACAACCAGATGCTGCAGGCGGGAACAATCGATCTGCGTCAGTAGCCGGGCCGCCGCCGAGTTTTCAAGATGCCCTTGACGACCGGCGATCCGCCTTTTCAGGGAAGCCGGATAAGCCGATCTGGCAAGCATCCCGGCATCATGGTTGCACTCGAGCACCAGACCGTCGCAGGCGCTGAGCATGGCCCGGACATGCGGAGTGATTTCGCCGACATCGGTCAGCACGCCGAGGCGGCAGCCATCGGCAGCAAAAACATATTGCACGGGTTCGCGCGCGTCATGCGGCACCGGAAAGGGCTGAACCTCGATGTCACCAATCGCTAGCGGATGCTGGCTGTCGATGATGCGCAGATCGAGCCCGGCATCGCTTTCGCGACAGGCCGCCCAGGTCCCGTGGGTCAGCCAGACCGGCAGGCCATACTTGCGGGCCAGCCGGAAGACGCCACCGACATGGTCACCATGTTCGTGCGTCACCAGGATGCCGGACAAGGACGCCGGCGTGCGCCCCAGGCGCGTCAGGCGAGCAATCGTCTCTCGTACGGCAAAACCGCAATCGAGCAGCAGGCGGCTCGCCCCCGCCTCGACGAGCAGCGCGTTACCCGCGCTGCCACTGCCGAGCGAGGCAAATCGAATCACTGCAACTGCTGGAGGAGCAGCGCGAGTATTTTCTTGGCGGTATCGGACTTGTCGGTGCCACCTTCGCTGGAGAGCACCTGAACGACGCTTTGCGAACCGGCATCGGCGACGTGCACGCGATATTGCACCTTGGTACTGGCCAGCGGCTCGGTACTCTTCCAGAAAGCCAGCTTGGAGAGGATGCTGCCCTGATCCTTCTTGGCATTGTCGGCATCGGGATCGACGTAGCGGACAAAATACAGACCACGCGTCCGGTCCCTGTCCTCAACGGTGAAACCGACCCGATCCAGGGCCAGACCAACGCGGCGCCAGGCGCGGTCGAAGCGCTCGGCAACTTCCAGCGTACCGGCCCCATCATCCGACCGGGCCAGCTTGGCGCGCGGCTCGGCCTTGGCGGCCGCCACCGAAACTTCGGCACGCTTTTCTTCCGAACCCAGGCGCACCATCAGGCGGCGCAGCATTTCGGCTTCGAGTTCGGCATCCGCCTGACGCGGCTGCCAACGGGTGTCGTCCTTGGCCGAGGAGGTATACACCTCTTCCATGCCCCGGTGACTGATGAAGACATCGGTCGTCCCCGGCTCGCTGCCCGGCTCGAAACGGGTCCGGAACTTGTCGCGCTCGCCGGTCGAATACAGGGAATCGAGCAGCCCGCCCAGCGCATTGCGCAGGAAGTCCTGGCTGATCTTGGCGCGATTCTCGGCCCAATCGGTTTCCATCACGCCGGCATCCGGCCGCTCGATATTGACGATAAAACCGGTTTCCTGCCAGAAATCCTTGACCGTATCCCACAGCTTGTCGGCCGGCACGGCAACGACCAGCCAGCGCTGGTTGCCGGAACGTTCGACACGCACCTTGTCCACCTGCGGCAGGACCACGGAATTCTGCGCCTGCGCGGCCGGCGAACGGTCAGCCGAATAAGCCGAAAACGTGGCACTGCCCTTGCCCGCCGCATCCGGCACCAGAAAGCGGTCGTCCCGGGCGACCTGCGACAGGTCGGGCGGGACTTCCAGCGATGGCGCCTTGCCCGTCGATTTGTAATCGATCTTGCGGGTATCGGGAAGAATGCTGCAGCCTGCCGTCGCGGCGACGAGCAGGGAAAGGGTCAGGCAGGAAAGCCGGCAATTCATGTTTACTTCACTCCGTCAGGCAATACGCCGGCCTGGCGCAGGGCGGCAAGTACGCGCGGCTGGTTGGCTTCGCTCAGGGTGGTCAGCGGCAAACGGATGCCATTGGGCGACAGGCCCAACTTGTGCACCGCCCACTTGACCGGAATCGGGTTGGCTTCGCAGAACAGGTCGCGATGCAGGCCGAGCAACTTGAAATGCGCCGCCCGGGCCGTCGCGACATCGCCGGCCGCCGCCGCGACACACATTTCGTGCATCAGGCGCGGCGCGACATTGGCGGTCACCGAGATATTGCCGTGGAAGCCGAGCATGATCGAGGCGATGCAGGTCATGTCGTCGCCGCTGTACAGCGCGAAACCCTTGGGGACGCGGGCAATCAGGTCGCAGGCGCGATCCAGGTTGCCGGTCGCATCCTTGACGCCGACGATGCCCGGCACTTCGGCCAAACGCAGAATCGTGTCGTTCGACATGTCGGCCACGGTACGGCCCGGTACGTTGTAGAGCAGGACCGGCAGTTCAACGGCTTCGGCAATCGCCTTGAAGTGGCGATAGAGGCCTTCCTGGGTCGGCTTGTTGTAATAGGGCACGACCGACAGGCACATGCTGGCCCCGGCGCGACGCGCGAATTCGGTAAGTTCGATGGCTTCGGCGGTCGAGTTGGCCCCCGTCCCGGCAATCACCGGAATCCGGCCAGCCGCATGGTCGACGGTGACGCGGATCAATTCGCAATGTTCCTCGACATTGACCGTCGGCGACTCGCCCGTCGTACCGACGACGACGATCGCGTCAGTACCTTCCTGCACATGAAAATCGACCAGGTTGCGCAGCGAATTCAAATCGAGGCTGCCGTCCTCGTGCATGGGGGTGACAATGGCGACTATGGATCCAGTAATCATGGCCTTGTAAGCAATAAAGTAATTGAACGATTGTAACTGAAGGGTCCGAGCTGCGGATAGCCGGCGCGTAACAGATTGTTGCTTTCCTGACGGATCGTCTAGCCCGCCGCGCGCCCGAGAAACTGCAGCAGACCACCAGCCACGCGCAGGCAGCCATCCGGCAGTTCCAGTTCGGGGTGGCGATCCGGTCCGGCACTCTGCAATTGCCGGGAAAATTCCTCAAGCCGCCCAGCGCCGGGCGCCCGCCAGCCGAGCTGGCGCAGGCGATAACGCAACAGGTTTTTCAGGCGAGCCGGGGACAAGCCGCGCAAGACGCGCAGGCGCGGCGCATCGCCGGAATCGATGCAGGCCGCCTGCCAGTCGGCCGCCGCCAGTTCGGCCAGCAAACCGTCGGCCTCGGCGAAATGCTCGGCCGCCTGGGCCAGCGAACGCTCGGCCGCCGGAAAGCGCTGTTTCAGTACGGGCAGGACTGCATGGCGCAGGAAATTGCGCGAGTAATGGGTGTCGGTGTTGCTTTCATCTTCGACCCAGGCCAGCCCATGCTGCACCGCGTAGGCTTCCAGTTCGCCACGCGAACAGGCAAGCAGTGGCCGCAGCAAACGCCGGCCGGCCAGCTGGCGCTCGGCCGGAATTCCGGCCGCGCCGGCCACCCCGGCCCCGCGCAGCAGATTGAACAACAGGGTTTCGGCCTGATCGCCCTGGTGCTGGGCCAGGATCAACACTTCGGCCGGACTGTCGGCCAGGGCTGCATAACGGGCGGTACGGGCGGCGGCTTCCAGACCGAGACCGCCATGCCGTTCCACATCCACCCGAGCGATTTTCAGCGACACGCCGAGCCGGCCGCAATACTCGACGCAAAAAGCCGCCCAGGCGTCGGCGTTGGCCGACAAGCCATGGTGCACATGCACAGCCGTCAGGCGTTCGCCGAGGCCGAGCCGGTGCAGGACATGCAGGAGAACGACGGAATCGCAGCCGCCGGAAAGGCCGAGGCAGATGCGCTCGGCCGGCGCCAGACGGGTCGCGATAAATTCGCCGACCCGCCCGGGCAGTGCATCAATTGACGGCTTGTTCCTTGAAGCGGCCATAGCTCATCAGCCGCTCGTAGCGCGTTGCCAGCAATTCGTCGGTGGATAGACCGGACAATTGCTTGAGGGCGTCCTGCAAGGCTTTCTTGAGGTTCTGCGCCATTGCCGCGTGATCGCGGTGGGCACCGCCCAGCGGCTCGCTGACGATCTTGTCGACGAGACCCAGGGTTTTCAGGCGCTGCGCCGTGATGCCCATGGTTTCGGCCGCTTCCGGCGCCTTCTCGGCGCTCTTCCACAGGATCGAGGCGCAGCCTTCCGGCGAAATGACCGAATAGGTCGAGTATTGCAGCATCTGCAGCACGTCGCCGACGGCAATGGCCAGCGCGCCGCCGGAACCGCCCTCGCCGATGATGGTGACGATGACCGGCACCTTGAGCTCGGCCATCACATACAGATTGCGACCGATGGCTTCGGACTGGCCGCGCTCTTCGGCATCGATCCCGGGATAGGCGCCCGGCGTATCGACGAAGGTCATCACCGGAATGCCGAACTTCTCGGCCAGTTTCATCAGGCGCAGAGCCTTGCGATAGCCTTCCGGCCGCGGCATGCCGAAATTGCGGTAAATCTTGTCCTTGGTATCGCGGCCCTTCTGGTGGCCGATGACCATCACCGGCTGCCCGTTGAAACGGGCCAGACCGCCAACGATGGCGTGATCGTCGGCAAAGGCGCGATCGCCGTGCAATTCTTCAAAATCGGTAAAGATCAGTGACAGGTAGTCCAGCGTATAGGGCCGCTGCGGGTGGCGCGCCACCTGCGAAATCTGCCAGGGCGACAGCTTGGCGTAGATATCCTTGGTCAGCTGATTGCCCTTTTTCTCCAGCCGCTCGATCTCTTCGGAGATATCGACCGCGGAATCATCCTGGACAAAGCGCAACTCTTCGATTTTTGCTTCGAGGTCGGCAATCGACTGCTCGAAGTCGAGGAAACTTGTTTTCATGGACAACTCGGTTTCTATAGCGGCGCGTATTTTACCCCAAAGGTTTGCCGGACCCGATGTTCTCTGTCGAAGCCCGTGAACCCAAGGCTGGGCGGCAAACCGGAGGCAGTAAACAAAATCGGCGCGAGTACAAAAACCGGGGCAAACCGGTTTATCCTTACGCCTTGAACACGGAGATATTGCCCTCACCCGCGCCATGATCATGAAGAAAGTATTCCATGCCCATTGATGACCTGCTGTTCATCCACCCCTTGCTGGGCATGAACGAAGCCTGGGCTGGCTACCTGGTGGAGAGCGCCGGCACCGTACCCGATGCGCAGGCGTTGCTGCACCTTGGCCAACACCCAGGCGTACGCGAATTCGACCAACGACAACCCTGGCTCCTCCCCGCCGTTCCCGATCTGGCCAAAAAATGCAGCATCGCCAATACGGCCTACCTGTTCACCAGCCCGCTCGGCGACGCTGAGCGCGCCCTCGAAGCCGAACTGCGCCAGGCCCGGCACAAGGTCGGCCTGCGCGTCAATCCCGGCGAAAAACTGCCGATGACGGGCACCTGGGATGCCGTCCTGATCAGCGCCAGCCACGGTCGCACCCTGCCGCCGTACACGCTGATCGGCCTGGCCAGCCGGACGCAGGTTGTCGTCACCGACGTGCATAGTCGGGCCGACTATATCTGGGGGCAGAGCAATGCCTGGTCGCTGAGCAGCGCCGAATTCCTGCTCGCCCGCAACAGCAACGGCAGCCGCGCCGACATGACGCGCATCAAACTGCTGGAAATGCTCGCCCTGATCGCCCAGGATGCCGACACCGGATCGATCGAGGAAATTTTCCGCCAGGAGCCGAAACTCTCCTACAGCCTGCTGCGCCTGGTCAATTCGGCGGCCATTGCGCCGCGCAGCCCGATCACCAGCTTTGCCCAGGCCATCAACCTGCTCGGCCGGCGCCAGTTGCAGCGCTGGCTGCAATTGCTGGTTTACGCCGACCCGAACAACGGCCACCACCCCAACCCGCTGTTGCAGAAGGCGGCGGCGCGCGGTCGCCTGATGGAACTACTGGCGCCATCCCTGGTGCCGCAACCGGTGGTGGATAACCTCGAAGACGCCGCCTTCATGATTGGCGCCTTCTCGCTGCTCGATGTACTGCTCAACATGTCGATGAGCGAAATACTGCAGCAATTACCGCTGGCCAGACCGGTGCACACCGCCCTGGCCGAACAGGCCGGGCCGCTCGGCAAGCTGCTCGAGGCGATCAGTTCAGCCGACAGCCGCGACCTCAAGGCAGCGGCCAACAGCCTCCAACAAACCGCGGTGCCCGCCGCGGCCTTCCTCGACGCCCAACTCACCGCCTACAGCTGGGCGGCACGCATCCACCCGGCGCCGTGAACGCGGCTTAGCCGAAACGGCCGCTGAGGAAAGGGTTGTATTTGCGCTCTTCGCCGAAAGTCGACATCGGCCCGTGCCCGGGAATGAAATCGACCTCGTCGCCGAGCGGGAACAACTGCTCCTTGATCGAGCGGATCAGCGTGTCGTGATCGCCCTTGGGGAAATCGGTACGGCCGATCGAACCCTGGAAGAGCACATCGCCGACCTGCGCCAGATGGCTGGGTGCATGGTAGAAAACGACATGACCCGGCGTATGGCCGGGGCAGTGCAGCACCGCGAGCTCGACCTCGCCGAAGCTCACCGTGTCGCCGCCCTGCAGCCAGCGCGTCGGCGTAAAGCTCTGTACATTCGGGAAGCCGAACATCTTGCTCTGCTGCGGCATGCCGTCGATCCAGAAACGGTCGTCTTCGTGCGGCCCCTCGACCGGCACGCCGGTCCGCTCGACCAGGGCGGCCACTGCGCCGGCATGGTCGATATGGCCATGCGTCACGAGTATCTTGGCCAGGCTCAGCTTCTCATCTTCGAGGACGCGCAGGATGCGCTCGACATCGCCGCCCGGATCGATCACGACCGCCTGGCGGGTGGCTTCGCACCAGAAAATGGTGCAGTTCTGCTCGAAGGGAGTAACCGGAACAATCGTGTAACGCATGGCTCAAACCGTGGGGATGGAATGGCACCGATTATCGCATGGCACCGCCCTTGCCCGGCATGAGCGCCCCCCTTACACTCCGGGGCATCAGGAAAACAGCCGCCTTATCAAGGACCATAACAAGATGATCGAACGCCCTTTGCCCGATATCGACAGCTGGGTGCTGTTCTTCAGCAACAACAGCCTGCCGGTATTGCGTATCACCAAGCGCCGCATTGACGAAATGCGCGCCAACCAGGACCACGTCGACGCGCGGGAACTGGCCCGCGTCATCCTCCAGGACCCGATCATGACCGTCCGCGTCCTGGCCTACACCCAGCCCATTCGCGGCCGCTCGCTGCAACACGACATCACGACCATTGCCAGCGCCGTGATGATGGCCGGCATCGAGCCCTTCTTCAACCGTTTCTCCGAACTGCTGACCGTCGAAGACCAGCTGAAGGGTGGCGACCCGCACGCCCTGCTCGGCATCCTGCAGATCATCCGGCGCGCCCAGCGAGCCGCCGACTATGCCCAGGAATGGGCGATCTGGCGCCACGACATCAACATGGAAGAAGTGCGCATCGCCGCCCTGCTGCACGACCTGGCCGAAATCCTGGTGTGGTGCTCGGCGCCCGGGCTCGGACTCGACATTTTTGCCCGCCAGCAGGCCCAGCCCGGCCTGCGCAGCGCCGAAGCCCAGCGTCAGGTCCTCGGCCTGTGCTTTCAGGATATCCAGCTTGAACTGTGCCGTATCTGGCAATTGCCGCCGTTACTGCGCAATCTCATCGATGACGAGAACAGCGAGCAGGCGCGCGTCCAGAATGTTAACCTCGCCGTCCGCCTGGCCCGCCACTCCGCCCACGGCTGGGACGATGCGGCCCTGCCCGACGATTACAAGGATATCGGCCACCTGCTCAACATCACGCCGGAAGCCGTCCGCCAGCGCCTCGGCCTGGAACCGATGCCGGCCCGCGAGGCCGATGGCGAGATGGCCTGAGCGGTCTTCAAAGGTACAGATTCAAGCAACACCCACCGCAAAGACGCCAAGGCGCAAAAGGTGCGCAAAGGAAAAACCGGAAAGGCAAAGCCATTCCGGGCTTTGGCGGTGGACGTTGCTGGCGACAGCCCTCAGGCTGGCTTGTCGCTGCGCGCTTCGAGGATTTCCCAGCGCTCGAGCAGGCCCAGCAACTCATCGTCGATCAGCGCCAGCCGTTCAGCGGCTTTTTGCGCGCCCGGCGGGTCAGTCTGGTAAATCGCCGGATCTTCGAGAAGCTTGCTCAGCTTGGCCTGCTCGGCTTCCAGTCCGGCAATCTTGCCCGGCAATTCCTCGAGCTCGCGCTGCTCCTTCCACGAGAGCTTTTCCAGTTTCGCCTTGACCGGCTCGGCTACCCGGGCCGCAGATTGTTTGGCATCCGCCTTCTGGCGGGCCGCCTCTTCTTTTTGCAGACTCGCCTTGTAATTGGCCCAGTCAGTGTAGCCACCGGCATATTCGCGCCATTGGCCATTGCCTTCGGCGGCGATGGTCTGGGTCACCACGTTGTCGAGGAAAGTCCGGTCATGGCTGACCAGGAACAAGGTGCCGGTGTAGTTGGCGAGCAACTCTTCGAGCAGTTCCAGGGTTTCGATATCGAGGTCGTTGGTCGGCTCGTCGAGGACCAGCACATTGGCCGGCTTGGCGAACAAGCGGGCGAGCAGCAGGCGGTTGCGCTCGCCGCCGGACAATGAACTGACCGGTGAACGGGCGCGCTCCGGGGCGAAGAGGAAATCTTCCAGGTAACCGATGACGTGTTTCTTGGCGCCACCGATCTCGACCCAGTCGGAGCCCGGCGAGATGACGTCGCTGAGTGTCGAATCCGGATTGAGCTGGGTGCGGAACTGGTCGAAATAGGCGACATCGATCTTCGTCCCCATGCGCACCATGCCGCTATCGGCCTGCAGTTCGCCGAGGATCATGCGCAGCAGTGTGGTCTTGCCGGCGCCGTTCGGGCCGATCAGGCCGATCTTGTCGCCACGCTGGATGCGAATGGAAAAATCATCGACGATGACGCGCTCGCCGAAGCGCTTGCCGACATGTTCCAGCTCGGCGACCAGCTTGCCGCTCTTGTCACCGCTATCGAGCTGCAGATTGACCTTGCCCATGCGTTCACGGCGCGCCTGGCGCTCGGCGCGCAACTGGTCGAGACGCTGGACGCGGAACACGGCGCGCGTCCGGCGGGCTTCGACGCCCTTGCGGATCCACACTTCCTCTTCCTTAAGCAGCTTGTCGGCGCGGGCGTTGGCCAGGCCTTCCTCGTGCAGTTGCGCTTCCTTGCGCACCCCGTATTCCTTGAAGCTGCCGGGATAACTGGCCAGCTTGCCGCGATCGAGTTCGACGATGCGGGTGCACACACGATCGAGAAAGGAACGGTCGTGGGTGATGAAGAACAGCGTGGTATTGGTTTCGATCAGCAGGTTTTCCAGCCATTCGATGGCGGCGATGTCGAGGTGGTTGGTCGGCTCGTCGAGCAGCAGCACCTCGGGCGCCACGGCCAGCGCCTGGGCCAGTGCCAGACGCTTTTTCTGACCACCCGACAGGCTGCCGACATTGGCATCAGGATCGAGCCCGAAACGGTCGATGACCCGCTCGGCCTGCGCCTCGTAGGTCCACGCACCATGCGCTTCGAGTTCATGCTGCAGGCTTTCCATGCGATCCATCAAGGCTTCGTGATCGCCAATGCCTTCCGCCATCTGGTGCGACACCTCGTGATAGGCGGCGAGCAGCTTGGCCGCCTCGCCCATGCCGGAAGTCACGGCTTCGAAAACGGTCTGCGCCGGATCGAGCGGCGGCTCCTGCGGCACGTAACCGACGCGGATGCCGGGCTGCACCCAGACTTCGCCATCATCGAGCCGGCCGCGCCCGGAACCGGCGGCCAGCGCCGCCAGCAGCGAGGACTTACCTGTCCCGTTACGACCGATCAGGGCAACGCGTTCGCCCGGATCGAGCAGAAAATCGGCGTGATCGAGCAGCGGCACATGGCCGTAGGCGAGGCAGGCATCGGAAAGTTTGAGATAAGGCATGAGGCGTAGGGCACCGGCACCGGTGAAGGCACAAAAAAGGAAAGGGCGCCTATTATCCGCTTGAATGGGTTCGGCGCAGCGCTCCGCCGCAGCCCACCACCGGCAAAACGCAAATGGTCTTTCCCAAGCCCCCGCCCACCGTTACAATGCCAGCCTTCCGCCGGCTGCCTCCATAGCTCAGGGGATAGAGCACTTCCCTCCTAAGGAAGGGGTCGCACGTTCGATTCGTGCTGGGGGCACCAACACCAAAGGCCACTTTTCGGGTGGCCTTTTGTTTGGGCGGGATTTTGGCGAGGCGCGTTGGCTGGATGGCAACAAGGCAGGCCAAATGTAAGGCGGCGCGAGTTTTGGCATAGTTTTGCGCGAGTTTTGGCACAACGCATCAGCCTAAAAATAACGGGTTCGTGCGGGGGTGAATACGCCAGACTCTGGGTCGATTGAAAAATTGCTAAACGGGACGTTGGCCGCGATAACGGAACCACCTCCACCACACCCAAATGGGCTGGCAAACGCGGATATATTTACCGGGGTTGGCTCAAGAATACCGGTGGATGGGCTGAAGGTCGCGGGAAGGTTCGCGCCGACGACAACATTGCCGTAGATGAATGAGGGAACGACGCTGCTATCGCCTGTAACGATCACCTCGCTTTGAGTCCCTGGGTCTCCCGTTTTCGATCCCCACTGGTACGTCGTCCAATCGGCAAATGTGAAATTTTCCGTGTAGTAATTAGCCCGTTGCGCACCCGAGAAAACGAACCTGGAACGCGAGTTTGATCCACTGACTCGCATGTACCAGAAGCTCTCTGAATCCTGTGCAAATGTGGATGAGAAGGTCCATCTATTGACGTCGGAAAAGCCAATATCAACAGGCGTCCCTGATGCGTCGTATCCGACGGCCTTGATATATGACCACTGCTGCTCCAGCGTCCCGTTAAACCCAGCAAACCAGAAATCCCCCGGTTTTTGGGCTGACCAAGGCCAGATCATCCAGCCATTGTTTTGATATGGATTTCTCGGGTTGCCGATGACCCCACCGTCGACATACTCGGGCCAGCTGGTTACCTCGCCAACCAGCTCCAGATCTGCAACCAACCTGGTTCTAGTCGCTGCCACGGATGGGGCAACATCGATATCTCCCCCGCTAATCGCCAGTTCAATGATCGCCGAAGGATTGACCATGTGAATCGCCGCTTTTTTCCCATCTGGCGAAAAATTCACGAAGGCGACATCTCCAGAAATGCCCGAAAAACTGAATACGGAGGTGCCTACACCCTGCTGGATTGGCATCGGAGATGTTGGTACCGTTACCTTCGATGCCCGAACTGTTTTTTGATAGGCATCCAAGACATAGACCGTGCCGTCTGAACACCGATAAAACCATGCGGATTTCCGAACTTCAATAGGCGGGGTTGCTGCGCCACGTACAGCGTTATAAAGCCGATTCGATCCGCCCAAAATGGCCTTGTTCCACCAGCAAATTCCGCCGGCAATCTCAGCCTCGGATGTGACTACATCGGGCATGCCTAGGTCGACAAGATAAGCAGCGCCATCAACAGCCCTCTGATACGCGACACCGGTCGGTAGCGAAATCTGTGCCCCGCCCAGTCGATTGAATATGTCGCCGCCGATCTGATGGCCATGCCACGCCAGCCCGACACGGTTGACGTTTTCCCACGGCAAAAATCTGTTGATCGCCATTGGTCAGGCCGACGGGGCCGCAAAAACGAATACGACCTGAGAGTCGTTGGCATCGGTCATGATGATCTTTTTGATCGGCTTCGCCCGATATGCAAACAGCCCGTCAGTCGTCGGAATAGCCTGCTCTGGGTAATATTCACGGGCCGCAAACGAGGCCTCGGTTAGGGGTGACGCAACCCCGCCGCCACTCGCTTGTGTCGGCTTATCGACCCCCGATGATTTTGCCGCCGGCGTTGGCCCGCGAGGCTTGAGCGCTGGTAGTGAGTTATCGTCGTTGCTGCCGTGCCGTGTCAGCGCATCAAGGTAATCCGTCAGATCTTTACTCATGCGAGCCACTCACCCATTGCAACCGCCTGCAGCGATATATCGGCCATCGATGGGCCAGCCCCGGCAGGATTTACAACCCGGACATGGATTTCGACGGCATTGCCCACGCCACCCGCCATCTCCGGGCCCAAAGCCAGCGTCCCAGAGGCGCCTGGAAAAGCTGTTGCAGACAACGCCAAGCGAACATCAAGACCATCAACAACCTCGCTTGAAATTTGAATATCACTTACCCCTGGAGCGCTCATCGCCCTAGCAACACGGCCCGCGACTGGCGACCCGAAATATACAGACACCGATCCTGTGTAATCTGGATCCGCGAGCACAACGTGTAGCTTTTGAGCTACCGGCGTCGTTAATGCAGGATCGGAAAAAAACCCAAAGCTCAGCATGCGCCCCCCTAGAAATCGATGGTCAGAGAACCGCCCGAGATTGACCATGTCGCCAATATCTCGTGATTCTCAACGACCGGATCGCGAACAGCTGCAGGGATTTCCGGCATCACAATACGAAACTGGGTGATATACGCCGGTGCCGTCGGATCGTACTGATCCACTGTGCCGCTGACATTACATAAAAACCCCAGCAAAAGATCCTCATCGACCAGCCCGGTCCAACCGATTTTCGAGCCGACCCAGTTATCCAGCGCTGGCGGAATCAGAGCAGGTATCGAAGTTGAGGCCGTTACCGCGACCGTTGCGCTCGATGACGTATCAACACCAACACCAGCTGGGCAACAGAGCGAGAATTGCGACACCGCTTCGCCCGATGAGAAATCGAGAGTATCGACAAAATCCCCGACCTGGCCCGTTGCATCGACCCCACACGCAGATATAGCGAGCACTGCACCAATTTCCCAGCGTGGATCCAGCGGCCTCTCAAACGTTACCTGCCGCTTTCGCAGACCTGCGGCCGCCAACCGTACAGCTTTCGCAACCACATGCCGCGCCGCATCATTGATCCCGGAATCGGTTAAATCCGGGTAGTAGAGCAATGCAGTATTGACCGTCGGGTAGGGCCCGGGCAATCCTTCGTACCCTGTTTTCGGAGGCACGGAAACGGCCGGAACCGGTGCATAAATATCGCCCGTCGTATCGAACGATTGCGCACTTTCCCATGCCGACGCATCCCAATCTGATGCGATGCTATCTGACACGGAACTGTCCCTGTCGGAGAACCCTCCCAGAGGAATCGAGACTGTGTACTCCATGTCGACAACCTGGTACCACCGTGCATGCATCGTCGCCCCGAGGCCGATACAAACCGAATTTGGATTTGCGATGAACATCGTGAATTGACCGCCGGCCTCGGTGGGGATGCTGTAACTGAAATCCGGGTGAGTCATTGCTGTCTCGCCTTTTTGATACCAGCCGGTCAGCCCATCAAGCGCAGACTGGACAGAGGTGGCGCTCGGCCAATCGCCAAGCCCTCGACCGACAAAAACATAATCCATGCCGGTCCAGACCAGCGGAACATCCGCCGCACATAGCCGGTTTGCACGAACCGTCAGCGTCGCATCGATTGACTGAGGCAAATCCGATTTGCTCGCCCCAGAGACCTGTATTGACCCGTCGAAAATTTCGGCGGCGGAGAAGCTTGCCGCTGGCGCGCCGATTGACCACGGAATTACCCGCCACACGCCATTACCGTCAACGAAAACGGTCCCCGGAACGGTGCCCAGCAGCGCGTTGAAATAGGTCGATGGAGATGGATCTGTATCACCCCACCGAACAATGTGTTGAGATTCGACCGCCAGGCCGCCCAGCAACGCCGCAACCTCGCTACTAGAGCCGCACGCCGCAATCCGCTCCTGATACCCATCACGGCATTGCAATGACACCAGGCGATCGCCGGCGTCAAAACTCCAGCTCTCGACCGTTCCTGTAAAACGCCGGAACGTTGCTGTGATCGGCCCCCGAAAAACGGTCAGGTCGATCGTCACCGCCGCAGAATCATAGATACTCAACTCCGCGGCCAAGGTGGGCGTTATCGAAAAGCTAGCCAGTCTGGCCGAGGCCTCTGCTGCCGAAATAGTCATCTGCCCGGAAATCCTGGCGCTCACATCGAGCCCGCCCACGTGCACAGTTGCTGACCACCAAAACCCACCAGCGCCAAACACTGAAAAGTTTGATGTATGCACCGATAGAATGACAGCGGGAGCGCCGACTGCCACCGGGGCGGGAATATCCGGTCCGGCATCAAATGCATTGGCTGCAAATGCGTTGGCTGCAAATGCGGACATGCTACGGAACGAAAACGATCAGATTAACGAAAACGGCGGCATGGCATCCGGCGCTCGGATCGGCAAGCCCGGCCCCGTTATCAAACCAGATTTGGACGGCGAT
Organism: Azonexus sp.; assembly: GCA_049294655.1. GTDB lineage: Bacteria > Pseudomonadota > Gammaproteobacteria > Burkholderiales > Rhodocyclaceae > Azonexus. The sequence continues at coordinate 33,379 of JBAQDI010000053.1, forward strand.
ATCTGCGAGGGATGTCGGATCGTCGAGCAGCCCGCCACCAGCTGAAACAATATCGGCAGGCGGCAGGGAGAATGCATCCCATAGGCAGGTTACCTGGACAGCAAATGCGCATCCATCGCGTAATTTTATCGACGACGCATCAATCGGCATAATGTAACTGCCAGCCCCCTCCCGAAACGCGCCATCAACGACCGCTGCATCATTAAAAAAGGTTCCGGTCCCGCCGAAGCTCAGCGAATATCCAAACCGTCCGACCCACAGCGGGATTATCGACCCAGCCCCAAACACATGATCCTTGTTCCATTCCGGACCATCGATATCGTCGTCGCCTGTGGCCGGGGCACCTGAGATTTTTTCGTGATACAGCATCAAATTTCCTCGCACACTAATTCCCACGACGGGGAGCTACCAGGGATCAACCGTGGAGGGTCAGACTTTACGGTCAAAATTGGATAAATGAGGCGGACTGTGACGTCATCAGGCCCCGTAAATTGCGTCTCTGGATAATCGAGACGAGACGACCACCCTGGGGGCAGCGGCGCGCCCAACAAAAACGCCAATGGCGCCACTGAATGAATTTCGTACGGCTCGTCAAAATTGATGCCAAGCAGCGGCGCCGGTATCCAACCACTGCCGCTGATTGTCGTTTTCCAGCGGCGCCAGGCGGTCATTGAAAACAGCGCCCCACTTCCCATGCGCCGTCTCGTGGATCCGCCTAGCGGTTCAAACGTCTGCTGGACCTTAAGCCGAGCCATGATCGGGACATGCATACCGGCGATAATTAGTGTTGGAGTACTCATCACTTACTCCCGAACCGGAAAGCCGCTTCTTTGAAAACCTGCAGAATTTCCCGCTGGGTTTTCAATGGTGCCAAAACTTTGTGCCTGCCCAGCCCAAGCGCTGCTAAATCGAGCGTCAAACCAGCCAGTTCGTTACTATTCAACGCCCCGTTTTGAATGCTTGGTACAGCCAACTTGCTAAGCATGCTGCTACCGCCGATCTGCCCACCAAACGCAAACTTGGGCATCCGCATTGCGTTAATCGCAGCAATGAATTCCGGCCCCCAGTAACGAACGGCCGGGCGCTGGATGACCCACTCGCCAGGGGTGCCCCGGTACACCACGTTGTCGGCACGGTCGTGCGGTGCGTAGCCAGGCAATTGGCCGCCCCATGCACGGCCTACTGTGGGTTCCGTGCCGCCAACCGCAGGCGTTCCGCTCTGCTGCACAACCACTGGCACCGTCACACCCTTTGCCAGGTCTTCCAGCTGCTTCTTCAGCCCGTTGACCTTGCTCTCAGCATCAGTCACCTCGGCCTTGACCTCGATCACCCGCGCCTCTTTTGTCAGCGCATCCAGCTTCGCCTGCAGATCGTTCAACAGCTTGGCCTGAGACTCGGCGCGGCCCTTTGCTTCCTCGGATTTCTTCTGGTCGAGCGCTGCGCCGGCTTCCTGGATCTTCGCCAACTCGTTGCTGATCGTCTCGATTGCTGACACATCCTTGATGTCCTCAGCCAGGCCGAGCGCCTCCTTGAGCCGCTTCTCGGCCGCACCGGCTGCGGCATCGTACTTCTTGATGTCACCCTCAAGTGCCGCCAGGCGTGCCCGGGCCGCCTCGTAATTTCCCTGCGACTGCAGATCGGACATGCGTTGCGACTTAGCTGCCAGCTGGTCCTGCTCGCTAAGGCCGGATATGCTGGCATTGAAAGCAGACGTTTTCCCAGCCGCTCGGTAATCCGTAGCCTTGACCAGCTTGGCCTGCGCCGCCTCAGCAAACTTCTCGATCTCCTTGAGCGAGTCCTGCCAGGCCGACCGCACCGCGTCGACCAGTCGCTTCTGGTCGGCAATGCGGGCGTCGATATTGGCTTTTTCCTTCGCGGCCACGTTGTCGGATGCGGTACCGGCCTCAAACGCCTTGAGCTTTTCCAGCCGCGCAACCTCGACTGCCAGCTGCTCCTCAAGCTGTTGCCGCTTCTGTGCCACATTGACAGCAGAGTTGATAATCTTGGGCTCGGTCAACAGAGGCTTCTGCAGCACCGCGTCGATGTCCTCACCAAGAGCCGCCCAGATTGCCCGCGCCCCTGAAAAGTCGCCGCTCAGCGCCGCCACCGCCGCAGCCGAATACGCGGCAATGCCCAGGCCGACAATCTTGAGCAGACGGTAAATGCCATCCAGCCCATTCGTGACAATCTTCAACCCCTCTGAAAACGCAGTCACTGCGGGTCCGGAGTCTGAAAACTCCTGCGCCACTGCATTGATCACATTCGCCAGGGTCGAAGTGGATCCGGATGCCTGGTCAGTCGCCCCAACGAAAACCAGCACCTCATTCTTGAGATTGGTCATGGCCTGACCGACTGTGACCGGCATCTTGGCGAAATCGTCATTCACCTGCGCGGCGACTTTTTTCAATGCACCAGCAACCGCCTCGGCCGTTAATTTCCCTTCGTCTCCCCACTCCCTTAACGCACCTCTGGAAATGCCGAGGCCGTCGGCGATAGCCTGCGCCAGGGCCGGGGTTTGCTCAAGAATGCTGTTTAGATTTTCGCCGCGCAAAGCGCCAAATGAAAAACCCTGGCCGAGCTGGACAAGAGCAGCTTCTGCCGCTTGAGATGATGCTCCAGACATCGCAATCGCCTGGTTGATCGTCGTCACCATCCCAACCGACTGCCCAGCACTCAGGCCAATGCCCTTAAGCGCCGGCGACAGCTGCGCATACAGATTGACGGTGGCCACTAGGTCAGAGCGCGTCGCCCGCGCCGAATCGCGCAGCATCTGCTGCACCTGGTTGAAATCTCCGCTGTACTGGGTAGCCAGCCGCAGCCGGCCATTCATCTGGGTAAAGATATCGGCCAGTCGAATCAGCTCACCGGCGCCCAGTGAAACCCCGGCAAAGGACAACACCGAGGCTGATAGAGAACGCAGCGAATTGAGTTGAACCGAAACCGAATCAAGCGAGGCGCGAGTCTGGCTGAAATTGCCCGTCGCCATATCCAGCTTCGACAGCGAGGCCCCGGTCTTGGTGGCCTCGGCGGTCGTTGAATTCAGCGCCCGCACGGCCCCGGCATTGGAGCCTTCGATCAACAGCCGTAATACGAGGCTACCGGGTACGCCCATTAAAAATCACTCCTGTGGTGTTGCGGCCTTGCAGGCGGAACAAAACACCGACCACGGATACTCCCAGGCATTCGCGTGGCCGGCCATGATCAGGGCTGCGACAGCGGATTCGAGGTCGCGTTGAGCAACATCTTTCCCAGCCCCACCACCCGCTGCCGCATCCCGAAAAAATCGGCGTTGAACTCCTTGGCAATCGCATGCACCTCGCGCACCTGGGAGGGAGCGAGATCGTCCAGGTCGGCGACAGTCAGCGTCGTCAGCCGGCACAGATCGGAAACGTCGAACTCTTCGAATAGCGTCGAATCCAGAACGTTGCCGGCCCGATCAAAATCAGCCAGCCAGGCGCGGATTTCGGCCAAGGTCAGTTCGAACACGTCGAAGACCTTGCCGCCGACCTCGCGCTTTTCAGCAACGCGAATCACAGGTCACCTACCAGGGCCTTGTAGAACTTGGACGCTGCCGGATCGGTGATGCCATCCCAGGCGAGGATCTCGCCCTTGAGCCGGAAGGACATGAATTCCTTGCTGATCAGCTCAATCGAATCACTGGGCGACCAAGCAACGCGATGGAAGTCAAAACGCCAGGGGGAGCGAGAGCGCTGATTGACACCGTCGAAGAGCAAACCTTTTTCAACGATGGAATTGACCAGGGCCTGCATGACTTGGTGCGGATGGATCGTGTAATCGAACGTCAGCTCGTCCGCAGCAGTTATGCCGCCTGAAGTGACAGTCAGCGGGATGATGCCGGCGTTGGCGCGGGTGTAGTGCGTCCCTTCCACATAGGTCGTCGCGCCCTTTGAAACAACCAGGACCTCATCCATATCCTGCAAATGGTCCAGCGCGATCAGCTTGTTCAGCGCGACGACGGTATGCGTTTCGCCCGTGACAGGGCCCGCAGGGACAGCAGTTGCATCGGCGCCCATGGCGATCTTGAGCACCGAGAGAGATACGTGACGACACTCAAGCTCGAGACCGCCATCCTTGAACAGATAGAAAGCGTCGTCGTTCCCGCCGCCACCCTGGAAGTTTTCGATCACGATCTTTTCGAAATTGGCGGAAACCGTCAGCTTCGACGTGTTGCCGAGCGAATCGCCGGCATTGACGCCGACATCGTGCATGTACGGGGTGCCTTGAACAATTGCAGTGCGCTGAACGGCGGCCATGGTGAACTCCTGAATGTCGTTGATTGAAATGACACCCGGAGTTTTTCATGCGGCAAAGCCGCCGGTCAGGGGGAAGAATTTCCCCAGTTGGCTACGGATCAATAGCCCGTGAAAGGAGCGCCGTCCGTGACGCACTTGGTTTCAAACGCCAGGGGAAAATAGCCGAACCCGGCAGTAATCAAGGGCGGCGGAGGCGGGACAGCATGCACCAGGTCAATTGTCCCTGGGCACTGCCAGCCATCGAGCGCAGCAATCGCCTGCTGCAACAACAGCCCGGCGCCGGAATCTTCCCGCACCGCCTTTGCCCCCTTGCCCTGGCGCTGGTTCTTTACCACCGCCACGACAAACCAGATGGTTTCCCAGATGGTGGAACTCGTCCCGTCATTGCTCGTTGGCCGGTATGGGCCAAGGACCAGATGCAGCGCAGGCGTTACCTGGGCGGACTCTTTAACGCCTGCCAGGCTTTCGGCCTGGAAGATATTTCCACCGGCGGCCGTGCACACCTCGCGCAAGCGGGCCTCAAGCAGCGGGCCATCATCGAGCAGCGCCATCAGCCGACAAACGGCGATTTCCGCCGTCCGCTCACCATCTCGACCAGCCCCTGCAAGCTTTCTTCTGCAGCTGCTGCGGCTACATCCAGCCGCATTTTCCCGGCCGCAATCTGCAACAGCAAAGCACGGGCCGTCTTGGCACGCTCTGCAACAGTCTCGGTCGGCCGATCCGCATACAGCGACTCACGCGCCAGATCGGAAGCGATCCGCACCAGCAAGTCGGGCACGGTGCCGAGGGGCAAAGAATAACGCCCGACCAGGGCGGCATTGATCTCGGCATCGGCATCGGCCAGCGCCAGCACAACCGGCGCGGGATCAACCACGCCAGCACCGGCTTCATCAGTGAGCTGGATAATCTCCGACTCCTTGAAGCGGTCGATCAGATCCTGCAGCGTAGCGTAGGACATGCAAACTCCTCAGATGTGTAACGTTTTCCAGCTGCCCTGCGAGAGCCCACGGTCATCGTTGTAAAGATCCGTCATTGCCTGGTGCTTGTGGCCGAGCAGGATCATTGTGTTGATTCGCTGCGCCCGGTATAGCCGTTCGGATAGCGAGCGACACTCATGCAGCGACGGTGGATGGCCCGACTGAAACGGCGGTAGCGCCGCCTCTCTGGCCTCTTCGAAACGGGCAGAAAGCGATGCCATCACCAGCGGCTGACCGTTATGCTTGCGCAGCAAAAAGTCCTCGTTGATGGCGTACCCCCGGCAATCCTCAATAGCCTGGCCGATGGTCACACCAATGGCATCCAGACGTAGATCAACCGGCAGCGCCAGGCGCTCCCCTGTCTTCGCCTGGATCACATGCAGATGGTCATCCCAGACATCAGAAAACCGGAATTTCTCGACATCGCTGCGACGCTGGGCGGTCACCAAGGCGAGCACCAGCATCCTGCTCACCCAGGGCGGTTGATTGGCGACTGACCAGGCATGGATCGCCTTCCATTGGTCAAGCGTCAAGCGCTCCCGCAAAACCCTGACCTTTGGATATCTGATCGCAGCAGCTGGCGATCTGAGTATCCATGCGTAGTTGACCGCTTCGTTGAAGAAGTCCTTCGCCTCGATCAGGATGCGCTTGGCGAGCGAGGGATGGGCCTTATGAACCCCCATCACCATCCCTGAAATCTCATGCGGCAAGATCGCCGAGATGATCCGATCTTCGCCCAGGCCGGCAAGGACATGAGCCAGAATGCAAAGGCGGTTCGCCTTCGTTTTGTCTTCAATCGGCTTGCCGGCGATGATTTTGCGATAAGTCTCCGCCCACTCTCCGAGCGTCCGATAGCGCGGAAATACTAGGCCGAGCGTGGATGACAGGAGGTGGGCGGCGAGTGGCATATCAGTGGCGGCGTGCAGAGATGCTTAGTTTTTGGAGCAACAACCGTCGCAGCGCGTCAGCAGCGTAATCCAGTGGATCAGCGCAGCGCCACACAGCAGGCCGGCGAACCAACCGATGGCGGCGCTGTGAAGGTCAAGCATTTTCGTATTTCGCCCAGTCGATAGCCTCGGGAGTCATGCCCATCTCTGCGCGGTAGCCGGCATATGCCGCCTCGACTTCGGGGCGCCGAAAATACAGGTAGTTGATGGAATAGTCCTCGTTATATGCCGGCTCAAGGTCAAGGTGACCATCGACCCAATCCTCGAAATTTTCATGGATCATTTCCGTACTCCAAAGCGGCTGACGCGGATCGTAAAATCAACGGGAGCGCCGCCGGTGAATGACATGTTGAGCAGCGACGTTATGCCCCGCGCTGTCATCGTCGACCAGTCTGCGTAAACTGCATTTCTCTGGGATGCGCAAGGCTCATCGAACGGAAGATCAGAAGGCCATTCTGCCGAGGTGCCGGCAAAATTGTAGGTTGTCTTGTTGACAGCCACTCCGTTGTTGCCCTGCAGCTTCGCGCCAATGCCGAAGCCACGAAAACCGATGGCGCCTGTATCCACAATGACACGGGCGACTGATCTGATGTAATCACCCGCACCGATATAGCCCATGTTGCCGGCGGTCATGCACAGATTTTGGTACGACAGCGTTTTGCTGCCAGCAGTTGGCGTGCCGTGGACATGGATTACCTGCTGAGCGTGCCCGTCCGAGTCGGTCGTCATCGAGCAGTCGATGGTGACGCCTCCGGCATTTGCAGTTGAGAACGCATGATTGCTGGCAACAACGCCAGTTACTCCGGCAGTTGATCCGGCAGTCCCGGCCATCATGTAGCCGGGGATCAGACAACCGCCAGGGTTCGTTGCTGCGTTGTAGTCGTCAGCGCCTGTCGGCGGGTTATTTTGCGATGGGTAAGCCGCAAATAGCTGACCCATTGGCGCACCGACAACCCCGCCCAGAACCGAATTTCCGCGTACTTTAGGGTGCAAACCATCAGGAGCATACCCATCGACAAAATCACAGGTTGTTCCGGCTTTGAGCATCGGTGCAAACGAACTAACCTGCACAACTAGCGGGCTGATTGCTCCGACAGCAGGGGACGCCAGATATTGGTGCCGCTCGATTTGCACAAGCCGACCTGCTTCGTTTGCAACTGCCGTGTACGGTAGCTCATCGAGCACCATAACGATTTTCCCGGCTCCAGTGAGCGCGGTTACGATGTAAACGAACTCTGGAGCCCAGATGTTCAGGGCTGTTCCGCCATCGTTTACACCGATCAGCAGCACAACAACTGATGCAGGGTCCGCGATGACTGCCGCGAGGCGCTGGCGCAGCGAGTAAGTCGCGTTGTCATTCGGGATCAAATATGAGCCACCCACCCCGTAATTGGCCGACCAGCTGAATTTATAGCCAGCAGCCTGCAATGCCCAGCTGGCGTAACCCTCTGCATTGAGGGTATTGACTCCCGGAAAATCCCCTGAACTACCCTGTGACCGGGAGTCGCCGAACAAACACGCGAGGGCGTTTGACGGCACCGGCAGCGATGGTGGAGCAGCCCCGAAAATCTCGTCCAGGCCGAGATAGACTTTCGTCACCTCAGTGCTGCCGATGTACCGCTTGAGGACAGGCCGCGAACCAATGAAGATCGGCGGCATGATCAGGCCGCCACGATGTTGTATTCGGTGTTCGGGTCTTTAACAGCTAGAGCGTCGTACTGGGCCTGCGTCAGCACCGCAATAGTTTTAATCCCCCCGGTGACACTAGCCAAAGCCGTAACCGGCATGCCGATCTCTTTGCCCTCATGGTCAAGCAACGCGGCCAGCTTCCCGTCGCGAACCACGCCCTGCAGCGGGACGATGGATTCCTTGGTCTTCGAATAATCGCCCTTTGGCATGGCTCTCTCCTGATTGGGGTGGTGTTACAGCTCGCGGACGATCAGCTGGGGCTCGGTGGTAATCGCCTTCCATTGCTCATCGGTCCAGCTGGCGCGGTTCGTAAAAATCCCGTCGTGCGGCCAGCGCATACCGGCCCGGCAAAAGCCCTTATCGACGACCGCCTTGATTTCATGGGTCATGACCAGGTCTTCATCGGCCCCCGTTGGGGGAAGCTCCTGTCCGTCTCCGATGGGCTTTTCGCCTTCGGCCGGCAAAGGCGCAATGGAACTGGCGACAGCCGGAGCTGCCGCCGTTTCCAAAACGTCAGCGCTGGCTACCGGCGTTGCGGTCGCTGAAGTATTCTTCGTGGCTGCTTTACCCTTTTGGGAAGCTGCTTTTGCTCTCGTCACCATGATCTGCTCCTGTCAGTTAAGCCTTCAGTAAAGCCCCCGCTGGGCAGGGGCTTGGTCAAGACTCAGCGGTCAGGAAAGCCAGGGAACGACCAACACCTGGGCGGTGTTGCGGTAGACGTTGTCGGCACCGTTTGCCAGCTTTTCGGCCTGAATCAGCTTGAGGGCAGCGCCTTCGTTGCTTGGGCCAACAACAAGAAGCTTCGGGCTGATACCCAGCGGGCGGCCGGTATCGGACTTGAAACTCATCATTGCCGTACGGGCAGCGGCGTAAGCGGTTTCGTCCAGCGTTTGCTTGGAACCGAACGCCATCTGCCAGAAGCCGTAGCCCACATTGCAGCGAGCATCGACGCCGTAGCGATATTCGTCACGCATGAATACTGCTTCGTCCTGCGCATCCGTCATCGACTTCAGCTCATAGTCGCGGCGCTTCTGGAAAATGATCGGCTTGAGCGGGCGGCTGGTGTCGAGCAGATACCAGGCAGCGGCAGAGCCACCGCCGTGATTGCTGACGGTGGTATCGCCAACCGGGTGGTCGGTATCGAAGAAGTACTGCCCGTCGTAGCAGGTCGTGGTGAAACCGGCCGCGAGCAGCGCAAACACCAGCTCATCCGGGTGCGTCGCCGCCGCATAGCCCATTTCCTGGAACAGCGGCGCCATCACCCCGTAGGTGTCGTCTTCGATGTCATCTTTCGGGACACCGACCGACGCCTCGAACTTCTTATTGGTGATCTGGTAACCGCTGGCCGCGATGCTCTTGATCTGGCGATCACCGACCCATTCACGCAGGCGCGGAAACTCGGCCAGCCAGCCGTAGTTCTCGACCTTGTTGGACGACGGCACCAGCGTCGCAATCTGTTGCCAGACCGGCTTGACGCCCGCGAACGCATTGACAAAGGCCGTCTTGAAGCCGTTGTACATGGCGCTCAGGTTTTCCCGGTTGATCAGCATACCTGCGAAGCCGATCACGGCGCCGTGCTCCGGCGCCATGGAAACGGGATAGCCGGCAGGCATGGCCGCAGCCAGCGCCACGGCAGTGGCGAGGGCCATGCCAAGGCCGGCAATGATCGTGATCTTGATGGATTTCATGTGTTTCTCCTGGTTATTTCAAAGAGGGCGACGCGTTAAATCTCGACCCAGACGCCGTCGGATTCGACGTCGCGGATCTTGCCGGCCACCGAACGGGCGTTCGAGCCGTTGGTCTTGGCAACCGTCTGGTCATCGACGATGTAGCAGTCGGCACCAACGTCGGCCAGGGCGATCAGGTCGGTCGAGGCGGAGTTCAGGAACTTGAAGCAGCCGCGCTTGACCTTGCCGGTGATCGCCGCAGCGGCGCCTGCACTGTTGTCGGCAGCGGCCTGCATGACGCCAACGCACTTGAGCGTCGTCGCAACGGCGCCCTTGGTCAGGTAGCCCGACGAATTGATGCAGGCAATCGAACCGGCATAGAGCTTGGTGCTGGCCGCCACCGGAAAACCGAAGTCTTCACTGGCGCGCAGCGGCGTCGCACGGTCTTGAGTCAAAGTAGCCATGTGGTTTTATCTCCGGGTTGGCGGTCAGGCTGCGGCCGTCTTGGTTTTGAGGAAGTCTTCGGGCGAAACGCCCGTGTTCTTGCAAACACCCAGCTCGGCGGCGGTCAGCGCAGCAACGCCGGTGCCGCCCGTGCCAGCCGGATCGGCGCCGCCGGTTTGCGTACCGCCAAGGGCGGTAATGACCGGGGTCTTTTCGATGTAGCCGGTCAGCGCGGCGAGGTTCGACTTGCCGAGATCCTTGGCCCAATCCACCTGGGCGGGCAGCAGCTTGCCAACCGCAACCGCATCGGCCACGATCTTGTCGACCTTGTCGCCACCGACCTGGGCAGTCAGCGCGGCAACTTGGGTCTGCAGCTGCTCCATCACAGCAACGCCAACGAACTTGGACGGGTCGGGATTGCCGCCCACCTTGGCGGTCAGCGCAGCAACCTCGGCAGTCTTCGCCTCGGCTTCGCCGGCCTTCTTTTTCATCGACTCGACAGCGCCGACGACTTCGTCTTCGGTTGCGGTCTCCGGCAGGCCAAGAGCGGCCAGCAGCTTTTTCAACAGTTCGGGCATGAGAGCCTCCTGGTGGTTTGAATCATTGATAGCGGTCAGAGCAACCGCAGCCATACCGGTCAGGCCGGGGTTGTTGGTGAGGGCGGCCATGCGAATGTCGAGCACGTCGCCGCTCGCCAGGTCGTACTCAAAAACGGTGCTGGCGAACTTGTATTCGTCGGCGTCGATGTGTGCCGCTGCGCGCTTTGTCCATGCCGGATTGATGGCGAACAGGCCGCCACCCTCACGGTACTCAAGCGATGTGCCGGCGAACCAGCCAGCCGCCGGGGCGGGCTGTCCGTTCTTTTCGGCGTTCAGGGTTTGGTGCTCGTAGTCGATGACCAGCGGATTGGGCTTGGCAGACATGCGGGCAATCAGTCGCTTGGCGACATCCGCATTCAATCGCCAGCACGGCGCATCATCCGGGCGGCCAGAGCCATCGGTGGCGCGAAACACGCCATCCGGCAAGAGCTGTACCTCACCGGCCGACGCGTTCAGCGTGACGGAGAGGGCTGCGACTGATGTTTTTTGGTTTTTGGTTGCCATGCCGCCGATGATGGCGACACAGCAGGGCAACGGTCAGGGGGAAGGTTTTCCCCAGTTTCCCGGACTTGGATTTAGGGATTTAGCTGCCGCAGTACTTTGCCCACTGATCATCAAACGAGAGATAACTCTTGTTTTCATCGACGGTGACGAGGTCATCGATTGCAAAAAACCGAACGGGGTTTGAGTACCCACCAAAACCGTTACGGCCGCTAACCATCCCGCAAACAACAGCAAACCCAGAGAACCACGACACTCGCGTATATTTGAACCGAGCACTATCTGGGTCACGTAGCTGTTGAGCCGTTACTTTTTCGGCCTTTGCTATGCGGTATGAAAAATTAGGGCGGTCAGCCTTTTCAAGCAGCTTGGCAGCAGTGGCGTTTTTTGCCCTCTCTGCGTCCGCGACTTCTTTTGCTTCTTTTGCCAATACCTCTTTCGACTTGATCTGCGCGCAGGAAACATCTGAGTAACGCACTTCATCGTCAACAAAACAGCGGAATTTCCCTGTCGTTGGCTTCTCAGCAGCACAGGGTGCCTCTTGAATCACCGAGCGCCCGCCAACAATGCAGCGGTTCATCTCCTGGGCAAATGCGGGCAGCGCAACCAGGCTGGCAATCAATACGACGATGGGTTTCATCTCGGCTCCTATCAACGTATTCATTTTGGGTCGAGCGCTGCCATCTGGCAAATTTTTTCGCCGGTCAGGTGAAACACCCAAAATCAGCCATCCACCACCAACACCGACCGCCCCGCAAATAGCGTTAATGGCGCGTTAATTTCGATTTCCATCGGTTGGCCGCTACATGGACGCCGGCAAAGCCCCGAAAATCGCACACGGAGCGATTGTGCGATTCACGCCATTACCCGAGGCTGACCTCGCAGAAATGGGCAAGGATATCCAGCACGTCGACCTCATCCGCAGGCGAGATGCCGAGGATCGGCCGGGCCGGCATGCTGCCGTCGCGGCGGCCGTAGTGAAACACGGCCGCGCCGCCTTCCCACTCAGAGGCAAAGCGGTTGGTACCAACCTCGACGGCGTTGCCGCCTTCCGCCAACTGCCAGCGAAACGAATCCTGGGTGATTCCGGTATCCACCAGCGGCTTCTTGCTGACATAAGCCTCGGCGCCTTTCTTGGATAGCCGGCCATCCTTGCGGTAAGCACCCTTGATCTGCGATATCCGTTCCAGCACGGTGCTGACCGCATTGGGCGCCCAGGGCGTGCCATCCGGCGCAGTCGACGTTTCAAACCGGGCCTTGGTCGATTCGGTAACCGTCTCGCCGATGGCTTTCATGGCCGGCGACATATCGGCATACCGCCGCGCGATCTCGTTCAGGCGGGCAATGACGGCCTGATTCTGGAGGCCGAAGCCAAAGCCGTCATCAGCCACGGCGAGTCACCTTGGAAACATCCGCCACCAGCGCATCGGCCAGCTTGGGCGGCAGCTTGGCCGCCTTGGCCTTGACCAGGTCGGCCAGTTCCTGCTGCTGGCTGGCGCCGGGCGCGTAGGCCCATCCTTTGTCGATGCCGATGGGCGCCCCGGTCTTGTCGTCGATGCGCTGCCAGTCGCTGGGCGGGGTAGTGATGGCATCTGGACGCGGCTTGATGCGCGCCACGATCCGGCAGCGACACCCCCAGCCGTTCGGCGGGTAGTGGGTTTTCCAGAAGGCATGCGTGGCCGGCAGCGTCAGGTGATTCCAGGCCAGATGCTGCGGGCGCGGATGCAGCACGCTGTCGTTATGGATGTACTCCCAGAACGGCATCATCTGCAGCATGGCCGGGTCGTTCAGTTGCTGCCAGCGGCCGGCGGCATAACTGCTGCGCAGGTTGGTCTCGTAGATCACCTTGGTGCGCCAGGCGAATCCGCCCGGCGTGCCTTCGCCAGTCCAGCCCTGCCAGCCGTTATCAGCCACGATTTTGCGAAAGTCCTGCCGGAAGGTTTCGAGCGAAGTCCCTTCAACGATGGCCTTTTCCACGGCCGCGAACAGGTCGGCCAGCAGGTCGGCCTTCATGGCGCCGGCTACAACGAAGGCGCGGTCATGGGCGGCCTGCCAAATATCGTCCCAGGCAACGGTAGCCAGCTTGAGCTTCTGCCGAAAGAAGGCAACCTGCTCGGCAAAGGGCAGATCAAATCCGGCAGATAGACCAGGGACAGCCATTACTGACCGGCCAGCACTTCGGCCCGGCCGCGCAGTTCAATCGCAGCCAGCGCCGTCGCCATCACCGTTACCAGATCTTCGGTCGGCAGTGCCGAGTAACGCGCCAGCAGCTGCTCGCGGAACTGCTCCAGGCTTTCTGCCTTGCCCAGCATCTGCTCGATATCCTTGACCCAGGCTTCCAACTGCTTCGCGGCGGGTATGTCGAGCGGCTGCACCATCTTGTCGGCGGTATCCGGGGTGGCGGGCGCTGGCGCCTTGGCGGTCATGGCGGCATTGCCCACCGGCAGCAGGGCCGGTGCGGCCGGTGCCACCTGAAACACTGCCTCGCCATCCTTGGCCTCGGGGATGCGCAGCTTTTCATGCACCCAGCTGACGGGTATGCGGGCGCCGCCCTGGGCCAGCTTGGGCAGCGCATCGGCGTAGAGCTTCAAGTCTTCGGCTTCGCCCGTATCGAACACAAAGCGCGGGCAGCGGCTCAGGCCGTTGATGCCGGGCAGGTTGAACGCCACCAGCGGGTAAATCAGGTCGCGGGTCAGCGTGGCGGCGATCTGGCGGGCATCGGCATTGCGGATATCCGTCCGCACCTCGCCCTGCAGGTCGGCCACGCCGCTCCCCATGCCGGTTGCCTTGGCCTCGGCACTCAGCACCTGGCCGAGGATGGCCTTGCTCTGGCTACGCTCGGCCCAATCGACCATGGCAAGGTGCGGGGCACCATCGCCGCTGCCGGTGATCTTGTTGATCTCGATGTCCATTTCCTTGGGCATGATGGCGCGGGCGTCATGGCCCAACGCCGTCACGGCCCGCATCAAGCTGGCCTTTTCTTCCGGCTGCGCGCCCTGGTAGTACTTGCCAAGGATGATCGGCAGGCCGTAGGTCTCAAGGAACTCGGCCAGGTCGCCGATGGAATAGCTCTTGTAGATGAACGGCCAGACCAGCACGCGGAACAGCGGCAGGCGCGAGATGTATCCGGTCTTCGCCTTGCGCGGCGTGTGCATGATCCAGCCCATGCTGGTCAGCCTGGCGCCCTCGGCGCTGGCATCGTTGAGGCGCAGCTCGCGGCGGGTCGGATCAAGCCGGAACCAATCCTGCGGGCGCGGGTGAAACTTCGGGATGCGCTTGCCTTCCTGAATCTGCCATTCCAGCTCAATCGGCGAGAACCCATGGCCGATGGCTTCCATCATCGCGAGGATGACATCCTCGAAGTCATCGACCACCGTGCGCAGCATGTCATCGACCCAGGCAGCGGCTTTCTTCTCGGCGGCGGAGGCATTGGCCGGCGGGGCAATGCTCCAGTCCAGCGTATTGACCGCCCCGGCCCGCTTGCCGAACTCGCACTGGATGTGCGCATCACGGTCGAACATGTCCTCGAACAGCCGGTGCTGGGAAACGATATCGCCCTGGTCTGCGGCCGCCAGAATGCGGGCGGCGCGGGATGGCGTCAGGCCGTTGAGCTGGCCCTCGATATAGGTGTTCTGCAGCGAGGTGATGCGGGCGGTCTGCGGCTCGGCAACCTGGGAGATTGCAAACGGCTTGCCGTGTTGATCAAGGATGGTAGCCATGGTTAGAACATTCTCCGTGAGGTGGTGCCGTAATCGTCGTCGCCGCCGCTCGGGTGGCGGGAGATGGACTGGAAGCCTTCAGTAACGGCGATTGACTCAGTCCGGCTCGCGGCATAAGCAAGCAAATAGGCGCAGCCGGCATCCCCGTGGCGCTGCTGACCATCTTGTCCCTTCGTTCGTGTATCAGGCAGCAGCGGGATACCCTTGGTCACCTGGAATGCTCTCAGGTCGTCAAGATGATCAGAGTCGCGAATCAGCTCTATGGTCTGATCTTCAAGGCCTGCTTTGAATGGAGCCGTATTGTCGCGATACCATGCCTGAGAAAGCATCACGGCCTCAACACGACCAGGCCCCCATTTTTGTACAGCTTTTTCAGCCAAATACTGACCGTTCCCTCTTGCATCCAGCTTGGCGGCGAAGAAGTTTGGAAGGCGATCTCCGATATAGAAAGTCGCCTCGCGTTGCTGGTCGAAAGGACAATCGGAAAGTTCCAGGGCGAACGCAAACCGGCGACACAGTTTTTTCGTGATCTGGAAGGGCAGCATCACGGATAAGTCACCGTTACGCCCAAAGTCCATGCCGAACCCTGAACGCAGATCCTTTGGCATACCCAACAGCACCGGCAAAACATTCTTTTCCAGCCAGTCATGCATTTCCGCCGTACGCAAATGCTCTGGCCACAATGCAAAATCCTTGGCTGGCGACTTCCAGCGCAACACCGGCGCATCGATCATTCGCGCTTCGATCAAGGCGCGTGACAACCAGGCGCCGCCACTATTTGTCGGCACGCAGTCAAGTTCTTCTTCCGCTGCGGTGCCGTACTGTTCGTAAATACCCTTTACCCAGGCTTCGCGATCTGCGCTGGTTGGCGTTTTCCCTGTACGCAGGCAAACGCGCTCATATAGTCCGTCATTGACGGCATCACCAAAGGTAACGCGGTGCAGGCTGTAGGGTTTCTTGCCGGCGCGGATATCGAGCACCAACTGATTGAATTCGTTTTCGACGCCGTTGTGGGTCGTGATCACATGCACTTCGCCACCCCAGATCAAAAGGGCCAGCGCCGCCTTGAGCAATTCTTTCTGGTTCTGGTGGAAGGCAAACTCGTCCAGGATGACGCGGCCCTGCTTACCCCGCAGGTTACGCGGCGCCGACGATAGGGCTTCGATGCGCCAACCGGACTGAAATCGCAGGGTATAGACGAAGATAGATTTCTTTTCCTCGCCCTCGAACCAGACCTCTTCTGTTTCGGAAATATCACCAGCAGCAAGGCTGTAAGCCTTGGCGAACGATGCGCAGTCGGCGATGAACTCCTTGGCCATATCTTTCATATAGCCGATGTAGAACGAATTCTGGCCGGATGCCGATGCAGCGAGAAGCGCGGTATCTGCGGCCTCGCCCCATGACATACCGACTCGCCGGGATTTTTCCATCACCTTGACCTGGGCGTGGTCGGCACACCAGCGCTGCTGATATGGCAACAACGCCATAGGCGTTCTGGCTTCGCGCGGCTCGGCAACAACAGCCATCAGCCAACCCCGAGGATTTTGGCGCGGATCGCATCGGCCGACTCATCGGACAGCCCGCCGACCTTGGTCGAATCAACCGCACCGGCTGCACGGGCGCGGGCGCGAAGCTCTTCAAGAGGCGCGGCGATCTGCAGCTTTTTAACGGAGGCGTAACCGTCCAGTATTTCCGCCAGAACCATGCCTTTCGCTGCCGCGAAATTTCCAGCCCAGATCGACAACGCCTTCAGCGTGTCAATGGCGACCGCCTGTTCGCTGACGTCTGGCATGAACGACTTGGCTGCATTCTTCAGCTTCGAAATGGTGTCGCCCAGGGCTGCTACGGCATCTGCCGCTTCGGCCGGATCGGTAATATCACCAATTCGCTCCAGGAGAGCCTCACAGCGCATCAGACCCGCCGCGATGATGCGCCCCATGGCCTGCTCAATGCCGCCACCGGCGACGATCAGTGAGGCAGCGCGGAACTTGTCCCAGTCGTCACCTTCGTCGCGGGCGGCGCGGAACCAGTTGCGGGCCGTGGCATAGGGCACTTCGACCTTGTCGGCAGCGGCCTCAAGCGGCAGGCCGCCGATGTAGGCCGTGCGCAGCGCCTGGCGCTTTTCAGGAGGATGGGCCATTTTCGCTCCGATGGATGACTTCAATGGGCGCCGAAAATTTCACGTCAACCTCACGGTTCTGGATGGCGTCGGCTACTGCATACAATCCGGAACGAATGGCATAGGCCACGAGAATGATTCCCCAAAATTGGAAGGCGGCATCCATTAGAACAGCTCCCGCAGCAGCTGGGCATGCTCGCGGCCCTCGGCCGTGATCTGCACCATGTCATCGTTGAGGCGCACCGCGCCGACATCGGCCAGCACGCGCAGATCGGCGCGCACCTTGTCGAGGGTAACGGCCACGCCGTGCACGGATTCCAGCTCTTCGCGCAGCTCGCGGGCTACGCTGTTGCCGCCGGCAAAGGCCAGCGTGGCGAGCAGCGAATTGCGGCGCTTGCGGTCTTGTTCGGTCATGGCAGTCCCTTTTCCGTGATGCGGTTGAGGATCAGGCGCAGCGTGTCGGTCTGGCCCCGGTTTTCACCGACCAGCTGATTCACCGTGGCGGCCAGGCTGGAAATGGTGGCGTTGGTCATTTCTCCCTGCGCCTTGATGGCCTCATAAACCTTGCCCAGATCGCCATGGTTCGGCGCGTTTTCAGCCGATGCTTTGAGTGCGGTCATGTCCGAATCCAGCGCTGCAACCTCGGCCGTAAGGGCCGCAATCCTCTGGTTGGTTTTGTCATTGCGCTTGTCCAGGTAGGCCCACAGCGTGTAACTGAAATGGCCGAGCATCGAGATCGTCAGCAGCCAGTCACGGATTTCCATCGTTTGTTCCCTCTCTGTTCCCGCAATCCGCACAGAGCCCGGCGCTATCACCTGCCTTTGTCTGTGCGGTCGGGGACGGTTCGCGGTAAAAATCCGCTATGGCTTGAAGTCGGCCGCGACAGGTGTCGTAGGACCGGCGGGCAAAGTCGGCCCAGAGGGCGACGTCGGTATCGGTGGCAGCGGCGGCATCGTCGCGTACAGGCTCGCGGACGGCTTGGGGTAGAGCCCCGTTGATTCGCAGGCCGGCGGGCTCGTTGAGCAGGCGGACAACAGCGCCAGACAGACAAGCGCGGCCAGTAGTGAGACGTTGGATTTCACGGTAGTGCTCCTGGGCTAGGGTTTGACGGGCGGCCTCGGCTTGGGCGAGCTGCTCGGCCAGGCCATCACTGCGCTTGTTGGCCGCCGAAACGCGACCAAGGGTTTCGGATGTAGCGCGGGCCTTGTCGGCCTGGTGCGTTTCGTTGATGCGCGCAATCTCGGCATCCTTGCGCCAGCCCTGGGCACCCCAGCCAGCGCCGAAGATCGCCAGGGCGAGCACCGTTACAACAACGATCTTGATTTCGGTATTAACGGTGCTGAGTATCAATTGCGCTCTCCTGTGAGGCAGAGGCGCGTCATCGCCTGCCGGCGAATCCATACGCCGCCGCAAAACCTGGCATTGGCTGGCGCCGAGCAATCACGCCCCTGCACCCGTTTGAAATCGAGGATGGTTTTGCAGGCGGCGCTGTAGTCCTGCCGCTTGGCCTTGCCGGGGATCGACGAGTTGCACACAGCCCCGGCGCCGACGTTGTAGGAAAGATCCACGAAGGCATCCCACTCGTATTGCGTGAGCGTGGCGGGCTCGAAACAGGCGCGCAGCTGGGTTTCCTTGCCGGCAATGTCGCGCACGGCAAGGCGAATGGCGGCCGGCGCCGTGATCTTGTCACCGGCCTGCACGGCGCTGCCATCAGCGCGGCGCGTTGAGCCCAGGCCAATGGTGTAGGGGTCGCCCGGCACCGGAATGACGGCCTTGTCGGTATAGCCCTCGTTGATGGCAATACCGGCAAAGCCCGCCGCAGAGAGCAGCAGGGCGGCAACGGGCAGGCGGATATCACTCGCCATGGATTTCCCCCTTGGGAAACGCTCGAAAGCGCACCGGCACCAGCCAGCACGACTTTTGACCGGACACGAACAGCGAGCGCTGCTCCAGTGTTGGCGCTACCTTGCAGTAGCCGAACCCTTCCAGCACGGCGCGCTGGCCGGCTTTTTCCGAGGGTTCAAAGTAGATGCAGGTTTGGCATGTCATGCCGCCAGACTACGTGGCGAGCTGGCGGATTCGCAGGGGGAAAGGCATCCACGCTAGCCGTTTCTGATGATCAGCTGCGTGTGCCTATGCGGTGAGGGTGTCGCTCGTCGGCGCCGGCCAAACGGGACTAGGCTGCGAAATATTTCAGATGCAGTCGCCGGCCACGATCAATTGCACGCATCCCGCACCCGCCGCTCGGCCGCATCCTGCTCGGCCCGGCGCTGATTCAGGGAATTCTGCCAGGCGACATCCTTGTAGACCGCAACAGCACGCTGCGCAGATTGCAGATCCCGCTGGGCACTAGCGCAGCGCGAGGCTTTCGCGCTGGACTCGGCGCGGTCCCTTGAAGCCAGAGCATCAGCCACCCGGCCGCGATCGCGCTTTTCTGCGGCGCCCTCCGCTTCGATGCCGCCCAGTTGTCCGCGCTCACTGCGGATAACCGCCTGCCGTTCCAGCTGCTGCTGGCGGCTGACCTGGTCTTCCAGGGCGCCGACCGGCTTCGCATTCGCTGCACAGGGCACATCTGAATAAACCGTTTTTCCGGAGATCGTGCATTTGTATTGCGCATGGGCCGGCGCCGTGACGACCAATGAGGTGAGTAACAAAATAAGCAGCCGTTTCATGATGACTTTCTACCTGAATAGTTCAAGGATAATCAAAACAGGTTCCCATGTGCAACAAGCTCGCTGGCATCGCAGGCGCTATCCGGGCATCCACGCTAGCCGTTTCTGATGATCAGCTCCATGGACTCGCCTCGTGCTTTTTCGGCACCGCCAACGGTGTAACGGATGCCGACCTGCTCGATGTTCAGCCCGGAAAACGCCCGCCGCATCTCGGGTATGTCGTTCACCGATATGATCATCTTGCCCTGGATGCTACGCGCCAGATGGGCCATCCGGTCGTATTGCTCAAGCCCGAAGTCAACGCCATAACCCTCGGTTCCCCAATAGGGCGGGTCGAGATAGAACAGCGTGTGCGGCCGGTCATAACGACGGATAACCTCCTCCCATGGCAGGTGCTCGATGTAGGTACGGGCCAGGCGCTGGCTGGCGGTGGCGAGGTCGGCCTCCAGGCGCAACCGATTGAAGCGCGGCGGCGCGGTCGAAGCGGTGCCGAAGTTCTGGCCGGATACCTTGCCGCCGAAAGCCATCTTCTGCAGGTAGAGAAAGCGGGCCGCCCGCTGAATATCGGTCAGCTGCGCCGTTGTCGCGTCGCGCTCCCAGGCGTAAGTCTGGCGGCTGATCAAAGACCAGCGGAACTGGCGCACCAGCTCATCCTGGTGATGCTTGACGACCCGGTAGAGATTGACCAGCTCGCCATTGATGTCGTTCAGCACTTCAACCGGCGACGGTTTCTTGAGGAAGAAGAGCGCGGCGCCGCCGGCAAAGGGTTCGACATAGCACTTATGCGCCGGAAACATGGGCAAGAGATGCTTGGCTAAACGGCGCTTACCGCCTATCCACGGGACGATTGGGCTTGGGTTCGACATGGCGATCCTTCATAGTTTGAGGCTCGCCGGCCTTCAGGGTATTGAGCGTTCCGCAGCGCGGACACTTGATTGAAAGGCAAAGGTAGTCAGCCTCGGCCAGTTTTCTGTTGCAGTGATGACAACGGACTATTTGCATTGATATTCCAGCGTGATAGCCTCGGCAACGCTGTGTGCACAGCACGGTGCCTTGGCTAAACGCAGGACGCTTCTGCGGGAGGTGGCTACTGGCTGTGTTGTCGCACTCCAGTAGTCGCACCGTCTCGGTCATGAGGATAGGTGTCTCATGGCTATGGCGGCAGGGTGAAGCGTTTCCGCAAACCCTCCACTGGTAGTCAAAAAAAATCCCGCCGGGGCGGGATCGTCGGTGGTGTGAAACTCGGCTATGTCCGAGATAGGAACCTAAACAGGCGACACGCCGAAAGCGGCGTCCGCCTGAGCTAGTGCGTTAGGCGCCACATGCCACTTGGCTTTGTATTCCGCAATGAAATCGACGGGGAACTGCGACCGCCAGCCACAATGCGGGCACTTGAACTGCTCGCCATCGAAGTACGTTCGTGGCATTCGGCAATAATTTCCGGTTCCGCAATATGGTGTGTAACCCGGTTGCATCATCAAGTTGTATCGCACAATGTTCATTCTCAACCTCCGCGCCTAGCCGATAGCGCCGCCTGTACCGTCTTGATGATCCGACACAGGTATTCGTATTCGTGGTTCGGCTTCTTTGGGGTGCAATACCAATACTCATCACCAAACACCTCGTAGAGCAGTTCGTGGCCGTCCCAGCGGGAGTCGTAGCCCTCGGCCTTATTCCATCGCTCTCGGGCGACTCCCTTGCTAATGTCGCCTTCGCGCCGGTCCTTGATGATTTCCTTCCGCATGAGAGCGGTCAGCGCCTCTGGGTCGTCGTCATCAACCTCATCTCGTATGCCGGTCTTGAGCTTACCGGCCAAGTAATGCTCACCACATGAGCAGAAGAAGTCGGCGAGCTTGTTGGTTTCGCCCATGTGGCTCCAGTAGTGGCTCCAGGCTTCACCAAAGCAGGTAATGGTTATCTTGCCCTCTCCAGGCCCAAAGTCCTCGACCATGACCGCTACCGGGTCTAGGTTCTGGACGTTGCGGATCGTGATTTTTTTTACAGTGCTTTCTTCAATTTCCATGTTCTATATCCTCTTCTGCGTTACTCAAAACAGATTCCCCTGGGCAACCAGCTCGCTCGCCATCGACGGCGTTGGTCCGTTCACGATCTTGCGCACCGTCCGGTTGCTGATCGGCCGAAACTCCTGCACCAGGATCGATATCGCCCCACGGCTGCTGTGTCTTTCCCGCAGCAGCCGCTCGTAGCGGTCGATCATCCGGCGGTCGCGGTCATCGCGCAGGGCGTTGGTGCAGAGCGCGATATAGACCACCGAGCCGCTAAAGGTGGCGAGCAGGTTTCCGGCTGAGAGTGGCCCGACGATTTCAACCAGGTACTCCCATTTTTCGGAGTTTTTCGCCATCGGGAAGCGAAACTCCTGGCCGCCCAGCTCGCGCACCAGGGCCATCGCATCGCCGTGGCCGATGAGTTTGACAATCGTCTGGATGGTTGCGGGCAGCGCCATGGTCAGCCTCCGTGCCGTTTCACATAGACCTCAAGCGCCTGCACGATCTTGTGCAGCTGCGCGCAGTCGCAGAACTCCAGGGGCGCGTCGCAGCCCTTCATCTGGCCGGCGACTCCCTCGATGTAGGATTTGCTCATGCGCGGTACCGGCGGCACCTGCAGGGCGCCGATCTTCTCGGCCAGGCGGTAGATTTTCTTGCCGTAGCTCTGGCGCTCGAGCGGCAGGCGGAAGACGAACGACCATTCGTTGGTCTTGCCGCTGACGATGCGATTGAGGTGGCTGAGCACGTCATTCAGTTCCGGCAGCTCCATTTCCGTGAGGCTGGCCTTGCCGGTGACCGACAACTGGATGCTGTGGCGCTCTTCGGCGCCGATCTTGAGCTTTCCGCAAATGGCATTGATCGCCCGGATGCGGGATTGCTTTTTCAGGATGTCCATTTCGCCCCTTTCGGCTGCAGGCAGGCGAAGAAAGCCCAGTGATAGCCTTCAACAGCAGCGGAGAAGACATGCACGGGCCACCAGGCCAGCGTGATCTGACGCGGCGCGCGCCGAGGGAAGGCCAGGCGTTTTTGGGTAGGTGTCATCATCGTCTCCGTTAAAACCATCTCCCGAAGCCCCGAATTAACGCGGGGCTTGAGGCGAGGGTTTAGCTATGCAAAACCGCGTCTTTCAGCGCCTTGCCGGCGCGGAACTTGATCGCCTTACGAGCGGTGATCTCGACCGGCTCCTTGGTCTTCGGGTTGCGGCCGATGCGGGCGGCCTTGGCCTGGGTGACCAGCTTGCCCAGGCCGGGCAGCACGACATCGCCTTCCTCGGCCAGCGCGTCGGAAATGACATCGCCGGCCGTCTTGAGCGCGTGCTCGATGTCTTTCTGGGTAAGGCCGGATACCTCGGCGACCTTCTTGATCAGTTCGGCTTGGTTCATGGTGTTGCTGTCCTTTCGGAGGGTTGAGAAACAGAGGGAAAAAACGTGATGGGCTCGGGCTCGGCTTCCCAGAGTTCGGACAGGGCAACAAATGCCAGGTCGACATAGGGATCAAGCGCGGCGCGGTCGATCTGGTTGGTCATGCAGTCGGTGTGCAGATCGATGGCGGTGAGCAGCTCGCGCAGGCGGTCTTCGATGATCGTGGCGCGGGGCATTTAGGCTGCCTCCTTGATCTTCGCTTTACCCTTGGCCTTCTTCGGGGCGTCGTCGCTGTCCTGGCGCTTGGCGGTGTCAGCCAGGATGGCCTTGACCAGCTTTTCGACGTCGGTATCGGTAAAGCTGATGAAGTTCTGGTCGATGCCGGGAATTCGCCGCACGCCGATCCGGCGCAGATCATTGCCGTCGAGGGCGACCAGGGCGGCGACGTTGATCGATTCCTCGGTACGAATAATCACCGATTCCTCATCCAGTGCCAGGGCACGGATGCGATTGATAACCGTGGCGTCGTCATCCCAATCAAGCTGGTCTTCGCCCTTGCGGTAGCCGCACTTGACGCCGTCGACAAGGATGCTGCGCGGCCGGCTGAAAAGCTGCGGGGCCGCATCGACCAGCGCCTGCAGGTCGGCCTTGGCAGATGCCTCTTCCTCGGCGGCGGTATCGAGGCCGGTGCGATGGGCGGCATAAATCGGCGTAACCGCCTTGTTGAGTTCGTTTTCCAGCGCTGTGGCGCGGGATACGGACTCGCGGTGGGCGTCGGCCAGGCGCTGGGCAGCGGCGCGAATTTCGGTAATGGTGGTCATGCTGTGCTCCTAGAGTTGGCAGTAGGTGATGAGGGTTTTGCTGCGGGAAAGCGGGCCGTTGGCTTCGGTGATTTCACGGCCGCGAGAGGTGAGGCTGATCTGCTGGCCTTTCTGGCCGTGATCCGGCATATCGATCAGGCCGGCGGTCTTGAGGCGGTACAGCGCGGTCGAGGCGTGCGGCCAGCGGGCATAGACCTGCTCGCTGCGCATTCCGCCAGGGCCACGCAGGCCGAGCAGGATGCGGTGGTCGGTACTGCCGGGCGTGATGCCACAGACCTGCGGCGTGCGGCCACCAAGGGCGGCGCGAGGGGCTTTGTGGTGGGCGCTCATCGTGCGGCCTTTACCCAAGCGAGATGCCAGGAGTAGTCGAGTGCCAGGAAGTAACGCACGGCAAGGCTGGCGCGGCTGATGAGACGGGCGATGGCGGTCAGTGCGCGCATTTGATTTCCTTCCACGCGATCTCGATGCCGTCGCGGGCACGGAATGCCCAGGTTTCGTGGCGGTTGATTCCCACCTGGCAGTAGTTGCGGCGCCAGGCGCTGCCGCGCGCCAGGATGTAGGCCGCCGGGTGCGCTTTGACGTTAATCGTCGGGCCGCGCGGCGTGCAGCCGAAGCTGATGACCTCAAGGCCGTTTTTGTCGAGCCATTCCATCGTCGATTCGAGCAGCGACAGGGTGGCGATGAACTCGCCGACCGTCGCCAGATGGCGGGGCGGAAGCGTGTGCAGGGTTGCTGTCATTTGCTTTTGACCTCCTGGGCGGGTTTGTGCGGGCAGCTCTGGCAAACCTTCCAGATCCGCATCGCGAGCGGGTTGTGCATCGGTGCCTTGGCAGCGTTCAGGCGCAGGCATTCGAGGCGCGGCTGGGCCAGGTTGGTGGCCGGGCATTCGGGGATGACGTGGTAGCGGTCGATGATCCGATCCGCCAGGGCGCTGGACATTTCCAGCGGGTCGTTGGGCGAGAGCACGCGGGAGATGAGCGGGCGGCCGTAGCCCAGGCGGGCGGCAACGGCGGCTTTGCCCTTCTTCCCGGCGGCGACGACAGCGTCGGTCAGCAGCTGGCGGGCCAGCGTGAGCTTGGCGTTAATTTCCATAGATCGCGTCCTCATCAGTAACGGCCGGCGCATAGACGACCTTGGCTTCGTTGGGGTCATAGACGACCTTCAACTTGCAGACCATCGGCGGGCGCGGGCCAGTGTTGCGGGCCGGGTTGAGGCGGTAACGCTCCGGGATGCCCTTGCCGGCCTTGCCCAGCCCCTGGCCCTTGCGGGTGATGACCAGGTAGTCGGCGCTGTTGAGCGCAGCCAGGTAGTGCTCGGCGGCGCTTTCGGTGACCGGCACGGCATCGGTGGTGGCGTGGGCGGCCAGCTCGCGGGCATTCATGTCGGTAGCCAGCAGCCGCAGCGAGCGCCACATCTGCTCCTGGGCGAGCCCTTGAGTCACGCGGGTGCCATCACGGCGCAGGCGCGGGGCTTCGATGCCTTCGTCAAGCGCGAGGCGGAACCACTTCTCGCTGGCGACGTTGGAGAGCTTGACGGAGCGCACCAGGGCGACGATGCCGGCCTTGACCAGCGCCTGCAGGTAGGTGGTTACGGTGTTATCGGTAACCCCAGAGGCGCGGGCGATCTGGTAGGTCGTCCATTCGCCACTAGCCTGTTTTCGGATGGCATCCCAGACCAGCTGGCGCGGCCCTTTGCCGCCCACGTAGGTAGAGATCGGCTTACGCGGCATGGCGCACCTCCGGCGTCACAGTGAGCCGCTCGACCATGGCCTTGCCGGCCTCGGTGAGTTGATCGTCCCAGGTGACCAGGCCACGGCTGCGCAGGGCAATCAGGGTGTGATAGTGATTGATGCGCTGCGACGGGCTACTCAGGCCCCGGCTAGAGCAGCGGCCGGCGGCAATGGCGAGCAGCGCGGCGCGGCCGGCTTGGGTGGGGAGTTTCTCGACGGTGTTGCTCATGACAGCCACTCCTGGTCATCCGGAGCAGCCAGCAGGCGGGCACCGACGATCTCGAAGTAGCGATCAATGAATGCCTCTTTGGCCTGTTGCGGATTCATCGGGGAAATCCGCTCGACCAGCGGCGTCACGCCCTTGATCGAGGCCCATGCGTCATCATGCGGAGGCATCAGATCGCGCTGCTCGGTCGCCAGCAGGATCAGGTCTGCCACCTTGACGCATGGCGGCAGGTCAGCCAATCCAAAGCGCGCCAGCACAGCCACCTCAACACGCTTTTCGATGGCCTTGTAATCGGGCAGCAGTTGCTTCAAGGGCCGCGTTACGTCACCAAGAAAGGCCTCGGCAGCATCGTGCAGCAGGCCAGCCAGCGCATGCTCGGGCGGCACAACCAGAGAGACCAAAACGCAATGCTGGGCAACCGAATAGAAGCGGTACGTATGGCCGGCGAATCGGCACACGTGGGACAAGGCATGGGCAACTTCGTCAATGCCGAACGCGCTCGTTTCAGGCGTTTCGAAATTGAAGTACTTTCCAGTGACCGTGAGGATGTCGGGGCGGATTGAGTAGCGCATCACACGCCCCTCCTCGGTGCCTCGCCGGTGTAGATCTGGCGATCACCCCAAGTGCTGCGGTCGGCAACGTCCCAGCCCTCAACGGCGGCGGCTTCGTAGATGGCGGCGAGATTGACGCTGACGCGGCGCACGCTGCCGCCAGACAACTTGACCAGGTGCGCCAGCAGGTCATCGGAGACATGCACTTCCGGGCAGTAGATCGGTGCAAGGGCGCGGGCGTCGGCCAGGCTGACGGGCTGTGCCGGAATCCAGCTGAGGATGCGGCTGTGGAAGCGCTCCCAGCGCTTGAGCTTCTGCGGCAGCATCTCTTCGCCGAGCAGCAGCAGGGTGGCCTGGCTGCCTTCGTAGATGTCGCGGACCAGCTCGATCATGCTGTCGTTACGCACGCAGTAGTCGAACTCATCGATCATCAGCATGCGGCCGCTGGTGGCCAGCTGCTCGCAGACGGCGTCGAGCATGGCTGGAATGGTGCCGTGCGGCTTGGCGCCCATCTCCAGCAGGATCTTCTCAAGCAGCGCCTTGCGGCCCCAGGCAGAGCGCATCTGCACGAAGTAGGCGCGGTTTTCGTTGGCGATGGCGAGGGCGGCGGTGGTCTTGCCGTAGCCGGCCGGGCCATACAGTGCGGCCATGCCGGGCAGGCCAGCAGTGCGGCCGGATAGCCGTTCTGCCGATGTGCGGACCAGGTCAAGATTGTGAATCTGGGCGATTTGTGTCATTTTGTAGCCTCGTTTTGTGAATGAAACGCTTAGGCCGCCCGGCTATGCCCGGCGGCTATTTTTTTGACATGCGCCTTGTAGGCGGCGCTGTTCGGGTACATCCGGTGCCAGCGGGCATCGGTGTCGTTGAGTTGGTCGCCGTCCTGCAGGCGGGCGTCGAGCGCCTGCCATTCGGCGTAGTTGTCGGCCGGTGTGCGTTCTGAGCGCTGGGCGGGCGGGACGATTTCGGCGGCGCGCTGCTGCAGTTGTTCGGCCGGCTTGGCGATGGCCGGCGCGGCCTTGATCTGGCGGGCTGGCGCGCTCGGCTGGATGCTGTCGTGGTCGATAATCCGGCCGCCGATGACGACCTTGCTGGCTGCAGCGGCGGCCAGTGCCGGCCCGCCGTTGAGTTCTTCGAGAATCTCTTCGCGCTTGGCATCGACACGGGCCAGACGGCCCTGGGCGCGCTTCTGCTTGGCTTGTTCGATGACCGGCACGGGGAAGTAGTGCTTGCTGTTGCCATTGACCTGGGCTTCGCAGATCAGGCGGCCATCTGGCGCATAGACCCAGATGGTGTCGGCGTTGTGGATGTCGTAGGCAATATGGGCTTCCAGGCCGTGGAACTCTTCCAGCTCACGGGCAAAGTAGATGTTGTTGAACAGCCGGATTTCGGCGCGGGCCAGCGTGCGGGTAACGCGGGGCCGGAACAGCGTTGCCAGCTCGGTTTCGCCAAGGGTGTGCGGTGCCCAGCCCTTGGCCTGGAATCCGCGCAGCGCGAGGTTGGGCGATGTGCCGCCCAGGCTGCGGTGGGCGCGGTTGTTGTAGTCGGCGATGGTTTGTTCGCAGAACTGGACGAACAAGTCCCAGGGCATCAGCGGCATGGCGCCGCCACTCTTGAGGGCCTTGCGGGAGAGCTTGAACTGTTCGAGTCGGGCTTCGCGGTCCATGGCGGCGCCGATGAATGACGGCAGCTTTTTGGCGGCGGCGGTCCATAGCTGGTGCGAACGTTCGATAACGCCTTTGGCCTGGCTGTTGTAGGGCAGCGAGTGCGTCATGGTTGATCCGATGCGGCCGACCAGGCCGGTGGCGGCGTCGTTCATGAAGGCGTTTTTGTAGCCAGAGCCGTTGTCGACGTAGATCAGGGCCGGGATGCCGGCGTTTTCTACGGCGTTGCGCAGGGCATCGGCAACAGCAATGCTCGATTCGGCCAGATCGACCGACCAGCCGTTGATGCGCCGGGTGGCGATGTCGATCCAGGTGGTGAGTTCCGGCCGGAACGGGCGGCCGTGGAATGGGTGTTGCACCTCGGCGTCGAAGGTATGGCCGTCTGCAGACCAGACGTCGTTGGGTTCCAGCAGGCTGAAATCGCGGCGCACGAAGGGCCGGATGTTTTTGAGTTCGCGAGCACCCATGCGGCCGCGTTCGCGGGTGACGGCGCCCAGCTTGTCGAGGAAGCGGCGCACCTGGTGAATGCTGGGCCGGTCGGCAGCGGGCCAGGCGGCGCAGAAGTCCCGGTAGGCGTCTGCGATGGCCGGCTTTTGGGGCTGCTGGTAGAAGCCGAGGAAGGTCTTGGCCCAGGCGGGTACCGACATATCCTTAACGCGCTGCTTCGGCGATAGGTCTTCGGTGGCGATCCAGCGCTTGAGGGTGCGGATGGATGGGAATCCATCACCGGCCCGGCCGCGAGCGTCGCGAGACAGGCGCAGCATGTTGGTGGTGACGTCATCGAGCATGCCGCTGCGGGCGTTGGCAAGCAGGGTATGCAGCGCGGCTTCCTGGCTGCACCGGGCAACAGTCATGGTGCGCAGGATGGCGGCCTTGACGCCGGTACGGGCGTCGCGCTCAAGCCGTTGCTTGTCGGTGAGCATGGTTTCCGGCGCAACGATGACCATGGGCGCAGCAGCGGCCGGGGCGATGGCCGGCAAGGCGTTGCTGATGGCCTGCTTTTGGATGGCGCTGGTGATGTCTTTGGGAATGCTGGACAAGGCGAAGACGCGCTTTTTGCCGCCGCGTGCGGTGATCTCTTCGAAGATCCAGCCTTCCCGGTCGGCACGCTGGGAGATGGCTTGTTTTGATACGCCGACGGCAGTGGCGATATCGGTGATCGAGAGGCTGGCGTTCATCAGTCAGCCCCGAATAGTTCGAGTTCAGGCGACGCGGCCCGCTCGACGTTGGCTTTATGCCAGGCAACCTGCCCCATCAGCGCTTGCAGGCTGGCGACGGTTTCGTCCTGGTCGGATTCGCCTTTGTAGAAGGCGATCAGCAGGCCCATGGATTCGGCGAAGTGCGTGTGCAGGTCATTGACGTCTGCCGCGCTGACCTTCTTTCCGCGTGGCATCTCGACGGCCAGCAGATGCGCCTGAGCGCATAGGTATTGGGTGAGGAATGTGGCGCCGCAAGCGTTCTCGAAGGGGCCGATCATGTTGGCCGGAATGCGGTTTTCGGACAGCCACTTGTAAAACGTGTCGATCTTGATGCCCATCAGCTCGGCGATGCGCTTGGGGCCACGGTTGTAGTTCTTGAGGCCATGGTCAAGGCACTGCTGGATAGCATCACCAAGGCTGGATGCGATGCGCACAACACGCTTACGGCGGGGTGGTGTCATTTGGATGTGCTCCAAACGTGGTCTTCCAATCGAGCCGATATCTTTGGATTTCGCGTTGCGAGAGACTTGTTGCTCATGAGGACGAGGGAGCAGCAAATGACATCGATGGAACTGGAAGATAAGGTTATGGCCATGGAGTTCGCCTTCATGTCGTTGGCGAGAGCGCTGCATGACCAGGGAACATTGCCGTTGCCTGTGTTAGCGGCGCACGTTCAATGCGGATCGGATCAGTTGCGGGAAACAGTTGAGCTGGCGCCGGTTGCCGAGCAGCTCGATTCGCTGCGCGACGCGCTAGTGCGGCTTCAATGACGGCGGCGGGGTAATACGACATGCCTGAAATCTCAAGCCGCCCGAAGCATCTGATTGCTTGCCTTGCGTTCCCGCATGTCACGGGTAACATGGAGGGCTCGCGCACCTCGCGGCTTGCTTGTCCCGTCTTCGTGGTAACGGCTCGGCCAGATTTCCTGTGGCTCTTTTTTGATGGCGGCGGCAATCCGTTTTTCACCCTTGGGAAAACTGCGGACCAGGGCAACGGAAAGGCCAGAGGCGTCTTTGAGGTTGTGCTCAAAAGCGAGCTTGGAAAGGGTGTATCCAGCCAGGCGCAGAGCACACAGAATTTCAGCTGGTTCCCAGTCTTTTTGACTGGGTTTTTTTGCATTGCTTGCTTGCATGATTTTGTAACCGTCGTTTGTTACCGATGCATGATTAAAACAGGTTTAAACATGGCATGTCAACGGTTAAAACACGTTGACGCTTTCCGGGTTTTAAGTGGCAAGGCGTTTAAACGTGTTTCTTATTTAAATCAGGTGCTTATATGAACCGTCAACTAGACTGCGCCGTTGACACTTCGGTTGACACTTCGAGCGACGAAAGTGTCAACCTGTTAAAACGCGACATCGGACGCAGGATTAAACAGGCTCGCGAGGCGGCAAAACTGACGCAGGATGGCCTGGCGGCACTTGCCAGCGCTCGCTCAAAGAGCGGGCTTCAGGACAATGAGGCGGGGAAGTCGATGCCTGGCGGCCAGATCCTTGGCGCGCTCGCAAAGGTGGGCATCAATACCAACTGGGTGCTTACTGGCAGCGGCGATATGCTGATCGAAGATCAAGGAAGGCCTTATGAGGCAGGAGGTGTTTCTTCCTGCTGCGTGGCCGAACAGATCACCGAGAAATATCAGACAGGATTCGTCGCAGTAGCGCTATACAACGACGTTCGTGCAGCGGCTGGGCATGGTTCTCTTGTCGGAAATGAGGCGCCCGATGATGCCTTGATGTTCAAGGAAGACTGGCTGCGCTTCGAACTCGGCGCCAAAGCGTCAGACCTATGCTTGATTCGGGTAAGTGGTGACTCGATGGAGCCAACCTTGCGGGGCGGTGACGTTATTTTGGTCAATCACGCGATGAAGAATCCAGACCGGGAAGGCATCTATATCCTGCGCATGGGTGAGATGCTGCTCGTCAAACGATTGCAGGCGGTCCCAGGCGGGAAATTGCGCGTCATCAGCGATAACGCTGCTTTCGATTCGTGGGTGGTCAGCTTGTCCGACCTGGGCGTCGAGATAGCAATCATCGGTCGCGTCGTTTGGTCTGGTCGAAGAATGTAATTCTCTCCCATTCCTGTGCCATTTATCGTGCAAATTGTTGCAAAGCGCTCCCGTTTTTTTGCAAATTAACGCGGCGCGTTTTTTTGTCCACTGTCAGCTAAGTCCCGCACTGGCAGGCGCTTCTCAGCTGAACCGCCGATTCTCTTGGCTGTGCCATAACGATCACCTCCCCACACCAAAGCCGACTGATGACAGAAAATAACGCCCAGGTAGCTTTGTGATCGAAAAGCTGCCGATCATAAAGTTGTACAGTCAAACGGTAGTTCGGACGACGAAAGCACACTATTAGAAATAGTGAGTCGCCCTCGATTCAATTCTGAAACTGCGCCGCAATATCGATACGTTTTATGATCGCTTTCAGACTGGCTCCGCGATTCTCAAAGTCATTCGCGATAGTCACTATCAAATCTAGGTTTTCGTCGTAACCGCCATCAGCGATGACTGATTGTCGGGCACCCTGATGTTTTTTTAATATCTGCTCGGCGTGCGGGTCTCGGCGGTCTCGCATTGACAGAATATACCCCTGCAGGATTGCCCAGTAGCGTTCCTCTATCCCGCCGCGCTGCATCCTAAGCTTGTTAAGGTGTTCGATGATCTCTCCCACAGAGCCGGCTTCACGGGAGACTTTGTTATAGATTTCCTCTGCGCCAGTGCGAAGAACTGCCATGATGACCGTTTGCACTGGGTAGAAGTGATTATTGATTGGTGTGGCCGTCATCCCTAATGCAAGGAGGACCATGCACCTTTCTTGCGCTCGGGGAGTAAGACCAAACAGTCGGCTCAAATCCCGAAATGTGTTTTTAAGTCCTTCAGCATCACCATGTGCAACTTGAGCTGGTCGAGATGCGAAGAACTCTTCCAATGCCATACGATTGATTAAACTCTCGCAGAATTTATCGCCAGAGACAGGCGTAAGCCTAAGTTCAAGGTCAAAAAATCGGCGGAGGTATTCAGTCGAGTTAAAGCCGGCACCGTAGACTGCCCCCAAACTAATACTGAGTTGCGCCTTGTCCAGCGCAACCACAAAAATAGCGCTTTCTACATTAAAAAGGTGCTTTATCCGTTCGAGTAACTCAATGGCATACAGTGGACGGCAACGATCCAATTCATCAACAAAGATTACAACAGGCAGCTTTTTCCCTCGTGCCTTCGCAGTTGAAAGCGCCAGATTTAGTTTCTCATGGAAGTCATCCATGACTTTTTTGTCTTTAAGGTAGTTCTCGACCGCATCCGCTCCGAGCGCACCTGTAGCTTCTGCGACAAGCCTTTCAATTTCAGGCGCGATATCAATCGCTCCCATCGTGGCAATCCGTATTGTGGCGGGCACTACCTTTTTGGCCATTGCGCCGGCCATCCGCTTCACAGATTTGATGGTTTCTTGCCGCTCCCCCTCTTCTGGACAGAAGCCATTCAGTAAGGAGTCTAGCTCCCCAACAAAGGCTATCAACGGATCTTCAGCAAAATCGGTTTCCCACGCATTGAAGTACATGCATGGGTGTCCGTTATTTTCAAGAGAAGCCTGAAGCATTTTCAGGAAAATGGTTTTCCCGGTCCCCCAAGGAGAATCCACAGCGATTACAAATGGCCCCTTAAGGTCCGTGACGATCCGAACAAACGAATCAACGACTTCTTTCCGTTCAAATGCATCATTTGCGAAAGGATTATTGGGATCAATTTGAAGTTCGACCGGTTTTAGCAACATAGGGGCTTTCGGTGTTTTCAAGACCAATAGCATACCAGCGCATTCATTCAGTAACCAAAGCTGAGGCATTGTTCTTTGGCTAACCTAACGCCGGATTGGTTGCAACTTCGTTGGACAGCTTCTCTATCAACAAGCCGTCACTCGATCCCTGCAATTTTCAGTTCAATGAATGGCCGCCCTTGGCCAATTGCAGAACCCGGACAAAAAAACGGGGGGCTTTCGCCCCCCGGTAAAAAGCAGGATACCAATGGGGAATCGGCACCCGCCAGCAGGACACCCTAGAGGGGTGTAGGAACAAACTCTGACTTAGTCGCCACCGCGCAGGTTCTGGACCTGGAAGAGCGTCGGCGGGTTCTTCTTGGGATCGACCTGGCCCTTGAACTGGCCGGTGGTGCAATGCTTCGACTGCAGGTCGACCATCGAGAAGGCGTCGTCGATACCGATGCCGGCGCCCTTGTTCACGGGCAGGTGATGATCGGCCTGCGACTTGCCGACCATGAAGACCTTCCACAGTTCGCCCTTGCGGTCGTAGATTTCGTTGGCGCCGTTCAGGTTGCCGAGCTGGACGTCCATGTAGAAGACGCGCTTGCTGACCGGATGATTGGAATTGACCGGCGCCGCTTCCAGCACGTAAACCTTGCGCAACTGCCAGCTGCCTTCATGGAAGCAGCCGCCCTGACCGGCGAAGTTCACATACTTGTAGCCGTCGGCTTCGGCTGGCATGTCGGTGGCCAGCTTGAGCTCGTCGTGATTCCACATCGGCAGCAGCACATTCTTCGTGCCCTTGAAGGTCCACTTCATGTCGGAGACGCGGCCGTTGTAGCCTTCGAAGTCTTCGATCATCAGGTCGGAGCCGAGGAAGGCGTCGGTCGCCTGGCCCTGGGCCAGACGGCGCACCCGACGCTGGAAGCCGAGATAGAGGTAGGCGTCGTCAAGCTTGTTGTCGTCCTCGAAACGCTGGATCAGCAATTGCGTGTTCTTGAGGTCGGACGGCTCATGCGCCTTGGTGTAGATGGCGCGGAAGATGCCCGAGGGATTCGGGGTGATTTCCGGCACCGGCGCATCCTTGGTGCGGTGCATGAAGTTCAGGAAGTGGAAATCCCATTTCAGGGTCTTTTCGACCTGGCCGGACTGCATGTTGCGGTACTTCCAGTAGAACGGCGAGATGATCGCGCCATCGCCCCAGTTCACGCCGTACTTGTAGTTCCAGGCGAGCTTTTCGCCGGCCCGCGCATCCTTGGCATCCGGCTCTTCCGGGAAGGGACGACCGGCCACGTAGCCGGTGATCATGTCGCCGGCCTTGGCGCCGAGCTTGGTCTTGTTGAGATTGGCCTTGGTCGCGTCGACATAGGCCTTGGAAATGGTGAACTGGGTAGTGGCCCCGACCTTGATCTCGAACAGGCCTTCCTTGATCAGTTTGTAGACGCCGGCGCCCAGTACATCCTTGAACGACTCGACGTTGCTCTTGTTGATGACCGTGCCGGCGGTCAGGCCGGGAAAGGACGGCAAACCGCTCTTGTAGGGATTGAAGGAATTGTCCACGTCGGCCTCGGTGGCCGCCTGGCTAACCCCGACCATGCCGGCTGCGAGCAGTGGCAGCAATGCAATCAGTTTCTTGTTCATGTGATGTCTCCTGTTTTAATCAGAACTTGTAGTTCAGCTTGACGAATATGTCGTTTTCCTTGAACGCGGCACCGATCGGGCCGGCGCGGAAGCGACCGAGGGGTTCCATGCCGCCCAGGCCACGCGAGTAGCTGGTAAGCGGATCTGCATCGCCGGCGGGAGCGGTAAAGGGGGCAAACGGATTACAGGCGCGGCAATCGTCGAAGTTCCAGCGCGTACGACCTTCAGCCAGCTTGTAGTTGGCGCCGACGGTGATCTTCAGATCGTTGGTGACATTCCACTCGACTTGCGGGGCAATCGCCGTGGCCTGCGCCTGGAAGTCGTGCGCCAGAATGACCTGCGGGCTCAGCGTGCCGTTACGCAGGAAGCCCTTGATCAGCAGCGTGCCGATGAAGCTGTTTTCCCAGTCCGGCATGCCGACCGGGCCAAAAGCCCCCTGTTTCCACTCGTGGTTGAAAATGTGCTGGTAGAACAACTGCCCGGAAATCAGCGTCGCCGAGGTTTCGCTGATGAAGGGGATGAAGGTCGGCCGGTCGACGCCAAGCACGGCGCGGAACACGTTGTTCTTCGAATACAACTCCTCGCGGGCCGTATTGGAGAATTCCTCGCCATCGGTGAAGGCCGCCTCGACACGGACCGCCGCATTGGCTGCCGGCAACTGGAAGTCCATCGAGCCACCGATCAGGTTGACGCGCGGGAATTCCATGTCGAAGGAAATCAGGTACGGCCAGGCGTTACGGAACTCGCCGGTAAACGAGTTGGTGGCCCGCTTGCCGCCGTGCAGCGAAGGCAATTGCGAACGGTAGGTCAAGGCATTCAGCGAGAAGGACAGGCCATCCATGGTGACGCCTTCGTACTTCATACCCAACTGGGTATTCTTCAGACTCCAGTCCGGCAGATTGACATCCTTGATACCGATCTGGCCCGGACCAAAGTTGGTCGCCAGCAAGGTGCCCGGCGCAACATTGGCAAAGTTGGCGACCGTGCCGCCGTTATCCCACAAGTTGGCCATGCCGCGGAAGAAGCAGCCGGCATCGAGAATGACGTTCGGCGTGCCGCACTGGCCCAGGTTGTTGGCGCGGAACTTGTCGAAATTCCAGACGATCTGGAAGTTGCGGTCCTGCATCGTCTCGCTGGCGCCCATGCGGTACTCGGCCTGGGCGATCCACATCGGGATGCGGATATCCGATAGCTCGTCGTAAATATTGTTGCGCGAATAGTCGACCGGGTTGATGACGTCGAGCACGCGGAACAAGTCGGTCCGGCCCCAGACCACCTGCTGCTTGCCGACCTTGACGAACAAGCCCTTGCCTTCACCCAGATCGAAGGTCTTCTTGGCATACAACTCGCGCATGAAGTCGAGGCGGTCGTTGAATTCCGGCATTTCCAGCTCGTTGAGCTTCTGGTTGCCATAGCCGCCGAAATCGCGGCAACCGCGGCTATCGGTATCGCACGGGCGGACCGGCACGGCGAAGGCGACACCACCGTTGATGGCGTGCCAGCGATCGCCGAGAACGCGGAAGCCGTCATTCGGGTTGTTGGCGCCATAGGTATCAATGAAGGCATTTCCAGCCGCCCCCGGATACCCCAGACCGGACACCAGCGTGTACGTCACCGGGCCAGTGCCCCAGGGGGTCGTCAGATAGCCGCCGGGGGTGGTGGACTGCATGTTGATCGAACCGCCCGCATCCTTGCCGTACTCGCTGCTGTTCATGCGATACACGCCGTCCCAGCTGCCGCGCATGATGCCGTGGATGGTCCAGCCGTCGCCGGCCTTTTTGTCGAACTCGGCCTGCACGGTGTTGCGGAACTTCGACAGGCCGGCATTTTCCCGGTGCGCCGTGTGGTTCTCGTAGGTCACGTCGACCTGCCAGGGCGAGGACTCCTCGCCCATCGAAGGCAGGCCCTCGGCAAAGGCCGGGCCGGCAAAGGCAGCGCACAAGGCGCTGGCCAGCAGGCTTAGCCGCTGTTTTTGGTAGTACTTTGTCTCACTCATGTTTCCCCCAACGCGTTGGTGTGTTCAAAAAGGAAATTGCTTGCTGTTCCCCCGGTGGTCCGGAGTGTTGTTAATCGTTTTCCAGCACCCCGTCTTCGTCGAAGTGGGCGGCCGTCACGAACTTCGGCTTGAAGACGACGCACCACGACGGGACGATCAGCACGGCGGCGATCGCATTGACGATGAGCATGAAAGAAAGCAGGATCGCGGCGTCCGACTGGAAGCGCAGGTCGGACATGAAGATCCACATGACGACACCGGCGATCAGCGTGACGGCGGTGAAACTGACGGCGTAGCCGGTGGTGGCGACGGCGTTGATCACCGCTTTCTTGATGTCGCCGAGATGGGCGTATTCCTCGCGGATGCGGTCCATGAAATACACCGCGTAGTCGATGCCAACGCCGACGCCGACGGCGATCACCGGCACCGTATTGACGCTGATCCCGATGTTCAGGGCGCCCATGTAGGCATAGGTCATCAGCGTCGAGAACAGCATCGGCAGCACCATCAGCCAGCCGGCGTGGAAGGAGCTGTAATAGATCATGACGATGACGAAGGCGAGCAGCATGACGGCCGGGATGATGATCATGTGGTCGGAATGCAGCGCCTGATTGCCAGCTGCCGTGACACCGATGATGCCGCCGCCCAGTTCGACATGCAGGCCTGGCACTTCGCCTTCGATCTTCTTGATGCCCTCCTCGGCCAGCGCGACGATGCGGTTGATCGTTTCGGCCTGGTGGTCCTTGTAATAGAAGACCATGTTGGCTTCGCTTTCGTCGGCATTGACGAATTCCTTGAGGGCGCCGGGAATCGGGCTGGAGGCCATGTAGGCGAACATCAGGCCGCCGATTTCGGCCGCCGTGTCGGGCAGCTGCATCCAGCGTGGATCATCGTTGTGGGTCAGCTTGTTGACCACGCGGACGACGCCCGGCATGGCCTTGGTGCCACCCAGGGTCGGGTCGGCCAGCATGTGCGCCTGGAAGCGTTCGATGGCGGCCATGACGTCGGGCCGCTTGATGCCGCCCGGCTCGTCGGTGCGGGCCACGACATGCAGTTCCTCGGAACCCGGGAAGCGCGTATTGATGGCCTTGGTCGACACGTTGTAGTCATGATCGAGATGGAGCAGCGGCGAACCCGGCTCGGATTCACCGAGTTGCACCTTGCTGACGAAATAGGTACCGCCGATGGCGCCGATCAGGGTCAGGATCAGGATCGAGCGGGCGCCGCCGTCGGTGCCGCCGGTCAGCGCCATGGCCCGGGCCAGGAAGGCGCGGATACCTTCGTTGCCGTTGGCGTGCTGCTTCGGCGCCGGCAGGATGGTCAGGGCCAGCGGCACCATGAAGTGCACCGTGAAGATCACCGAAAAGCCCCAGAAGCCCGCCGCCAGACCGAGTTTGTGGTTGAACGGCGCAGCGCCGAGGACGAGCACGGCAATCCCCAGCGCATCGACGATGATCGCCAGCGAGCCCGGCCGGAACAGCGCATCGAGCGCATTGCGGGCAGCTTTCGGGCCGTTATGGACGATCGCCAGTTCCTCGTAGTAGCGCACCACCAGTTGCACACCGTGCGAAGTGGCGCGCGCCGCGATGAGGAAGGGAATGGGCAGCGACAGGGGTTCGAGATTGATCCCCATGAAAGCCATGAAACCCAGGCCCCAGATCGACGACAGCGCGATGCCAAGCAGCGGCAGCGCGACGCCGTAGAAACGGCGGAAATAGAGGATGAGCAGCGTCGTCAGCAGCAGCAGCGTCCACGCCAGGATCTCGACGATCTGGTTGAGGTAGGTATAGACCCAGCCGGTCAGTACCGGATTGCCGGTGACGTAGATCTGGTGCCCCGGTTTGGCCAGGGTTTCGCGCACCTTCTGCAAGGCGGCGAAGGTCGCCGGATAGTCGATGTCGCCCTCGTTGAGCTGCGCCTTGATCAGCGCCGCCTTCATGTCCGGCGAGACGAGCAGGCCGGCAATGGTCGGGTTGGCGATGACGTCGTTTTTGAGCTGTTCGAGCTCGGCCACGGTACGCGTCGGCTGCAGCGGATCGTAATAGGACTCGGAGGCGAAGCCGCCCTGGTCGTCGAGGAAGACCTTGCGCGCCGTGCGGTGCGTCAGGCTGGTCACCAGGTTGTGATTGACGCCGGGCAGGTTGTCGACGCCCAGCGTCGCTTCGTGGATCAGTTTCAGGGTTTCATCATTGAAGATGGTGCCCTTGTCGACCTCGACCGACATCACGATCATGTTGGCGCCGCCGAAGTTTTCCTTCAGGCGGTTGTACACCTTGATGTAGGCATGGTTCTGCGGCAGCAGGTCGGAAAATTCGGTGAACACCCGCAGGCTGGGCAGGGCCGCGCCGAACAGGCAGGTAATCAGGAAGACCAGCGAGAGGACGATCTTCGGATTGCGGAATATCCATTCCTCGCCGCGATGCAGGGCGTGGGTAATGGTGTGACGGAAATGAGTAACCATGGTCTGACTTGTCTCCGTGGTTTATTGTTTGGCGACGGTGCTGACGGCACGCAGCAAGCCGCCGGGGCCGCCGATGACGACAGCCGACTGACCGGGCAACGAGGCGCTGCCACCGAGGAAGACCGGCAGCGGGTCGGTATAGGGCTGGACACGCCAGGTGTCGCCATCGAGGCGGGCGATCACGCCGCCCGAGCCGGCACCGAGCGGCGCGCCGTCATGCATGAACAGGCGATAGAGCGAGGCGCGCGAGGCGTTGACCTGCTTCTGCCAGTTCTTGCCGCCATCCGTGGTGTGCATGATCTGGCCGGCAATGCCGCTGACCCAGCCTTCGTTGCGATTGGCGAACAAGGCGGCGTAGGGATAAAAGTCGCCGGGAATCCTGGCGCCCTTCTTCCAGCTTGCCCCGCCATCTTCGGAAAACACCGTCAGGCCGAACTCGCCGAGCGCGATGGCGTTCTTGTCGTCAAGAAACTGGATACTGGTGATCTGCGTGTCTTCTCCGAGATCAGTGCTCTGCCAGGTCTTGCCCTGGTCGTGACTGCCGGCGATCACCGCGTTGGTGCCGGCCACCCACCAGCCGCCCTGCTTGTCGCACGTCACCGACAGCGGCGTGCGCGGCAGTTCGAGCGGCACCGACTGCCAGTTGGCGCCCTGTGCATCGGCCGACCAGACCTTGTGATAGTGATCGACAGCAACAAAACCCTGCTCGCCACAGGTCGCGACATCGACCAGCGAAGCATTGCCCAGCGCCGTGCGCTGCCAGCTCTTGCCCTGATCAACGGAAACCAGCGCCGCACCGTCCTGCGTGCCGACGACAACCACCTTGCCATTGCTCGCCACGGCCTGGGCAATGTCGTAGCGATGCACGGCGCGCAGGCGTTCGGCAGCGATGCCGGACATGTCCGGCACCGGCGAACAGCCCGCCAGGAATCCACCCGCAAGTGAAACCCAGACCGGCAACAGCGCAATATTCTTGGCCATGCTCATACCTTTCCTCCTACGTTCGTACCTTTGGCGGTACTTTTTCGTTCGTCCGACCCAATTACGATTAGGGAAACGGATTCACTGATTTTTGTTGAAGCGAACTATGCCTGCCGGACAGAAATACCGTCCAATACCAATTTCCATAGCAATCAATACCTTGCAGGTATGAAACGGGGACTTTCCGGCAACACGCTTCCCGCCGCCCGTTTCGGGCGGTTTTTCCAGCATTTCGGGATGACCGGTCAGCCCGGCCGGGCTTTAAAAACCGTTAGCGCCCGAGGTCTTTGGCGGTCTTGCCGCCGATCCCCCATTGCGCCTTGGGCACGTCGTGAATCCAGACGCGGACGTTTTCCAGCGGGGCGCCGACGGCTTCGCTCATGGCGGCGCTGACCTTTTCGATCAGCGCCTTCTTTTGCTCGTCGCTGCGGCCTTCGATCAGGTAGATCTGGGCGAATGGCATGCTTGTCTCCTCGCCTTGTTATTTAAATGAAGCGCACGCCGACGCTACCCAGCGCCTGGATACGCAGATTGACGCTGTCGCCGGCCTTGACCGCGACGGCCTCGGTGACGCCACCGGAAAGAATCATCGTGCCGGCCGGAATCTCTTCGCCACGGGCGCCGAGATGGTTGGCCAGCATGGCGATGGCCGCCGCCGGATGGCCGAGCACGGCTGCCCCGGCGCCGATGGCGACGTGCTCGCCGTTCTTTTCCATGACCACACCGAGGGTGCGCAGGTCGAGCTTGCCGACCGGCACCGCCTGACCGCCAAGCACGAAACGCGACGACGAGCAGTTGTCGGCGATGACGCTCTTCAGGTCGAACTTGAAGTCGCGGTAGCGCGAATCGATGATCTCGATGCCGGGCATGACGAAATCGGTCGCCGCCAGCACGTTGCCGATGTGGCAGCCCGGCCCCTTCAGGGCCTTTTTCAGCACGAAGGCGATTTCCGGCTCGACCTTGGGGTGGATCAGTTCATTGATCTTGATCTCACCGCCATCGGCGACGCTGAAGGTGTCGACGAGGAAACCGAAGCACGGCGTCTCGACGCCCATCTGCTTCATCTTGGCATGCGAGGTCAGGCCGCACTTCAGGCCG
The DNA here is from genome assembly GCA_049294655.1 of Azonexus sp. Taxonomy (GTDB): domain Bacteria; phylum Pseudomonadota; class Gammaproteobacteria; order Burkholderiales; family Rhodocyclaceae; genus Azonexus. The sequence continues at coordinate 74,466 of JBAQDI010000053.1, forward strand.
ACCACCTTGTTGCCGCGCGCCAGCTTGCGCCGGAGGATCTCGGCCTGAATGGCGTAGGCGTCGTCCCAGTCCATGTCCGGGAAATCATTGGTGATCTTGACGACGTCGTGGGCCTGCAACTCGGCGTTTTCCAGATGCTCGGCGAGTTGGGCGATGGTTTGCTGGTTGAGATTCATGCGATCAGTCCTCTTTCACGAGCCATGGTAATGGCGGTGTCTTCGATCATGTCTTCCTGGCCGCCAACCATGCCGCGACGGCCCAGTTCGACGAGAATTTCGCGGGCCGGCACGCCGTATTTCACCGAGGCGCGCTTGGCGAAGAGCAGGAAGGAGCCATAGACGCCGGCATAGCCCAGCGTCAGCGCATCGCGGTCGATCCGGATCGGGAAGTCCATCATCGGCACGACCAGGTCTTCGGCGACATCGGTGATCTTGGCGACATCGACACCGGTTTCGATGCCCATCAGGCTGCACACGGCGATCAGCACTTCCATCGGCGTGTTGCCGGCCCCGGCGCCGAGGCCGGCGGCGGCCGCGTCGATGCGGTTGGCGCCGACTTCAATGGCGGCGATGGAGTTGGCAATGCCCATAGCCAGGTTGTGGTGGCCGTGGAAGCCGAGTTCGGTTTCCGGCTTCAGCGCGGCGCGCACGGCCGCCAGGCGTTCCTTGACGCCGTCCGGCAACAAATGGCCGGCCGAGTCGGTGACGTAGATGCAGTTGGCGCCGTAGCTTTCCATGAGCTTGGCCTGCTTGACCAGGCCTTCGGCGCTGTTCATGTGGGCCATCATGAGGAAGCCGACGGTGTCCATCTCCAGCTTGCGGGCCATGGTGATGTGCTGCTCGGAAACATCGGCTTCCGTGCAGTGGGTGGCGACGCGGATGGTGTTGACGCCGAGATCGCGGGCCATCTTGAGGTGATCGACGGTGCCGATGCCGGGCAGCAGCAGGGCCGAGACCTTGGCTTTCTTCATCCGGGGGATGACGGTGCCGAGGTATTCCTCGTCGGTGTGGGCCGGGAAGCCGTAGTTGACCGAGGAGCCGCCCAAGCCGTCGCCGTGCGTGACTTCGATGAGCGGAACACCCGCTTCGTCGAGGCCGGTGGCGATGGCGACCATCTGGTCAAGGCTCATCAGGTGACGCTTGGGGTGCATGCCGTCACGCAGGGTCATGTCGTGGACGGTGATTTTCTTGCCGCGCAAACTCATTTTTTTCTCCTTAGGCTGCGACAGAGGCGCGGGTAGGCTCAAGCTTGAGCGTGCCCTTGATCATTTCTTCGGCGAACATCTCGGCCGTGCGCGCACCGGCGGCGGTCATGATGTCGAGGTTGCCGGCGTAGGTCGGCAGGAAATCGCCGAGGCCGGTGACTTCCATATAGACGGAGACGCGGTTGCCATCGAAGACCGGGCCGTTGACCAGGCGGTAACCCGGCACGTATTTCTGGACTTCCTTGATCATGGCGTGGATGGATTCGGTGATCGCCGCCTGATCCGGTGCGGTTTCGGTCAGGCAATGCACGGTGTCGCGCATGACGAGGGGCGGTTCAGCCGGGTTGATGATGATGATGGCCTTGCCCTTCTTGGCGCCGCCGACCTTCTCGACGGCACCGGCCGTGGTCCGGGTGAATTCGTCGATGTTCTTGCGCGTGCCGGGACCGGCGCTCTTCGAAGAGACGGTGGCGACGATTTCGCCGTAAGCCACCGGCTGCACGCGGGAGACGGCGGCAACCATGGGGATCGTCGCTTGACCACCGCAGGTGACCATGTTGACGTTCATTTCCCGGCGACCGACGTGTTCCTTGAGGTTGACCGGCGGCACGCAGTAAGGGCCGATGGCGGCCGGCGTCAGGTCGATCATCAGCACGCCCAGTTCGTTGAGCTTGCGGCTGTTTTCGGCATGCACATAGGCCGAGGTCGCGTCGAAGGCGATCTGGACATTGTCGGCGAGGACGTGCGGCAGGAAGCCGTCGACACCCGTGGCACAGGTCTTCAGGCCCATCTCGGCGGCGCGCTTGAGGCCTTCGGATTCCGGGTCGATGCCGATCATCCAGACCGGGTCAAGGAAGGGGCTGCGCTTGAGTTTGTAAAGCAGGTCGGTCCCGATGTTGCCGGGGCCGATCAGCGCGCATTTGATTTTTTGGGTCATGTTGGAGTCCTTGTTGGTAGGTGTTCAACAAATAAGTGTTCAACAAATGGTGGAAACGATCCCGCCCTCGACGCGCAGAGCGGCGCCGGTGGTCGCGGCAGCGCGGGCGCTGCACACGTAGGCGACGAGCGCGGCGACTTCGGCCGGATCGATCATGCGTTTGAGGATGGAGGTCGGCCGGCCTTCGGCGAAGAAGCGGCGCTCCATTTCCTCGTTCGAAATGCCGGCCTCGGCGGCGAGCTTGGCGAAGAAGTCGCCGACGCCCTCGGAGCGCGTCGGCCCGGGCAATACCGCATTGACCGTGACGCCGGTCCCGGCGCAGCGCTGCGCCAGGCCGCGCGAGACCGCGAGCTGGGCCGATTTGGTCATGCCGTAATGCACCATCTCGCCCGGCGTGTTGATGCCCGACTCGCTGGAGATGAAAACAATGCGTCCCCAGTCGGCGGCGAGCATGCCCGGCAGGTAATGCCGGGAAAGACGCACGCCGCTCATCACGTTGATCTCGAAGAAGCGCTGCCACTCGCTGTCGGCGATGTCCTCGAAAACTGCCGGATCGAAGATACCGAGGTTGTTCACCAGGATATCGACCTGCGGCACGGCGGCGGTCAGGGTCGCGACACCAGCAGGCTTGGACAGGTCGGCGGCAACGCCTTCGACTTCGGCACCGGCAACCAGCGAACGCAGGCGTTCGACAGCCTCGGCCACGGCCTGCGGCTGACGGCTGTTGAGCACCACCCTGGCGCCCTCGCGGGCCAGTTCGCAGGCGATGGCAAAGCCGATGCCCTTGGTCGAACCGCTAACCAGGGCGCGCTTGCCGGAAATTTGCAGATCCATGGTCGGCGCCTTAAACGAACTTCACCGAGCAGCCGCCGATGCCGCCGATCGTGACGCGCAGGCTGTCGCCCTTGACCACCGGCACCATGGCGCCCATCGCGCCGGAGAGCACGATGTCACCGGCCTTGAGTGCAATGCCCAGCTCGCCCAGCGTATTGGCCAGCCAGATCATGGCATTGACCGGATGACCCATGGTTGCCGCGCCGGCGCCGGTAACGACGATTTCGCCGTTCTTCTCAAGCACCATGCCGCACAGCGCGAGGTCGACCTGATCGATCGGCACCAGCTTGTCGCCAAGCACGAAGACGCCGCAGGACGCGTTGTCGGCAACGGTGTCCTGGATCTTGATCTTCCAGTCCTGGATGCGCGAATCGACGATCTCGAAGCAGGCCATGACGCCTTCGGTCGCGGCCAGCACATCGGCCGCCGTGACGCCCGGGCCCTGCAGATCCTTCTTGAGCAGGAAGGCGATCTCGCCTTCCGCCTTGGGCTGGATCAGCGTATCCATCGGGATTGACTCGCCCTCGTTGTACACCATGCCGTCGAGCAGGTAGCCGAAATCCGGCCTATGCACGCCGAGCATGTTCATGACCGCTTTGCTGGTCACGCCGATCTTCTTGCCGACGACCTTCTCGCCCTTCTCCAGACGGCGCGACAGCATGCGCTGCTGGATGTGGTAGGCGTCCTCGACGGTGATGTCGAAGCCGCGCGAGCTCAGCGGGCTGATTGTCTTGCAGTTGGCGAGGGCTTCGTAGAGTTCGTCGCCCAGTTCATTGATTTGTGATTGTTCCATCGCGCTTATTCCTCTGTTGTGCTCTCTATTCGGCCAGGAAGTTGCTGACCAGTTGATTGAAGCGGCGGTTGTGTTCGATCTGTGCCCAATGGCCGCACTCGCCGAAGACATGCAGTTGCGAGCGGCGGATCCATTGATGCAGGGTCAGCGAGTTGGTCAGCGGAATGACCTCGTCGTCACGGCCGTGAATGATCAACGTGTCGTGCGCGATGGCCCGGATATCCGCTCCGGCACTGGCCATGGCATCGACCCAGCGCTGGCGCGGCGCCGGGAACATCGCCGCGAAGGATTCCTGGAAACCCGGCCGGATGCTGGCCTGGTAGCGCAGTTCGGCCAGCTCGTCGGTGACCAGGCTGCGGTCGTGGGCGAAGATATCGAGCAGGCCGCGCATGGCGGCGAGCGACGGTTCATAACCCCAGACCGCATCGAGTCCCTTCGTGATGGTGAAGGGCACGCCAACGCTGCCCATCAGCACCAGCTTGCGCACCCTCTGCGGATGGCGGATGGCTAACGCGAGCGCGATGGCACCGCCAAAGGAGTTGCCGACCAGATCGGTCTGTTCGATATCGAGCGCATCGAGCACGCCGACGGCGTGTCTGACCCAACTATCCAGGTCATAAACGACGTCGGCCGGCCGTTCGGTGTAGCCAAAACCCAGCATATCGGGGGCAATCACCCGACGGGAGACAGCCAGGTCCGGCAACACCAAACGCCAGTTGGCCCATGCCGTGACGCCCGGCCCGGAGCCGTGGATCAGCAGAACCGGCTGACCCGAGCCCTGATCATGGACGTTGGTAACGATACCGGCTGCGCTGATGCTGCGGCCGATTTCCGGGCTGGTCGTGGACATGTTCACGTTCCTTGCTTACAGCTTGATGCAGATGTTCTTGAGTTCGGTATAGAACTCAAGCGAATGCACGCCGCCCTCGCGGCCGATGCCGGACTGCTTGGCGCCGCCGAAAGGCGTGCGCAGGTCGCGCAGGAACCAGCTGTTGACCCAGACCAGACCGACTTCCATCTTGCCGGCGACGCGGTGGGCGCGAGTCACGTCCTGGGTGTACACCGAGGCGGCCAGGCCGTAGGTTGTGTTGTTGGCGCGCTTGACCACTTCGTCCTCGCTGTCGAACGGCATCACCGTCGTGCAGGGTCCGAAGATTTCCTCGCGCACCACCGTGGCCTCGTCGGTCAGGCCGGTCCAGATGGTCGGCTGTACCCAGGCGCCGTTGGCCAGCTCGCCCGGCATGTCGGGCACGCCGCCGCCGGTAACGACCGTGGCGCCTTCCTCGACCGCCTTCTTGTAGTACGAGAGCACCTTGTTGCGGTGTTCCTGGCTGACCAGCGGGCCCATGTTGCTAGACGGGTCGGAGGGCAGACCGAGCTTCAGTTTTTCGGCGCCTTCCTTGAGGCGGGCGACAAACTTGTCGAACAGCGGACGCTCGACATAGACGCGCTCGGTGCCCAGGCAGACCTGGCCACAATTGGAGAAGCAGGAGCGAATGGTGGCTTCGATGGCGACGTCGAGATCGGCATCGGCGAAGACGATGGCCGGGTTCTTGCCGCCCATTTCCAAGGACACCGGGCGGGCGCCGTCGGCGGCAGCCTTCATGATCGCTGCGCCGGTGCGCGTTTCGCCGGTGAAGGTGATGGCATTGACGCCCTGGTTGGTGGTCAGGAATTCGCCGGCCGAGTTCGGGCCGAAGCCATGCACGACGTTATAGACGCCCTTGGGCACGCCGCAGGCATTCATCACTTCGCCGAGCAGCGTGGCGGTGGACGGGGTTTCTTCGGAGGGCTTCACCACGACGGTGTTGCCACAGGCCAGGGCCGGGCCAACCTTCCAGGTCATCAGCAGCAGCGGCAGGTTCCACGGGCAGACGACGCCGACCACGCCGACCGGGCGACGCATCGCGTAATTGATCGCGCCACGGCCATCCGGGGTAGCGAGTTCGAAGAACTCAGTCGGCGCATTCTTGATGACGTCGGCGAAAATCTTGAAATTGGCCGCACCGCGCGGGATATCGATGTGGCTGGCGAGGCTCTTCGGCTTGCCGGTGTCGGCGCATTCGGCTTCAAGGAACTCGTCGAAGCGGCGGGTGATCTCGTCGGCGACCTTGTTCAGGATGTCGGTGCGTTCGACCACGGTCATCTTGCCCCACGGCCCTTCCAGGGCGGCACGGGCGGCGGCGACGGCGGCATCGACTTCGGCCTTGCCGGCTTCGTGCACCTGGCCGATCAGCGAATTGTCGAGCGGCGTGCGCTTTTCGAAGGTCTTGCCGGTACTGACGAATTCGCCGTTGATGAAGTTGAGGATTTGCTTCATTTGCTGGTTTTCCTTTTTTGTTTACTGTTCTTACGCCAGGCCGATGGCGGCGAGGCCGGCCCGGGCACACTCTTCGTCTTCGGCTTCGGAGGCGCCGGAGACGCCGATGCCGCCCAGCCAATCACCCTCGCCCACCGGCAGACCACCACCGAAAATGATCAGCCGGGGTTGCGCCGAAAACCCGAACTTCATGCCCTCGTTGTGGCCGATGGCGCCCATCCAGGCCTTGGTCGGAAAGCCGAAGCTGGCCGAGGTGTAGGCCTTGTCGATGGCGATATCGATCGAGTGGATGAAGGCGCCCGGCATGCGCAGGAAGGCCATCAGATTGCCGCCGCGATCGACCACGGCGACATTGATCTTCCAGCCGTTCTGTTCGGCGTGGGCGACCGCTGCCGCGCAGGCAGCGGCTGCCGCCTGCGCCGTGATGCCGGGTTGGGTGGCGGCGACTTGCATCAGGTCACCACGGTCAGGAAGGCGTCGTTGAGCTTGCGGTCGTGATAGAAGACCGCCGCGCCGACTTCGTCCATGGTCCACTTGGTCGGCTTGATATCCGGGTAGGCATAGTTGCCGCCACAGAAAGTCTCAAAACGATTGCCGTTCGGATCGAAAGCGTAGATCGTCGTGCCGCGGGTCACGCCGTGACGCGTCGGGCCGATGTCGATGGAAACGCGATTCATCGACATCAGGTCGGCGGCGCGCAGCACCTTCTCCCAGCTTTCGAGCAGGAAGGAAACGTGGTGCAGCTTGCCCGGCTCGGGATGACGGACGAAAGCGATATCGTGCGCCTTGGTCGAGCACGACAACCAGATCGCCAGATCCTGGCTGTCGTCGAGCGCGATGTGTTCGACGAGGTAGAAGCCGAGCACGTCCTGGAAGATGGCCTGGGCCTTTTCGATGTCCGGACCGTAGAGCAGGCAGTGGTCGAGGCGGATCGGGGCGATGCCCTTCTCGGTCGCAGCGCACCAGGCTTCCGGATTGACGTCGCCCATATCGTTGCCGACGACGGTCTTGTGAGCATAGAGCTCGATGTCGTGGCCGGTCGGCAGCGTGAAGCGGACACGCTCGCCGGTTTCCAGCAGTTCGCCGGCCGCCATGCGGCGGGTGGCGACACCGTAGGCATTCAGGTCCTTTTCCAGCTTGGCGAGCGTCGCGTCGCTGTCGACCTTGAAGGCGAAGAAGTCGATACCGGCCGTATCGGCCTGGCGCAGGATAACGCTGTTGTGATCGCGCTCGTCCCAGGTCTTGAAATAAACGCGGCCCTGGGCGTCGCGACCGGTTTCGGTCAGGCCCAGCACGTTCGAATAGAAATCAACGCTTTCCGCGAGGTCGAGCACCTTCAGTTGAATGTGACCCGGACGAAGCACTCCTGTCATTGCCATCTTTGTCTCCTTTATTTTGAGTCGGGCTGTTGATCAGCTCACGACAATCTATGCAACCGATTAAACATAACGATATTTGCAACCAATCTCGATGTCAATACAAATTCTCGAGATTTTAATAAATCGTGAAAATTTTTACTGCTCAGGTAGAATTACCCATCTGGTCAAACCACTTCACAAAACCACTCTGTCATGCAAAAAAACACTCTGGCCGGCGACAGCAATGCCCCCGAAGCGAAGACACTGGTTGAATCCGCCTACCACGCCCTGCGCCGCGACATCATCGAAGGCCGCCTGGCGCCTGGCGCCAAACTGCGCGTCGAGCACCTCAAGAACGACTACGGCGTCGGTGCCGGCACGCTGCGCGAGGCACTGTCGCTGCTCATATCCGACGCCCTCGTCGTCAGTCAGGGCCAGCGCGGCTTTCGTGTCGCCCCGGTATCGCTCGACGATTTCGCCGACATCACCCGCACCCGCGTCATGCTCGAATGCGAGGCCCTGCGACAGTCCATGGCAGCCGGCGACGATGCCTGGGAAGGCGAACTGATCGTCGCCTTCCACCGCCTGTCGAAGGCCGAGGAAAGGCTGGGCAACGCGGCCGGCGAAGGCGAATGGGAAGAGCGCAACAAGATCTTCCACGAGGTTCTGATCGCCGCCTGCCCGTCGCGCTGGATCAAGCATTTCCTCTCCATCCTCTATCAGCAGGCCGGGCGTTACCGTCATCTATCAATCTCCCTGAAACCGCTGCCGCGCAACGTCCACGCCGAACACGAAGCCCTGTTCAACGCCGTGATGGCCCGTGATGCGGAAAAGGCCTCGGCGATCATGGCCGAACACATCGAACTGACCTTCCGCTCCATCGAAGCCCTGCCGGAAGAACTCCGCCAGGGCGCCGTTGCCTGAGCCAACGCTCAGGCAGTCGCCACCAGAGCCGGCGTCGGCCGGCAAACGTTCTTGCCCATCTTGCCGAGCACACGCAGCCGGATGTCGCTGGTCGGCCTGACCCGGCAGGCCAGCACCCGGCCCGCCGCCTCATCCTCGACACTGACGTACTCCCGGCTCATCACCTTTTTTTCAAAACTGCCGGCCGTGATCTCCACCTTGCAGACGCCGCAGCCGCCGCCCCGGCAACCGACCGGAATACCCTTCTTGCCCAAGCGCTCCATGCCAACCAGCAGCGACTCCTGCGCCGAGCAGCGGTAGCTCTCGCCGGTTTCTTCGATGACGACAGTGAAATAGATCATGTCTAAATGCTTTCTTTGGTTGCCATTACTAGTTGCCTAGTTACCTAGGGGCTTGAGCTATTAGTAAGCGCCACTGATTGAGCACTGATCGCTCACTCACAACTCACGCAGTTAGCGTTGCCAGTAAAACCGCGACCAACCCGCTCACTAACAGCTCATGCCTCCTAGGCAACTAACAGCTATTCCAGTTGCCTAGGGGCTAGAGCTGCTAGCAACGAGACCAACCCGCCCACTAACAGCTCATGCCTCCTAGGCAACTAACATCTAGATGTTCCGAAACAGCGGACTCTTCAGTTGCTGCGAGGCATCGGCCGCGGAGAAGAACTTCTCCATGTAGATGTCGCGCTCGAACAAGCGGCCCTGCATCAAAGTCGTTATGCAGGCTTCGATCATGGCCGGCGGGCCGCACAGGTAGGCCTTGTTGCCGCGGAAGTCGTTGCCGAAGTGGCCTTTCGCCGCTTCATGCACGAAGCCGCGCGCGCCGCTCCAGTCCGAATCCTCGGCTTCGTGCGAGAGGGCCGGCACGTAGCAGAAATTCGGATATTTGTCGGCGAGGGCCGTGAAGGCGTCGTGGTAGTACAGCTCGTCGCGGTTGCGCTGGCCGTAGACCAGGGTGATCGGCAGTTCGCAGCCTTCACCGAGCAAATCCTCGATCATCGATTTCGGACTGGACAGACCGGAGCCGCCGGCCATGAAGATGAGCGGCAGATTGGCCGATTTCTTGACGAAGAAGCGGCCGTAGGGCCCGGTCAGTTTCAGCGTCTCGCCGACTTTGAGCTCGTTGTGCAGCCAGGTCGTGACCTGGCCGCCCGGCACGATGCGCACGTTAAGTTCGACGATGTTGTCTTCCTGCGGCGCATTGGCCAGGGAAAAAGCCCGCGATACGCCGCCCAGCGCCGGAACTTCCAGGTTGATGTACTGGCCGGCCTGGAAGTGCATGGGCCGGTCCAGCTTCAGCCAGATCCCCTTGATGGTGGGCGTCAGGGTTTCGATACGAACCACCTCGCCGCTGTAATCCTCGACCGGCAGATTCTCGGAATCGGGATCGTCCTCGATCTCGGCTTCGATCACCGTGTCGGATTCCAGCCGCGCACAGCAGGCCAGGCATTTGCCCTCCTCGCGCTCAAAGTCCATCAGGGCAAAGGTCGAGGCCTCGCCATGATCGACTTCGCCGTCCGTGACCTGCACCTTGCAGGTCGCGCACAGGCCGTGACAGCAGGCATGCGGCAGGTAGATGCCGGCACGCAGCGCTGCGTCGAGTATGGTCTGCCCGTCTTCGACCTCAATGGTCTGGCCGAGCGGTTCAATGGTCAGTTCGTAGCCCATGACGCCCCCGGCTCAGAAGTTCGTGCCGTTGCCGTTCAGGCCCGGGGTTTGCAAGCGCAAGGCATCCTTGTGCTTGATCCCCTGCTCGGCCAGCGTCTTGTTGAAATCCGGCTGGAAAGGCTTGCCGGACTTCAGCCAGACGGCCTTGCTGAAGTCGATCTTCGCCCAGTCGGCGTGACGGTTGTAAGCAAACGTCAGGTTCTGCTCGACCAGATCAGAAAACTTGGTGTTCGGCGACACCGAAAAAGCGAGCGGTGCGACAAACAGGAAATGATCATCCCAGCCAACGAAGAGCAGTTGGTTGCCATGAAATTTGTCCTGGGTATCTGCGGCAGGATATTGATAATCGTAGAGGGCTTTGACAGCCATGTTCGTCTCCAATAGTTGTTAGTCGCTAGTCATTAGTCGCTAGCGGATTTTGGGTTGGGGGTGGCAGTTGCTAATAACTAATGACTAGCAACTACCAACTGCCTCTCTCACACGTTTTGGGTTGCCACGCCACGCCAGGCAGCGAAGTTCGCCTGATCGCCGGAGCCTTCGTAATCGCCGGTGTCCTTGCCATCGATGTGGCACCATTCGAGATACTTGGCCACCGGATCAAAGCCCTCGGCCGTCGGATCGGTGCCTTCCGGCCAGCAATTGCCTTGATACAGCTGATATACCGGCAACCAGGCCTGGATGTACTTCTCCGGCTCGTCGTCGAAAATGTGCTGACAACCGTCCGAGCAGGTGTGGTACTTCTCGCCCTGGAACTCCGACTCGCGATAGCAGATCTTGGTCGGGTCGTCCGGCTCGGTGAACAGCATCGGGATCTGGCAAACCTGGCACAGCATGGGCAAGGTATTGGCGAAGAAGCGTTCGCCCTTGTCGGCGCGTTCGCGCAGCTCGTCAAAACGCGGACGGTAGTACTGGTCGAAGGTGTTCGGGTATTTGGCCGACAACCAGTCCATTTCATCGGCACTGGGCAACCAGGTATGCAGGCCCATGGCGTGCGAGTGGGTGCACAGGGTCAGCCACAGCTGGTGCGACTGATGCTCCTTGTCCACCGTGCATTGGGCGATGCAGTCCGGCACCTTGATGCCGTACTTGGCCAGGTCGTTGAACAGCGCGCCGCCGTTCTGCTCGAAATAGATTTCCCAGGCTTCCTTCCAGCTCATGACGCGCTTCGGCAGCATGTAATCCATCATCGTGGAAACCAGGCTCAGCACGCGGATACCGCGCCAGGCCCATTTGTCGATCCACTTCTGGACGATCGGCAGGTTGTCCGGGTCCTGCTCGAGCATGAACTTGATGCACTCGAGGCCGAGCGTCATGTGGCGGGCTTCGTCGGACTGGGCCGAGAAACCGAAGGTCACCGTCGCCATGTCGCCGTTGTAGGCGGCACCGGACATGAAGGGCACGAACAGCAGGTTGGTCAGCACGTATTCGAAGCTGAAACCGATGGCGATCATCCATTCGAACGGGCCGGCGCTGAAGGCGTCGTCGAAGAAGGACTTGGGCACCGACAGGTACCAGAGGCGTTCGATCTGGTGGGAGGCGCCGGCATGGAAACCTTCGTAGAACTTGTTGTAGTTCGACAGGGCGTGGATCTGGGTCTGGGCGTGACGCACCTCGTCAATCGACTGCATCAGGCAGGCGACGCGCGGGCCGACCCCCGGGAAGTTGCGGCCGGCCGCAGCAAAGCCGCGGTGAGCCATGTATTCCAGCGGCGAAATGCCGGTCAGGAACAGCTTGACCGCGCTCAGGTAGCGCGCATCGGTAATGCCGAGGTGGCCGTTGTTCTGGGCGAAGGCGTCGAGCACGGCATACAGCTTGCGCTCCTTCTCGGCCTGGTATTTCCAGTAGGAATCCATGGTCAGGCGGAAGGGGTCTTCCCACTTGTCCCAGTCGTGCACCTTGATGCCCTCGAAGGTCGCTTGCGGGAACACCTTCTCTTTCGGCTGGTAGGTGGTTTCCCAATCCAGACCGCGCGTCATGTGGGCGTATTTTTCCTTGAGGCCCAGTTTTTTCTTGGTGGCTTGCATATCCATGTCGGTGTACTCCTCAGTTTGCCCAGGCCAGGGTGAAGGTGTCGTCGTCTTCGTCCAGGTGGCCGGAAATGGTGATCAGGTTGACCTGCAGTTCCTGCAGGTCGAAACGGCGGCCAATGCGCTCCTCGATCGATTCGCGATGAATGACCAGCTTGTCTTCGGCATTGATCTTGACCATGGCCGGCTGCTCGTCGAGATAGGCATGCGGGTTGTCGGCGAGGATGGACTCAACGATCGGACGGGTGTCTTCGTTGGTTTGAAAGGCGATGAAAACGGTAGACATGTAGGCTCCTAGACAGCCAGGCCGAGCTTGGCGCAGCGGGCGTTGAATTCGGTGAGGACATCCTCGAGAACACCGGCCGCCTTGTCGCCCAGGGCGCGCTTGGCAAGCGGCGTCAGGGCATCGAGCGTGACGGCGCGGTACTGCTTGACCCAGTCGCTGAGGACAGCCTTGTTCTCCGGCGATTCGGCGGCGGCAACCTTGATCTGGGCATCGACCCACTTGGCGGTTTCGCCGGCCCATTCGCCCATGAAGCGGGTCATCATCGAGATGGCCGTGCCGCCGTTGGCCGAGAACTCGCTGTCGAGATGGTCGTAGAACAGCGGGTAGGAAAGACCTTCGAGCACCAGGTTCTGGGCGACAAAAATCTCAAACCAGTCGTCGAGCACCAGCAGGTTTTCGACATGGCGACGCATCGGCTGCCACAGGGCACCGTTCATCCAGTCGTCCTTGGCCTTGTCGAGCCCATCCGGACCGTCGAGCACGAGGCCGATGCGGGTCAGGTACTGGGCGACGCCGAGGTGGTCCATGGAGTGGTACAGGCAGGCCTGGGTAATCACCGTGCCGTAGCCGTAGGCGGAAATATAGGCGTTGCCCATGTTGCCGCCCCATTCGGCATGGCGCATCGGCACCAGGATGTCGAGGGCGATCTGCTTCTGCTCGGCCGGAATCAGTTCAGCCAGGCCGCGCTCCTCGACCATCTCGAAGATTGACTCGGCGGCATCCTGCTGCCGGGCCCGGGCAATGGTGTAGGAGCCGTAGTAGTACTGGCGCGGATCCTTGAGCAGGTACCAGTCCTTCATCTGGATCTTGGTGCGCTTCTTGTCGAACAGCACGTTGTCCGCATCCCAGGCCGGCCGATAGTGGAAGCAGCTTTCCTGCTGGATGTTGTAGCTGCCTTCCTGATAGCGGCTGGCCGGCTTGTCGCCGAAGCGCTCCACCAGGTGGTCAAAGGTATTGCGCAGTGGCTTGATTGCCACCGTACGCAGATCGATCTGCATGTAATGTCTCCTCTTATTGTTCCCGTTACCGGGATGTTCAAACAGCGTCTGAAATGTCCTGCCGCGAAATCGCGTTGAGGCGCGATACCCAGTCACCCGAACCGGGTTCCAGGGGATCGAGAACGATGACTTCGTTGGTCAGGCAAAACTCGTGAAAAGCCGCTTCGGGAAGCATCAGCTCGACGGCCAGCGCCGGATCGCCAATGGCGAACTCGAACTCGATGAAACCATCGGCGCGCTGCCGGCAAACGCGGACATAGCGGCGGATGGCGCCAAGGTTCATGGCCGAACGATTTGTTTCCTGTTGCCCCATGCTGAATGCTCCTGAAAACGACTCCGCAGATACGGCGTCGAGGACTTCTCTTAATCAAGGAGCGTGCCACCGGAACAGATCGTTGTTTTTATTGAATAATGCAAAATCACCCGCGAGCGCTTCACCATTCGTAAATTACGATTTGATGAACTGATTCATCACTGATTAACCAATTGATCAAACGGGCCACAAAATTTACGAACAAGCAAAAAATCTCGATAAATTTATTTCATGCGGAGATTTCACAAGCCCACTTGGCCACGCGGGGAAGTAGAATGTGGGGATCAAAAAGCCGGACGATGACCACCCTCGCCGGCACATAAAACAGTGAGACAAGATGACGACAATTCAGTATCCGGCGTCGAACGACCTGCGCGAGCTGGTGCACTTTTCCGAGAAGGACGGGACCATCTGGCTGGCCGACAACCGCATGGTGCTCATGCACACCTCGGCCCTCGGCGCCCTGCGCAAGGAACTCATCGGTTCGGTCGGCAAGGAACATACCCGGCGCGTCCTGACCCGCATGGGCTACGCCGCCGGCGTGCGTGATGCCGAGCTGGCCAAGCGCATCCGCGGCAGCCAGTCGCTGACCGACGCCTTCTTCACCGGTCCGCAACTGCACATGCTCGAAGGCGTCGTCCGCGTCACGCCGATCCACATGAAGATCGACTTCGAAACCGGCGACTTTGCCGGCGAATTCCTCTGGGAGAATTCCTGGGAACAGGAAGTGCACATGCGCGAGTTCGGCCAGTCGGACGAACCCGTCTGCTGGTCGCAGATCGGCTATGCCTCGGGCTACACCTCGGCCTTCATGGGCCGTTTCATCCTGTTCAAGGAAGTCGAGTGCGTCGCCTGCGGCCACAACAACTGTCGCATCGTCGGCAAGCCGCTCGAAGAATGGGAAGACGCCGCCGAGCACGCCAATTACTTTGAATCCGACTCGATGCTCACCCACCTGCTGGAGTTGCGCAACCAGGTCGATTACCTGCGCACGACCATCTCGCAGCAGACGGCAACACCCAATCTGGTCGGCAATTCGACCGGTTTCCGCCATGCCTACGACCTCGTCCAGCGCGCCGCCGGCACCCAGGTCTCGGTGCTGCTGCTCGGTGAAACCGGCGTCGGCAAGGAGCGCTTCGCGCGCACCCTGCACCAGTTGAGTCAGCGCAAGCAGGGCCCTTTCGTCGCCATCAACTGCGCAGCACTGCCCAACGACCTCATCGAATCGGAACTGTTCGGCGTCGAGAAAGGCGCCTTCACCGGCGCCCAGACCTCGCGCATCGGCAAGTTCGAACGGGCCGACGGCGGCACCATCTTCCTCGATGAAATCGGCGAACTGCCGCTCGCCGCCCAGGCCAAGCTGCTGCGCGTGCTGCAGGAAGGCGAGATCGAACGTCTGGGCGACGACCGGGTGCGCAAGATCAACGTGCGCATCGTCGCGGCAACCAACGTCGATCTACAGAATGCCGTCAAGGAAGGACGTTTCCGCTCCGACCTCTATTACCGGCTCAATGTCTATCCGATCCAGATTCCGGCGCTGCGCGAACGGGTCGCCGACATCCCGCTGCTCGTCGAAGCCATGCTCGCCCGCTTCTGCACGCTCTACGAAAAGAAGCTGCTCGGTGTCAGCGACAAGACCCTGCAGGCCATCAAGCGTTACCAGTGGCCGGGCAACATCCGCGAACTCGAAAACATGATCGAGCGCGGCGTCATCCTCGCCCCGCAAGGCGGCTGGATCGACCTTGAGCACCTGTTCACCCACGTCGGCGAAGTGGCCAACTGGGACTGCCAGATTTCGCCGGCCGGCAATCTGGAAAACAAGCCCGAACCCTGCCGCACCAATAGCCTGCTCGACGCCATCCTGGGCAGCGGCATTTCCCTGGAAGATCTCGAGAGCCGTCTGCTCGACGAAGCCGTCAAGCGCGCCGACGGCAACCTGGCGAGCGCCGCCCGCACCCTGGGCATCACCCGGCCGCAGTTGCAATATCGGCTGAAGAAGAAGGACGGCGGCTAGGTAAAACCCCTCCCGACCTCCCCTTATCAGGGGAGGTGCACTTCAAATCGCGCGAGGATTAGGCCCCCTCCCCTGACAAGGGGAGGGCTGGGGAGGGGTTGAAAGACCAAGATCGCGAACAGCTTCCAAGGGGAAAAGCATGGAATTCCGCCAACTCAAATACTTCATCGCCGTCGCCGAGGAACTCAACATCGGCCGCGCCGCCACCCGCCTGCATATCTCGCAGCCGCCGCTGACGCGGCAGATCCAGCAACTTGAAGAAGAATTCGGCGCCCAGCTCTTCCTGCGCACAGCGCGCGGCGTCGAACTGACCCAGGCCGGCGAAACCTTCCTGCGCGACGCCCGCAACATCCGCGATCTCATGGAACAGGCCGGCGAACGCGCCCGCGAGGCCGGCCAGGGCAAACAGGGCAAGATGGACATCGGCATCTTCGGTTCGGGCATCCTCGACGTCATCCCGAAAGTCCTGCACGCCTTCCGCGCCAGCCACCCGAACGTGCAAATCGCGCTGCACACGATGAGCAAGAAGGAACAGATCGAAGCCCTGCGCCAGCACCGCATCAGCGCCGGCTTCAACCGCCTGCTGGCGCCGCTGCCCGACATCTCGTCGGAACCGGTACACATGGAAAGCATCATGGTCGCGGTCAACGAAAGTCACCCGCTGGCCGCCAAGCCGGCCATCCTGCTCAAGGAACTGGCCGACCAGCCGCTCATCCTCTTCCCGGCCGGCGCCCGCCCGAGCTTCATCGACAAGATCTGGTCACTGTGCGCCGGCGAAGGCTTCGAGCCGCAAGTCGCCCAGGAAGTCGGCGACGCCCCGACCAGTGTCGCCCTGGTCGCCGCAGGCTTCGGCCTCAGCCTGGTCCCGGAAGCCGCCACCAGCCTGAGCGTCCCCGGCGTCGTCTACCGCCGCCTGGCCAACGCCCCGGATGCCGTCGTCGATTTAAGCTGTATCTACCGCACCGACGACGAGTCGCCGATCTTGCAGGCGTTTTTGCAGACGATACGGGATTTCCGGTTACGGAATGAGGGGCGGCATTGAGCGCGTCGAAGCCCATCACCCGGTAAATTCATCAGCGCACGACCCAGCCTCCGCTCACCGGAAATATCTGTCCGACAAAGCAGTTGGCCATTTCGCTACAGAGATACGCGGCAAACTCCGCATCTTCACGCGCCCCCACCAAGCGGCCCAGCGGAACTTCACGCTTCAGCCTCTCTTGAAACCGTGGATCAGCCTGAACCTCGGCAGGAAAATAAGTCGGGTTGTCGACGAAGTTCTGAGCAATGGCATTAACCTGAATATTGTGAGGCGCCAACTCCACACCCGTCGCCTGAACGTAAGCAATCTGGGCACCTCGCGCCGCACTGTATGTGGACGCCCGTTTCATGCCACGTAAGGCAGAAGCACTGCCCATGACGAGTATTTTTCCACTTCGCCGCTCAATCATCTGCGGCAGCACTGCACGAACTAGGCGCGGCAAAGGAGTTACCAGGGCGTCGAATACGGCAGCCCACTCCTGATCTTCGACAAGATTGGCTGGCGTATTTGGCGCCTTGATCGATAGATTTGCCACCAGGATGTCGACATGCCCCGCTTCGGCAACGATCCTGGCCGGTTCATCTGCAGCAAGCATCGCGCAAGAACTGGTAACAACAGTCGCTCCATGCTCGCGAAACACCTCGCAAAGCACCGGCCCCATGAAGACGTCGGCATGTGTAACCAGGACACATTTTCCGGCAAGCATTGTTGAACTCACGTTACGATCCCCCATTTACCCTCTGGCGCACAGCACTCACGCCATTCCAATCAGAAAGCCCGGTCCGCAAACCTTGTAACAAAATAGAGAGTCTGCAAACTATTGACAGCAGACGAACTGGAGAGTGCCCCGGTTTCGTTATATCGGTTCCGGCCACATTCCGCCTCAATTCAGAACCCGTACCGACAACGAGTCGCCGATCTTGCAGGCGTTTTTACAGATCATTCGGGATTTCAGGTTACGAAATGAGGGGCGGCATTGTGGGGCAAATTGCCCTATAGACCATCCCGCGCACTGATGGGATCACCACCCTGACGCTCACGCTGATACCGCAGGACCAATACGGCAGCGATGCCGGCAATTGCCGAAACCAGCCCCGCGAGGGGCCAAACCAACGCCAGTGCCAAAACACCACAGATATAACCCGCGCTCGCGAAAGCCGTCGATTCGCGACGATACTCCGCCCACAAGGCGGCACCGATGGCGACCAGTGATAGCAGGACCGAAAGCACGAGCAGCAAGCTCATCGCCCTCCCGTCGTTAAGCGAAAAAACGCTTATTTCGGTCATTTCCGGAACGCCCGAAACAAACACCACAGGCTTGACCAGGCCCAGTTTTTCGAGATCGGGAAAAAGGCTGAGCACCTGGACTAAAGGCGCAGGCATATCGGACTGGCTGACAACACCCATCCTGTCCAGCCACTGAAGGACGGCACCAGAACCTGACCCAAGAAGCGATTGCAGATAGCTAGCGATCATCGCGACGGGTAGCGCAAACACGCCGACGAGAAGTGAGAGCAAACCGAAGCGCTTGCGCAGAGCCATTTTTCAGCACCTAAAAGCTGTTCAATTAATCAAAGCGAGCAGAGCAAGCCGGCATTCCAATTCACTCAGCCTTCTTGGGTTTCGCTCTACGTTTAGCTGGCTGCGCAGAAACATCGGCTACTTCAATCGCCGCAAGATAGTTTTGCTTGCTCACCACCGGCTTCCCGCTCTTGGCTTCCAGTTCCTTGCGTGCATTGCCGGCGACGGTGCCGCCCGCATGCGCAGCATCATGGTTTTCATCAAAGCCCTGCGCATCCAGACGCTTGGCGATTTCCGTAGTGCTGGCCTCGCCGAGCATGGTAAAAATCAGTTCCAGATCGGTCATATGATCGCGCAGGTTATTGCCGGTTTTGACGACATCCAGCCCTTTGAGTGTCTTGTGCTCGCCGGGGGTAAGGCCAAAGGTGGCACGCGCGATTTCAGCGGTGAGGATGGAGTATTCCCGGCCTTCGGCAACGCCACGGGCTTTCCACTCATCGGTCAGCGCGCCCCGAATGGCAATGGCGCGCATGCGCTTCTCGATCCAGTCCTTGGGATAGCCCTTGGCTTCGTACAATTCACGGGCCCGGATGCTGGCCAGTTCCGGGTCTTCGATTTCCTTGACGCGCTCATAGCCGACCTGGGCCAGCCAGCGCTTGAAGGGCTCGGCCTTGGGTGAGGGAATGGACTGGATGATGCGGAATAGGCCTTCGGTGTTGGCGCAGTTGACCCGCTGCGCACCGCCCGCTGTTTCGATCCGAAGGGGGGTGGCAATTTGCCCCCACCCTTTGGCCAACTCCGGATCACGACGGCGCAAATCCTTGACGTAGCCATCGGGTTGAACCGAATCAGTCAGCACGCCCACCACATCGACAATGGCGAACCACCATTCCTCGTTATGCCAGACACGCCGGATTGCGGCTTCCTGAAACACAGCGATGTGGTTCGCTGGCTCGGTGGTCATTGCGGCCTTTTTCATGGCAATTTCCTGATTGGCTGATTACATATTCAATGGCTTCTTGAGAGAACAGAGTAGCTTCCTATTGTTTCCCAACCAGATCATGAAATTAGGTTGTCAGCAGGGCCCTTACTCTTTCAGCGAGCTCACTGCAAAACTCTCCGTTCGATCTCACCCAAAGAGCGAAAAATGCGCCTCGAACAATTGACTCCGGCACAAACCCTATCTTGATACCAACTTGAGTGAAAAGTAGGTGGGGATCTCGGTTTGTTCGAGCAACTTCTTCTATCGAACGCAACACCAGATCTTGAGCCTCAGGCGCACGTTGGCATGACACAGTAAGGATTGCGAGATCTTGACCCAAGCGGGCTCTAACGGCCTCAAAAACCGTGAGTTCGGGTTGAGCCCCCGGCAATCGAAGAACCCCCGCTGCCGCATCTTCCCGTTGCTGCGAGTCGCCATCGATAATGCAGAGAGACTCGAAGGTAACCGCAGGGTTAGCCATGTGCCCACGATGGGTGGCGACTGCATTGCCATCTCCATGCACAGCATGCACCTCAATCTGATCGTAATTAGCCCCCAGTGCTTCGCGAAGAATCGTGTCAACCCAAGTTTTGGCGAACTCGTCTTCCACAAAGACCGCAAGCTTTTTGTCCACTCGTCCAGATACGGCCCGGAGGGCTTCGACCGAAAGCTTTCCTTGTCGAAGCTTGCCGCTAATGCTTGCCCAAATTGCCTCATTTGGGAGGGGAGACAAAGCGTAGTCGCTATGTGTCGTAAAGATTGTTTGAATTGACTTTCTTGCGGCCACATCGATCAAGTACTCGACCATCCGACGCGTTGCGATTGGATGTAAGCCATTCTCAATTTCTTCAATGAGGATGAGACTGTTCTGTGGAGCCTGTTCGATTTTGGAAATCATGCGGATAATTGATGACTCACCGGCTCCAAAGTGAAACTCCGAATACTGGTTATTGCCAGTACGACCAACGAGGAACTTATCGTCGAGACCATATTGTGTCACGCGATAATCTGCTACTGATTTCCCAAGAATGTGTTCCACCTGCGTTGCAACTATTGGGTCAAGGGGCTCAAGCGGAGGACGATGTATATAGGTTGAGCGCATCAGTTGCTTATATCGAGCCTTCTCCCCTGCTGGGACGGTACGCTCAATACCAAAAAACAAGACCTGTCGATCAACAACGTCGGACCGTACCCATTTCGCCTGTCTAAAATTCGAGGTTCGCTTGACAAGTTGCCGGGGGTTAATCCCCTTGTCGATCAGTTCGTATTCAACTCGCCAGCCCGACATTGACTCATCACCTACGGTACTCTTTGGGAAGAACATCCCTGGCTTGATAGGTTTGTACGCACAACCTGCGACACCTAGTACAGAAGACTTGCCACTGCCATTTGGCCCTATCAGAGCAGTGACGGGGAACTCGAAGGAAATATCCTCGCCGGAAAACCCGCGAATCTTCGCGATACTGGCCTTAAAGAGATACTGCCCGAAGTCATGTCGTCGAACTTTGTCGAGCAATTGTGCCTTCGTGGATTCGCGAATCTCACTCGTTGCCATAGATGCCTCCCTAAACCCAAAGATGATGGGAATAAATTTACCGAGGCAATCATACCAACGTTCTATTCACACTCTGCAAAAAGCTGTCTCTTACGAATATGATCAGATGACCGCTACGAGAAAGATATGTTGATCGACCTCGAATAGCCGCCTAATACCTTTCCCGTATCACCCACCGATCCCGATGGTATTGGACGGTATCTTTCACCTCGCGTTTAATTGACCTGAACCCCGGCCCTGCTGCTTTCCGGGCCGATTTTTCGTCAGGTGAATTGCCATGCAGATACCGTTTAACCAGTTCAAGGCCGCCCTGCGCGCCGGCCACAACCAGTTCGGGCTATGGCTCGGACTGGGCGAGAGCTTCAGTGCCGAGATTTGTGCCGGCGCGGGTTTCGACTGGCTGCTGATCGACGCCGAGCATGGCCCGAACGATCTGCGCAGCATCCTGGCGCAATTGCAGGCCATCGCGCCCTATGCCTCGCAGGCCGTGGTCCGACCGCCGCAGGGCGATCATGTGCTGATCAAGCAGTTGCTCGAAACCGGCGTCCAGACGCTGCTCATCCCGATGGTCGAATCGGCTGCCCAGGCGCGCGGACTGGTCGAGGCCATGCGCTATCCGCCGGCTGGCATCCGCGGCGTCGGCAGTGCCCTGGCCCGCGCCTCGCGCTGGGGGCGCATCGAGAATTACGCCCATCTGGCCAATGAACAGATGTGCCTGCTCGTTCAGGTCGAGACGCGCGCCGGTTACGAGCAGCTTGACGAGATTCTCGCCGTCGACGGCATTGATGGCGTGTTTTTCGGCTCAGCCGACCTCGCCGCCTCTTACGGCTACCTCGGCCAGTCGACGCACCCGGAGATCGTCGCCGCCATCGAGAACGGCCTGCAGCGTACGCGTACCGCCGGCCTGGCGGGCGGCGTGCTGTGCAGCGACAAGGCGCTCAACGACCGCTACATGGCGGCCGGCGCGCGTTTCGTCGCGGTCGGTGTCGACGCGCTGTTGCTGACGGCGGCAACGACGGCGCTGTGCCGCATTTACAAGCCGGACTCGACAACGGGCGGGGTTCCCGGTTCTTATTGACCCGACAGATTCAAATCCAAAATCACAAGCCATCGACGAATGGCCCATGCAAAAACCAAAGGAGTAGACAAATGGCAATGACAGGCGTTTTACGGCCCGGACACGGTGCGATCCGGGTGCTGGATCTTGAAGAAGCAGTGCACCACTACCGCGACATTCTGGGCCTGGTGGAAACCGGGCGCGATGCGCAGGGCCGCGTTTATCTCAAATGCTGGGACGAGCGCGACCACAACAGCGTCGTGCTGCGCCAGGCGGAACGGGCCGGCATCGATTTCTTCGGTTTCAAGGTGCGCGACAAGGCGACGCTGGACAAGCTCGATGCCGATCTGCGCGCCTACGGCCTGCCCACCGAGCGCATCCCGGCCGGCGAAATGCTGGCGACCGGTGAGCGCGTCCGCTTCGAGATTCCATCGGGCCACCTGATCGAGCTCTATGCCGAGAAGACAGCCGTCGGCAACGGCCTGCAGGTGCAGAACCCGGCGCCATGGACCAAGGCTTCGGAAAACGGTATCGCGCCGGTTCGCCTGGATCACTGCCTGCTTTACGGGCCGAACATCGCGGCGGTGCAGAAAATCTTCACCGAGGTACTCGACTTCTACCTCGTCGAGCGCGTGCTGACGCCGGACAACGCCGCCAACGCCGCGATCTGGCTGTCCTGCTCGCACAAGGTGCATGACATCGCCTTCGTCGAGCATCCGGAACCGGGCAAGCTGCATCACCTCTCCTTCATGCTCGAAAGCTGGGACGAGGTGCTGCGCGCCAGCGACATCCTGTCGATGAACAAGGTGCCGATCGACATCGGCCCGACGCGCCACGGCATCACCCGGGGCTGCACGATCTACGCCTGGGACCCGTCCGGCAACCGGTTCGAGACTTTCATGGGCGGCTACCAGCCCTACCCGGATTACGAGCCGACGACCTGGAGTTTCGAAGGTCTGGGCAGCGGCGGCGGGCTGGATTATCCGCAGCGCAAGCTGCACGAAACCTTCCTCACCGTCGTGACCTGAGATCCTGCCTCGCAGCCGCGCCCGCCGGGCGCGGCATTTACCCAACAACGATCAAGGAAAGTCGCAATGCCGATTATCGAAATGCACCTCATGTATGGCCGGACGCGCGAGCAGAAGCGCGCCGTCGCCGCCGCCGTGGCCGAAGCCGTGACCCGCACCCTGGGCGTCAAGCCGGAACAGGTGCGCCTGCTGATCACCGAACACGACAGCGAGGAATTTTCGGTGGGCGGCATTACGGCCGGGCAGCGCCAGGAATTAGCCGGGCGGTCGAAAGAAAGCGCGACATGAAGCCCTTTGCCGAATGTTCTGAAATCGCCGTGCTGGTTGGCGCGACAGGCGCCTTCGGCAGCGCCATCGGACGTCGCCTGCTTGGGGCGGGTTTGGGCGTTGTCGCCGTCGCCCGTTCGGCCGACAGTCTGCAGGCGCTGGCCGCCGAACATCCGGGCGTCCGCTCCTGCATCGCCGATATTGCCGAGGATGCGGCGAGCGACGCCATCCGGGCCGCCATCGACAAGCCGGTACGCATGGTCGTGCATGGTCCGGGCGTGGCGGTGGCCGGCGGCATCCTGACGGCGCCGACCAGCTCTATGGTCGATGCCGTGAATATCAAGGTCGGCGGCCTGCTGCGCCTGGTACGCGCCGTCGATGATCGACTGACGGCCGGCTCGCGCATCGTCGCCATTGGCGGCCATTACGGCCTGGAGCCGACGGCTTACGCCGCAGCTGCCGGGGTGGCCAACGCCGCCCTGCTCAATGTCGTGCGCCAGCTCAGCCTGGCTTACGGGGCGCGCGGCATCACGGCCCACACCATTGTACCCGGCCCGGCCGATACCGAGCGCCTGCACCGTGTTGCGGCCAGTCGCGCCGAGCAGCGCGGCTGCAGCACGGCCGAGGTGCTCGACGAATTGCGCGCTGAATCCTCGCTCGGCGCGCTGACCACGCCGGAACAGGTGGCCTGGGCCATCACCCTGCTGCTCGCTCCCGAAGCCGATGCGATGACCGGCTCGGCCCTGATGCTCGATGCCGGCCGCCGGCGCGGCCTGCCATAAAAAGGAAAACACCATGCCCGTTGCCAATCTGCACGTCCTTGCCGGCCATCCGCGCGAGTCACTGAAAGCCTGGGTGCGCGAGGCCTCGCTGGCCATTGCCGGCATCCTCGACGCCCCCATGGAGCGCCTGGAAGTCTGGATTACCGAAGTCGATCCCGACCTCTGGGGCATCTGCGGCATGCCGGCCAGCGAGGTGTTGGCCAGCCAGCCACGCCGGGAAAGCGAAATGCCATTCATCAGGATGGTGCTGCTCGAAGGGCGCAGTGTCGAACAACTTCACCGGCTGATCGCCGAGCTCACGGCGATCACCGCCCGCCTGCTCGATGTCGATCCGGAGCGCATCCGCCTGCATATCGAGCAGACCCATCCGGATCGCTGGGGCATCGGCGGCATTCCGGCCAGCCTGCGGCGCGCCGCGGAGATTGCTGCCAGACAGCAGAAGTAAGCGCTCGCCGCGCTTTGCATGGACGGGGACTCGGCATATAGTGGCGCCGCCCCGTAACCACCACCCGCCTCCGGATTCGCGCCGCCAAAATGCGCAACATCGGGGCGCCAGACCATGCGCCAAACCAAGAAACCGCCCCGCCATTCCGTAGATATCAGCGAAGCAGATGGTATTCGTTACCTGCATTTCGGCTCCGAGTGGGTACAGGGCGCCATGCGCATCGCCCGCCCGTGGTCGCTGGAACTCGACTACACCAAGGAGATGATGGGTGGCCTGCTCCTGCGTCAGCAAAGCAACTGGCCGCGCCATGCGCTGCTCATCGGCCTCGGTGCCGGTTCGCTGGCCAAGTTCATCTACCGCAACCTGCCGGATTGCCGGATCACCGTGGTCGAGATCAACCCGCAGGTGGAATTCATTGCCCGCCAGTATTTCAAGCTGCCGGACGATGCGCAGCGCCTGGAGGTGATCATCGGCTGCGGCGCCGATTACATGCTGGCCGGCGGACGCCAGTTCGACTACATCCTGGCCGACGGTTTCGGCCCGGACGCCAAGGCCGGGGCGCTCGACACCCTGCCCTTCTACCAGGCCTGCCGGGCCCGCCTCAGCGAGCGCGGCCTGCTCGGCATCAACATGCTCGGCCACCACAACGGCGTCAAGGGCAGCGTCGGGCGCATCAGCGAGGCTTTCGACGGCCGCCTGGCGGTTTTCCCGTCGTGCGACAGCGGCAACACCATCGCTTTTTCCACTGGCGGCGAACCAGTCGCCGTGACGCTCGAACAAATGCGCGAGCGCGCCCAGCTGCTCAAGAAAAACAACAAACTCGACCTGTTGCCGACCATCAGCCGCCTGCAGCTCGGCCACCCGCTTCCCGATGGCATGTTGCGAATTTGAGGCCTTGCTTTATCCCCTCACTGGGCTAGAAATAGATTGATCCACCACCGATAAAAATCACAAGGCGGAGACAACAAAGATAAGGGGTTGTAGACCTATATCGCCTTGACTATCGAAGGAGGATGACATGCTGTCTCTTCAGGACATGATTGATTATTGTGATCTCGACACTGGCGAAATCGAAGCCATTGCCGAACATGAACACATCCCGGTGGCCGTGGCTGCCGAATTGAGCGAGGTTCTGCTCTGTTCGCCGGAAGGCGTCTGCCGCCTGCATTCGATGATTATCGAAAACATGGCCCATGCGCTGGAAACCGGGCATTACGAACATGTGCAGGACTTGTCGAAAACTTACCAGCACCTGCAACGCACCCACCCGATTTCACCAGATATGCATCCGTAAATCCCCACCCCTCGGGGACTCACCTGGCCGGCCCAGTTCCGGCAACAGACCAGCCGCAACGGCTGGTTTTTTTTGCTCAGGCCGTCGGGCAGTCAGGCGAGAGATCCGCCCCGCTCACCAGCAGGGCGGCATCGGCCATCGCCTGAACGACAATTTCGTGCTCGCCGATGGCATTGCCCAGGATGAACTGGACAGCCGGATAACTGGCTTGCAAAGACAGCAACATTTCCGGCACCTCGCGCTTGAGATGCCCGCCCCGCGCAATGAACATCGGCAGGACGACGATTTTGGCGGCACCGGCAAGGATCAACTGAGCGGCGCACTCAGCCAGACCGGGCGACATGAATTCCAGAAAAGCCAGCTCGACGGGAATCGCCGGCACCTGGCTGCGAATCGCTGCCTGGACACGGCGTATCGAGTTGGCCCATTCGGGATCGCGGGCACCGTGGGCGAAGAGGATCAGGGCTGTGCTCATGGGGTGACTATAACCGAAGGAAAAGGGGCCGGGTCTGTTCAAACCGGGGAACGAGTCAGAGCGTTCCGGGCCGGCCAAGTTCAATCACAGTCCATTTCTTGCCGCGCCCCGGCTGCGGCCCGTTGCCGGCCGGCGGCCCTCTGCCGACTCAAGTCCAGGTGCTCAGTTGCTGCCGGCGGATAGCGCGTTGGCCTCGACAGCGACAATGGCCTTGGCCTGGTTGAAGTCTTCGGCGTAACCGCTGGCGAAAAGCAGGCAGGCCAGCTGGTTGGCAATCGGCTTGGGCAGCGCCAGTTGCTTGTCGAGGACGCGTTGCGTCCATTTCGCGGTCTGCGCGGCATCGGCACCATCCGGCAGATTGGGCAGGGCACGCAGGCTTTCATGTTCGGCCTCGAACAGCACCTCGACCTCGCCGTCATGGAGGTACTCAAGGCGAGGCCGGCGTTTTGGATTGGCGAACGGTTCGCCTTCCGTGCCGCGTAGCAGGATGGCCCGCTCGCCGCGATTGACCAGGATGTTGCGCATCAAGTCGATGAAATCCGGATGCGTTGCCGGCGCCACGAGTACGGCTTCGCCGGCAAAGGGATTGAGCATTTTTACCAGGCTGTGCGCACTGTTGCGCACCCCCATGCGGGCACGCAGGGCCAGCAGGTTGTGCAGGCCGGGCGAAAGCGCCGTCAGCGGCACGAAAGCCAGCCCCTTTTCCTGCAAGGTGCTCTGCGCCTGATGAGTGGTAACCGCTGGCATGATGCCGAGCTCGCGGAAGATATGGCCCGAGGTGACCCGGCCGAAGCCCTCGATCAGGCCATGAATCAGTACCGGCACGCCAAAGCGCTGGAGCAGCAAGGCCAGTAGTGGTGTCAGGTTGGCTTCCTTGCGGGCCCCGTTGTAGCTCGGCAGAACAACCGGACGCACCCGGCCATGCGGGATTTCCAGATGATGCGTCCGTTCGTCGACCGCTGCGACAAAGCCGAGCATTTCTTCAAGGGACTCCCCCTTGACGCGCAAGCCAAGCAGGATGGCCCCCAGTTCGAGATCGGGAACACCGCCATCGAGAATGGCGGCATACAGCTTGCGAGCGTCCTCATTGGTCAGATCCCGGGCACCTTGAGCACCGCGGCCGATTTCCTTGATGTACTGGAC
The DNA here is from genome assembly GCA_049294655.1 of Azonexus sp. Classification (GTDB taxonomy): domain Bacteria; phylum Pseudomonadota; class Gammaproteobacteria; order Burkholderiales; family Rhodocyclaceae; genus Azonexus. Next base: position 101,729 of record JBAQDI010000053.1, read on the forward strand.
ATAACTCATTGTCTTCTCCTGCCGCGCTCAAGTCGGCACGGTCTTGTCGGGGTTGCAGGCCGGCATGCATCGCCTGATGTCCGGTAAGCAACGGCCGGACGAGGAGCCTTCGCCCCCCGGGAGTCATCGGGACTTGCCGGATTGCCAGGATCACTTGCGACAGCAACGCGCCGGTCGGCAGCCCTGGTTCGCGGCGCATCATGACGGACGGTATATTGGCGGTAGGTGAGACTGACTTCGTTATTCATGATTTTCCTTTAGCCAGCCTTTGAGCAACAGGCGTGCCATCACGAAAAATCATGGACTTGAATGACAAATGGGGAAATTCCGGTCTGGAATTTCCCCATTCTGGTGCATCAGACAGGGGGCATGTCCCTATTTGATGCGCTGCAGCTTTGGCCGCCCCGTCTCCGGGCGCGGCGGCTCGGGCGGCTCGTCCGGCGCGATGCCGGCATCGCCAGCCTCAGCCGGCACATCAGCCTCATCTTCCAGCTCAAAAGCCATCCCGGCGCCGTTTTCACGGGCATAAATGGCGGTGACCCGGCCAACCGGCACCGACAACTCACGGGCCACGCCGCCGAAACGGGCGACGAAGTCGATGAAGTCGTTACCGATCTGCAACTTGTTGGTCGCATCCGGCCCGATGTTGAGCACGATCTGGCCATCGCGCACGAACTCGCGTGGCACGCGCGTCCGGGAATCGACGGTAACGGCGACATACGGGGTCAGCCCGTTATCGCAGCACCACTCCCAGAGGGCGCGCAACAGATAAGGCTTGGTGGACGGAAGCTGCTCCATGCTTACTTGCGCATGGCCTTTTCGGACGGCGTCAGCGCATCGATGAAACCCTGACGGCTGAAAATGCGCTCGGCGTACTTCATCAGCGGTGCAGCAGCCTTGCCGAGGTCGATGCCGTAGTGGTCCAAACGCCAGAGCAGCGGCGCGATGGCCACGTCGAGCATCGAGAACTCATCGCCCAGCATGAACTTCTGCTTGTTGAAGATGGGGATGATCTCGGTCAGGCGGGCCTTGATTTCCTGGCGCGCCTTGTCGGCCGTCTTGCCGTTCTTCTCGATCACTTCCATGAAGGAGAAGATTTCGCGTTCCATGCCGACCAGCAACTGGCGGGCACGGGCGCGCATGATCGGGTCGGCCGGCATCAGTTGCGGATGCGGGAAGCGCTCGTCGATGTATTCGTTGATGATGTTCGGCTCGAACAGGACGAGATCGCGCTCGACCAGGACCGGCACGCGATTGTGCGGGTTGATCGCGGCCATTTCTTCCGGCTTGTTGAACATGTCGACGTCGATGACCTGAAAGTCCATGCCCTTTTCGAACAGGACGATGCGGCAACGGTGACTAAAGGGGCAGGTGGTACCCGAGTAGAGGTTCATCATTTGTGGTAACCCTCAAAATGAGATTCGGCACCGGGGGCCGGCCGAAGCCGAACCCGCGATGCCGTTAGCTGATCCGGAATGGATCAGTGAATATCTTTCCAGTATTCCTTCTTCAGCGCGTAAGCGAAGACGAAGAGCACGGCCAGGAAAGCAAGAACGCCAAAACCCAGCTTCTGACGGAATTCCTGCTGCGGCTCGGCCATCCAGACCAGGAAGCCGACCAGGTCGGAAACAGCCTTGTCGTAATCGGCCGGCGACAACTCGCCCGGCACGGCCAGTTCCAGCTTGTGCGTTTCGTGATTCAGCACTTGCTGGCCCTGCATGGCGTTGAGAACGTGCGGCATGGCAACCTTGTCGAACACCACGTTGTTCCAGCCGGTCGGACGGGTTTCGTCACGATAGAAGGAACGCAGGTAGGTGTACAACCAGTCGGCACCGGAGCCGTCGGCCGAAGCACGGGCCCGGGCGATGATGGTCAGATCGGGCGGAGCAGCGCCGAACCACAGCTTCTGCTCGTCGCTGCGGGCAGCAACGCGCATCTGCTCACCGATCTTGTCCGAGGTGAACATCAGGTTGTCTTTCACCTGTTGTTCGGTCAGACCGAGTTCCATCAGCTTGTTGTAGCGGAAGTAGGAAGCACCATGGCAGTTCAGGCAGTAATTGACGAAAAGCTTGGCACCATTTTGCAGTGCCGGCTTGTCACCGACCGAACCCGTCCAGGTATCGAGATGGACGCCGGTATTGGCCAGGGCGACCAAGGGAGCGAACAGCAAAGCGATCAGAAATTTTTTCATTTTTTTCACCCTCACTTCGTCACGCGCTCAGGAACCGGCTTGAACTTGTCCATACGCGACCACCAGGGCATGGCCAGGAAGAACCCGAAGTAGAAGAACGTGCAGATCTGGGACAGCAGTTGATACAGCGGCGACGGCGGTTGCGTACCGAGATAACCCAGGACGACGAAGCAGACGACAAACAGGCTGAGCATGGTCTTGTAGATCGGGCCGCGGTAGCGGATCGACTTGACCGGGCTGCGATCCAGCCAGGGCAGGAAAGCAAAGACGACCACAGAAGCCCCCATGCCGACGACACCCCAGAACTTGGCTTCGAGACCGAAGAAGTTCCAGACCATGGCGCGCAGCACCGAGTAGTACGGCGTGAAGTACCAGACCGGCGCGATATGCGGCGGGGTCTTCAACGGGTCAGCCGGGAAGAAGTTGTTGTACTCGAGGAAGTAACCGCCGCCTTCCGGGGCGAAGAACATTACCGCCGAGAAAGCCATCAGGAAGACAACCACGCCGACGATATCCTTGACCGTGTAGTACGGGTGGAACGGGATGCCGTCGAGCGGAATGCCGTGTTCGTCCTTGAGCGCCTTGATTTCAACACCGTCCGGGTTGTTCGAACCGGTTTCGTGCAGCGCCAGCACGTGAGCGGCAACGAGGCCGAGCAGCACGAGCGGGAAGGCGATGACGTGGAAGGAGAAGAAGCGGTTCAGGGTCGCATCGCCGACGACGAAATCGCCACGGATGATGAGCGACAGGTCGTTACCGATGACCGGGATGGCACCGAACAGGTTCACGATCACCTGCGCGCCCCAGAAGGACATCTGGCCCCAGGGCAGCAGATAGCCGAAGAAAGCTTCGCCCATCAGGCACAGGAAGATGCCGACGCCGAACAGCCAGGTCAGCTCACGCGGCTTGCGATACGAACCGTAGAGCAGGCCACGGAACATGTGCAGGTAAACCACGATAAAGAAGGCCGAGGCGCCGGTCGAGTGCATGTAGCGGATCAACCAGCCACCGGGCACGTCGCGCATGATGTACTCGACGGAAGCGAAGGCAACCGGCACGCCATTGGCGTTCAGTGCAGCATCCGGCTTGTAGTGCATGACCAGGAAAATGCCGGTGACGATCTGGATGACCAGGACCAGCAGGGCGAGCGAACCGAAGAAATACCAGAAGTTGAAATTCTTCGGTGCGTAATATTCAGACAGGTGACCCTTCCACAGGGAAGTGGCCGGGAAACGGGCATCCACCCACTCCAGGGCATTTCCCGCCAGGGAACCGTCAGACTTGTACTTTTCGAAATTGCCAGCAGCCATTTCTTATGCTCCCTTCTTGTCTTCGCCGATCAGAATGCGGCTGTCGGACATGTAGAAGTGCGGCGGCACTTCGAGGTTGGTCGGAGCAGGCTTGCCCTTGAAAACACGACCGGCGAAATCGAAGGTCGAACCATGGCAAGGGCAGAGGAAACCGCCCAGCCAATCACCACCCATACCTTCTTCGGCGCCCGACTTGAACTTCTGGGACGGAGAACAGCCAAGGTGCGTACAGATACCAACGGCAACCATGATTTCCGGCTTGATCGAACGGGTGTCGTTCTGCGCATAGGCCGGTTGCTGGCTGGTTTTTTCGGACTTCGGATCAGCCACGGCATCAGCCAGCTTGGACAGGGTTTCCAGCATGGGCTTGGTGCGATTGATGATCCACACCGGCTTGCCACGCCACTCGACAGTCATCATCTGACCCGGTTCGAGCTTGCTGATATCGACTTCTACCGGTGCGCCTGCTGCCTTGGCACGCTCGGACGGAAGCAAGCTGGAGACGAACGGCACAAGCGCAACCACTGCACCTGCCCCGCCCACGGCCGCGGTTGCGACGATCAAGCGCCGTCTGCCGCAGTCCATTTTTCCTTGTTTGCTCATTACGCTGACCCCTAGAGGAATTGGATGGGATTAAAAATAAACGCTAAATTATACGACATTGGAACCCACGATCCAAGCAGCTGTCAGCTTGCGCAGGTCTTCCGCTCGCGCAAAGCCTGCGCCAGCGTACCGCTATCGACATATTCGAGCTCGCCGCCAACCGGTACGCCACGGGCAATTCGCGTCACGGCAACCCCCTTGGGACGCAGCATTGCCGTCAGGTAGTGAGCGGTCGCTTCGCCTTCGTTGGTGTAATTGGTGGCCAGAATGACCTCCTTGACCGCACCATCCAGGGCGCGCGCCATGACCTTCTCCAGGCCGAGTTCGCGCGGCCCGACACCGTCGAGCGGCGAAATGTGCCCCATCAGCACGTAATAGAGCCCCTGGTAGGCCAGGGTCTGCTCCATCATGTTCATATCGACAGGGGTTTCGACGACGCACAGCAAAGACTGATCGCGCCGCGGCGAAGCACAACGCTCGCAGAGCTCGCCCTCGGTAAAGGTGTTGCAGCGCGAGCAATGACGGATCGCCTCGAGCGCGTGCAGGACCGCATCGCCGAGCTGGCGCGCCCCTTTCCGGTCGCGCTGCAGCAGGTGATAAGCCATGCGCTGCGCCGACTTCGGCCCGATGCCGGGCAAACAACGCAGCGCTTCGATCAGAGCCTCAAGACCGGATGGATTCACCGGCCGATCAGAACGGCAGCTTGAAACCAGGCGGCAGGTTCAGGCCTGCCGTAAATCCGGCCATCTTGTCCTTGCTGTGTTCTTCGCCGCGCCGAATGGCGTCATTGACGGCTGCTGCCACCAGGTCTTCGAGCATTTCGCGGTCATCGAGCACCGAGGGATCGATGCTGACCCGGCGCACTTCATGGGCACAGGTCATCACGACCTTGACCATGCCTGCCCCGGCCTGCCCCTCGACTTCAACGAGAGCCAGCTGCTCCTGCGCCTTCTTCATGTTTTCCTGCATCATCTGGGCCTGTTTCATCAGGCCACCCAAGCCACCCTTCATCATTTTCCGAGTTCTCCGTCAGGCAATAGGTTTAATGGATGTATCTACCACGGACGCGTCGAAAGTCTCGATCACGTCGCGCACAAAGGAATCTTCCTCGATCGAGGCAATCGCCCGGTCCTGGCGCTCGCGCCTTTCGCGACCAGCAGTTTCGGCCGGCGTATCGACCTCGTTCTGGGCCATTTCGAAACGGACTTTCAGGGGCCGTCCGAAATACTCGCCAAGCGCCTGTTCGAGCTTGTCCGGCGCCGGCTTCATTTGCAGATGGGAATGGGCCGGTGACAGACGCAGCAGGCAGTCCGCCTCGTTCAACTGGCGCAACTCGCAATGCTGGGCCAGGGTGCGCGCCAGACCGCTCAATTGCAGACTGGCAACAATCTGATGCCAGTCAGACGACGCATCGGCGACGGGCGAACTCCTGACCGGCGCACTGACCGGCGGCGGAGCGGCTGGCGCCTGAGCCATCGGCCCGGATGCCGCCCGGACATTGGCCACCGGTGCAGCAGGCGTTTCCGCCAGCGGACGCGCAGCGACCGGCTGTACCCGGGGCCGCGGCGTCGCCGAAGCCACGACATCAGCCACCGAGGCCGGCCGGAAGGTATGCAGACGCAGCAAGGTCATGACAAAACCGGCGTACTCGTCCGGCGCTGCCGACAGCTCGCCGCGGCCAATATTGACGATCTGGTAGGCCAACTGGACAAACTCGGGCGTCAGCGCGGAAGCCAACTTGAGCAATTGTTCGCGCTCCGGATCATCGTCGTCGACCGCTCCCGGCACGCACTGGGCAATCTGCAGACGGGTCAGCAGGGCGCCAAGCTCCTGCAGCGCCGCACCGAAGGACAGGCTACGCACGCTCAAATCGGAAGCCACGCCCAGCAAGGCGGACGCATCGCCCTCGCGCAGGGCTTCGAGAATGGCAAAAAGGTAATCGAGATCGACGGTGCCGAGCATGGCCCGCACTTGCGACTCCTCGACCTTGCCGGCGCCGTGCGCGATGGCCTGATCAAGCAAGGACAGCGCATCGCGCATGCTGCCGGCGGCGGAACGCGCGACCAGCGCCAGGGCGCCGTTATCGAACGGGATCGCCTCAGCCTGCAGGATATGGGACAGGTGACCGGTAATCGCCGCCACCGGCATCTGCTTGAGATTGAACTGCAGGCAACGCGACAGCACGGTGACCGGAATCTTTTGCGGATCGGTCGTCGCCAGGATGAACTTGACGTGCTCGGGCGGCTCTTCCAGGGTCTTCAACATGGCATTGAAGGCCGAATTGGAGAGCATGTGCACTTCGTCGATCACATAGACCTTGAAACGCCCGCGCGTCGGCGCATAAACGGCGTTTTCGAGAAGCTGGCGCATCTCGTCGACCTTGGTATTGGTTGCCGCGTCAACCTCGAGCAGATCGACAAAACGCCCGCTGTCGATTTCCTGGCAGGCCGAGCAGGTACCACAAGGGGTCGCGGTGATGCCGCTTTCACAATTCAGGGATTTGGCGAGGATGCGGGCAATGGTCGTCTTGCCGACGCCGCGGGTACCGGTAAACAGGTAGGCGTGATGCAGGCGCTTTTCAGAAAGCGCGTGGGTCAGAGCCCGGACAACGTGTTCCTGTCCGACGAGCGTAGAAAAATTGCGCGGCCGCCACTTGCGGGCAAGAACCTGATAACTCATGCGCCCCACACCAAAACAAGAATAGAAAATGGCGAGCCTAACCCCCGGCACTTGCAGTAAGTAGCTGTGGCTGCTTCCTTCCGGACCTGACCAGATTCACCACCCTGCAATGCGGGGAGACCCGCCGGGACAGATTCTAACACCGAATCGCCAAGACTGAAGCCCACAATGAAAAACGGGACACCCGAAGGTATCCCGTTTTCGTGAAGCTGGAAAAGCTTAGAAGCGATAGCCGACGCCGACACCAGCGGTGATCGGGTTCAGGTCGAGCTTGCCAAGCTTGGTACTGTCCAACTTGACGTCAGTCGACATCTGGATGTACTTAACATCAACGTTCAACGAAATGTTCTTGGTCAGGAAATAATCGAAGCCAACTTGACCAGCCAAACCAACGCTCGAGTTATCAACTCGGACAGTTCCACCTGCAAAAGGCGTAACAGCACGCTCGGTAAAGAGAGTGTAGTTGATGCCGGCACCGACGTAGGGCTTGAAGGCACCCAGATCAGAGAAGTGGTATTGCAGCAGCAACGAAGGCGGCAGAGCGTCAACCTTACCGATCTTGGTGCCAGAAACCGTGATATCAATGGTTTGCGGATAGGTCAGCACGAGCTCAAGAGCCAGGTTCTTGTTGAAGAAATAGCTGACATCGACTTCCGGAATCCACAGATCCTTGGCTTCGATCTTGCCAGGCACTGCATTTTCCAAGCCACCCTTGTTCGTATTGTCCCAGGTGATGGACACAGCACGGGCACGCACCATGAAACCGCTGTCATCAGCGTAGGCAGCACCAGCGGAAACCAGACCAGCCATGGCAAGAGCAGCAACAAGAATCTTATTCATACTAGAACTCCCTCGTTTTTGATTGAAAAAGGGGCATCCTACGCTCACCGGACTGATGTCTTTTGACTTAAATCAAGATAATCACTTATATCAAATCAGCGATTTTTCGGATTCAGGCTTCCCCGGTTGTAGTCCTTGTCGCCGGGCATGATGTTCCGACCGAAGCCACCGAACAGGCCACCCTGCGCCTCGACCGGCCGGGTCTTGTTCTCCGGATACTGGGCTGCCTGTTGTTGCGCCTCGGCTGCCTTGGCGGTATCGACGAATTCCCAGCGGCCGTTCGGAAACAGCCGGACCTTCTCGCCATGGGCCGTCACCGCCTCGAGCGGCGTCCGGTCCAGTTCGGCGGCGCCGGCCAGACCGGCCGCCAGAAGCAGCGAGAAGATCCAGACCGCCTTGTTCACAGCTTGCCCTCAACCCAGGCGAGCACCGAAGCCAGCGCCGCTGGCAGGTTCTCGGGCTGCGTGCCGCCGGCCTGCGCCATGTCCGGGCGACCACCGCCCTTGCCGCCGACCTGCTGGGCGACCAGATTCACCAATTCACCAGCCTTGACCTTGCCAACCAGATCGGCCGTGACGCCGGCAATCAGCGTCACCTTGCCGTCAGCCACCGAAGCCAGCACGATGGCCGCCGATTTCAGCTTGTCCTTGAGCTTGTCCATGGTTTCGCGCAGGGCCGTGACATCGGCACCTTCCATCGCCGCCGCCAACACCTTTGCCCCCTTGATGTCGACTGCCTGAGCCAGCAGCTCATCACCTTGCGCCGAGGCCAGCTTCGATTTGAGGCGGGCCAATTCCTTCTCCAGGGCACGGACGTTGTCGAGGACCTGAGCGATCTTGCCCGGCACTTCGCCGATCGGCGCCTTGAAGGCAGCGGCAGCGGACTGCAGCATGGCTTCCTGCTGCTGCACGAGGCGCAGTGCATTGTCGCCGGAGACCGCTTCGATACGCCGCACGCCAGCCGCAACACCGGACTCGGCGACCACTTTCAACAGACCGATGTCGCCGGTCCGAGCCACGTGGGTGCCACCGCATAGCTCGCGCGACGAGCCGATATCGAGCACCCGCACTTCGTCGCCGTATTTCTCGCCAAAAAGCATCATGGCACCCAGCTTCTGCGCTTCGGCAATCGGCAGGACGCGGGTTGCGGTCGCCGCGTTGAGCAGGATCTCGGCATTGACGATCGTTTCGACCTGGCGGATTTCCTCATCGCTCAGCGGCTGGTTATGCACGAAGTCGAAACGGGTCTTCTCCGGATCGACCTGCGAGCCCTTCTGCTGAACGTGATCGCCGAGCACTTCGCGCAGCGCCTTGTGCAGCAGATGGGTGGCCGAGTGATTGCGCGCCGTGCGCGCCCGGGCCAGCACGTCGACCTTGGCCGTCACGCCGTTGCCGACGGTGATCGCTCCGGTCTTGACGACGCCGTGGTGGCCGAAAACCGTGGCCTGGATCTTTTGCGTATCCTCGACGGCGAAAATGCCATGCACCGACTGCAGCACGCCGCAATCGCCGACCTGGCCGCCGGATTCGGCGTAGAACGGGGTGTTGTCGAGGACAACGACACCCATTTCGCCTTCATTGAGCTGATTGACCGCAGCGCCGTCCTTGTACAGCGCCAGCACGTTACCCTTGAACTCGAGCGCCGTGTAACCATGGAAAGTCGTGGCCGGACCGCTGTACTCGAGATTGGTCGCCATCTTGAACTTGCCAGCGGCGCGCGCCTGTTCCTTCTGGCGCGCCATGGCGGCATCGAAGGCGGCGGCATCGACGGTGACGTCGTGTTCGCGGCAGATATCCTGCGTCAGGTCGAGTGGGAAGCCGTAGGTATCGTGCAGCTTGAAAGCGGCATCGCCGTTGAAAACCTTGTTGCCGGCCGCCTGCAGCGCGGCGAGTTCGGCTTCGACGATGGCCATGCCGTGCTCGATGGTTTCGAAGAAGCGGTCTTCTTCCTGTTTCAGCGTGGCGACGACCTTGTACTGGTTCTGCACCAGCTCCGGGTAGGCCGAACCCATTTCGGCGATGAGATCGGGCACCATCTTGTTGAAGAAGGCAGCGCGGGCACCCAGCTTGTAGCCGTGACGAATGGCCCGACGGATGATGCGGCGCAGCACGTAGCCACGGCCCTCATTACCCGGGATGACGCCGTCGGCGATCAGGAAGGAGCAGGCGCGGATATGATCGGCGAGGACCTTGAGCGACGGCGAATCCATGTCGGCAGCGCTGGTTTCGCGGGCGGCTGCCTTGAGCAGCGCCTGGAACAGGTCGATTTCGTAGTTGGCATGCACATGTTGCAACACGGCCGAGATGCGCTCCAGGCCCATACCGGTGTCGACCGAGGGCTTGGGCAGCGCATGCATGACGCCGGCCTCGTCGCGGTTGAACTGCATGAAGACGTTGTTCCAGATTTCGATGAAACGGTCGCCGTCTTCGTCCGGCGATCCCGGGGGGCCGCCCCAGTGCTGCTCGCCATGGTCGTAGAAGATTTCGGTACATGGGCCGCAAGGTCCCGTATCGCCCATCATCCAGAAATTGTCTGAGGCGTAGCGGGCGCCCTTGTTGTCGCCGATGCGGATGACGCGCTCGGCCGGCACGCCGATTTCCCTCGTCCAGATGTCGTAGGCCTCGTCATCCTCGGCATAGACAGTGACCGTCAGCTTGTCCTTGGGCAGCTTATAGACTTCGGTCAGCAGTTCCCAGGCGTACTTGATGGCGTCGCGCTTGAAATAGTCGCCGAACGAGAAATTGCCGAGCATCTCGAAGAAGGTGTGGTGACGAGCGGTGTAGCCGACGTTTTCGAGGTCGTTGTGCTTGCCGCCAGCCCGCACGCATTTCTGCGAGGTCGTGGCGCGCGTGTAGGGACGCTTGTCGAAACCGAGAAAGACATCCTTGAACTGGTTCATCCCGGCGTTGGTGAACAACAAGGTCGGGTCCTCATGCGGCACCAGCGAACTGGATGAAACAATCTGGTGGCCCTTGGAGGCGAAGAAGTCGAGGAACTGCTGGCGAATTTCGGAGCTTTTCATAAGCTGGCGGCCTTTGCGGCGATGAATGCGAAAAGCACGATTTTAACCTTGAAACCGCAGTTGGACGAGGCTGTTGGTGCGTTTGGGCGGGATGCCCGGCGCGAAGCGACGATATGGTCCCTGCACAGCAGGGATCGGTATCCCTTGCGGACGCGGCAGGCTCATGCCTGCAAGAAGGAGCGACAAAGCCGGGCGCCCACCCGGACGTGCCAGCGGCCGCGTAGCGCTCTCACCCGTTGGGTGAGTCACCACGAAGACACAAAAGTCAGTGCCCATGCGGCTGGCCTGAGAAGGAAAAGCGGTCAACTGAGGTTTCAAGGTTTAAATGAAAGTAAAGCGGCAAAGCGGCCGCTGAAACTAAAAACCCGCCGGGCGGCGGGTCTTATCAGTCATGCGGGACGCGATCAGCGGCGGCGCGGGCGATCAACGCGCCCATTGTGATTGTAGTCATGCTGGCGGTCATGCTTCTGGGCATAGATGCGCTCGCTCTGCCGGTCCTGGGCACGATGCAGTTGAGCACGCTCATGGCGGGTCACGACGCCGTCCGACTTGGCCTGGTTTTCCATGGCGTCGACGCGCCCCTGACCGCGCTCCAGGCGATTGGCTTCACGCTGGGTCAGGCTGCCGGAGGCGACCCCCTGGTCGATTCGCTGTTCCTGATTGGCCTGGCGCTGATCAACCCGCGGCGTGTTGGCCTGGGCAAAAGCAAGGACCGGGACGGCAAGTGCAATGGCAACTACAAACTTGATGTGCTTCATTTTCTTCTCCTTGACGGGTGAATTCCCTGGAGCGAATTAGAAAGTAAAGACGGACAAAAATCAGCCGGGTAAATGCAAGGCTTTGTAAGCGCTTGTTTCCGGCGAAAACAAGTCCAGGCGATCAGTAAACAACGCACTGACGCCGCGCGCCAACAGGATTTCCGCCTCCTGTGGCGCGTTGACCGTGTAACAAAGAACGGGAATTTCGCGGCTGTGCGCTTGAGCCAGCACATCGTCGCCAACCCGGGCGGCATTGCAGTGCAGCGAATAAGCCTGCAAGCGATCGATTTCGCTCAACCAGTCGGCCGGCACCGCATCAAACAGGACGCCCCGCCGGATTTCCGGTGCCAGGTCGCGAGCCACCGCCAGGGCCGGCAAGGAGAAGGAGGAAAACAGCGGCGGCAAGGCGGCCCCCTGCCACAACTCGCGACATTGGCGGACGACGATTTCTGCCGTGCGCAGCTCTTCGCCCGCCGCTGGCTTGATTTCGACATTGGCCAGCAAACCCAGCTGGCGACACAGCGCAGCGGCTTCGGCTAGGCGGGGAATCGCTTCGCCGGAGCCGGCATCGAGGGAAAAAAGCCGGGCATCCGGCGTTGCACCGACCGCCCCGTGGCCGTTGGTCGTGCGTTCCAGTGTCTCGTCGTGAATCAGGACCGGCGTACCGTCGGCACTCAGCATGACATCGAACTCAACCGCCCGAAAACCCAGACTGGCGGCCAGCCGGATGCCGGCCAGGGTGTTTTCGGGAGCCAGCGAACCGCCGCCGCGATGGGCAAACCAGCGCGGCAGCGACCAGGACATCAGAAGGGCTGCGCCTTCTTCAGTGCCGGCTTGGCGCCGAGCACCGCGTTACCACGCGAAACGGCCGTATCCAGAGCAGCCTTCGACGGCTTCTTGTCCGACCACACCGCATCGAGCTCTTCGTTGGCGATGATGCGCACCGGATCGGCATCGGCGACATGGATAGCCGGCGAGGCGCCCTTGCCGCCGAGCGAGGCGTAGGCCACCTGCAGGGTACTGTCGTCATCGCGCAGCAGCTTGCTGCGGGCCGCGGCACGCGCCGCTGGCGTCAGTGGCAGTCCGCCATAGATACGGACCATTTCAATCTGCATTTCGGGCGACAGCAGGAAGGAAACGAATTTCGCTGCCTGCTTGTACTCGCCCGCCGAACGTCCGGCCCCGACCCACAGCGAAGCGCCATCAGCCAGCGAGTTCTGGCGCCCGCCATAGACGTCGTCGTGATACGGCAAGGCCGCGACGCCGAGCTCGACGCCCTTGGCATTGCGGAAATCGACATGCTCGCGGGAGTCGGTGGTGATCATCGCGCACTCGCCTTCGCGGAACTTGTCGCTGGCCTCGTTGCGCCGACCGAAGGTCCGGAAATAACCGGCCTTGGACCAGGTCGCCATCATCGCCACATGCTTGACCTGCGGCAGACCGTTGAAAATCAGCTGGCCCTTGTCGCTGACCGCCGGCACACCGGAAATGGCGCTGACGTTGTCGATATGCACCCAGACCGGCCAGGACGAGGTGTAGGGGCAGGCATAGCCGGCATCCTGCAGCTTGTCGAGCATGCCCTGCATTTCAAACCAGGTCTTCGGCGGCTGCTCCGGATCCAGCTTGGCCTTGCGCAGGGCGTTCTTGTTGTAGAACAGCACCGGCGTCGAATAGATCAGCGGCAGGGCGACCAGACGCCCCTTGGCGTCGACCACGCCGGCCTTCAGATCAACTGACAGTTCAGCGGCATTCAGCGGCTTGCCGGCCTTGGCCATCATGGCATAAAGCGGCATGAAACTCTTGGCCTGGGTCAGCACTTCGCTCGTCTCGTAGCGGCGGATCAGATTGAGTCCGGCCGGCTTCTCGCCACTTTCCAGACGGGCCAGCTTGAGGTTGCCGCCGTTTTCCTTGTTGAACCGGTCAACCACGGCCTGTAATTGCTCTTCACCAACCGGGCCGAGATTGTGCGCCAGTTCAAAATCGGCGGAAACGGCCGGAGCAGCAGGCTGTTTGGCAGCAGCTTTGGCCGGCTTGGCAGGTTTGGCGACGGCAACGGAACACGCCAGGGCCAGACCGAGCAGCGCGAGCAAAGGACGAATGGGTTGCGACATGGAGACTCCAGTGAATCAGAAAGCGAACGATTATACCGCCCGAAGATGACACTTGCCGCCGCGCGCCAATCGCACCAGCCGCACGCGCTGTGATACGCTGCGTTCCTCCGAATATTCCGCCCCCGCCACCGAACGATGAATACCGCCACTGCCACTGCCACCCCCGATGCCGCCTCGCCCCTGAGCCCGCGTGCCCTGCTCAAGAAGCTACAGGCCGACTTTGCGGTCTTCCGCGATTGCCAGCCCCTGGCCATCGGCATCGACAAGCAGTTGCAGGCCCGGCTGCCCGACCTCGAACGCAAGGTTCTGCGCGTCGCCCTCGGCATTCATACCAATTCCCTGCGCTATCTGAAGGTCATGGAAAAGGCGACGATCCGCTACGACCTCGACGGCAACACTGCCGACGAAGTCACCGACACCCATCGGGCCTATGCCTCGGAAGCCGTCCGCGAACGGCTCAAGAAGGAAGCGGAAAAGCGCAAGGCATTGCGTGAAGCGGAAACAGCCGAGCGCCAGCGCACGGAAAAGCTCGGGCAGCTACTCGCCAAATTTGGCCGCAACGACTAGCTGGCCCTCCAGTTGGCGCTCCGCGCCAACTGGCCGACAACAATCTGATTCGAGCAGCCTGACCAGTCGGCGCAGGAAAGCCTGGCCGAACTTCAACCAGCCATATTGTCGATGCCCTTCAGGCGCTGCACCGACAACGTCAATTCGGCAACGGACTTCAGGCGCATTTTTGCCATAACGTTGTGCTTATGCACTTTGACCGTACTTTCCGTCACCTGCAGATCATGCGCGATGCTTTTGTTGAGCTTGCCTTTGGCCACCTCGACCATGATCTGTTTTTCGCGCGGGGTCAGGCTCTCGAAACGCCGGCGCAAATCGGCGATTTCCAGGCGCTCATGTGACTTTGCGCTGACCCCTTGCAAGGCATGGTTGATGGCCTGCAGCAGGTCGGTATCGTTGAACGGCTTGTTGAGGAAATCGATCGCCCCGGCCTTCATGGCGCGCACAGCCAGGGGCACGTCACCGTGCCCGGTGATGAAAATGATCGGCATCCCCCGCCGCGACTCGACAATTCTTTCCTGCACCGCCAGGCCATCCAGGCCGGGCATGCGCACGTCGAGAACAAGGCAGGAGAAATCGCTGAGTTCCCCCTGCGCCAGGAAATCCAGGGGCGAGGCAAAGACCTGGACCAGCATGCCGGCCGAGCGCAGCAGACTGCTCAGGGATTCACGCACGGAGGCGTCGTCATCAACCACGTAAACGGTGGGAATTGGCGCGGGTTTGTTTTTTGTCATTGGCTGACCGGGATATTGAAGACAAAAGTGACGCCGGCGCCAGGCAAGCTTTCGAGGCGCAATCGTCCGCCGTGGTTTTCGACAATGGTCCGGCTGATCGCCAGGCCCATGCCAAGGCCGCCGGATTTTGTCGAGAACAGGGCATCGAATATTTTTTCCGCTATTTCCGGAGAAATCCCGGGCCCAGTATCCCTCACCGTAAAGACCACCCCTTCCAGCGTATCGCCCGCCACGGCAATGCTCAGCACGCGATCATTCGCCTCGTCCTGGTCACGCATGGCATCGACGGCATTGACCACCAGGTTGAGGATGACTTGCTGCAACTGGACCGGATCGGCCAGCAGTTCGGGCAAGGCCGGCGCGATGGCCAGATCGACCTTGATCCGGCACTCCTGCAACAGCGATTGCAGCATCTGCAAGAGGTCGTCGATGATGCACCTGACGTCCACGAACTCGCGCTTGATGCCGCCCATGCTCAGGAAATTGCGGATACGCGCAATCACGCTGCCGGCCAGGCTGGCGTCGCGATTGACCCGGTACAGCGCGGCCACCACCTCCTGATAATCCGGATTTTCCCGCGTCAGCCAGCGCAAGGCCGCCTGGCTGTTGGTGACGATCGCCGAAAGCGGCTGATTGACTTCGTGGGCAATCGACGCGACCAATTCGCCCATGGTCGTGAACCGCGCAACCCGGGCCAAGCGGTCCTGGGTCGCCGCCAGGGCGCTTTCCGCCTGTTTGCGCGAGCTGACATCCTCGACGATCACCGCCAGGCGCGGCCCTTCCCGGTCTACGGCGGGAATCAGCGAAACACTGACATTGGCCCAGAAAAAGCTGCCGTCGCGTTTTTCGTAACGCTTCTGCACATGGTAATTGTCGATGCTGCCGTCAAACAGGCCATGCACATTGCGCTCGGTCATCGCCCGCTGCGACGCCTCGGTGATATCGATGAAGGAAACGCCGACGATTTCGCTTTCGCCGTAGTTGAGCATGCGCTGCAGGGCCGGATTGGCCTTCAATATCCGGCCATCGCGGTCGGCCAGGGCAATACCGACCGCCGTGTTTTTATACAGCCCCTGCCAGCGGCGCTCCGAAATCTGCAGCGCGAGCAGGCCATCCTGCAGGGATTTGCGGCTGGCCACCAGGCCGGCGGTCAACTCGCAGACGTCGGAGGCCTGCGAATTGAGTTCCTTCTGCAGGATATCGACCGTCCGTTTGACCGAGACCAGATTGCGCACGCGGGCCCGCAGCTCCTGCGGCGAAAAGGGCTTGGTCAGGTAATCCTGGACCAGTTCCTCAAGCAGCGTCTCACGCAGCGCATCGTCGGCCCGCGCCGAAAGGACGAGCACGGGAACACCGGGAAAGTGCGGCGTGGCACGCAGGGCGCGGACGAATTGTTCACCGTCGAAAAGCGGCATCATCAGATCGGTAATCACCAGATCGGGCGGATTTTCCAGCGCCAGGCCGAGGGCGATTTCACCATTGGCCGCCAGCGTGACGTTGTAGTCGTCGATCAGCACGTCATGCAGGAAATGGCGCAAATCGGGATTGTCCTCGACTACCAGAATCCGCGCACAACCCGCCTTGTGAGCGACGGCGGCTTGCTGCATCGGCTCCTGAAAAGGCACCCGTTGATAGGCCGAAAAAGCCTCATCTTCCTTGCTTTCACGCACAAACACGCCATTCGGCGCGCGCATCGGCACCTCGACCTGAAAGATCGCCCCACCGGCCGGCGCATCGAGCACGACGACCGCCCCCTGGTGAAGTTCGACAAATTCCTTGACGATATTCAGGCCCAGGCCACTGCCGTTGCCGGCCAGCCCATCCTCGCCCTGCGCGAAACGGGAGAATATCTGTTCCTTCATCGGCGCCGGCACGCCGGGGCCGTTGTCCTGCACGCTGACCAGGAAGCGCTGATTGGCGACGGGCTCGATCGAGCAACAGATGCGCCCGCCAGCCGGCGTGAATTTGAAGGCATTGGAGAGCAGATTGGCCAGCACCCTGGCAAATTTCGAGCGATCGATATCGGCATAGAACTCGGCCGCCGCCTCGATCAACAGCGAAATCGATCGCTCTTCGGCCGCCGCCGCAAAAGTGCTCGCCACATCGCGCAGCAAGGCCGAGACATTGGCGCAGGTATAGGCCAAAGGCATTTGCTGGGCATCGATCCGGGCCAGGTCGAGCAGATCATTGACCTGCTGCAGCAAGGACTGGGCATTGCGCTTGATCGTGCTCAGCCGGAAATGCTCGCGCTCGCCCAGTTGCCGCCCCTCTTTCAGGAGCTGATCGACGGGCCCGAGAATCAGCGCCAGCGGCGTGCGCAACTCGTGGCTGACGTTGGCGAAAAACCGGGTCTTGAAGCCGTCGATTTCGCGCAGCTTTTCCAGGGCCAGCTGCAACTCGCCGTTCTTGCGCGTCAACTCGGCCTCGATGGCGATCTTTTCGGTGATGTTCCGCCCTTCGGGGAGCAGGAAGGCGACCTGGCCTGCATCGTCGCGGATCGGCGTCAGCGAAAAATCGACAATGATGGTCTTGCTGCCCTGCAGGTCGCCATAGACCTCGACATCGCAACGCACGAACTCCCCGGACCGGGCCTGTTCGACCATGGCTTTGACGCGGCTGCGGGAATCTTCCGAAACAGCCCACCAGCGCGCCTCCCAGAATGGCTTGCCGACCACGTCATCGAGACAGATCCCCGCCCCTTCGAGCGCCGCCTTGTTGATCTCGAGCACCGTGCCATCGACATCGAGCAGCCCGAGAAACTGGTACATCGCGTCGAGAATGATGCGTGCCAGTTTTTGCCGGCGCACCTCGGTGCTGTCGTCAGCCGCCAGCGCAACCCCTTTGACCGAGGCTTGCAGTTCCTTATCCGCCACGCGGGTTCCTGATGTCATCACCACTCCATTGCTTCGAACGGGAAAAGGGAGGCACGCCTCCCCTTCCCGGATCGAATGTACAGCACCTGGCCTTGGCGCCGCCCCCTGCCTCACCTTCGCCATTCTCAGACGATCAGGGCGAGAAAGGAAGACGGCGGCACCGGTTCACGGCACCGCACGGAAGAAAAAAGGCGGGTGCGAACCCGCCAAACCATCGGACGATGGAGGAAAGAGATCAATAGCTGTAACGGAAGTTGATGGTTGCGTTGTTCTGGGCGTGCGCCACCTGAGTCGGTCCCGCGGCATTGGGCGGGCCGCTGTTATCCATTGTTTCCTTGAAGGCATGCGAATAGGCGAAATCGAGCTTGCTATGCTTCGAGAGGGCATAGGTCAGACCGGCCGAAACATGCTTGGTTGGGGTGGCCGGGATGACTGCGAACAGGGTGTTGGAACGCAAGGCCTGGGTGGCGAAACGCAAGCCGCCGCGCAAGGTCAGGTCGTCGTTGAGCTGGTATGCGGTTCCCAGCGAGAGGATGGTCTGGTCCTTGTAGTTTTGCGGCAGCAGGATGTTGATGTCGCCGCCAGTCGGAACGATTGCGCCCGGAGATGCAACGAAGGCCACCTTGATGTCCTTCATCACCTCTTTCCAGAACACATGCGAGATATCGGCCGTCACCAGCCACTGCGAGTTCAGGCGCTGGGCCACACCCAAATCGACGTGCGCCGGCATCTGGAAGTCCTTGATCTTGATCTTGCCAGCCAGGGGAAGCTGCGTATTCCCGCTCAGCACAGCAGTCATGGTCGCATTGCCCTCCATGTCGGCCATCTGGCTCTGGAAGGAATAGGACGCGCCCAGCGTCGTTTCCGGCGAGGCCTTGTAGAGCATCCCCATCTTGCCGCCGTAGCCCCAGGAATCAACCCCGCTGCCGAGGAACTGGTTTTTCGTCAGGCTGAAGTGCGCCCCCTGCAAAGCACCGTTCCCACCCGCTGCAACAGGAAAGTAAGGAGCCAGAACGCCCACCAGCGAACCGTTAACCCGCCCGTCGCCGGCTAGGCTCATCACCTGGTTGGTCGTCAGCAGCAGATCGAGATTGAGCCCCTGCCACATCGCATCGACGCTGCCGCCGAGCACCAGCTTGTCGTTGACCTTGTAGCTGGCGGCCAGCGGAATGTTGAGCACCAGCAGGCGACTTGAATTGCCCAGCCCGGTAGGATTCCCGGCGCCATCATTGGACAGGAAACTGTTGTTGCCGTATTCCGTTCCCAGACCGCCCTGGGCGAAAGCGCCAAGACCGAAGGACAGTGCGCCGAGGCGCTTGGTATAGGCCGCTTCGGGAGCGAAATAGGGACCGCGGTTATTGCCGTGGGTCTTGGACGAAACGCTCTCGCCCGTCGTGGTGTCCTTGACCTTGATATCCGTCGTCACCATGTCGAGGCCGAGCATGGCCTCCTCGTCGTTCTGCATCAGGCTCAGCGTTGCCGGGTTGGTCATCATGCCTGCCGCGCCGACATCATGGGCGACTGCCGTGCCGCCCATGGCGCGCGAGATGGCACCGTAGCCTTCCAGGCGGAAAACATCGGTCGCCCAGGCTTGTTGTGCCGCGCCGCCAAATAGCGAGAGCATCGCCACGGCAATGATTTTTCCTTTTCCCATTGTTCTTTTTCCCATTTCCATCGTCTCCTCTGTTTTTTGAATGTGCACTACAACTACGTGAAACCCCGCCGCCGAGCGTGCTCAGAAAAAGCGGTCAAAATGAACCTGTTCGAATGGCACCTGGTGGCCGATCATCAGCAATTCCTGCAGGGCCTGGGTCATCGGCGGCGGCCCGGCGAAATAGAACTCATAGGTGGCCAGCTTGCCGGGCAGCGTCCGCGCCAGGGCTTCGTGCACGAAGCCCGTTTCTCCCGACCATGCGCCGTTCTCACCGGGCAGGGAGACGACCGGAACATAGACGATGCGCTCACCGTAGCCGTCAAGGGCACGCAGCATGTCCTCGCCGCAGACATCGCCCGGCGTGCGCGCACCATAGAAAAAGTAGAGTTTGCGGTCGGCCAGCAACCCGGCCTCGGCAGCGCCACGGGCAATCGAAATCATCGGCGCCAGCCCGGAGCCGCCGGCCACGCAAACCAGGTCGCGCGGCGCATCGGGACGCAGATAGGCCAGACCATAAGGGCCGTCGAGGCCGATTTCGTCGCCCTCGGCCAGTTCGTAGAAGAGGCGTTGCGTGCCGCGTCCCTGCGCCACCCGGCGGATCTGGAAATGCCACTCGCGCTGCGCGTTCGGCGTATTGGCCAGCGAATAGGCGCGCGAAGTGCCCAGGCCGGGAATATCGAGCATGGCGAACTGGCCGGGCAGAAAGTCCGCATCCTGCTCGGCGCGGAAGCGGAATTCGCGAATATCGTGGGTCAGGTCGCGTGTCCCGATCAGTCGGGCCGACTGGCGCCGGGGCGGAATTTTGGGCCGATATTCGGGCGCCGTCGCCGCCTTGATGGTCACCGGGCCGGCGGCCCGGCATTGACAGGCCAGATGCCGGCCGCGGCGGCGGTCGCGGTCATTCAACCCGGGTGCATCGGCCCACAGCGTTTCGACCTCGCCTTCCAGCAGGTCAAACTTGCAGCCACCACAGCCCCCCGAGTTGCACTCGTAGGAGAGGCCGACGCCGGCCCGCAAGGCGGCGCGCAGGATGGTGTCTCCCGCTGGCTGCGCGAATTGCGAACCATCTTTTTCGTTGAGGATGATGGGATTGCTCATGTTTTTCTAGGTATCAAAGTCGAAGCGACACCGGCCGACGCCTGTCGGCGCCGGCCGCTCGGCAATAGCCGTCTGGCTTACAGCCCCAGTGAGTTGCGGAATTCGCGCGTCGCCGCCTTGGCGCTCGCGGCGGCATTCGCCACATCGGGCAGCGCGGCGCAGTAGGCGTCGATGGCCTTATCGGCCAGCGGTTCCCACTTGGCGATCCAGCCTTTGATCAGCTCGAGATTACCCGGCGTTTCCAGGGCGTGCTTGACCAGCGCAGCGGCCCAGCGGCGATGCCGCGCGGAGTCGATGAGTTGCGCATCGGTGATCAGGCCGAGCAGGGTGTCACCGTTGTGGCGGGCCGATTCGCCGAGCTTGCGCAGCACGGCTTCCTCGATCGCCGGCTTGGCAACCAGGTTGAGCACCACCACGGCCTCGCCCCAGTCCCAGACGCTCAGGGTCTTTTCCATGAGTTCGCGGAAGCCCTGCCAGACCGGATCGCTTTCCCAGTATTGCCGCTCGTCGGCGGCAAAGCCCTTGTCCGCGAAGGCGAGCGACAGCTCCTTGGTGCGGTAGGCGGTATGGCTCAACCAGCGCAGGCTGTCGGCCATCTGGAAGTAGTGGCAGTTGGTGATGGTGCTGGCCGGGGAAACCTGGCCGACGTAGGCCGAGGCCATCTGCAGGGTGTGGAACAGGTAACGGGCCGGCGTGTAGAAACGGGCCAGCGTGCCCGCCCAACGCGGCTCCAGCGCCTTGTCGTGCTCGCGCTGATTGAACTGGTCGAGGAGGCTGAAAACGTAGGTTTCCTGGCCGTCCTGCATCATGTTGTAGGTGCGATAGACGACTTCGTCCGGATCGCGGAAGGCGTTCCAGTCGGGATGCTTGAGCGCGGTACCGAAGGTGTTCTTCTTGTACCACTCGTTCATGAACATGCCGGGCGAGAGTTCGTACGGCGCATTCGCGTCGCGGTTGTTGTAATGCAGGTTGGCGCTGACGATTTCGTATTCGCTCGGCTTGCGACGGCGGGCTGCCAGGTGGCTCCAGGTCTTGAGTGGCTTCAATACTTCTTGGGTTTCGGACATGTTTGTCTCCTGTGTTCTAGGTATTGGATCAATGACGACGCTGTGCCGCGCCGCTCAGAGTTTTTTCGCGAAATAGAAGCGAACCGAGTCGTCACGGCTTTCGATCTGGCCGGCGAAGGAACTCAGGTCGACCTCCAGGTCGTTCATGCGGAACGGCCGGCCAAGCTCTTCCTCGATGGTTGCCTGGCGCAGGATCATTTCCTGTTCCGTGTGGATGCGCAGGTAGGCACGCTTGTCATCGACAAAGACCTCCTTGCCCGGGTTGTCGATCTTGGCCGCTTCGATGACGGCCATGGCCAGGTCGCCGGCGCGCATCACCGGTCCGACCATGTTGTTGTGATAAGCCTGCGCAGAACTGCTGGTAACGCTCATTGCCTTCTCCTCTTGTTCCTTCAAATCCGGCACACCCACGGTGCTTGCCGGTACGCTCGGGTCTTCTGCGAGCAGCGGATTGCGTCCACCACCGAGCAGGGTTCCCAGCCAATTCAGTAATCCCATGCCTGTCTTCCTTGTGAAATCGGCGGGATGGCTTTGTTCAGGTATGTGCGAACAAGGGCTCGACACCCTCGGTCTTGACATAAACATCGTCGCCTTCCTGTTTGACCGGATACTCGGCCAGCGCACAGTCGGACGGATTGATGCCTTTGCCCGTGCAGGCATCGAACTGCCAGAGGTGGGCGCGACAAACGAGCCGCTTGCCGTCAAAGCTGCCTTCGGCCAGCGCGATGTCCTGATGCGGGCAAACGCCTTGGAAGGCCTTGATTTCGCCGCCTTCGGCCGAGACCAGAATGATCTCGTGACCATTGACGACGAAGGCTTCCATTTCGCCCTCCCAGAGGTCATCGACCGTACATACCTTGGTAAAACTCATACCCGACTCCAATTCGTTGCAAATCGCGAAGCGCTGCCGCAGCCCCTCAGGCCCGCGGTGCCTCCCAGATGATTTCGATGGTCTCGGTCGGCTTCAGGCCGGATTCCGACACCTTGAGCGTGCGCGGCAGAAACTCCGCCCCGCCCTGACGGCGCACCCGCATGATCTGTCCCGGACGGGCGCGGACGCGCCGGCCGACCGAATGCACCGCGGCCGCGGCCGCCACTTCGTCCATGGTGTTCTCGCTATCGACAGCCACCAGTTGCAGAACGAAGTCACCTTCAAAATTCGAAGTCAATGGAAACAATGCCATTTCAATAATCTCCTGTATTCATTGAGCCCGGCGCCGGAAGCGCCGGGTTGTGTTGTCGCTGTGCTCAGCTGGCTTTTTTCTCGGCGCGCAGCGCCCGATAGATCTCGGCCCAGGCGTAGTTGTGGGCGTCGTCGCCCATTTCGCCCGGCGCGATGTTCATGTACTTGAGCGCGCCTTCGAGGTTCATCGGCTGGATCATGCCGGCCAGGAAACGGTCGACAATCGACAGGTGGCCGGCGTAACGCTCCGGCTCCTGCTCGAAGACCCAGCGGTCGACTTCCGAACCGAAGTGGTAGAGGCGGCCGTTGTACTCGAGCGGGTAATCCTTGACGTTCCAGCCCTTGCCCGGCGTACCGAGGATCGGCAACTGGCACATGTTGCAGACGTAAGGCAGGGTTTCCGGATAGGCCATGGCCATGTTGCCGTCCACGACGTTGTCGATGAAGACGTCCCAGCATTCGCCCCAGGTCTCGTTCCAGCCCGGATATTTCTGCTCCAGCCAGTCGCGCTCGGCCGGGGTGACGCCGGCCGCCGGGTTCCACCACAGGGTCGGCCGCCAGAAGTAGGAACCGAGGTGCATGCCGTGGTGGGTCTGGCTGATGTCCTTGAGGAAGATGTCCCAGTACCAGGGCAGGTCGAGGCCCATGTCGGTCAGGGCGCGCTCGAACTGGGCGACGATCCATTCCTCCATGAATTCCTTGAACGACTGTTTGCGGTGCTCGAGCGGCGTGTAGTAATCCATGATCGGGCCGGTGAGCACCGAGAACAGCTTCCAGGCCCCCCACACGGCTATATCGACGCGCTTCTGCGCCTCGGCCTTGTGGCCGTTCTCGATCAGCACCTTGAGCGCCGGGCCGCCGATCTGGGCGTGACGGGATTCGTCGGTCTGGATGCTCGAGATCAGGTTGGCGAAGGTGTGGTCGCCGGCTTCGGCGGCGTCGGCAGCCAGGCCGAGGAACTGCATGTTGGTGAAGCCGGTTTCGAAGCTGAAGGTCAGCATGATGGAAACGCTGATCGCGTCCCGCGTCATCATGATGTCGTCGAAGAAGTGACGCGCCGCGATCATCGCCCATTCGTTGGTGTCGTAGGCCTTGTGCGCCCAGTCCATCTGGCGGTCTTTCGAGACATGCTCGTGCGGGAAGTAGAGCTGCATCTGGCCGTGACGGATTTCGTCGAGACAGCCCAGCGTCGCCATGTTGCGCATGCCCGGCGCCTTGGAGAAGCGCATCATGCGGGCCTCGGCGCTGGCGGCGGCGTATTCGCCGCGGGCGATGGCGCCGTAGTGCGCCTTCATGACCGACTTCCAGCCCGGATCGGCATTCTCGAAAATCCGGCTGCGCTCCAGCGCCGCCTTCACCGAGTAGGCGCCGGCATCCTTGTCGCGCTGCACCTTCACATATTCGGGATAAGTCTGCTTGTACGGCTCGTCATACTTTTCCCAGGCATTCTGCGGCAGCCCGAAGTCGCCCGACAGCAGCGGCGGGAACAGTTCGTCCTCGGTCACATATGTCGGCGTCCAGTTGGTGGATCTGGCCAGGTCATACCAGTCCATGCGATTGAGTACAGCCATCTATTTGTCTCCTTTATTCGGTGGCTGGGAGCACGACCACTCCCAGGGCAAAGCGATCTGTGTCGCCGGGGCAGGCGTCAGATCGAAATTGATCGTCAGTCCGCATGGGAGTGAAGATAGGGGGAATTCAAAAGGGCGACTATTAGACTTTGGTTTAGATGAAAGCCCTGAGCAGTCGCGGCATTTGGCCCGAAAAGGCGAGAATTCCCGAACGTCATTTCGCCTCAGGACAAACCACGCGCGCCCCCGGCGCATCACCGGAAATCCTTGCCCAGCCGGCGACACAGGGCGCTTAAACGGCGTGACAAACGGTCAGCCAAAAAGCCGGCGTCATGCGAATGGCACACTCCCTGCTTTTTTCCTGCCTAAACCGTCCCTCGCCCTTGGCAGGCAAAAAACCGGCAACAAATATCGGCCAGGGACGCCGGCCAAGGCAAAACCTGCCCTCCAGGAGAAGCACCATGGAAATCCGCAACATCGGTACGCCGATCACCGCCAGCCAGCGCCATGGCTATCGCGAAACGCCGGACAGCAGCTTCTTCACAAGCTTTCAGGCCGCCTTCGCGGCACAGACAGCCAGCAATACCGAGCCGGCCAAGCCGCCGAGCAGCAATTCACCAGCCGCCGATTCGCTTTCCCGTATCCTCGGCAGCACGCACAGCGAACTCTCCGCGATGCGCGGCGTCAGCGCCGAAAGCCAGGCGACCTACGCCGCCGTGCTCAACAAGGCCTACAGCTCGGGCGGCATCGACAATGCCCGCCAGTTCCTCGGCACGCTGAGCGCCCAGGAACTCGAAGCCGTGCGCCAGAATCATTGCCTCGCCGCCCCGATCGACACCGCGACGCTCAGCGAGGAAGGTGCCGAAAACCTGCTGCTGCCCGAGGGCTACAGCGTCGACCTCAACCACGACGGGATCGACGAAGTCGGCGCGGCCCGCACCGCCCACTTCCCGCCCAGCGACGCCCCGGCCGAATTCCGCGAAGCCTGGTTCCAGGCCACCGCCGGCCTGGACGAAGGCATGATGATGACCTACGGACTGATGATGCACGACGCCGTCTACGGCATGCAGATCAACGGCCAGAGCCAACCGGCGCCCTACCCCGCCGACGACATCGACAGCTACCGCAGCATCGTCCGCGACTACCTCGCCTCGCTGGAAAACACCAAGGCCTGGCTGGCCGACGGCCAGTACGAACGCGACAAGGCTTTCTTCGGGAAATTGCAGGGCTTGCTCGGGGTGTAAGGGGAGTCGATTGCGGGAAATCGCCCTCGGAGAAATCCCGCGCGGGGACGACACAACCGGTATCAGGCTGAGTCCGGCCAGGAACGGTCCCACATAGCGGACGCTGCACCGCCCGTATGGTTATTGATTGACAAGGAGACCCGCATGAGACAATCGCCATGTCATTCAAAGTCTCAGGAGCAATCCAATCGTGTCCGTATTATTTGCAATAACTGGATGCTTCTGCTCGTAAACAACTATTGGGCATCAATTGCCGTCATTTCCATCTAGGAGTTGCCGTGTCACTTAAAATTTTCGTGAGCTACGCGAAGGAGGATCGGGATCTCGCGCTAAAGTACTACGACCTCCTGCTCCAAGAAGGAGCCGCTCCTTGGATGGATGTAAAACACCTGCTCCCAGGGCAAAACTGGGAAGCAGAGATCGACAAGGCATTCAGCGATGCAAACGTAGTTGTTCTCTTGCTGAGCAAACAAAGCGTTAACAAACGTGGTTTCGTACAGCGCGAGGCCAACGATGCTATCGAACGTCTCAGGTACAAGCAGCCCACTGACATCTATGTAATTCCTCTGCTACTTGAGCCGTGTGATGTTCCAAGTCATATCTCTGGCCGGCTTCAGTATGTGGACTTGAGTACGGCAGGTGCTTGGGATCAAGTCAAAACATCACTGAAGATCGCTGCCGAACAACAGTCCATCGAACTTGCTAGAGGGTTGGATGCTGGCCCGTTCCGGGTGTTCACCGAAAAATTGGAGGACAAGTGGCAAGGTGCCCCCGGACATGACATAAAAATTGAGTATCCAAGGTTCGAGTCTGCATCTATTCCCGGCATCGCCAGAGAGCTGACATTATTCTTTTCAGGACGAGCAGCAAAAACACAAATCGAATCGCGCCAGAAGTCTTGGGATCAATCGCCCGATCTCTATCCGGAGGCTGATGAGTTTCGAGCAATGAACGGCCGGTGGGACTCGTTTGGGGTCGTCTATGCAACCAATCAACTGCTAAGTCTAGCGTATGAAGTTGGTTGGTATGGGGCTGGAGCGGCGCACCCAAATTCGCACTTCGAAACCTACAACTTTTCCATGCAGGACCGGTTGTATCTTCTGAATCTTGAAGACTTTTTCAAAGACGGGCCCGCAGCTATCAACCGCATTAGCGAGTTGTGCATCGCCGCACTATGCAGAGAGTACTGGAATCGGATGGGGGAAAAGCCCGACGATGATCAGTTGAAGTGGTTTCAGGATGGGGCAGGCCCGAACAACGAAAACTTCACTACCTTTACCGTCAGCGCAGATCACTTCACATTTCTCTTTGCCCCATACAAAGTGAGCGCCTACGCAATGGGACGGTGGAGTGTTGACGTTTCCTTCTACGACCTTCTTGACGTACTGCAAGTGGACGGTCTGCATCTATTGGCAGCACCGGCCCGCACATAGGAGTTGCACGTATTAGAGCGATGCTGCAGACGCCACCGGAAAACGGCGACTCGGATGACCTCAGTCCGCTGCGAACCTTTGTGCGCAAATAACTGTCTGCGTTATTCAGGCAGGCTGTCGAACTCCATATTTCCCAAACGCCGGTCAGGCCCCCGGCTTTGCCACTCCTCCTTGCCGGCTGGAGTCTGCCGCGCCCGCCAGACATCCGCCCGAATGCAGCAACAACCGCGTCCAACGGCGGTTCCGGCTTGCAAGAATTTACACCTCCGTTATTTACATACATACATGGATGTATCTATAATCCAAACCATCAATAATTCCCCACCCCCGGAGCCCCGACATGCCCCTCAATAGCCAATCACCGCGCCCGCTTGCCCAGCCTCTGTTGCTTCCCCTGCTCGTCAGCGCCGCGCTGGCCTTGGGTGCCTGTTCCAAACCGGAGGCGCCGCAAGGCGGGCCGGGCGGCATGGGGCCGTTGCCGGTGACGGTGCTCGAAATGCAGCCGCGCAATGTGCCGAATGCGCTGGAAATCGTTGCCCAGACCGAAGGCGCCAAGGAAGCCGAAGTGCGCGCCCGGGTCGGCGGCATCCTGGTCAAGCAGTTGTATCAGGAAGGCCAGCTGGTCAAGGCCGGCCAGCCGCTGTTCCAGATCGACCGCTCGACCTATGAAATCGCCCACGCCGAGGCCAGGACCCGTGCCGAGCAGAGCGCCCGCGAACTGGCCCGCCTGAAGAAGCTGATTGACGCCCAGGCGATCAGCCGCAAGGAATACGACGACGCCAGCAGCACCAACGAACTGGCCCAGGCCGCCCTGCGCCAGGCCGAACTCAATCTTTCCTGGACGACGGTCACGGCACCGGTCGATGGCATCAGCGGCCGCGCCGCGAAGTCGGTTGGCAACCTGATCAGCGTTGGCGCTGACAGCCTGCTCACCTCGGTCTCACAGAACGACCCGATGTGGGTGCGCTTCAGCGTTTCCGAGAGCGAAGCCGCCAAGCTGCCGGGGGGGCGCCTGACCGCCAAGACGGTGACCGGCGTCGAACTGGTGCTGCCGAACGGCAGCACCTTCGCCGGCCAGGGCAAGCTGAACTTCATGGCCAGCACAATCGACCCGACCCTCGGCACGCAACAGTTGCGCGCCGAATTCACCAACAAGGACGGCAGCCTGCTGCCCGGCCAGTTCGTGCGCATCCGCCTGCTCGCCGGCGAGAAGAATGACGTCTTCCTGGTGCCGCAGAGCGCCGTGCTGCAAACCGAACAGGGCAATCTGGTGATGACTGCCGATGCCGAGAACAAGGTGGCACCGCGCCCGATCCAGACCGGCGACTGGTTCGGCAAGGACTGGGTGGTGCTGGGTGGTCTCAAGGCCGGCGACAAGGTGATTGTCGACAACCTGATGAAGCTCAAGCCAGGCGCGCCGGTGGCACCGCACGGCCCGGGTGAAAAACCGGGCGCACAGGGAGCCGCTCCGGCTGGCGCACCGGCCGCGCCGCCCGCCAAGGATGGCGCAGCCCCGGCCGCCGCTCCCGCCAAGGAAGCCGCCCCGGCTCCGGCCAAACAGGGTTAAGGAGCCGCCATGTCAAAATTCTTCATCAACCGGCCGATTTTCGCGTCGGTGATTTCGATCATCATCATCATTGCCGGGCTGGTCGCCTCGCAGGTGCTGCCCATCGCGCAGTATCCGCAGATCGCCCCGCCAACCGTGCTGATTACCGCCAACTATCCGGGCGCTTCGGCTGAAACCCTGGCCAAGACGGTGGCCGCACCGATCGAGGAGCAGTTGAACGGGGTCGAGAACCTCTCCTACTTCACCTCGTCGGCCTCGGCCAACGGCGCGGTGACGATCACCGCGACCTTCGATGTCGGGACCAATGTCGACATCGCGACGGTCAACGTCAACAACCGCGTCAAGGCTGCCGAACCGCGCCTGCCGGCCGATGTGCGGACGAATGGCGTGATCGTCCAGAAACGCTCGAACGACATCCTGCAGGTGGTCGCGCTGGAGTCGGGCAAGGGCAAGTACAACACGCTGTTCCTCTCCAATTACGCCAGCCTGAACATCGTCGATGAACTCAAGCGGGTCAAGGGCGTCGGCGACGTCACGATCTTCGGTGCCCAGGATTACTCGATGCGCGTCTGGCTCAAGCCCGACCGCATGGCCCAGCTCGGCCTGACGCCGAGCGACGTGGCGACCGCCATCCGCGCCCAGAACGCCCAGAACGCGGCCGGCAAGATTGGCCAGGAACCGGCACCGGCCGACCAGCAGCTGGTTTATACGGTGACCGCCAAGGGCCGCCTGCTGACACCGGAGGAATTCGGCAACATCGTCATCCGCGCCAGCGGCCCGAGCGGCGCCCTGCGCCTCAAGGACATCGCCCGCGTCGAACTCGGCGCCTACAGCTACGACCAGTCGGTCAGCCTGGATGGCCAGCCGACCATCGCCATGGGCGTCTTCCTGCAGACCGGCGCCAACGCGCTGGAAGTCGCCGAGCGCGTACGCAGCAAGATGGAAGAACTGAAGGTGAAGTTCCCGGAAGGCATGGGTTATGTCATTCCCTTCGACACGACGCGTTTCGTCTCGGCCTCGATCCACGAAGTGATGCATACCCTGATCGAAGCCATGGTGCTCGTCCTGGCCGTCGTCTACATCTTCCTGCAAAGCTGGCGCGCCACGCTGATCCCGATGGTCGCCGTACCGATCTCGCTGATCGGCACCTTCGCCGGCCTGTGGCTGTTCGGCTTCTCGATCAATACCCTGACGCTGTTCGCCATGGTGCTGGCCATCGGTATCGTCGTCGATGACGCGATCGTCGTGCTGGAAAACGTCGAACGCCTGATGGCTGAAGAAAAACTGTCGCCCAAGGCTGCCGCCATCAAGGCCATGCAACAGGTGCAAGGCGCGCTGATCGCCATCGTGCTGGTGCTGGTCTCGGTCTTCGTGCCAGTCGCCTTTTTGGGCGGCATTGCCGGCCAGCTCTACAAGCAGTTCGCCGTCACCGTCGCCGTCGCCGTCGTGCTTTCCGGCGTCGTCGCCCTGACCCTGACGCCGGCCCTGTGCGCCCTGCTGCTCAAGGCCCAGCATACCGAACACAAGCTGTTCATCCCGTTCAACCGCCTGTTCGAGCGCTTCACGCGCTCCTACACCAGCACCGTCGGTTTCACGCTCAAGCACGGCATTATCGGCAGCATCGTCTTTGTGCTGGTGATCGGCATCGTCGCCTTCTTCTTCCGCATCATTCCGGGCAGTTTCGTGCCGGCCGAAGACCAGGGCTACCTGATTTCCGCCCTGATGCTGCCCGATGGCGCCACCCTGAAGCGCACCCAGGCGACTGGCGAGAACATGCGCCAGATGGTCGCCAACGACCCGGCGGTCGCCCACACCTTCGTCGTTTCCGGTTTCGACCTGATCGGCGGCGGCAACAAGCCGAATGCCGGCACCATCTTCATTCCGCTCAAGGACTGGGCTGAACGCGATGCCAAGGCACAGGACCTGGCCGGCAAGTTCATGGGCATGGGCATGATGCAGGCCGATGGCCTGGCCCTCGTCTTCAACCCGCCCCCGATCATGGGCCTGGGGACCGCCGGCGGCTTCGAGGTCTATGTCCAGAACCGGGTCGACGGCGATGCCAGAAAGCTCAACGAAGTCGTTCAGGGCTTCATGGCCGAACTGCAGAAGCACCCGGAATTCACCCGCGTCAGCACCTTCTTCCGGCCGACCGTGCCGCAACTGTTCGTCGAGGTTGACGAGCCGAAGGCACTGTCGCTCGGCATTCCGCTGGCCGACATCTACAGCACGCTGCAAAGCACCATGGGCGCGCTCTACGTCAATGACTTCAACAAGGCCGGCCGCGTCTATCGCGTCCAGCTGCAGGCCGAAGCCAATTACCGCATGAAGCCGGAGGACCTCGGCAAGGTCTATGTGCGCAGCGCGACCAGCCAGGCCATGATTCCGCTGTCCGCCGTGAGCACCATCAAGCGCATCGTCGGTCCGGAACAGGTCGAACGCTTCAACGGCTTCGTCGCCGCCAAGATCATGGGCGACAGCAAGCCGGGCATCAGCTCCGGCGACGCCATCAAGATCGTCGAGGAAGTCGCCGCCGCCAGCCTGCCGACCGGTTACGAAATTTCCTGGACCGGCCAGGCCTTCCAGGAAAAGCGCAGCTCCGGCTCTTCGCTGTACGCCTTCGGCTTCGCCATCATCATGGTCTTCCTGATCCTCGCCGCCCAGTACGAAAAATGGTCGCTGCCGCTGGCCGTCGTGATGGCCGTGCCGTTTGCCCTGATGGGCGCCCTGACCGGCGTCTGGGTGCGTGGCATGCCGAACGACATCTACTTCCAGATCGGTCTCGTCGTACTGATCGGGCTGGCCTCGAAAAACGCCATCCTGATCGTCGAGTTCGCCGCCCAGAAGTACGCCGAGGGGATGAGCGCCACCGACGCCGCCCTGGAAGCCGCCCGTCTGCGTTTGCGCCCAATCATCATGACCTCGCTGGCCTTCGTGCTCGGCGTCTTCCCGCTGGTCAAGGCGACCGGGGCCGGCGCCGCCGCCCGCCAGTCGATGGGGACCGGCGTGTTCGCCGGGATGATCGCCGCCACCTTTATCGCCACCATCTTCATTCCGCTGTTCTTCAAGTGGCTGGAACGTGGCAAGCAAATGGCCGTCGCCGGTCACGATGAGCACACCGCCGACACGGAGGAAAACTGAGATGACCGTCTTCAAGCAAAAACTGCCGGCCATCCGGCTCGCCGCCGCCTTTTCCGCAGCCCTGCTGCTCGCAGGCTGCGCCGTCGGCCCTGACTACCTGCGCCCGGCCTTCCTCTTTCCGGAACAGGAAAAGGCCGCCCCCGCCGCTGAAGCCCGCGCCGAAGTGCCGATCAATGCGCAGTGGTGGACGCTGTTCGGCGACAGCGCGCTGAACAACCTCGAACAGCAGGCCATCGAGGCCAACCAGGACCTGCAGGCCGCCATGGCCCGTCTCGAAGCCGCCGAAGCCGCCGCCCGCGAGGCCGGCGCCGACTACCTGCCGAGCGCCAGCCTAGGCGTCAACAGCAGCCGTGCCCAGAGCAGCGGCGAAACCTTCAATGGCAAGAAGATTGGCGGCCAGGCGACTTACAACAACACGCGGGCCGCCGTTTCGCTGAACTACGAACTGGATCTCTGGGGCCGCGTCCGCCGCAACAACGAAGCCGCCCGGGCCGAAGCCCTGGCCAGCCGTTTTGGCCGCGATAGCGTGCGCCTGAGCCTGGCCGGTCAGGTGGCCAATGAATACCTGACCTTGCGCAATCTCGATGCGCAGCTCGAAGTCACCCAGGAAACGCTGGCGTCGCGGCAGAAATCGCTAAAGATCGTCAACGCCCGCCTGGAAGCCGGCTCGACCTCGCCGCTTGAGCAATCCCAGGCGGAAAGCGCGCTCGCTGCCGCCCAGGCCCAGGCGAACCAGTTGCGCCGCTTGCGCGCCCTGTCGGAAAGCCAGCTCGGCCTGCTCACCGGCCAGCCCGGCCTGAAGATCGCGCCGGCCAGTCTCGAGGCCCTGCCGCTGCCGCCGAGCCCGCCGATCGGCCTGCACTCCAGCCTGCTCGAAGCCCGCCCGGACGTCCGCCAGGCCGAGGAAAAACTGATTGCCGCCAATGCCCGGATCGGCGTCGCCAAGGCCGCCTACTTCCCGAGCATCAGCCTGACCGGCCTGTACGGCGGCGAAAGCATGGCCTTGTCCAGCCTGTTCAACAGTAATGCCACCATCTGGTCAGCGGCGCTCGGCCTTTCGATGCCCATTTTCGATGCCGGCCGCACCGGCGCCCGCGTCGACCAGGCAACGGCCGGCCAGAAGGAGGCGCTGGCCAATTACCGCAAGACGGTGCAGATCGCCTTCAAGGAGGTCAGCGACGCCCTGGTCGGGGTCAGGGAATACGACGAGGAAGAAAGTGCCAACCGGGCCCAGGTCGCCGCCGCCCGGCGCGCCCTCGAACTTTCGCAGGCGCGCTACGAGGCCGGTTACTCCGGTTTCATGGACGTCCTCGACGCCCAGCGCACGACCAATGCAGCCCAGTTGCAGTATCTGGCCAGCCGGCGCAACCGGCTGGCCGTGGCCGTCGACCTGTTCAAGGCGCTCGGCGGCGGCTGGCAGGCGACGGACAATTGAGCCCGGGCTGAAGCCAACAAGGGAGAGAAATCATGGTCAGAAGAACCAAGGAAGATGCCCAGGTCACGCGCAACCACATCCTCGATACGGCAGTGGAAGTATTCAACCACAAGGGGGTGGCGCATACCTCGCTGAACGATATCGCCAAGGAGGCCGGCGTGACGCGGGGTGCCATCTACTGGCATTTCGCCGACAAGGTGGACATGTTCAATGCGATGATCGAACGCCTGATCTGCCCGCTGATGATCAATGCCGAGGACCGCGAGACCCGCATCAAGGCCGATCCGCTGGGTTTCGTGGTCGAGGCGACACGGGAATTCCTCGGGCAGATGCTGGGTGACGCCAATTTCCGCAAGGTCTTCGAGATTTTCTGGCACAAGTGCGAATACGTCGGCGAAATGGCCAACATCCGCGACTGTCATCTCGATGAAGGGGAAAACCATATTGATGTGCTGCATCGCGCCTTCGAACTCGCCCAGGAAAAGGGCCAGATCGAACGTCGCCTGACGCCGCACCAGGCCACCATCGGCCTGATCAGCCTGCTCGACGGCCTGCTCTTCAACTGGACCAAGGATCCGCTGATGTTCCCGCTCGACCAATACGCCCAGCCCATCCTCGAGGCTTATTTCCGCGGCCTGGGGGCGAGCCGCCCGGCTATTTAGGGCAAAAGACGCCAAACGGCAGCCGGCAGGCTGCCGTTTGCTATTGTGTTGCCAGCAACCTGTGCGAAAATCCGGCACATGATCAAGCGCCTAGCCCTCCTCGCTCTCACCTTGCTCGCCTTCACCGGCTGTGACCAGGTCAGCCAGAAACTCGGCCTGGAAGATGCGGCCAAGAAGGAAGCTGCCCAGCAGGCCGAAGGCAAGGCCGTCGGCAGCGCCTGTCGCCAGTCCGGCCGGGCCATCGAGGATTGCTACGCCATTTACAGCTGGCTGGCCAAGGCGTCGATCTACGAGGGCTGGAAGGAAATGGACGCCTACATGCGCGAAAACCAGCTGGAAACCATCGCCCCGCAACTGCCACCGCCCGAATCGCCGAGCGCCGCCAGGAAACGCAAGAAGGCCGAAGCCTCCGGCGAAGCCGAGGCGGAAAAGACCAGCCCCAAGGAAGAAGAGAAAAGCGCCACCAAGACTGACGAGAAAAGCCCGGTCAAGGCCGAGGAAAAGGATAAGGCTCCGGCCAAAGCTGAGGAAAAGGCGGCCGCCAAACACTGATAGCTTCGCCGTCGCCCGACGAGCGAACACGGAGACAAAGACATGCAGCTGCCCGCTTTTCTCGGTGGTATCCGCGGCAAGCTGATCGCCCTTTTTGTTCTCATCAAGGTCGTTCCCCTGTTGTTGCTCGCCTGGTTTGCCTGGCATGCCGCGCAGCAACTGGGCGAGGATGTTTCCCTGAAGGCGGGCGGCATGGCCGATGCCATGCTGGAAAGCATCAAGACCGTCGGCACGACGGTCACCAATGACTCGATCCGGGCCCTCGACCTGCGTTCGCGGGAAGCCATCGAGGCCATGACCACCGGCGCGGCCCGCGAAATTGCCGATTTTCTCTATGACCGCGACCGCGACATCCGCCTGGCGGCCGGTCTGGATCCTTCCGAAGCCGCCTTCCGCCGCTTTCTCGGTGAACGCAGCCGGACGCTGCACCAGCACGGTCCCTGGAAGCTGGCCGAGGATGGCAAATCATGGATCCCGGAAAAACCGGTGAGTCGCGAAGCCAAGGTTACCCGCAGCATCCTGCCGGACAATGCCAGGGACTTTCATGCCCGGCCACCGGAATATTTCGGCGAAGCCGAAGCCCGCCCGCTGTTTGTCGAGATGAGCTACGTCGGCCTCGACGGCCAGGAAAAAATCAAGGTGACGCGCGGCTCGCTGACCAATCCGGCCCTGAAGAATGTCGCCGAGCGCCGCAACACTTTCGTCCGAGCAGAAAGCTATTTCGCCGAATTGAAGAAGCTCAAACCCGGCGAAATCTACGTCTCCGACGTCATCGGCGCCTATGTCCCGACCCAGCTCGTCGGCCCCTACCTGCCGGCGGCGATGGAAAAGGCCGGCCAGCCGTTCACGCCGGAAGAATCCGCCTACGCCGGCACCGAAAACCCGGTCGGCAAGCGTTTCCGCGGCATCGTGCGCTGGGCCATGCCGGTCGTCAAAAATGGCCAGATCACCGGTTATGTGACGCTGGCCCTCGACCATGACCACATCCGCCAGTTTTCCGATCGCCTGATGCCGACCGAGGAGCGTTACACGCCGATCGCCGACGCCATCAAGGGCAATTACGCCTTCATCTGGGATTACAAGAGTCGCTCCATTTCGCACCCGCGCGACTATTTCATCGCCGGCTACAACCCGCAGACCGGCCAGCCCGAAACCCCGTGGATGGACGAGGAGCTGTACGCCGAGTGGCAGCAGAGCGGGCTATCCTCGGCTGACTTCCTGGCCGGCGTACCAGCCTTCAAGGCGCAGAATCTCAAGAAGAAGCCGGCCAAGGCACTGGTCAAGGCCGGCACCGTGGCTCTCGACTGCCGCTACCTGAACTTTTCGCCGCAGTGCGACGGCTGGAACGCACTTACCGAACACGGCGGCTCGGGCTCCTTCGTCATTTTCTTCTCCGGCCTGTGGAAGCTGACGACGGCCGCCGCCATCCCCTACCGCACCGGCCAGTATGGCAAGACACCGCAAGGCTTCGGCTTTGTGACAATCGGCGCCAATGTCGACGAATTCCACAAGGCGGCGACGGAAACCGCCGGCCAGATCAACGCCATGGTCAGCGAAAAGGACGCCAGCTTCAAGGCGCAGCGCAGCGAACTGCTGGGCAACATCCAGCACAGCCTGACCTCGACGGCCATCGGCCTGTGGGGCTCGACCGCCTTGATGATCGTCCTCGTCATCGGTATCGCCGTGTGGATCGCCAACCTGCTGACCGGGCGCATCACCGCGATGATTGCCGGCATCCACGCCTTCCAGCAGGGCGACCTGCGGCATCGCCTGGATGCCCGCTCGGCCGATGAAATGGGCGAACTGGCCAGCTCTTTCAACAGCATGGCCGACTCGGTCGAGGAATCCTTCAAGCGCCTCGACGAAGCCCGGGAAAAGGCCGAGGAAGCCAGTCGCCTGAAATCGGCCTTCCTGGCCACCGTCTCGCATGAGTTGCGGACGCCGCTCAACGGCATTCTCGGCTTTGCCGATCTACTCAGGAACGAGTTGAACGACGCGGAACAGCTGCACTACGCCGAGATCATCCACGGCAGCGGCGAACACCTGCTCAAGCTGGTTTCCGAAATTCTCGACCTGGCCAAGATCGAATCCGGCGAGATGACATTTACCTGCAGTGCAGTGCCTCTCGCCACTTTCCTCGACGAATGCCTGACCGCGCAGCGCAGCGCGGCCGACCTCAAGGGACTGGGCGTTCGCCTCGAACTGGCCGACGACCTGCCGGCGACGCTATACACCGACCCGACCCGGCTGCGCCAGTTGCTCAACAACCTGCTCAGCAATGCCATCAAATTCACCGAACGTGGCCGCATTACCCTGAGCGCCCGGCGCAGCGGCCAGGAAATCGCCTTTGCCGTCGCCGACACCGGCCCCGGCATCCCTCCCGAACACCACGAAACGGTGTTCGAGAAATTCAAGCAACTGGAAAACTTCCTGACCCGCGAACATGGCGGCACCGGACTCGGACTGGCCCTGGTCAGACAACTGGTCGACCACATGGATGGCCGGGTCGAGCTGGAGTCAAGCGTTGGCGTCGGCTCCACCTTCACAATTTACCTCCCGCAAAGGGAAAATCATGGCTGAGCGTCTTGCCCTGGTCGTCGACGACCACCCCACCAACCGCCTGCTGGCCAGCGCCCTGCTCAGAAAACTGGGCTGGACACCGCACGAGGCGGACAACGGCGAAGCCGCCATCGCCCTGGCCAGCAGCCTGCACCCGAGACTGATCCTGCTCGACATCAGCATGCCCGGCCTGTCGGGCGAGGAAACCTGTGCCCGCTTGCGGCAAATGGCGGGCGGCAGCGGCATGTATATCCTGGCCTACACGGCACACGCCTTTCCCGAAGAACGCGAACGCTTTCTCGCTGCCGGCTTCGACGACATCCTGGTCAAGCCGATCAGCCGGCAAAGCCTGGAAGAACTGATCGCCGGCCGCTGAACGGGCAGAAAAGCAATAATTGATGAAAATGCCGTTTTCCCACCCCTTTTTCCTGCAGCTCGCCCGCCTGGCCCTCGGCCCGGCCGTCGCCGTGCTGGTCTTCGTCTGCATCGGTCTGGCCACGGAGTTTTTCGCCCAAGAGCAAGGCCGGCTCGAAATCAGCGAATTGCGCCAGAACACCCAGAACAATGCCGGCGCAATCCGCGCCGTGCTCGAATCCGAACTCAATGCCACGGCCTACCTGGCCAACGGCATCGAATCCTATATCGTCGCCAAACAGGGCCAGATCCGGGCCGAGGAGATCGACCCGATGCTCGGCCTGCTCTATGAGCGCGGCCGCCATTTCCGCAATCTCGGCATCGCCCCCGGCAACCGCCTGACCTACGTCTTCCCGCTGCTCGGCAACGAAAAGGCCGTCGGCCTCTACTACCCGGACAACAAGGAGCAATGGCCGGCTGTCGAACTGGTCATTGCCCAGCGCAAGCCACGCCTGGCCGGGCCGGTCCGCCTCGTCCAGGGCGGCGAAGCGCTGCTCTACCGGGTGCCGGTTTTCATGAGCGGCGAGTATTGGGGAATTATCAGTACGGCGATCGATACAGCCAGTCTGTTCCGCGTCATGGACCCCTTCATCGCCAAACAGGCCGGACGCATTGCGCTGCGCGGACTGGACGGCAAGGGGGCAAATGGCGACACCTTTTTCGGTGATGCCGCCTTGTTTTCCGGCCATGCCGTCGTGGTCGACATCCAGGTGCCCGGCGGCAGCTGGCAGCTGGCCGTCGAAATCCCCGCGTCTAACGCCCGGCACCTGACGCAGGTTCGCGCCGCCGGCTGGGGCCTGGCCTTTCTTCTGGCCGGCCTGATCTTCCTGCTGCTGCGCTCGCTGCGCCGCCAGTCGCACCTGACAGAAAAGCAGCAGCGCGCCCTGGAAGCCAGGAGCGAAGCGGAAAGCCGCCTGCAACAGCACAAGGAAACCCTGGAACAGACGATCGCCACGCGGACCCTGGAATTGCGTCAGGCCAAGGAGGTCGCCGAGCAGGCCAACCTGGCGAAAAGTGCCTTCATCGCCAACATGAGCCATGAAATTCGCACCCCGATGAATGCCATCGTCGGCCTGACCCACATCCTGCGCCGCCACGATGCCCGCCCCGACCAGGTCGAGCGCCTGAACAAGATTTCCACGTCGGCCGACCACCTGCTGAGCATCCTCAACGACATTCTCGATTTCTCCAAGATCGAGGCCGGCAAGGTCGAAGTCAGTCCGCTCGTTTTTGCCACGGGCGACCTGGCGCATCGGCTCGGCGCGCTGTTCACCGAGCAGGCGGCACACCGCGGCCTGCAGTTGCGGATCGATTTTTCCGGGCTGCCGCAGCAACTGTTTGGCGATGTCACCCGACTCGGCCAGGCGCTGATCAATTACACCGGCAATGCGCTCAAATTCACCGAATACGGCAGCATCAACATCACCGGCCAGATCGACAGCGAAGATGAGGCGAGCCTGCTCGTCCGCTTCTGCGTCAGCGATACCGGCATCGGCCTGAACCCGGAACAGGTCGCCCGGATTTTCAATGCTTTTGAACAGGGCGACAACACCACGACCCGCAAATACGGCGGCACCGGCCTCGGGCTGGCCATCAACCGCCGCCTGGCCATGATGATGGGCGGCACGACCGGGGTCGACAGCAAACCGCAGCAGGGCAGCACCTTCTGGTTCACCGCCCGACTCGGCAAGGTCGATGCCGAAACTCCGGGAGCCGCCATGCTGCCGACCGGCGATGCCGAAAACGCACTGCGTCAGCACCACACCGGCAAGCGCATCCTGCTCGCCGAAGACAATCCGATCAACCGCGAAGTCGCCTGCGAACTGCTGCACAGCGTCGGCCTGATCGTGGACACGGCCGAAGACGGCGAACAGGCGGTCGAACTGGCCACCACCAACGACTATGACCTGATCCTGATGGACATCCAGATGCCCGGCATGGATGGCACCGAAGCCACCGCGATCATTCGCCAGTGCGCCGGCGGCAACAAGTTGCTGCCGATTCTGGCGATGACTGCCAATGCCTATGCCGAAGATCGGGAAGCCTGTCTGGCAGCGGGAATGGACGGCCACATCCCGAAACCGGTCGACCCCGAAGTGCTGTTCGCGACGCTTTGTCACTGGCTGGACCGCACTTGAGCCGCCAGTCCGGACGCCAGCAGGCGTATAATCCCGACCCATGTCTGAAATCAATACGTTAGCTGGCGACGCAGCCAGCATCCCGGCCGCGGCCCCCGCCGCCGAAGCCGCTCCCGAAATCACCTTTGCCGATCTCGGCCTGGCACCCGAACTGCTGCGCGCCGTGCTCGACGAGGGGTATACCAAGCCGACACCGATCCAGGCGCAGGCCATTCCGCTCGTCATCAAGGGCCAGGACATCATGGGCGGCGCCCAGACCGGCACCGGCAAGACGGCGGCGTTCACGCTGCCCATCCTGCAGCGCATCCTGCCCTTCGCGAGCAGCAGCCCGTCGCCGGCCAAACACCCGGTACGCGCCCTGATCCTCGCGCCGACGCGGGAACTGGCGATGCAGGTCTTCGAATCGGTCAAGGCCTACAGCAAGCACACCCATCTGCGCTCGATGTGCGCCTTCGGCGGCGTCGATATCCGGCCGCAGATCGCCGAACTCAAAAAGGGCGTCGAAATTCTCGTCGCCACGCCGGGCCGCCTGCTCGATCACGTCGAAAACAAGAGTGTCAGCTTCGGCTCTGTTCAGGTGCTGGTGCTCGACGAAGCCGACCGCATGCTCGACATGGGCTTCGTGCCCGACGTCACGCGCATCCTCAACATGCTGCCGGCGCAACGCCAGAGCCTGCTCTTCTCGGCGACCTTCTCCGAGGAAATCAAGCGCCTGGCCGACACCATGCTGCGCGCCCCGGTGCTCATCGAAGTCGCCCGTCGCAATCAGGTCTCGGAAAACATCACGCACCGCGTGCATCCGGTTTCCGAGTTCGGCAAACGCGGCCTGCTCATCAAGCTGCTCAAATCCAACGAAATCCGCCAGTGCCTGGTCTTCATGCGCACCAAACAGGGTTGCTCGCGGCTGACCCGCGAACTGCAGCGCGCCGGCATCCAGGCTGACGCCATCCACGGCGACAAGAGCCAGCTCGAGCGCATCAAGGCGCTCGAGGCCTTCAAGGCCGGCCAGACGCACGCCCTGATCGCCACCGACGTGGCGGCGCGCGGCCTCGACGTCGACGACCTGCCCTACGTGATCAACTACGAACTGCCACACACGCCGGAAGACTACGTGCACCGCATCGGCCGCACCGGCCGCGCCGGCAAGCTGGGCAACGCGATCTCGCTGGTCAGCGCGCACGAAGTCGGCTACCTGGTCGATATCGAAAAGCTCATCAAGCGGCCGATCGAACAGGTCGAAGTCGTCGGGTTCGAGCCGGAAGCGGAATACGAATACCCGCCGGGCAACAAGCGCAAGCGCAGCGCCGCACCGCCCCCCAAGGCACCGCTGGCCCAGCGCCCGGAACGCGGCGAACGCAACGACCGGGGTGAGCGCAACGAGCGTAATGATCGCGGCGACCGTCACGAACGTCGTCCGGCCCGGCGCAATCCGATGATTGCGGCCGACGGTTTCGACTTCAGCAAGCCCTACGAAGACAACTCGCCGCGCGGCGACATTCCGGATTCGCCCCAGGCGCCGGCCAAGGCCGATCCGCACAAGCCCAAGCGGCCAGTTGCGGCCCTGCTCGGCGGCCTCGGTCGCAAGCAGTAAAAACAGAAACGGCGCCCAGGGCGCCGTTTTTATTTCGGGCGAAAAACCCGGATCAGGTGTTGTAGACGTTCTTGCGCGGCACAAAGCCGGGTGGCGGCACCTTGGCCTTGGGCGCTTCGACTTCGACCAGCTTGATGATGGCCAACGAAACATTGTCGCCGCTCCCCCGGGCCCGCAGCCGGGCCTGGTCAATAAGGATTTCGCAGGCGTTGCGCGCCGAGTTTTCGCTGATGATGCGACCCAGCTCGGCATCGTCGAAATAGGCCCAGAGCCCGTCCGAACACAGCACGAAGGCATCGCCACCGGACAGGTCCTCGACTTCGGCAAAATCGAAGGTCGGCTCGTCCTGGCCGCCCAGCGAGGTCAGCAGGACATTGCGATTCGGGTGCACCAAGGCTTGCTCGGCGGTAATCTTGCCATTGGCCAGCAAATGCTCGACGTAGGAATGATCGATCGTGCGCTGGCGCAACTTGCCGGCCCGGAAACAGTAGAGCCGGCTGTCGCCGCAATGCGCCCAGCTCACCTTGCCGGGCTGCAGCAACAGCATGACGACCGTGCTGTGCGGATCTTTTTCATTGATGAAGCGCGACGCCTTGATCATCGTGTGCGCCTCGCGCATGCTGCTTTCCAGCAAGCGGTGCGGACTTTCGTCGGCCGGCGAAAAGTGCTCGAGGTTGTTTCTGGCAGTGTGCAGCACCTGCTCGGCAGCCAGTGCCCCGCCGGTATGACCGCCCATGCCGTCGGCGACGACGACCAGAGCGACGCCTTTTTTACGGGCGTGCGGCAGGATCGCGACGCGATCCTGTTGTTCCTTGCGATCCCCCTGGTGCTGCGCTGCGCACGCATCAATAGCTAGCGGCATTCCCCCTCCTTGAGGACGGGAAGGTTATCACGAAAGGCTTTTACAAAGATTAACACTGGCTTACTGATTCCCGTGTATGGACCGCCCGGCATCAATGTTCCGCCGTCTGGAAGCGCTCGATGATGACGTCAACGAACTCGGGCAGCGAATCCTCGCCGAGGCCGAGTTCGGGCAGTACCTCGTGCTTGACCCGGTCCCACTCGGCGTTATGCACGCGCTGGTCGCGATAGTAGATTTCAACGGCCAGCTGGATGATCGCCACCATGCTGCGCGCCGCATGCATGCCGAGACGTTCGATATCGTGGTGGTAGCGAATGGCATCGCAAATGAAATCCGGCAGGTGCCAGTGCCGGGCCACCAGATAGCCGACGACGCAATGATCGGCATTGAACTTGCGGTCTTCCTCGGCCAGTTCGACCCAGCGGCCCGGCTCGCCGAGCCGCATTTCGGCACAATAGGGGGCAAAGCGCTGGGCCAGCAGCAATACGCCGCAATCGTGGAAAACCCCGGCCAGGTAAGCCTGGTCCGGGAAAATATTGCACACCGCGATGCGGTCGTCGGCAATCAGCATGGCCAGTTGGGCGACGCTCTGCGAACGCGCCCAGAAGGCTTCATAGACCTGCGGATTTTTCCGGATATTGCCCAAGCCGGCCAGGGCCACGGCCTGGACCAGATTGGCCGTCTGCCGCACGCCAACCGCGTGCAGGATCTGTTCGACCGTCTCGAAGGGCTGATGCTGCTTGTAGGCGGCGCTGCTCACCACCTTGAAGAGCAGCGCGGTGATGCCCGGATCCTGGTTGATGACCCGCGCCAGCACGCGAACGTCGAACTCCTTCTGCTGCAGCAGCCGGTACAACTCCTGCAGTACCCTGGGCTGCGGCGGAATCTTGACGCCACGCTCGAGCAGCATCTTGATTTTCGCCGCGTCCGCCTCACCCAGCGTGCGAACCACATCACCTACGGAAACTGCGCTCAAACCATCACCTCATCGATCAATTCAATCCAGTGCCGGACCGGCAACATGCTACCCGCCTGCAGATGCGTCAGGCAGCCAATATTGGCCGTGGCGATCAGCGATGGCCCGCCAGCATCGAGGGCCGCCAGCTTGTTGTTGCGCAGGCGGCTCGCCAGTTCTGGCTGCAACAGCGAGTAAGTCCCGGCCGAACCGCAGCACAGGTGGGCATCGGCCACCGGCGTCAGGACAAAACCGGCAGCCTGCAGCATTTCTTCAATGACACCCCGGATGCCCAGGCCGTGCTGCAGGGTACATGGCGAGTGAAAAGCCAGTCGCGGCCCCGGTTCGTCGGACGGCGGCAGGTGCGCCAACAGGCTCTGCCGCTCATCGCAGAGAATCTCCGACGGGTCGCGGCACAGCGCGCTGATCTGCAATGCCTTTTCGGCATAGGCCGGATCATCGGCCAGGGCATGGCCGTAATCGCGGACCTGCACGCCGCAACCGGAAGCGGTGACGACGATGGCCTCGATACCGGCTTCCACATGCGGCCACCAGGCATCGATATTGCGTCGCATGTCCTGGCGCGCCCCGGCCGGGTCGTCGAGGTGAAAGCGCAGGCCGCCGCAACAGCCGGCCTTGTCTTCTGCCTGCAACTCGATACCCAGTTTGTCGAGGACGCGCACGGTCGCGGCATTGATATTCGGCGCCAGCGCCGGTTGCACGCAACCGGCGAGCAGCAGCATGCGCCGGCTGTGCCGGCCGGGCGCCGGCCCCTCCCGGTGTTCGCC
>JBAQDI010000054.1:0-179264 GCA_049294655.1 Azonexus sp.
AGGAAGCGCCGAACTACCACCTCGACTGATCTTTTCCGTGTTACTGAGGGCGGCTCCGGGAGCCGCCCTTTTTATTCAAGGTTTTGAAAATGGCTCACCAGAAAATCCTCATCCTCGATTTCGGTTCTCAGGTTACCCAGCTGATCGCGCGGCGCGTGCGCGAAGCCAAGGTGTTCTGCGAAATCCATCCTTACGATGTTGCCGATGAATTCATCCGCAACTACGGCGCCAGCGGCATCATCCTTTCCGGTGGCCCGAGCTCGGTGACTGAGGGCGATACGCCACGGGCGCCGGAAGTGGTGTTCAACCTGGGGATTCCAGTACTCGGCATCTGCTACGGCATGCAGACCATGGCGCAGCAACTGGGCGGCAAGGTGATGACGGCCGAAGCGGCCGGCAAGGCACGCGAGTTTGGTTATTCCGAGGTGCGCGCCCACGGCCATACGGCGCTGTTGAAGAATATCGCCGATTTCACGACGGCCGAAGGTCACGGCATGCTGAAAGTCTGGATGAGCCACGGCGACTCCGTCATGGAACTGCCGGCCGGTTTCAAGACCATGGCCTCGACGCCGTCCTGCCCGATTGCCGGCATGGCTGACGAGAGCCGCAAGTTCTACGCCGTGCAGTTCCACCCGGAAGTCACACACACCGTGCAGGGTCGCGCCATTCTCGAAAGCTTTGTGCATGGCATCTGTGGCTGCGGCACCGACTGGGTGATGGGCGACTACATCGCCGAAGCGGTCGCCTCAATCCGCGCCCAGGTGGGTACGGATGACGTCATTCTCGGCCTGTCCGGCGGCGTCGATTCGAGCGTTGCCGCGGCACTGATCCATCGTGCGATCGGCGATCAACTGACCTGCGTTTTCGTTGATCACGGCCTGCTGCGCCTCAACGAAGGTGACATGGTCATGGACATGTTCGCACGCAATCTCGGCGTCAAGGTCATCCGCGTCGATGCGGTCGACGCCTTCATGGGCAAGCTGGCCGGTGTTTCCGATCCGGAACAGAAGCGCAAGATCATCGGCAAGGAATTCGTCGAAGTCTTCCAGGCCGAATCGAAGAAACTGGTCTCCGCCAAGTGGCTGGCCCAGGGTACGATCTATCCGGACGTCATCGAATCGGCCGGCAAGGGCAAGAAGGGTGCCCACACCATCAAGAGCCACCACAAC
The DNA here is from genome assembly GCA_049294655.1 of Azonexus sp. Taxonomy (GTDB): domain Bacteria; phylum Pseudomonadota; class Gammaproteobacteria; order Burkholderiales; family Rhodocyclaceae; genus Azonexus. The sequence goes on from JBAQDI010000054.1 coordinate 1,170, forward strand.
GTCGGCGGCCTGCCGGAAGACATGCACCTCAAGCTGCTCGAGCCGCTGCGCGAACTGTTCAAGGACGAAGTCCGCGAACTCGGCGTCGCACTCGGCTTGCCGCGCGAGATGGTCTATCGTCACCCGTTCCCCGGCCCCGGCCTGGGTGTGCGCATTCTCGGCGAAGTCACGCTGAAGGCGGCGCACCTGCTGCAGCGCGCCGATGCCATCTTCATCGACGAACTGCGCGCCACCGTCGCCACCGAGCGCGATGTCGCGGCCGGTGCCTGTACCGAAGCCGATATCGGCAAGACCTGGTACGACCTGACCAGCCAGGCTTTCGCCGTCTTCCTGCCGGTCAAGAGCGTCGGCGTGATGGGCGATGGTCGCACCTACGAAAACGTCGTCGCGCTGCGTGCCGTGGTGACCAGCGACTTCATGACCGCCCACTGGGCGCACCTGCCGTACGAACTGCTCGGCAAGGTGTCGAACCGCATCATCAACGAAGTGCGTGGCCTGAACCGCGTTGTCTATGACGTCTCGGGTAAGCCGCCGGCAACCATCGAGTGGGAATGATCGGCTAGCGGATTGTTTTCCGTTATCGCAAGCAAGGCCTCTTGAGGAATCAAGCGGCCTTGTTTTTGTCTACTCGGCAGTAATCGGAAAATGATCTTTGTCATGAAGCCGGGAAACCCGGCCGGTTCGCTATAAAATCCTGTTAACCCCATACCCGTTCCGGATTTGCTCAAATGAAATATGTGACTCTGTTGATCCTGTTATTGATTGCGGCCGGGCTTTGTTACCTGCTGGGTAGCTATATTTCCAAGAGGCTGGCCGTAAAACAGTACAAGAGAAGAAAAAGGGAACGCTCGCAGAGCAAGTTTCCGCTCTCTGCTTTTTCCGTGCTCAATCATCCGGCCGCTTCGGTAGGCAAGGAGAAATTCACGCCCATTCGCGAGGCCGAGGTGTATCTGGCTTATGGCAAGAAGCAGGAGGCCAAGCTGGTGCTCGAGCAGGCCGTTCAAAAGGGACAGATGACGGCCGAGGAAGTGGCGGCATTCTGGGCCGAACGCGATTCGGGCAAGGCTGCCCTGTAAGCTGTTTGTCCAACCGGGCGCGTTGCGCCGGCCAGATTTGAAATAACCGACAGGAAGTTATTAGGTGCTTGTAGACAGTGTTGCCGCCCTCGGCGATGAATATTTCATGCGCGAAGCCATGTCGCTGGCCCGTGCCGCCGAGTGTCTGGGTGAAGTGCCGGTCGGGGCGGTGGTGGTGCGCAATGGCGTGATCGTCGGGCGCGGCTTCAATTCGCCGATCGGCGAAAGCGACCCGACGGCACATGCCGAAATAGCTGCCTTGCGCGATGCCGCCCGGGTGCTCGGCAATTACCGGCTGCCGGGCTGCGAGCTATTCGTGACGCTTGAACCCTGCGCGATGTGCGCCGGTGCGATCATGCATGCCCGGATCAGTCGCGTGATTTACGGTGCGCGCGATGCCAAGACCGGTGTGCATGGCAGTGTCGTCGATTTGTTCGGCGTCGAGCGCCTGAATCATCACGCCACCGTCGAAGGCGGCGTACTGGCCGAGGAGTGCAGCAGCATGCTGTCGCAATTCTTTGCCAGCCGGCGCAAACGGGCTCAATGAAACTCCTGGTTTCCATTGCTCGTCAGGCAATGACCGTCTTTGCGGACGATGGATCGGTGCTGCGCGAATATCCGGTTTCTACGGCCGCGGCCGGCGTTGGCGAGGTTTCCGGCAGTTTTCAGACGCCGCGCGGCGAGCACCTGATTCGCGCCAAGATCGGGGCCGGCCAGCCGGAAAATGCGGTTTTCGTGCGTCGCCGGCCGACCGGTGAAATCTGGACGCCGGAGCTGCATGCGGAATTTCCCGGTCGCGACTGGATATTGACGCGCATCCTCTGGTTGTCCGGTTGCCAGCCCGGCCGCAATCGCCAGGGCTGTGTCGATACCATGCGCCGCTATATCTACATCCATGGCACGCCGGAGATCACCGACATGGCCGTGCCCGGCTCGCATGGCTGCATCCGTATGCGCAATGCCGATCTCGTCGAGTTGTTCGACCTCGTACCGTGCTACACGGCAGTGGAAATTGCCGAGGATTGAATGACCTGGCCGTCGGGGCCGAAGCTGCGTTCATGCAGGCGGACGGGGCCGTCCGCCCGCTGCCAGACGAGCGTTGAGGCGCGCGTGCCATAGTTGGGTGAGCGCACGAAGACGGCTGACAGCAGGCGTTCCCATTCGAGCGGTACACCGGTTTGCGGCAGCTCGGCATCGGCCACGATAGTCTGGTCGGCCAGCAACTCGAAAAAAGCACTTTCGTTGGGCAGGCCGGGCAGGGCGGCGGTGAATTTCTGCCGGGCACTCTGCAATTTCGGCCAGGGACTGTCGAGCCGGTGATTCGACAGGCCATAGACGCCCGGCGGCAGCCGTTGCGCCTGGCTTTCCCGGTTTGAGCAATAGAGCAGGGACTCACCGTCGGCCAGCAGCAGGTTGAAGCCCGAGTAGTCCTCGCTGGCGATACTGGCGGCGTAATCGCCGGCCGCCATATCGGAGAGCAGGAAATCCCTGGTCAGTTGGCCGCGCGAGTATTTTCCCGGCGCCATGCCGGGTTCCCGGACATTGGTCACGGCGGCAAAGCGTCCGCTGTCGGTGATCCCCAGCCAGGTGCCGCCGGCTTCGAGATCGCGCCCGCCGATGACCTGCGCTGCGTCCGGCCAGCGCCCGGCCGGCGCCGTCGGCCGGGCGTGGAACTCATCACGGTTGGCGGCGACGAGCAGCGGGTAATCCGCATGCACCTGCCAGCCGACCACGATCAGGCACATTTTGCCAGGCGCTCAGGGATTGACCGCAACCGCCTGAATCTGAGGACCTTCGCGCGATTCGAGATGGACGTTGTCGGCATGATTCGACTGAACCACGCCCAGTGCCACAAAGCCGCCGCCGGGGGCCGCGGCAACGCTCATCACCGTGCCGATGGTCTGATCCATGTTTTCCGGGGAATAGAGCGGGTCACCGGCCTTCAGCGGGTGCTGGCTGCTCAGCCGGAAAAGGTGGCGTTTGACCTTGCCGAGGTATTGTGTGCGGGCGACGATTTCCTGGCCGGGGTAGCAGCCCTTCTGGAAGCTGACGCCGCCGATCTTGTCGAAATCGACCATCTGCGGCACGAATTCTTCCTTGGTGGCCAGGGTAACCAGCGGATAGGCGGCTTCGACATCGAGCCAGCGCCAGACCGGTACACCGGCCGGCCGGGCCTTGGCCGAGAGTTTCTGCCACAGCGTCGCCTGTGCGGCTTGCGGTGCCACGACAACAAAGCGGGCATCTTCCAGGCGGATCACCGTCACGCCATCCTGACTGGCTGTACTCATGGCTTCGGCCGGGCAGGGCAATGCGGCGTTGGCCAGCGCTGCGCTGGCTTGCGGGCCGGCCAGGCCAAGCACCACCGTGTCGTCGGTCAGTGTGCCGAGCTTGACCTTGGCGCGCAGGATGAACATCTGCAGGCGCTTCTGGGTTGCTTCCTGAAGGTCGGTGGCGAGCAGCAAGCGATAGTTGTCGCCAGTGCGCCAGACCAGGAAGCTGGCCTGCAACCGTCCCTTGGCCGAACACCAGCCGCTGTGCTGCGCCTTGTCGGCGGCCAGGTGGTTGATGTCGCTGGTCAGTTGGCCGTGCAGGAAGGACTTGGCCTCCTCGCCGCCGGCCTCGATCAGGGCAAGATGGGTCAGCGGGACGAGAACGGTCTGTCCGGCGGCAGACTGCAATTCGCCGGCGGCATCGCCAAAGTTGAGAAGATCGGAAGAATCGCTATCGAAGCTGCCGTTGGCAGACTCCAGAAAGCTGCGCCAGTTGGGGTTCATGGGGGCTCCAGGTGGGGTTTGGGATATTATATCGCCCGTTTCGTCGTGCTCGTTCGACACGAACCAGACCAGCCAGCCATTTGCGAGTTCCCTTGCGTTTCCTGATCAAGCTGTTTTTCCCCGTTTTCCTGCTGCTAGCCGCCGCCTTCGGTGGCGTCTGGTATTGGTCCAATCAGCCCATCGAGTTGCGGGCCTCGCCGCTCGATTTTCATGTGGCTCCGGGTAGCAGCCTGCGTTCGAGCATTTCCCAGATGCGCGAGGCCGGCATGGATGTCGAGCCGCGTCTGCTCTCCCTGCTGGCCCGCTTCAGCAAGGCTGAAACCGGCATCAAGGCTGGCAGCTACTCGGTCAGCCAGGGTGTCACGCCGCGCCTGTTGCTGGACAAATTGACGCGCGGCCAAGTCACCCAGGGCGAGTTGATCCTCGTCGAGGGCTGGACTTTCCGTCAATGGCGCAGCCGTCTCGACCGCCATCCCGATCTGCGTCACGAATCGGCCGCTCTGAGCGAGGCGCAGATTGCCGAGCGTCTGGGTCTGCCGGCAACGACGCTCGACGGCTTGCTTTTTCCGGATACCTACCTGTTCGACAAGCAGTCGGCCGATCTTGACCTGCTGGCCCGGGCGGCACGCGCCATGCAGGCGCGCCTGGCCGGCGAATGGGAACAGCGCGCCGCCGGGCTGCCCTACCGGACACCGGCCGAGGCGCTGGTCATGGCCTCCATCGTCGAGAAGGAAACCGGGCGGGAAAGCGATCGCACGCAGGTGGCGGCCGTTTTCGTCAATCGTCTGCGCAAGGGCATGTTGCTGCAGACCGATCCGACGGTGATCTATGGCCTCGGCGAGACCTTCGATGGCAACCTGCGCAAGCGCGACCTGCTCGAGGACACCCCCTACAACACCTACCGGCGCAGCGGCCTGCCGCCGACGCCGATTGCCATGCCCGGCCTGGCGTCATTGCGCGCGGCGCTGCATCCGGCGAGCAGCGACGTCCTTTATTTTGTCGCCCGGGGCGACGGCAGCAGCGAATTTTCGCGTACCCTCGACGAACACAACCGAGCGGTCAACAAATATCAAAGAGGTGGGAAGTGAAAGGCAAATTCATCACTTTCGAAGGCATCGACGGGGCCGGCAAGAGCAGTCATGTCGAGTGGCTGGCTGAATGGCTGCGCGCTCAGGGCAAGACGGTCCGGGTGACACGCGAGCCGGGTGGTACCGCGCTGGGCGAGAAACTGCGCAGCATGCTGCTCAATGACGCCATGCATCTGGAAACCGAAACCCTGCTGATGTTCGCGGCCCGCCGCGAGCACCTGGCCCAGGTCATCGAGCCGGCGCTGGCGCAAGGTGAATGGGTGATCTGCGATCGCTTCAGCGATGCCACCTATGCCTACCAGGGCGGCGGGCGCGGCCTGGATCGCAGCAAGTTCCTGACCCTTGAGCACTGGGTGCATGGGCATCTGCATCCCGACCTGACGCTGCTTTTCGATCTGCCGCTCGATATTGCCCGCGAGCGCATCGCGCTGGCCAGTCGGGTGCTCGATCGCTTCGAGCAGGAACGCGCCGATTTTCACGAGCGGGTGCGTCAGGCCTATCTTGAACGGGCCCATACCAATCCCTCGCGCATGTCCGTGATCGACGCCAATAATACCCTGGAAAATATTCGTAAAGTACTTGAACAAATCGTTACAACGAATTGTTTATGAACGTTATTGATCTTCATTCAAATGTTTGGCAGGGTTTGCTGGCCCGCCGCGAACGCCTGCCGCATTCGCTGCTGCTGGTCGGCCAGAAAGGCCTCGGCAAGTACGAACTGGCCCGGCAGTTCGCCGCCAGTCTGCTCTGCGAGCAGCCGCAGGTCGATGGTCTGGCCTGTGGCAAATGCCTGGCCTGCAACTGGTACAGCCAGGGCAATCACCCGGATTTTCGCCTGTTGCAACCGGATGCGCTGGCCGATGAGGGCGAGGTCGAGGATGGCAAGAAAAAGCCGAGCCAGCAGATCACCATCGACCAGGTGCGTGGTCTCGATGACTTTCTGACGGTCGGTACGCACCGGGCCGGCCTGCGCATCATCCTGGTCAATCCGGCCGAGGCAATGAATCGCAACACCGCCAACGCACTTCTCAAAACACTTGAAGAACCAGCGCCAGATACCTTGTTTTTATTGGTTTCCAATGAGCCGTTGCGTTTGTTGCCTACGATCCGCAGCCGCTGCCAGGTGGTGCCCATCGCCGTACCGCAACCGGCGCTTGCCGAGCGGCTGCTGGCGGCCGACGGTCTGACCGATGCCGGGCGCTGGCTGGCGCTGGCCGGCGGCTCGCCCGGCCTGGCGCTCGAGCTGGCCGCCTCCGGGCAGGGCACCTGGCTGGAAACCCTGATCAAGCGCCTGGCGGCCGGGCGCAATGTCGATGCCCTGGGGCTGGCGGCCGAACTGGAAAAAATCGTCAAGGACAGCAAGGGCAAGTTGTTGCTGAAAACCGTGATTGAGGCGCTGCAGAAATGGCTGGTTGATTTGTCGCTGGCCAAGAATGCCTTGCCAATTCGATATTTTCTGCCACAACAGGCCACAATTTCAGGCTTGGCTGATATCATTCCGGCCATACGCCTGATTCACTTCTATCGCGACATGATTAAACGTCGTCAGGAAGCAGAGCAGCCATTGAATGCGCGCCTCTTCCTGGAAGGTGTTTTTCTGGACTACCGAGCCTTGTTTGCCAATTGATCAATCGATGAGTGTAGCCAAACCCGCGCCACAGCGTCCGAGCGTTCTCTCGCTGAACATCAATTCAAAGTCCGCGCTTTACGCTGCTTTCATGCCGCATCTGCGCTGTGGCGGCATCTTCATCCCGACGACACGCGGTTATGTGCTGGGTGATGAAGTTTTTATGCTGCTCTCGCTGATGGATGATCCGGCCAAATTGCCGATCGCCGGCACCGTCGTCTGGATCACCCCGCCTGGCGCGCAAAACGGCCGGGCCCAAGGGATCGGCGTGCATTTCAACAACGACGAGAGCGGCCAGGAAGCCCGGCGCAAGATCGAGGGCCTGCTGGGCGGCGTCATGCAGTCGACCCGGCCGACGCACACCCTGTAAGCGACCGCGATGCTGGTCGATTCCCACTGTCATCTTGATTTTCCCGATCTGGCCAGCCGCTTGCCGGATGTGCTGCAACGCATGCAGGACAATGGTGTCGGCTGCGCCGTGTGCATCGGCGTCAATCTTGAAGATTATCCCGCGGTGCTGGCCTTGGCCGAAGCCGATGAGCGGTTGTTCGCGACGGTCGGCGTGCATCCCGAATACACCGACGTCGAGGAGCCGACGGAAGACCGTCTGGTCGAACTGGCAGCTCACCCCAAGGTCATCGCCATCGGTGAAACCGGCCTCGATTACTATTGGCACAAGGACAAGCCGGAATGGCAGCGCGAGCGTTTTCGCACCCATATCCGGGCGGCAAAACGCCTTGGCAAGCCACTTGTCGTGCACACCCGCGAATCGGCAGCCGATACGCTGCGCCTGATGCAGGAAGAGGGTGTTGCTACGGTCGGCGGCGTCATGCACTGTTTTACCGAAAACTGGGATATCGCCCGGCAGGCGCTCGACCTGGGGTTCTACCTGTCGTTTTCCGGCATCGTCACCTTCAAGAATGCCACCATCGTCAAGGAAGTGGCGCAGAAATGCCCGATTGATCGTATGCTGGTCGAAACCGATTCGCCTTACCTGGCGCCCGCGCCGTACCGTGGCAAACCGAATCAGCCCGCCTATGTCCTGCACGTTGCCGAAGAAATTGCCCGCCTGCGCAGCCTGTCGCTGGCCGAGGTCTGCCAGGCGACCAGCGACAATTTCTTCACTCTTTTCAAGGACGCCCGCCGTCCCCGGGAATCATGAAAAAAACTCTGTTGATCGCCGCTTTTACGCTGGCCCTGCCATTTTCTGCGCTGGCCGGTACTTACGATGACCTGATCAGCGCGGCCAAGTTGGGCAGCGTCGGCGAAATCGCCGCGCTCGTTCAGCGGGGCGCCTCGGTGGATACCACCGATATCGATGGCAATACCCTGCTCATGCTGGCTGCCCGCGACGGCCATGCCGATCTGGTGGGTTTTCTGGTCCGCCAGCGCGCCAAGATCGATGCGCGCAACTCGTCCGGTGATACAGCGCTGCGTCTGGCCTCCTTCTTCGGCCACCTGAAAGTGGTCGAATTGCTGATTGCCGGCGGTGCCAATGTCAATACGCCGGGCTGGACGCCGCTGGCCTACGCCGCGTTCAAAGGTAATCTCGAAATTGCGCGCCTGTTGATCAAGGCCGGCGCCGATGTCGATGCGGCAAGCGAGAATGGCACGACGCCCCTGATTGCGGCGGCCCGCGGCGCCCACCTCGAGGTGGTCAAACTGCTGCTGGCCAGCAAGGCCAACCCGAACAAGGCCCTGGAATCCGGCGAGACGGCGGTCGATATCGCGCTGAAAAACGCCAACACCGACATCGCCGATGTTCTGCGTCAGGCCGGTGGCCGGGCCGGGCGCTCGGTCACCCTGCAAATTCAGTAAGGCGTCGGTCCGCCGCCTGCTTCGCCAAGCGCCGGCGCCGTTTGAAACAGCTGCCGGCTGAAGCCCGATTCGGCCGCCTCGGCGGCGTAGCGGTCGGCCAGCAGATTGCCGCGGCAGCTGGCATGTCCCTTTATCCAGCACACCTGCAGCCTGGTCAGCGCCAAGGCAATTGCCCGTTCGGCCAGCATTGCTGCCAGTTCCGCATCCTCGGCGAGACCATGTTCGAGGGCGCGATTGAGGCGCAGGACGCTATCCTGATTGTCCGAGAACAGGGCCAGTGGCCGCTCCGGGAAGGCTTGCCCCGCCTGCTGCAGGGCGAACAGCGCGGCCTGCAATTCGAGTTCGTTGCTGCCGGTCAGCGCCACGCTGCGCGTCGCGACCCATGCTGCACCGTCCGGGTCGGGAAAAAGGACGGCCGCCAGCCCACCGGTTTTTCTCAGGCTGGCATCGCTGAAGACCAGCAGCCTGCCGGGAAACTCCCCACTCCGGCGCGCCGGCAACGGGCCTGGCGACGGATGGATGACCCGGACAATTTTCTTCTTGCGTCTTCTCGTCATCGACTAAATGGCTGAGGAAAAATCAACATCCACCGCGGAGGCGCAAAGACGCGAAGGAAACGCCAAGGAAGCCCGCTTCGTCTTGATTGGCTTTTCTTTGCGGCCCCTTGGCACCTTGGCGTCTTTGCGGTGGGTGGTAGCCACAATCTTTGCGCGCCTACTGCCGTACTTCGCGCATATTGTCGGGCATCGGAAACTCGCCACTGCTCCGGAAGGGATTGATGTCGAGTCCGCCGCGCCGGGTGTAGCGGGCGTAGACGGCCAGTGCCTGGGGCTGGCATTGGCGGGTGATGTCGCAGTAGATGCGTTCGACGCACTGCTCGTGGAACTCGTTGTGGCCCCGGAAGGAGACGATGTAGCGAAGCAGGCCGCTGCGCTCGATAGGCTGGCCGCGATAGCGGATGACAAGCATCGCCCAGTCGGGCTGGCCGGTCACCAGGCAGTTGGACTTGAGCAGGTGCGAATAGAGGACTTCCTCGACGACCGGGCCGCTGTCGGCATGCAGCAGTTCCGGGGCCGGCTGGTAGGCCGTGCAGGCGATGTCGAGATCGTCGAGCAACTGGCCGATGGGGTTGCCGATGGCGACCTGCGGCTGCCGGCCAAGGACTTCGAGACGAGCGGCGACCGGCGCACCGGCCGCCGCCGAAAGATCGCGGACCAGCGTGGCCTCGACCGTTTCAGGATTGGCAAAGGCCGTCTGGTTGAATGAATTCAGGTAGAGCTTGAAGGATTTCGATTCGATCAGCGACGGGCTGTCGGCCGGCACGCGAAAACTGGCCAGCGCAACGACCGGCTTGCCACGGGGATTGAGCCAGGAAACCTCATAGGCATTCCACAGATCCTCGCCGACGAAAGGCAGGCGGTCCGCCGTGATCCCCAGTTCGTCGCGCTTCAGCTGGCGGGGAATCGGGTAGAGCAGTTCGGGCGCGTAATCGGCGCGGTACTCGGTCGGCTTGCCGAGCGGGGAAAGAATGCCGGGGTCGGTGGTCTGGCTCATGGTGGCGGATTTTACCGGTTGCTGGATCTGATGCGGGTTTCAACTCGCCGTCAGATGTTCGAGCAGCAGGTTGCGCAATTCTTCCATTTCGGTTTCCAGGGCGCTGACGCGGCTGCGCAGTTCGTCGATTTCCTGGGGCGCCGGGGCTGCGGCAGTCCGGCCGGGTGTTGATTCGATCACCGGTTCGCCGCTCAGCAGGTGGGCCCAGCGGTTTTCGCGGGAACCGGGCAGGCGCGGCAATTCGACGACGAGGGCCGGGCTGCGTTCGGCCAGCTCGGCGAGAAAGGCTTCGACCGAGGAAATGTCGGCAAATTTGTGCAGGCGCTCGCAGTTCAGGCGCAGTTCGCCGGCCGTCTGCGGGCCGCGCAGCAGCAATACGCAGAGCAGGGCCGAGGCCTGCGTCGGGATGCCGATGGTGTGTTCGATCTTGTGCGCGAAACGGGCCACCCGGCCGCCACTCATTTCGTAGGCCAGACCGAGTTCGCGCAGCGTGTCGATAGCCTGAACGATATCGGCCTCGCTCAGTTCGAGGACCGGGTTGCGGCTGGTTTTCTGGTTGCAGCCGGCGCTTAGCGCATTGACCGACAGCGGATAGGTATCGGGCACGGTGCGCTGCTTTTCGATCAGAGTGCCGAGCACACGGGTTTCGGCAAGGCTCAGCACGGGAAGGGTTTCAAGCATCGAGAACTTTCCTGGATTATTGGAATTGGAATTTCACAGCGGCGCCTGATCGCGCAGCCAGAGCCGGTAGATTTTCAGCGCGACATAGGCATCGTTGGCGGCATAGAGCAACTGGCGCTCGTTGAGCTGCGCGCTGGCCCAGTTGCTGGTACCGATTTTCTTGGATTTCTGCAGCTTCTGGCCATAGTAATGGGCGACCGCCACCTTGGCCCCGACCGTGCCGCGATGCCCCGGCCCGCGCAGCTTTTCGCCGAGATCGAGGACATTGGCCAGGCTGATGTCGAGGCGCGATTTCAAGGCGCTGCGGTCGTTGCCCAGGCCGAAGCCGACCTTGATCAGGGCCGGCGCTTCGAGGATGATTTTCAGTGCCGGATGGGCCAGGCCGCGGGCGACCGGAAACAGGTAGGCGTGTTCGTCGGTCGACAGCTGGACGAGATGCGGGCCGGTCGAGGCCTCGCCCTTGAGGAAGGTCGGTTTCGATTCGGTATCGAAGCCGATGGCATCGATGGCGAGTAGTTCAGCCATGGCCTTTTCGGCGAGTTTTTCGTTATTGACCAGGGTGATGCAATCCAGCCCGAGGCCGGGGAAAACCGGCAATTCGGCGGCGGCCAGCGAGGCGCGGCTGAAGGTCACGTCAGTCATAGCATTCCACGGCGGCCGGGCAAGGCAGCAATTTGTACGGATGCCGGATCATTCCCGCGGCCATCAAGGTATCCTCGAATTTTCGACAGGGAGCAAGTGTAATGGGATCGCCGCGTGGACAAGGCTTTTTCGCCTGGCTTAAGAACAAGTTTTTCCCCGGGAAAGGCGTTGTCACTGATCTTGAGCGCGCCCGCAGCCTGCTCGTTGCCGTCGATCGCGGTGGCATTCCGCTGAATCCGGCCAAGGTCAATGCCATCGCCCGTGATCTCGGGCTCGAAGTCTCGGTGCGGGCGCCGGTCGAGGAAACCATCGTCCGTATCCGCCAGGCCGTGGCACGCGCCCGCTAATCAGCTCGCCGTCGGCCGGCGGGTCAGCAGCAGGCCGCTTTCCAGGTGATGGGTGTAGGGGAACTGGTCGAACAGCGCGCTGGCGGTAATTTCATGGGTGGCCTGCAGGGCGGCGACATTTTCCTGCAGGCTCTGCGGATTGCAGGAAATGTACAGGATGTGCTCGAAGCCGGCGGCCAGCGCGAGGGTCTGGGCATCCAGTCCGGCCCGGGGCGGATCGACGAACAGGGTCGAAAAGCGGTAGGTCGAGAAATCGACATCCGGCAGCTTGGCGCGCGTCGGCTGGCCGCTCAGGGCGGCGCTGAGGTCCTCGCTGGCCAGGCGGGCGACGATGACATTGGTGATCCCGTTGGCTTCCAGGTTGTACTGGGCGGCATTGACTGAGGCGGTATTGACCTCGGTGGCCAGCACCCGTCCGAAGAGCGGTGCCAGGGCGATGGTGAAGTTGCCGTTGCCGCAATACAGTTCGAGCAGGTCGCCGCCCAGCCCGGCCGCCTGCTGGCAGGCCCAGGCCAGCATCTGGCGATTGAGGCCGCCGTTCGGCTGGGTGAAGCTGCCTTCGATCTGCTGATAGCGCAGTTGCCGGCCGTTCAGTTCGAATTCCTCGAGCAGCCAGTCGCGGCCGAGCACCACCTTCTGGCCGCGGCTGCGGCCGACCAGCTGCACCATGAGTTCGTCGGCCAGACCCTGCGCGGCGGCTTCCCAGCGCTTGCCGAGCGAATGGTGATAAATCAGCGTGACCAGCATTTCGCCGCTCAGCGTCGCCAGGAAATTGACCTGGTAGAGGCCGTCTTTCAGCGTGTTGCTGGCCTGCAGCCGTTCGCGCAGGCGCGGCATCAACTCGCAGATCGCCGCATCGCCCGGCGGGAAGTCGTCGATGGCGACCGGGGTTTTCGGATCGGCGGCGGCAAACATCGCGTAATCGACCCGGCCCTTGTCGTGCAGCATGCGGAACTCGGCGCGCAGGCGGAAGTGCAGTGGCGAGGATGCAAAAACCTCGGGGGTGCCGGCGCCCAACGGGGCAAAGGACTGATTGAACTGGCTGACCTTGTCGGCCAGCTGTGCCGTGTAGTCGGCGGGAACGATGCTCTGGAGCGGCATGGGAGGCGTAGGGGTGTAGGCGTTTCTGGAATGGCGGACCGGACTGTCGGGCCGAAGGCGGAATATACACGGCCTGGTCAGGCTTTTTGCCGGAAACGGGCAATAAAAAGGCCCGGACAAGCCGGGCCTGCTTAGCGCCGAGAGGCGCTTACCACTTGCGCAGAAGCTCGGCCCTGGCCTTGGCGGCCTCTTCTTCGGGTTCGTTGAAGGGCAGATTGGCGGCTTCGTCAAAATCCCGGCCGCGTTTCTTGCTGTAAGCCCAGAAGACAATGGCCAGGAAGCAGATCAGGCCAAAAACCGTGATCAGGGAACGCATTTCGTTGATATCCATGAAGCAACTCCTCAGGCGTGGTGCGCAACGGGCGCGATGATGCGGACGTCGCCAACCTTGCCAGTGGCCATGGTACGGAACATGTTCCAGGCCATCAGCAGCATGCCGGTAAGGAACAAGATACCACCCAGCCAGCGGATTGCCCAGAACGGATAAGAGCCCTTGACGCCTTCGACGAAGCTGTAGGCCAGCGTGCCGTCGGCATTGACGGCGCGCCACATCAGGCCCTGCATGACGCCGGAAATCCAGGTCGAGGCGATATACAGCACAGTGCCGATGGTGGCCAGCCAGAAATGCACGGTGACCAGCTGGACGCTGTACATCTCGTGACGGCCGAACAGCTTGGGCAGCAGGAAGTAGATCGAGCCGATGGAGACCATGGCGACCCAGCCGAGGGCGCCGGAATGCACGTGGCCGACTGTCCAGTCGGTGTAGTGCGACAGCGCATTGACTGTCTTGATGGCCATCATCGGGCCTTCGAAGGTGGACATGCCGTAGAAGGACAGTGAGGTGATCAGGAACTTCAGGACCGGATCGGAGCGCAGTTTGTCCCAGGCGCCCGACAGGGTCATGATGCCGTTGATCATGCCGCCCCAGGACGGCGCCAGCAGGATCAGCGAGAAGACCATGCCGACCGACTGCGTCCAGTCGGGCAGGGCGGTGTAGTGCAGGTGATGCGGGCCGGCCCACATGTAGGTGAAGATCAGGGCCCAGAAGTGCACGATCGACAGGCGGTAGGAATAGACCGGACGCCCGGCCTGCTTCGGCACGAAGTAATACATCATGCCGAGGAAGCCGGCGGTCAGGAAAAAGCCGACGGCGTTGTGGCCGTACCACCACTGGACCATTGCGTCCTGAGCGCCGGAATAGACCGAGTAGGAGCGGGTCAGCGAGACCGGCACAGCCATGCTGTTGACGATGTGCAGAAGCGCCACGGCAATGATGAAGGCGCCATAGAACCAGTTGGCGACGTAGATGTGCGACACCTGGCGTTTGGCGATGGTGCCGAAGAAGACGGCGCCGTAGGCGATCCAGACGACGGCGATGAGGATGTCGATCGGCCATTCCAGCTCGGCGTATTCCTTGCCCTGGGTGATGCCGAGCGGCAGCGTGATGGCGGCCAAAACGATGACCAGTTGCCAGCCCCAGAAGGTCAGCGGAATCAGCGCGCCGCCCCACAGCCGGGCGTGGCAGGTGCGCTGCACGACGTAGTAGGAGGTGGCGAACAGTGCGCAACCGCCGAAGGCGAAGATCACCGCATTGGTATGCAGCGGGCGCAAGCGGCCGAAGTGGAAATAGGGGCCGACATTAAGTTCCGGCCAGACCAGTTGCGCCGCGATGACGACGCCGACCAGCATGCCGACGATGCCCCAGATGACGGTCATCACGGCAAATTGCCGGACCACCTTGTCGTTGTAGATATTGTGTGTTTCTGACATGAACCATTCCCTGTTGTTATGTGGATGCCCCGCGATCAAAGGCGGCAAGCACCGGAGCAGCGCTGTGCGACGCTGTCTCCGGCCGCAGCTTTGACCCGGCGTTGGTCAGGCGGGGAAGGGTTTGGTTCAGTTTTTATTGCACGGCGCGGGCGTCGTCGCTTATTCCGTAAAAACCCAGGATCGTCCGGAAAGCGAGACCATCAATTGGGACGGCGCGGCGCTCAGGCGGATTTCCAGGTCGGCGCAGGGCAGGGTGATGACCGTTTCGAAAAGCGGCGTCGCGCCCTCTTTCAGATAGCCGATCTGCAGGCTGCCAGGGGTAGGCAGGACCTCGATGTAGCCCTGACAATGCGGGCAGCGGGCGGCAAGCACGCCGAGTTCCGGTGAAAGCAGTTCGCCGCAGGCATCGAGCAGTTCACCGGGCGTCAGTTTTGCGCCGCACAGCGGGCAATCGGAGTCACGTTTCATCACGGGCAGTCCTTGGCGGAAAGAGGGCGGAACTTATTGGCGAGCGATAACTGTGCCCGCCGTCAGCGATCCCAGGCAATTGCCGAAAACCCTGATGCGCCAAGGGTTGTGTCGGGCTGGAGCCTGAGCGCATGATGTGTCGCATACAAGACAACCGGGATGCCCCATGCTGACCATAGAAATCGTTTCCGACATCGTCTGTCCGTGGTGCTACATCGGCACCCGTCGGCTTGATGCGGCATTGGCCGAGGTCAGGCGGGACCGGCCGGACTTTGCGTGCCGCACCGTGTGGCGGCCGTTTTTCCTGAATCCCGATACGCCGCCGGAAGGCGAACCCTATCGGCCCTTTCTCGAGAAAAAATTCGGCGGGCCGGAACGCGTCGCGGCCCTGTTTGCCCATGTCCGGCAGGCCGGACTGGCTTACGGCCTGGATTTCCAGTTCGAGAAAATTGAGGTTCGGGCCAATACATTGCAGGCGCACCGCCTGATTTTCTGGGCGCAGCAGCAGGGCGATGCCCGGCCGCTGATCGACCGCCTGTTCGCGGCACAATTCCTGAATGGCGAAAATGTCAGCGATCCGGTAGTTCTGGTCGGCCTGGCCGGCGAGGTGGGCTATTCGCCCGAGGCTGTGCGCAATTACCTGGCAACGGCGCAGGATGCCGAACTGGTGCGTGATCTGGAGCGGCAGGCCAGGCACATGGGGATCAACATGGTGCCGACCTTCCGGCTCGACCGGCAGCGGCTGGTTGTCGGTGCCGAAGACCCGGCGGTGCTCGCCGCCGCGATCCGTCAGGTACTGGCCTGAGCGGCCAGGCTGGCCGCCAGCCGCCACTTCTCGGTGGCGCTCAGGCGTTTGACCCGGTATTCGGCCTGCGAGGCGGCCGAACGATCGGCATGGGGCTCGAAGCCGAGCAGGCGGACCGGTGGGTGCGAACGGGTGTAACGCGCCCCCTTGCCGGCGCAATGGGCGGCATAGCGGGCCGCGACATCGATGGCAATGCCGGTGTAGATGCTGCCGTCAGCGCATTCGATGAGATACAGGAACCAGGGTTTCCGGGTGTTCATGGCGGGATTTTAACCGGCTGGCGGGAGTCAACGCTAAAACCGGCCGGCGCCGGCAGGACGAATGGCGGCCGGTTCCGGGGAATGGATATTGCTTGAATACTCGCATGCTACGTATCCTGGTCATCGATGAATCGCAATCCCGTGCCGCCGAACTCTGTGCGGGGCTGATTCGCGCCGGGCACCAGGTGGCGGCGGTGCTTTCCTCGGCGCTCGATCTCAATGCGCGGATCAGGGAGATCAAGCCGGACGTGATCCTGATCGAGACCGATGCACCATCGCGGGACACGCTGGAAAACCTGGCGGTCATGGATCGCGACATGCCGCGCCCGGTCATCATCTTCGCCCAGGACAGCGATTCGCAGACCATCCGTTCGGCCATGAAGGCCGGCGTGGCGGCCTATGTCGTCGATGGCCTGGAGATTTCCCGGCTCAAGCCGATCATCGATGTTGCCGTGGCGCGCTTCGAGGAACACCAGTCGCTGCGCAAGGAATTGGCCGAGGCGACCCGCAAGCTTTCCGACCGCAAGGTGGTCGACAAGGCCAAGGGCATCCTGATGAAAACCCGCGGCCTGGATGAAGAGCAGGCCTACGCGGCCTTGCGCAAACTGGCCATGGAGCGGGCCAAGCCGATGGTGCTGGTGGCCCAGGATTTACTCGACATGGCCAAGCTGCTGCTGTGAGTGGTGCTCCCTATTCGTGCGTCGGGATGCTGCGGTGCACTATGTGGGTGCATGTTCCGGCGCAGTGAAAGTTTGAAAAAACACCAAAATGCCCGTGAATTCAAGGGTTATTACTTTAGCCATAACGTGGCACGTGCTTTGCTTATAAGACAACAGATCGGATCAATGGCGGTTCGATAACGAAATTCCAGTGCCGGCTGGCGAGATACCCGCAAGACGGCACAAGATTCAAGGACAACGGCGTCCATCACTTTCGGCTCAGGCTGGAAGCGATGTACGCCGTTTTTTGTTGCCCAGAATTTTTATTGATCAGGAGTTGAAGATGAGCGATGTTTTCGACAACAAGGTTTCTCGCCGCGATTTTCTCAAATACGGTGCTGCCCTCGGCGGTAGCGCCTCTTTGCTTGGAGGTGGTCTGATGAGTGCAGGCAGTGCTTGGGCGGCGGGCTCCGATGCCCCGGAAAAGAAGGAAGTCCGCATCGGCTTCATCCCGCTGACCGACTGCGCCTCGGTGGTCATGGCTGCGGTCAACAAGTTCGACGAGAAGTACGGCATCAAGATCATTGCCACCAAGGAAGCCAGCTGGGCTTCGGTGCGCGACAAGCTGGTCAATGGCGAGCTGGATGCGGCACACGTCCTGTACGGTCTGGTTTATGGCGTGCAGATGGGCATCGGCGGGCCGAAGAAGGACATGGCCGTGCTCATGGGCCTGAACAACAACGGCCAGGCCATCACCCTGGCCAACAAGCTCAAGGAACAGGGCGTCACCGACGGCAATTCGCTGCGCAAGCTGATCTCCAGCAAGCCCGGCGAATACACCTTCGCCCAGACCTTCCCGACCGGCACCCACGCCATGTGGCTGTATTACTGGCTGGCCGCCAACGGCATCAACCCGATGAAGGACGTCAAGACCATCACTGTGCCGCCCCCGCAAATGGTCGCCAACATGCGCGTCGGCAACATGGACGGTTACTGCGTCGGCGAGCCGTGGAACAACCGCGCCATCATCGACAACATCGGCTTTACGGCCACCACGACGCAGGACATCTGGACCGACCACCCGGAAAAGGTGCTCGGCACCACCGCCGACTTCGTCGCCAAAAACCCGAACACGGCCCGCGCCATGACCGCCGCCATTCTCGAAGCCGGCCGCTGGATTGATGCCTCGCTGGCCAACCGCCGCAAGACGGCGGAAGTCATCGCCCAGAAGGCCTACGTCAATACCGACATGGACGTCATCCTCGAACGCATGCTCGGCCGTTACAGCAATGGCCTGGGCAAGAGCTGGGACGACAAGAACTACATGAAGTTCTTCAACGACGGCCAGGTCAATTTCCCCTACCTCTCCGACGGCATGTGGTTCATGACGCAGCACAAGCGCTGGGGCCTGCTCAAGGACGAGCCGGATTATCTGGCCGTCGCCAGGAAGGTCAATCGCATCGATATCTACAAGCAGGCTGCGACGGCCGTCGGCATCGCGCTGCCCAAGAGCGAACAGCGCAGCAGCAAGCTGATCGATGGCGTGGTCTGGGACGGCAAGGATCCGAAACAGTATGCCGCAGCCTTCAAGATCAAGGCCTGAGCCCGTTCCCGACCATGAAAGGAAAGACCATGTCTGCCATTTCCCTTCCGCTGGCCGGGCTGAGTCCAGCCCCGGACAGCAAACCTTCAGTGGATGAGCCCATGCCCAACGACACTTCTTCCCAGCCCGCGCTCAAGGTGGCGCCGCCCGCCGTCCGGCCGGTGCGCAGCGATTTCGACCTGGCGGTGAAAGGCTTCATTCGCCTGGTGTTGCCGCCGATCCTCGGTTTTGCGCTGCTCATCGGCATCTGGCATCTGGTTACCCTGTCGTCCGGCGGCAGCGTGCCCGGTCCGCTGCAGACCTGGAAGGAGGCGCTGGTCGTCTTTGCCGACCCGTTCTACCAGAACGGGCCGAACGACCAGGGCATCGGCTGGAACATCCTGTCGTCGCTGAAGCGCGTCGCCATCGGTTTCGGCATCGCCGCCGCCGTCGGCATTCCGGCCGGTTTCCTGCTGGGCCGCTTCAAGACCCTGTCGGACATGATCAATCCGCTGATCAGCCTGCTCCGCCCGGTTTCGCCACTGGCCTGGCTGCCGATCGGCCTGCTCGTCTTCAAGCGGGCCGACCCGGCGGCGACCTGGACCATCTTCATCTGCTCGATCTGGCCGATGATTCTCAACACCGCCCAGGGTGTGCAGCGCGTCCCGCAGGACTACATGAACGTGGCGCGCGTCCTCAGCCTGTCGGAATGGAAGATTTTCACCAAGATCCTGTTCCCGGCCGTGCTGCCCTACATGCTGACCGGCATCCGCCTGTCCATCGGCACCGCCTGGCTGGTCATCGTCGCGGCCGAAATGCTCACCGGCGGCGTCGGCATCGGTTTCTGGGTGTGGGACGAATGGAACAACCTCAAGGTCGAGCACATCATCATCGCCATCTTCGTCATCGGCATCGTCGGGCTGCTGCTCGAACAAAGCCTGGTGCTGCTGGCCAAGCGTTTCAGCTACGAACAGAACTGAGTCGGAGAGTCACCATGAAAAAAATCGTCCAAATCGAAAATGTCGGCCAGACCTTCGAGACCAAGAAGGGTAGCTTCATCGCCCTGCGCGATGTCGATCTCGACATCCGCGAAGGCGAGTTCGTTACCCTGATCGGCCACTCCGGCTGCGGCAAATCGACCCTGCTCAATCTGATTTCCGGCCTGACCCTGCCGACCAGCGGCGTCATGCTCTGCGACAACCGCGAAATCGCCGGGCCCGGCCCGGAGCGCGCCGTGGTTTTCCAGAACCACTCGCTGCTGCCCTGGCTGACCTGTTTCGACAACATCTACCTGGCCGTCGAGCGCGTCTTCGGCGCCAAGGAGGGCAAGCCGAAACTGCGCCAGCGCACGCTCGACGCACTTGCCCTGGTCGGCCTGATGCATGCCGAGACCAAGTTCCCGAACGAGATTTCCGGCGGCATGAAGCAGCGCGTCGGCATCGCCCGGGCGCTCGCCATGGAACCGAAGATCCTGCTCATGGACGAGCCGTTCGGGGCGCTCGACGCACTGACCCGCGCCAACCTGCAGGACGAACTGCTGCGCATCGTCGATGCCACCGGCGCGACCACCGTCATGGTGACGCACGACGTCGATGAAGCGGTGCTCCTTTCCGACCGCGTCGTGATGCTGACCAACGGCCCGGCGGCGACCATCGGCGAAATTCTCGAGGTGCCGCTGGCCCGGCCGCGCGATCGCGTAGCGCTGGCCAGCGATCCGGTCTTCGCCAGCTGCCGCGGCGCGATCCTGGAATTCCTCTACCAGAAGCAACTGCGCGTTGCCGCCTGAACCACCGAACCAAGGAACGACCGTGAGCAAACAAAAACTGGTACTGATCGGTAACGGCATGGCCGGTGTGCGCACCCTCGAAGAGCTGCTCAAGCTGGCCCCGGAGATGTACGACATCACCGTCTTCGGCGCCGAGCCGCATGGCAACTACAACCGCATCCTGCTCTCGCCGGTGCTGGCCGGCGAAATGACGGTGCCTGACATCATGCTCAACGACCTCGACTGGTATGCCGAGCACGGCATCACGCTGCATGTCGGCAAGAAAGTCACGCAGATCGACCGTATCCGCCGCCAGGTCATCGCCGACGATGGCACGACTGCCGGCTACGACCGCCTGCTCATCGCCACCGGCTCGAAGCCCTTCATCCTGCCGATCCCTGGCAACGACCTGCCGGGGGTCATCGGCTACCGCGACATCGCCGACACCCAGGCGATGATCGACACCTCGAACACGCACCGGCACGCCGTCGTCATCGGCGCCGGCCTGCTCGGTCTGGAAGCCGCCAACGGCCTGAAGCTGCGCGGCATGGACGTGACCGTCGTGCACCTCGGCGAGTGGATCATGGAGCGCCAGCTCGACAAGCAGGCGGCCGACATGCTGCAGGCCTCGCTGGAAGCCAAGGGCCTGAAATTCCTGCTGCCCAAGCAGACCGAAATGCTGATCGCCGCACCCGACGGCCGCGTCGGCGCCATCCGCTTCAAGGACGGCAGCGAGATTCCCGCCGACCTCGTGGTCATGGCCGCCGGCATCCGGCCCGATGCGGCGCTCGCCGAAGCGGCCGGCATCCACTGCAATCGCGGCATCGTCGTCAATGACACGATGCAGACCTACGACCCGCGCGTCTACGCCGTCGGCGAGTGCGCCAACCATCGCGGCACGGCCTACGGCCTGGTGGCGCCGCTGTTCGACCAGGCCAAGGTGTGCGCCAATCACCTGGCCAATTTCGGCATCGGCCGCTACCAGGGCTCGGTGACCTCGACCAAGCTAAAGGTCACCGGTATCGACGTCTTTTCGGCCGGCGATTTCATCGGCAACCAGGAGACTGAGGAAATCGTCCTGCACGACCGCAGCGGCGGCGTGTACAAGAAACTGGTGCTGGCCAAGGACAAGCTGGTCGGCGCCGTGATGTACGGCGATACCGTCGATGGCGGCTGGTATTTCCAGTTGCTGCGCGAAGGCAAGTCGATCGAGGAATTGCGCGACCATCTGATGTTCGGCCAGTCCTACGCCCAGTCGCATCTCGGCGACACCGGCCACGCCGGCAACACGATGGCGGCGACGATGCCCGACGAGGCCCAGGTTTGCGGCTGCAACGGCGTCTGCAAGGGAACCATCGTCAAGGCGATCAAGGAAAACGGCCTGTTTTCACTCGATGAAGTGAAGAAGCACACCAAGGCGGCCTCGTCCTGCGGTTCATGCAGCGGCCTGGTCGAGCAGATTCTCGCCTCGACGCTGGGCGGCGCCTACCAGGCCGTCGACCGGACGACCAAGGCGCTCTGCGGCTGTACCGAACACGGCCACGGCGCCGTCCGCCAGGCCATCCGCGAGCACCACCTGCTGAGCATTCCGGCGGTCATGGAACACCTCGCCTGGCAAACCCCGAACGGCTGCGCGACCTGCCGGCCGGCCCTCAATTACTACCTGATCTCGACCTGGCCGCACGAAGCCATCGACGATCCGCAGAGTCGTTTCATCAACGAACGGGCGCACGCCAACATCCAGAAGGACGGCACTTATTCGGTGATTCCGCAGATGATGGGCGGCGTCACGACGCCGGCCGAACTCAAGCGCATCGCCGAAGTCGCCGAGAAATACAATGTGCCGACGGTGAAGGTGACCGGCGGCCAGCGCATCGACCTGCTCGGTATCAAGAAGGCCGATCTACCGAAGGTCTGGGCCGATCTCGGCATGCCTTCCGGGCACGCCTACGGCAAGTCGATCCGCACCGTCAAAACCTGCGTCGGCGACGAGCACTGCCGTTTCGGCACCCAGTCGTCGATGTCGATGGGCATTGCGCTGGAAAAAATGCTCTTTGCCATGTGGTCGCCGCACAAGGTCAAGCTGGCCGTTTCCGGCTGCCCGCGCAACTGCGCCGAAGCCGGCATCAAGGACGTCGGCGTGATCGGCGTCGATAGCGGCTGGGAACTTTACGTCGGTGGCAACGGCGGCATCAAGACCGAAGTCGCGCAATTCTTCTGCAAGGTGACGACGCGCGACGAAGTCATGGAATACGCCGGCGCCTTCCTGCAGTTGTACCGCGAAGAGGGCTGGTACCTCGAACGCACGGTGCACTGGCTCGAGCGGGTCGGCCTCGACGGCGTCAGGAAACAGGTGCTCGACAACGCCGAGCGCCGCCGCGAACTCCACGAGCGCCTGCTCTATTCGCTGCAGGGTGCCGTCGATCCCTGGGCGGCACGGCAGCAGGGCCCGGCCCGCCAGGAATTCGAACCGATCAAATTTTTCGACAAGGTGCCCGCATGACCACGCTGACCTGGAAAAAACTCTGTGCCCTCGCTGACATCCCGGCGCTTGGCAGCCGCGTCGTCGAACGTGCGAGCGGTGGCGACATCGCCGTCTTCCGCACTTCCGACGATGCCGTGTTTGCCGTGCTAGATGCCTGTCCGCACAAGCAGGGGCCGCTGTCGCAGGGCATCGTGCATGGCCACAAGGTGACCTGTCCGCTGCATGGTCAGAACATCGATCTGGAAAGCGGCCAGGTCGTGGCGCCGGATACCGGCTGCACCCGGCGTTTCAACGCCAGGGTCGATAACGGCGAGGTCTGGCTGGAGCTGTGAACCTTGAAACCTCAGTTGACCGCTTATCCACCTCAGGCAAGCCGCATGAACACTGGTTTTAGTGCCTTCGAGCTCATTCACCCAACGGGTGAGAGCGCTACGCGGCCGCTGGCACATCTGGTCGGGCGCCCGGCTTTGTGGCTTCGCCGAAACTCGCCAATGCTTGATATTTTCATTGGCTCGTTTTCGCTCCTTCTTGCAGGCATGAGCCTGCCGCGGCGTCGCTTCGCGCCGGCCATCCCGCCCAGACGCACCAACAGCCGCGTCCAACTGAGGTTTCAAGGTTAATGATGCAAACCGAAATGCGTGAAACCGCTTCAATCTGCTGCTATTGCGGCACCGGCTGCGGCCTGGTCATCCAGTCGGTGGCCGGCGAAATCGTCGGCGTGCGCGGCGACGAGACGCATCCGGCCAATTTCGGCCGGCTGTGCACCAAGGGTTCGACGCTGCACCTGACGACCACCCGCAGCGGTCGCGCCCTGCATCCCGAACTGCGCCGGGAACGGGGCGACGAACGGCTGCCGGTGGCCTGGCCAGCGGCGCTCGAGCATGCCGCCGAGCGTTTCGCGGCGATCATCCGCGAACACGGGCCGGATGCCGTGGCCTTCTACATTTCCGGCCAGTTGCTGACCGAGGACTACTACGTCTTCAACAAGCTGGCCAAGGGGCTGATCGGCACCAACAACATCGACTCCAATTCGCGTCTCTGCATGTCCTCAGCGGTGAGCGGCTACAAGGGAACCCTGGGCGCCGACAGCGTGCCCTGCAGCTACGAGGATCTCGGCCTAGCCGACCTGCTGCTGATTGCCGGCTCGAATACCGCCTGGGCGCATCCCATCGTCTTTCGCCGCATCGAGGAGGCGCGCGCCGCCAATCCCGAGCTGCGCCTGATCGTTGTCGATCCGCGGCGCACCGACACCGCGGCGGCCGCCGACCTGCACCTGCAGATCCAGCCGGGCAGCGACGTCGTGCTCTACGGCGCGATGCTGCATGTGCTGTTGTGGGAAGGGCTGATCAACCACGCCTTCATCGCCGAACATACCGACGGTTTCGCCGCGCTGCGCGAGGAAGTGCGCGAATTGACGCCAAGCGCTGCGGCCGCCGTCTGCGGCGTCAAGGCCGAAGACATCGTGACCGCCGCCCGCTGGTTCGGCCAGGCGAAGGCGCCACTCTCGCTGTGGTGCCAGGGCATCAACCAGTCGGCGCACGGCACGGCCAACAACAGCGCCCTGATCCACCTGCACCTGGCGACCGGCAAGATCGGCGCGCCCGGCATGGGGCCGTTTTCCCTGACTGGCCAGCCGAATGCCATGGGCGGCCGCGAAGTCGGCGCCATGGCCAACCTCCTGCCCGGCCACCGCGATCTGGCCAATGCCGACGACCGCGCCGCCGTCGCTGCCCAGTGGGGCATCGCCGAGCTGCCGGCGCAGGCCGGGGCGACCGCCGTCGAATTGTTCGAGGCGATCGGCGAAGGCCGCATCAAGGCGGTATGGATCGCCTGCACCAACCCGGCGCATTCGCTGCCCGACCAGGCGCGGGTCCGCGCCGCATTGGACAAGGCCGAATTCGTCGTCGTCCAGGAAGCCTACGCCGACACCGAAACCTGCGCCTACGCCGATCTGCTGCTGCCGGCCACGACCTGGGGCGAGAAGGAAGGCACGGTGACCAATTCCGAACGCCGCGTCTCGCGCGTCCGCGCCGCCATTGCCGCGCCCGGCGAAGCACGTGCCGACTGGGTGATCGCCCGCGATTTCGCGCTGATGCTCGGCGAAAAGCTCGAGGCTGGCGAAACGGCCCGCCGGCTGTTTGCCTTCGCCGACGAAGCGGCGGTCTTTGCCGAACACGTCAGCCTGACCGCCGGCCGCGATCTCGACATGAGCGGCCTCGATTACCCCTTGCTCGATAGCGCCGGCCCCCGCCAATGGCCGTTTTCGACGGCCAGTCGCCAGGCCGGGGAGGGCGGTACGGCCCGGCTCTACACCGATCACCGTTTTGCCACGGCCGATGGCCGCGCCCGCTTCGTGCCGCTAACGAAGTTCCTGACCGCCGAAAAGACCGACGCCCGCTATCCGCTGCACCTCAACACCGGCCGCCTGCGCGACCAGTGGCACGGCATGAGCCGCACCGGTCGCGTCGCCCGGCTTTACGCCCACGAGGCCGAAGCCCGCTTGCTGTTGCATCCGCAGGACATGGCCCGGCGCGGTCTGGTCGATGGCGATCTGGCCGAAGTGGCCAGCCGCCGCGCCAAGATCGTCCTGCCGGTGGCCGCCAGCGACGAAATGGCGCCCGGCCAGGCTTTCCTGCCCATGCACTGGGGCGGCCGCAGCCTGTCGCATGCCGGTGCCAATTGCCTGACCATGCCTGCCTTCGACGCCCAGTCGAAACAGCCGGAACTCAAACATGCAGCGATCCGCCTCGACAAGGCCGAACTGCCCTGGCGCCTGGTCGCCCTGCGCACGATGCTTGACCAGACGGCGGCCGCCGAGCAGGTCCTGATCTGGCGGCAACGTCTCGCCGCACTGTTACCGGACTGGGCCTTCGCCAGCCTGACGCTGGCCGGGCGCGAGCAGCCCGTAGTCGTGCTGCGCATCGCCCTGGCCGAAGCGCTGCCTGCTGCCAAGATCGACGAACTGGCAAAACTGCTCGATTTCGACGAGCAATTTTGCCTGGCCTATCGCGACGCGCGGCGCGGCATCTGCAAGATCGCCCAGGTCGAACCGGAAACCGCCGGCGACCTGACCTGCGGCGTGCTGCTGGCCGGCGAAACGGCCGCCGCCGACTGGCTACTGGCCGCGATGAGCGAGCGCCAGCCGGCCGAAAGCCTGCGCCGCTGGCTGCTCGCCCCGGTCTCGACACCGCCGACACCGGTCGCCGGCAAGGGCCGCATCGTCTGCAACTGCTTCAATGTCGGAGAAAGCGAAATCGCCGCCGCACTGGCCGCCGGGGCCGATCTCGACAGCCTGCAGCAACAACTCAAATGCGGCACCTCCTGCGGCTCCTGCCTGCCGGAGATTCGCAAGAAGTTTGCCCTGAAGCATTGAGCGGGTTGGCTGGAAGCAAGGGCCGGATGGGACATCTCCATAGCCGAACGGTTGGCTAGGGCGTGTTCACAGTAAGCAGCGGGCGGCGCAAGGGGTTGGCGGGGATGCAGTGCAATGCGCCGGTCGCGCGGTGCAGTAATCTGCACAAGCGAGCGGCAACGCCGCAATGCGCCCCGCCAACCCCTTGCCCTTCGGGTTTGCCGTGGCGGGTGGTCGCCGGCGTTGCTCGGCTCGGGAATGGAACAACCATTCCCAGCGCCTCGCGCCTTGGCACCCTTCCCGCTACGGCAAACGCCGTCCCGCAGGTTACTGTGAACACGCCCTAGAACTGAGTTGCAAACTGATTTTGGATTTAGAGCGCGAGAAACTACACTGGTACGCAGTCTAATTCAGACAACTCTAATAAATCGGGGGGCATCATGTTTGCCAACGTATCTATGAAGGCGCGCTTGTGGCTGCTAGGCATCACCAGCGCCTTGGGGATTTCGGTTCTGGCCTTTTCGTCGATCTGGTACGCCCACAACAGCAAGGAAATCCTGACTGATTTTGTCGACGACCGCATTGCCCTGAATCAGGCAGCCACCACTGCCTATGCGCATGGTTTGCAAATGGGGCAGGCCTTGCGCAATATCCTTCTCGATCCAACCAACAAGAAGGGCTATGACAACTTTGCGGCGGCGCGGGAAGCGTTCAGCAGCGAAAGTGACAAGCTCGCCGGGTTGTTGCAGTCCGGCGCAGACAAATCAGCCATCGCCAGCCGGCTGAAGGGCAATATCGAGCAGTGGCAGCCCTACCAGAAGCAAATCATTGAACTGGTCCAGGGCGGCAAGCGTGACGAGGCCCAGGCTTTGCTGGTAGCCAAGGAAACCCCGGCCTGGCGTGCGGTGCGGACCGACCTTCTCGATCTGGTCAAGAGCTCGAAGGAGCTTGCCAACGCTGACCGGGTTCGCTTGCTCGACAGTTTCGACAGCGCGCAAACGCGGGCCATCGTTCTGGGCCTGCTGAGTCTGGTACTCGTGGCCACGATCAGCGTTTTCGTTGCCCGAGCCATATTTCTCCAGGTTGGTGGCGAACCGGCTTACGCAGCATCCTTGCTGCAGAGCATTGCCGAAGGCGATCTGACCCGCCGGATTGATATTAAATCCGGCGACCAGCGCAGCATCATGGCCGCCATGAGCCGCATGCAGTCGCAGATTCGTCAATTGATCGGGCAGACGATAGACAGCTCGAATCAGGTCGTTCGCGAAAGCGAATCGATGCGTTCCGACGCAACCCGCCTTTCGCTCTCGGCCGAAGAGCAAAGTACCGCAAGCTCGGCAATCGCTGCTGCGGTGGAGCAACTGACTGTCAGTATCAGTGTCATGTCAGATAACGCGAACGATGCTGGTCGTTTGTCCGGTGAGTCCGAAAAACAGGCGCACGACAGCCGGATCGTTGTTTCTGAAGCGACAGAAACGATACATGCCGTGGCCGGCCAGATGGCGGTGGCGGCGGAAACCATGCAGGACTTGTCGGGCAAAGTGACCAGTATTACCGGCATTGTAAAAACCATTCACGAAATTGCCGACCAGACCAATCTGCTGGCACTCAATGCGGCCATTGAAGCGGCGAGGGCTGGTGACCAGGGGCGGGGCTTCGCTGTCGTGGCCGACGAGGTGCGCAAATTGGCCGAGCTGACAACAAAATCGACTCAGGAAATATCGCTGATCGTTTCCGGGGTTAGGCAGTCGACTGATGCCGCACTGGCGACCATGACCAAGGCCCAGAACATGGCCCTGGATGGGGCATCACGTACCGAGAGTGTGCGTTCTGCGGTATGCGTGATGGACGAATCCTCCGGTCATGTCAGCAAGGCCATTGCCATGATTGCCGATGCGCTACGCGAACAGACCGCAGCCAGTACCGATATTTCTCAGCGTATCGAACTGATCGCCCAGGGAATTGAACTGACTCACGCTACCGCCGCCGAATCCAGCCAGAGATCCGGTACGCTGGTGGATCTGTCGCATGCCTTGAAGGAAAGTGTCAGCCGTTTCCGGGCCTAGGCGCTAGCCTGGCGCGCCGCAAGACAAAAGGGTCAGAGAGATCAGAGACATTTCGTTTTCCAAAAACGGGAAATAGTCTCTGACCCCTTTGGTTGGATGCCGGGGGCTTTCAACAGCACCCAATCGACGGCCTGTTCCTGTATTTATCAGACGCCCCGTTCTGTTACAAAATAAATTGATAATTTGCACATTAACTGCATAATGAAGATATATTTTGTATTCGTGGGTGGGTTAGATGCTGGTTGAGTTTCGCGTCAAGAACTTTCGCAGCCTGCGCGATGAGCAGGTACTTAGTCTTGTTGCCTCCACCGACAAGGCATTGCTGGACACCCATGCACTTGGCACCGGGTTGAAGGCGGCCCCGCATTTGCTCAAGAGCGCTGTCGTCTACGGCGCCAATGCCAGCGGCAAGTCAAACCTCATCAAGGCCCTGCAATACATGCGTAGCGTGGTGCAGGAGTCGGCCGCCCTGCAGCCCGGTCAAACCTTTGGCAGGCTCCAACCCTTCAAGCTGGATACCGCATCAGACAGCCAGCCCACTGAGTTTGAAGTCACTTTCATCGTCGATGGCGTGCGCTACCAGTACGGCTTCGCCATGAACTCGAAGCGGATTGTCAGCGAGCATCTCCTGGTCTACAAGGCCTTCAAGCCGCAACGCTGGTTCGAGCGCCACTTTGATCCCGAGAGTGGCAAGGATCAGTACGACTTCGGCGCCGGACTCAAGGGCGCCAAGAACCTGTGGGAGGGCGCCACCCGACCTAATGCCCTGTTCCTGTCCATGGCCGTGCAGCTCAACAGTGATGCCCTGCGCCCGGTATTTGACTGGTTCATAAATCGGCTCGTCATCTTCAATGAACAGTCGCCGCTATCGCCGCAATTTTCGGTGCAAATGCTCAAGCATGAGGCTCAGCGCAAGGCCATTTGCGATTTTCTGCGCGCTGCCGATGTCAGCATCGCCGATATCGAAGTGGCGACCAAGCAAGCGATGGTACACACCATCCATTTCGACCTCGCCACCGGCCAGCGCGAAGAGACAGCGAGCGAGCAGTCCGTAGACGAAATCAAATTCCACCACGTCACCGAGCACGGCAAGGCAGTCTTCGATCTGGCTGATGAGTCCGGCGGCACCCGCAACTTGCTGTTCCTGACGGGGCCCATTCTGGACATCCTGAACAAGGGTCTGACGTTGGTGGTGGATGAACTGGACACCAGTCTGCACACCCTGCTGGTGCAGGCACTGGTGCGCCTCTTCCATCGCCCGGAGGTCAATACGGGTGGTGCGCAACTCATTTTCACCACGCACGACACCTCGTTGCTCGATGCCTACGGCTTGTTCCGGCGCGACCAGATTTGGTTCGTCGAAAAGCGCCCGGACCAAAGTTCATCACTCTATCCGCTGCTCGAATTCAGCCCGCGCAAAAAAGAAGCACTGGAACGGGGCTACCTGCAAGGGCGATACGGCGCATTGCCCTTCCTGCGCAATGAGGCCTTGGGTGTGACGCACTGATGGGGCGCGACAATCAGCCCAAAGATCGGCAGTTGCGCCGCAAGGCGGTCAAGGATGCGCGCCGTGCCAGCTATGCCCGCATCCTGATTGTTACCGAAGGCAGCAAGACTGAACCGCTGTATCTGGAAGAGATCCGCACCGCGTATCAACTGCATTCAGCCAACGTGGAAGTGCAGCCTGGCCAGCAGGGCACCGCACCCCTCCAGGTAGTGCGGTACGCCCGGCAACTGTTTGAAAAAGGCGATTTGGTCAAAGGCATCCGCCCGAGGAGCTTCGACCTGATCTATGCGGTGTTTGATCGCGACGACCACGACAGCTATTCCAGCGCCCTGAGTCTGGCGCAATCGCTGGATGGCAGGCTGCGCAATGACGACGGGCAGCCGGTCGGATTCAAGCCCATCGCCTCCATTCCCAGCTTCGAGCTATGGCTGTTGCTGCACTACGAGGACATTCAGGCGCCGATTCACCGCGATGAGGTGATGCAACGCCTGAAACAGCACATCCCCGACTATGAGAAAGGCGCTGGTGGCGCGTTTGCCACGACTCGGGACCGCCTGGAAACCTCGATGCAGCGGGCGCAGGCCCTGGCAGAGAAGTTCAATGCCTACACAGCCCCCGAACCGTTTACCGCTCTCCACGAACTGGTCAAACTGCTGACCACGCTGCGCGACTGAAACTGGTTAATCCTGGGCTGAGTTGGCGCTACGTTCAGAGCGGAAAATGGAAATGTCTCTGACCCCATTAATTATCGAAGCTGCCCCCTCGGACCGGTTGTCGCATAATAAAAAGTCGGCCTCAGCCCGGAAAAACCGCCTCATTTCCGTAGGCTTGTACAGAGATTTCTTAAGCATTAAAGTAGGACCACTGTCATATATTCGTTAGTTTTGGTTTGTTCGAATTCCACAGAGGAGGATATTTTGAAGGTAATAATTTTGCTGGCGATGATTGGATGTATGGGCCTGCCTAACATCTCTTATGGGGACGTTTATAAATGCAAGGAGGCTGATGGGAAAATTTCCTATTCGGATCAAGAATGCCCGGGAACGGCGGCTAAGCGACTGACGTCCCGGCCGACATCCACGCCTTCCACTTCGCCAGTTGCCAACCAGAAATATGACGATAAGATGGCAAATGCCGTTTCAAAAAGCGACGTTTCGAAACCGAATCAATATCCTCGCTACTCGCCTGATCCTCCCATGTCTCTACAAGAAAAAGAAAAATGGCGCGCACAGATAAAAGAGATTGACAGAAAAATTGATGCTTTTGAAGCTGACCAAAGCCAGCGATGCAAGACAGGGGATACCAAGGCTTGCGTGGAAACCGCATGTAATTCTTTAAACAAGAGGGAGGGGCCTGCTGCAGATTTTATTTTCTGTGCGAAGGCGAGAGGACTCCCACACGGAAGATATTGGGTCATTACCAGCGGGACGCCGGAAGGTGATCCCCAGTACGATAAACATCTGCTTGAGGCAGCGTTGACACCGCGCCTGCCACTAGGACGACATGTAACTTCCACTTCCACGATGAAGCTAATGTGCTTTCGTAAGTCCGGTGGCCGCACCGATCCACTCTCAGATCAATACAGGATCGAACAGATTCTCTATGTAGCTAAGGGCGCTAACGGGCCTCTCTTGACCCTCATGTTTGCACAGGATGGCTATGGTGCGTATGGCACAAGAACAATGCCGGAATATAAAACTCTTGAAGAGTTGATCGATAAAACCTGTGAGAGATAGCCGCAAGCTACATGTTTTTCCCAAATTCGGCAGAAAAACATAACAATAGTATTCAGAGGATGTCCCATGCGTGACCGGTTTGGAGAAAACTATCTGACCGGAATGGTTTAGGGTTGTCCGATGCCGGCCCTTACGCGCCAGCGCGTCCGGATGTGATGCTGCCAATGGGCCGGCGTTGGAGAAGCCTCCAGGGAGGAAACCGCGGAGTGGATCGCGGTAAAAACTGGGGTTCGTGCCCCGAGAGGCAAAGCTAGGCCGCATCGGTGCTCGCCAATGAACTGCTATTGAGAAGATTGGGTAGGTGTCGTTCATGAAATTGCATGCGACAACGGCGGTGCGCGGATCAGTTGCCCGCGCCCAAAGGTTTCGACGATGATCATGGCTGCCCCGCAATCCGGGCAAACGAAGGTGGGTTGAGCCAGGGTTGCGGATACCGAGGTATCCGCTGTTTCCGGCATCGTCGGGATCGCCTGCAACAACTCGCGCACCTTCGCCAGATTCTCCCGGCGCCCGCCATTCGCCAGCAGGCCGAAGTGGTGGATGCGATGGAATCCACCGGGCAGCACATGCAGCAGGAAGCGTCGCATGAACTCTGCCGGGCTCAGCGTCATCGTCTTGATACGCGACCCTTCCTTGATGCGGTAATCCTTCCAGCGGAAGGTGATGCCGCGCTCATCCATGGCCACCAGTCGTTGATCAGGTCAAAGGGGCCAGAGACATTTGGTTTTCTGAACCAATAATTTAGCCCCGCCGTCCGCTCGCAGCTGATGCAATTGCCAGCCGATGCCAGGCCAGAAACGCGCCTAAGCGGCGCTGACATGGTTCGCCACCGCCCAAACCGCCGCCTCGACGCGTGAGCGGAATTTGAGTTTTTTCAGCAGGTTGCGGATGTGCACCTTGACCGTGCTTTCCATGATGTCGAGTTCGCGGGCAATCAGCTTGTTGGATTTGCCGACGGCCAGGCATTTGAGGATGGTCATTTCGCGTTCGGTGAGATTTGCCTCGTTGCGGCTTTCGACGACGCTTTCCTGGCGCAGCGCCGTGGCCAAGAGGCTGGTCAGTTCCGGGCTGATCGCATTCTGGCCCTGCATGACCTTGCCGATCAGGGTCAGCATGTCGGCCGGGTCATTGTCCTTCAGGACGTAGCCGTCGGAGCCGGCGCGGATCGCGGCGATCAGGTCTTCCGGCGCGTTGGAGACGGTGAGGATGATGATGCGCGCGTCGATCTCCAGGTCGCGCATGGTGCGCAGGGTTTCCAGGCCGTTCATGCCCTTCATGTTGAGGTCGAGCAGGATCAGGTCGGGATCGAGCTGCTTGGCCCGGTCGATGCCTTCCTGGCCACCGGCCGCTTCGCCGACCACCGTGTAGCCGGGTTCGAGTTCGAGCAACTGGCAGACGCCGCGGCGGAACAGGGGGTGGTCGTCGATGACCAGGACGCGCGTGATATCGGGCATGGCGGGGCTTTCAGGTGGCCGGCAAACAGTATTTTTCGGGGCGGAAGATCAGGGTGATGCGGGTTCCGGCGCCCGGCGTGGAGTCGATGTGCAGGGTGCCGCCGAGTATGGTCGAGCGGTCGTTCATGATGCTGGTGCCGAAATGGTTGGCCGGCACGCTGCCCGGGTCGAAGCCGTGGCCGTCGTCGCTGATCCGGACGCTGACCGAATGTTCGCTATCGACCCGGATATCGACGCTGGCCGTGCTTGCCCCGGCATGCCGTTCGATGTTGCTGAGCGCCTCGCGAATGACGCGGATGACGTGCATTTCCTCGTTGCCGGAAAGCGCGATGCCGGCCAGCGTATTGGCCAGGCGGATCGGGAAACCGAGCTTGGCCGAGAATTCTGCGATGGTTTCCTGCAGCGCTGCATTGAAGCCGCGCTCGTCGATGCGCAGGCGGAAGGTGGTGATCAGCTCGCGCAGTTCGCGGTAGGCCGAGCTCAGGCCGTTTTTCAGTTCCTGGGCGATGGCATAGGCGTCGGTGGCCGGGTCGAGATTCTTTTCCAGGCGGGTGACCTGGATTTTCAGGTAACTCAGCGACTGGGCGATCGAATCATGCAGTTCGCGGGCAATCGCCGAGCGCTCCTCAAGCACGGCCAGGCGGTGCTTTTCCTCGGTGCGCCGCATGTTGGACAGGGCGTTCGAGACGTGATGGCCAACCGTTTCGATGATGCGCGCCTTTTCGCGCGGCAGCGATTCGCCGGCCTTGACGAAGATCGGCAGCGTGCCGCGCAGCTTCTCGCTGTCACCGATCGGCAGGAAAAGTATGCGCTGCTCGTCGCCTTCGCGCGCTTCGGCCTGTTCGCCGAGCGGCTTGGCGGATTGCTCGAAACAGTGGCTGCAATCGTGTTTGCCGCACAGCGCGTTCAATTCTTCGGGCTCCAGGTTGCCGATCACCGGATGCGCCGGCAGCAGGCCGTTTTCGCTGATGCAGACCATGCTGTGGCCGAGTTCGAGGGCGTTCTCGACATCCTTGAGGATGGCCTGGATCATGTCCAGCTTGAGGTCGCTGGCCGACAGCTGCTGGCTGGTCCGGTAGAGCAGTTCGAGCGACTGGTTGCTGCGCGTCAGTTCGCGGGTCTTGGCCTCGACCTTGTCTTCGAGGTGGGCGTACATGTTGGCGATTTCGCCGATCATGGTGTTGAAGGCCCGGCCGAGCTGCCCGAGTTCGTCGCTGGTGTCGTGCTGGACACGGACGCTGAACGAGCCCTGCGAGACGCTTTTCGCGGCCTTGAGTAGTTCGGCCAGCGGCCGGACCAGCTGGCGGCGCAGCATCCAGCTGGTCACCAGGCTGACCAGGATGATGATGCCGAGCAGGGCAAACTGCGTGGCGCGCAGGAAATTGACCTTGCGTTCGAGGTCTTCCTCGATAAGCAGCACGACCTGGTCGATGCGGCTGACGAAGACCGGGATGTCCTGGGCCATTTCGCTCAGCGCATCGCTATTGCCATCGGCGGCGGCGCGGGCGACCGGGCGGATATGCGCCTGCCAGTGCTCGACGACGATCCGGTTGGCTTCGCCCAGCGCGGCATTGTCCGGGGATTTGCTCTGGATGAAACGGTCGAGGCTGTTCAGCCGGCGTTCGAACTGCTCGATGGTGTCGAGCGCCTGGCGCCGCTTTTCCGGCTGCTGGACCTCGCTCAGGGTGCGGAAACTCATCATGCGCAGCGAGCCGGACAGATTGATGGCATTGGCCTTGCCGCTGATGTTGTCGGCCACGGCCGTGGACATCACGATGGAAATGAAGGAGAGCAGGGCGAGCGTCCCCATGGCGACGCCAAGCCGGGCCAGTACGGAGTCGCGCAGGGCGCGGGCAATCGATTGGAAGAAGGTGTGCATGCGGTGTATTGCGGCTTACCCCGGCCGGCGTTGTGGGTATCGCGCCAGGATTGTTCGGTGGCGCGGCGGTTTTGACATGGCTTTGATTTTACGTGGAAAAATTTGTTCCATTTGCTCAATTCATCTACCTATTTGGGGGTAGATGACCGCTTGGCGGGCGGTTCTGGGTGGCTATTTTCGCTGGTGACAGCTCCCTATGATGGGGCTCAGATCACTTTTGAGAGCCATTCAGCGTGCAAGCTTCCCGCCGTGCATTTTTCGGTATCCGCCGCAGCACCAACGCCCATCCCGGGCGTCCGCCCTGGGCGCTGGCCGAAGCCGAATTCCTGGCCAGCTGCACGCGCTGCAACGCTTGTGTCGATCTTTGCCCGACCCATCTGCTGGTCAAGGGCAGCGGCGGCTTTCCCGAAGCCGATTTCACGCCGGGCCGGGCGCCCGAGGGCTGCACCTTCTGCGGCGAATGCCTGAGTGCCTGCCGTGACGGTGCCCTGAAAAAAGTCGATGGCCAGGCTGCCTGGTCGTTGCAGGCCGTTTTCGGCGAAGCCTGTCTGGCGGCAAAAAATGTCGTCTGCCGCACCTGCGGCGAGGCCTGCGATGTGCAGGCGATCAGCTTTCCGCCGCGTCTCGGCGGCGTCTCCCTGCCGCAACTCGGCGATGCCTGTACCGGCTGCGGCGCCTGCCTGGCCGACTGCCCGACGCAGGCCATCCGGGTGCTCCCCGCTTCCTCACGTTCCATTGCCACGCAAGGTGCCGCATGAAGATTGTCAGTCTGGTTCTGAAATATTTCCCGGCCCGCGCCGAACAGGTCAAGGCCGGGGTGGCGGCCGTTCCGGGCGCCTCTGTCGCCCATGACGACGGCGCCGGTCGAATGATTGTTGTCGTCGAGGACGGCGAGGACTACGCCGTCTCCGACTCGATTATCCAGGTCCATCAGGTGGCCGACATCATGTCGGTGACTTTGGCTTACGAATACAGCGACGAAGCGCTTGCTCTTGAGGAGGTTTGACCATGACCATGAACCGACGTGATTTCCTGAAAACCCAGGCCATTGCCGCCGCTGCCGCGACTGCGGGGATTCCGCTGGCGGCCTCGGCCGCCAAGCCGCTTGCGGTCGACCCGGCCGGCGCCACCGACATTCGCTGGGACAAGGCGGCCTGCCGCTTCTGCGGTACCGGCTGCTCGGTGCTGGTCGGCGTCCAGCAGGGCCGCATCGTGGCCACCCAGGGCGACCCGGATGCGCCGGTCAATCGCGGCCTGAACTGCATCAAGGGCTATTTCCTGTCGAAGATCCAGTATGGCGAAGATCGCCTGACCAAGCCGCTGCTGCGCATGAAGGACGGCAAGTACGACAAGAACGGCGATTTCCAGCCGATCACCTGGAAACAGGCCTTCGACATCATGGAAGAAAAGTGGAAGACGGCGATCAAGGCCGAAGGCCCGAATTCGACTGCGATGTTCGGCTCCGGCCAATGGACGATCTGGGAAGGCTACGCCGCGTCCAAGCTGATGAAGGCCGGCTTCCGCACCAACAACCTCGATCCCAATGCCCGCCACTGCATGGCCTCGGCCGTCACCGGCTTCATGCGCACCTTCGGTATCGACGAGCCGATGGGCTGCTACGACGACATCGAGAATGGTGACGCCTTCGTGCTGTGGGGTTCCAACATGGCCGAGATGCACCCGATCCTGTGGTCGCGCATTACCGACCGCCGGCTGACCCATGCCAATGCCGAAGTGCATGTGCTGTCCACCTTCGAGCATCGCAGCTTCGAGCTGGCCGACAACGGCATGATCTTCACGCCGCAGACCGATCTCGCCATCCTCAATTACATCTGCAACCACATCATCCAGAGCGGCAAGGTCGACCAGGAGTTCGTCAAGAAGCACGTCAATTTCAAGATGGGCGAGACCGACATCGGCTTTGGCCTGCGTCCGGCGCATGCGCTGGAAAAGGATGCCAAGTTCAACGGCTATCCCGGCGCTGACGGCAAGCCGAAGAACAACCCGAACGACGCACACCCGATCACCTTCGACGAGTTCAAGAAATTCGTCTCCGAATACACGCTGGAAAAAGCCGCCAAGATTTCCGGCGTGCAGCCCGAGCGCCTGAAGAAGATGGCCGAGCTCTACGCCGATCCGAAGCGCAAGGTGATCAGCTTCTGGACCATGGGCTTCAACCAGCATACGCGCGGCACCTGGGTCAACAACATGATCTACAACGTGCACCTGCTGACCGGCAAGATCTCGATCCCGGGCTGCGGGCCATTCTCGCTGACCGGCCAGCCGTCGGCCTGCGGCACGGCGCGCGAAGTGGGCACCTTTGCCCATCGCCTGCCGGCCGACATGGTGGTGACCAACCCGGATCACCGCAAGCACACCGAAGAAATCTGGAAGCTGCCGGAAGGCACCATTCCCGACAAGATCGGCCTGCACGCCGTGGCGCAGAGCCGCGCCCTGAAGGACGGCAAGCTCAAGTGCTACTGGACGAGCACCACCAACAACATGCAGGCCGGGCCGAACATCAACCAGGAAATCTATCCGGGCTGGCGTAATCCGGCCGCCTTCGTGGTGGTTTCCGATTGCTACCCAACGGTCTCGGCGATGGCCGCCGACCTCGTGCTGCCCTCGGCGATGTGGACCGAGAAAGAGGGCGCCTACGGCAATGCCGAGCGGCGTACCCAGTTCTGGCGGCAGCAGGTCAAGGCCCCGGGCGAAGCCAAGTCCGATCTGTGGCAGTACATCGAGTTCTCGAAGCGCTTCAAGGTCGAGGAAGTCTGGCCGGCCGAGCTGATCGCCAAGAAGCCGGAATACAAGGGCAAGACGCTGTTCGACATCCTTTACAAGAACGGTCAGGTGAACAAGTTCCCGCTGGCCGACCTGGAAAAGACCAACGGCCACGCGATCAAGGGCTACAGCAACGACGAATCGAAGGAACTCGGCTTCTACCTGCAAAAGGGCCTGTTCGAGGAATACGCCATGTTCGGGCGCGGTCACGGCCACGATCTTGCCGATTTCGACGTCTATCACAAGGCGCGCGGCCTGCGCTGGCCGGTGGTCGATGGCAAGGAAACGCTGTGGCGCTTCCGCGAAGGCTACGACCCGTATGTGCCGAAGGGCGAGGGTGTGCGTTTCTACGGCCACAAGGACGGCAAGGCAGTCATTTTTGCGCTGCCCTACCAGGATCCCCCGGAAAAGCCGGATGCCGATTTCGACCTCTGGTTGTGTACCGGCCGCGTGCTCGAACACTGGCATACCGGTTCGATGACCCGGCGTGTGCCGGAACTGCACCGCGCCGTGCCGGAAGCCGTCGTCTTCATGCATCCGGACGATGCCAAGAAGCGCGGCCTGCAACGCGGCATGAAGGTCAAGGTGGCATCGCGCCGCGGCGAAATCATGATCCGTGTCGAAACCAAGGGCCGCAACAAGCCGCCGGTCGGTCTCGTCTTCATTCCCTTCTTCGACGAAGGCAAGCTGGTGAACAAGCTGACGCTGGACGCCACCTGCCCGATCTCGAAAGAAACGGACTACAAGAAGTGCGCCGTCAAGATCGTTCGGGCCTGAAGCCGCGCTGATTGAACAAGCCCGCCATGCAACCCGACCCCACCGCCAAGCTGCAAGGAAAACCCGGCGTGCCGCCCACCTCCCTGGCACGCCGGAAATTCCTCAACAGCATTGCCGCGGCCGCCGGCACCGGCTGCCTGCTGACGCTGGGTGCGCTGATGGCGGGCCGGCCGGCCAGTGCCAACCCGGCCCAGGCCCTGCGCCCGCCGGGCGCCCTCGACGAGGCGGACTTTCTTGCGGCCTGCGTGCGTTGCGGTCTGTGCGTGCGGGATTGTCCGTACGACACGCTGAAGCTGGCGCCGTTCGGCGGCACGGTGGCCAACGGCACGCCGTTCTTCACGGCGCGCCAGGTGGCCTGCGAGATGTGCGACGACATTCCCTGCGTCAAGGCCTGCCCGACCGGGGCATTGACGCCCAAGCTCAATGACATCCACGAAGCGAAGATGGGGCTGGCGGTGCTCTCCGACCACGAAACCTGCCTCAACTTCCTCGGTCTGCGCTGCGACGTCTGTTACCGGGTCTGCCCGGTGATCGACCTGGCGATCACGCTGGAGAACGTGCATAACCAGCGTTCCGACCGGCACGCGATGTTGTTGCCGACGGTGCATTCGGATCACTGCACCGGCTGCGGCAAGTGCGAGAAGGCCTGCGTCCTGCCCGAGCCGGCGATCAAGGTGATGCCGATTTCCCTGGCCAAGGGCAAGCTGCCCGAGCATTACCGCAAGGGCTGGGAAGAAAAGGCCAAACACGGCGGTTCGCTGATCGGCGATCAGGTCGAAATGCCGGTGCGCGGCATGGAAGGCAAGGCCTACGGCGACAGCCGCGTGGACGGTCCGGCCGGCGGCCTCAATTCGCGGTGGAAGCCATGAGACCGGGTGCGGAAGCTGTCCGCGTCAAGGGCTGGTTCGGGGCGCATCGCTGGCTGATTTTGCGGCGTGTTTCGCAGTTGGCCGTGCTGGTGCTGTTCCTGTCCGGGCCGTGGTTCGGCGTCTGGATCGCCAAGGGCAACCTGGTGTCCTCGCTGACCCTGGGCGTGCTGCCGCTGACCGATCCTTATCTGTTCGTGCAGAGCCTGGCTGCCGGTTTCATGCCGGCCGCCACGGCGCTGATCGGCGCGGCCATCGTCGTCGCCTTCTATGCCTTGTTCGGTGGTCGGCTGTATTGCGCCTGGGTCTGCCCGGTCAATGCCGTGACCGACGCCGCCGCCTGGTTACGCCGTCGTCTCGGCCTGAAGTCGGGCCGCGCGCCGGATGCCAATAGCCGCTACTGGGTGCTGGCCGGCTCGTTGCTGGCTGCTGCGGCAACGTCGTCGCTGGTCTGGGAATGGGTCAATCCGGTGACCATCCTGCAGCGCAGCCTGATTTTCGGCCTCGGCGGCAGCCTCGCCGTGGTCATCGCCATCTTTGCCTATGACCTGCTGGTCGCCTCGCGCGGCTGGTGCGGTCATCTCTGTCCGATGGGCGCCTTCTACGGCCTGCTCGGCCAGAAATCCCTGTTGCGCATCACCGCCGACCGGCGCGGTGACTGCAACGACTGCCTGGACTGTTTCACCATTTGTCCGGAGCCGCAGGTGATTCGCCCGGCCCTGAAAAAATCCGGTCAGGACAGCCCGCTGATCCTCGACCGGGATTGCACCAATTGTGGCCGCTGCATCGACGTCTGCGGCCGGAATGTCTTTCACTTTACCCATCGGTTCGACCAAAGGAGCGATTCATGAAAAACCCGAGCCGCCTGTTCTCAGCCACCCTGTTTGCGGTGTTTCTGGCCTCATCCCTGTTTGTTGGACCCGCCGTCAGTGCCACCGACAGCGGGCTCAAATCCCTGCGTGGCGCAGAAATCCAGGCCCCCGATACGGAGTCCGCCGATCCCTTCAAGGGCACCCGGGACAGCGCGCCGATCGAGCGCAATTACCTGCAGCAACCGCCGATCATTCCGCACAAGACCGAGGGCTACAACATCACCATGAAGTACAACAAGTGCATGGATTGCCACGCCTGGAACCGCTACAAGGAAACCGGCGCGACCAAGGTCTCGCTGACCCACTTCAAGACGCGCGAAGGCCAGGAATTGTCGAACATTTCACCGCGCCGCTACTTCTGCGTCGCCTGCCATGTGCCGCAGGCCGATGCCAAGCCGCTGGTCGGCAACCGCTTCAAGGCGGCCGAAGGCATACGCTGACCCCAACCCGAGCGGAGAAAAACAATGGAAAACAATAATCAAAAGCCGGCTGGTTTCGTCGGGCGCCTGCTGGCCTGGGTCAAGAAAACCGGACCCTTCCTGATTGCCGGGCTGTTCCTGGCCGGCATCTTCTTCTGGGGCGCCTTCAACACGGCCATGGAATGGACCAACCGCGAGGCCTTCTGCATCGGCTGTCACGAGATGCAGGAGAACGTCTATGTCGAGTACCAGAACACGGTGCATTACTCGAACCGCTCCGGGGTGCGCGCCACCTGTCCGGACTGCCATGTGCCCAAGGAGTGGGGGCCGAAGATGGTCCGCAAGCTGCAGGCTTCGAACGAAGTGCTGCACAAGATCCTGGGCAGTATCGACACGCCGGAGAAATTCAACGCCAAGCGCCTCGAACTCGCCAAGCACGAGTGGGAGCGCATGAAGAAGACCGATTCGCGCGAATGCCGCAACTGCCACAATTTCGAGTCCTTCGACTATGGCGTGCAGGGCCGGCGTTCGGCCAACATGCACCAGACCGGCCTGAACGAGGGCAAGACCTGTATCGACTGCCACAAGGGCATCGCCCACAAGCTGCCCGAGGTCAATCAGTCGATCGGCGAGGTCAATACCGAAGGCGCTACCCCGGCCGAGTTCCATCCGCCGGTCGAGAAGAAGGATGCCGGCGGCTAGCCGCCAGCTTGCCGGAGCGCCCGGCCTGGCCGGGACCGTTCCGGCCAGGCACGGGAGATGAGATGATCGAGCGAACCAATTGCCGGATGGTGGTCTACCGTAAATGAACAACGAAACTACTCCTCTATTGACCCCGGTGCCGGCCGGCCCTGACTTGGGCCCGGCCCGCGATGCTTCGCCCGGGCCGGATGTCCTGATCGACAAGTACGGGCGGCGCGTTTCCTACCTGCGCCTGTCGGTGACCGACCGTTGCGACTTTCGCTGCACCTACTGCATGGCCGAGAAGATGCAGTTCCTGCCGCGCCAGTCGGTCATGAGCCTCGATGAATGCCTGCGCGTTGCCGGCGTTTTTGTCGGGCTGGGCGTCAACAAGCTGCGGATTACCGGTGGCGAACCGCTGGTCCGCAAGAACGTGATGTGGCTGATCGAAAAGCTGGGCGCCTTGCCCGGTCTGGACAACCTGGTGATGACCACCAATGGCTCGCAGCTCGAGCGTTTCGCCGCGCCCCTGCTACAGGCCGGGGTAAAGCGCCTGAATGTCAGTATCGATACGCTGAACGAAGAGCTTTTCCGGAAAATCACCCGCGTCGGCGATCTGACTAAGGTGCTCAAAGGCATCGCCGCCGCCCGCCTGGCCGGCTTCAAGCGGACCAAGCTCAATGTCGTGATGATGCGCGGCGTCAACGACCACGAGTTTCCCGATCTGGTGCGCTTTGCGCTGGACAATGAGCTGGATATTTCCTTTATCGAGGAAATGCCGCTCGGTGAAATACAGGGGCGCAGCAAGACCTACATTTCCTCCGACGAGACGCGCCAGGCGCTGGCGCAGCAGTTCTCGCTGATTCCGTCGACCGAGGTGTCGGGCGGCCCGGCCAAGTATTGGCGGCTACCGGGCAGTGAATCGAGGATCGGCTTCATCTCGCCGCACAGCCACAATTTCTGCAGCTCCTGCAATCGCGTCCGGATCACCGCCAAGGGCGAACTGTTTCCCTGCCTGGGCCAGAACGATGCCTTGTCGCTGATGCCCGTCCTGCGCTCCGGGCTGGGCGATGACGAGTTGCGCCAGCAGATCGTCGACAGCATGGGGATCAAGCCCTATGGCCATGATTTCAACGCGCAGATGGACGCGCCGCAGGTCGTCCGCTTCATGTCGATGACGGGCGGCTAGCTGCCGGGCCGGGCGGGGCGATTTTTCCCCGCCGGGCTGGCCGATCCGGAAAATCGCATTCGGGGAAGTCGGCGGGCGCGCTAGAATCTGCCTGAAATCGCTGGAGGGCAGGACACTTCCAGCCTCTGACCCCTATGGAGAACATCGATGATTCCTGTGCGTATCGGCATACTCACTGTTTCCGACCGTGCCAGTCGTGGCGAATATGAAGACAAGGGCGGGCCGGCCATCGGCGCCTGGTTGGGCCGGGTGCTGAGCAGCCCGTGGCAGGCCGTGGCGCGGGTGATTCCCGACGAACAAGAGATCATCGAGCAGACGCTCATCGAGTTGTGCGACCAGGAGGGCTGCTCCTTGATCGTCACCACCGGCGGCACGGGCCCGGCCTTGCGCGACGTCACCCCGGAAGCCACCGAAACGGTCTGCGCCAAGATGCTGCCCGGTTTCGGCGAACTGATGCGCACGGCCTCCCTGAAATTCGTGCCGACCGCCATCCTGTCGCGGCAAACTGCCGGCATCCGGGGCAAGTGCCTGATCGTTAACTTGCCGGGCAAGCCGTCGGCCATCGACGACTGCCTGAATGCCGTATTTCCCGCCATTCCCTACTGCATCGACCTGGTCGAAGGCGCCTACCTGGAATCGGACCCGGCGCAATGCAAGGCCTTCCGGCCGGCGCATGCGAAGCCGCCAGCCGCCTGAGCTGCCATGTGCAAAATCACAGACAAAGTGAGCCTCCAATGAGGGTGTTCGGGTTCGCCGGCTATAGCGGGGCGGGCAAGACCAGCCTGATTGAAAAAATCATCCCGATCCTTGTCGGGCGGGGACTGCGGGTCTCCCTGATCAAGCACGCCCACCATGTTTTCGATGTCGACACGCCGGGCAAGGATACCTATCGCCATCGTCAGGCCGGCTGCAGCGAAGTGCTGATCGTTTCCAACCAGCGCTGGGCCCTGATGCACGAATCGCGCGACGAGCCGGCGCCGGAGTTCGAGCAGCAGCTGCAGCTGCTGTCGCCGTGCGATGTGGTGCTGGTCGAAGGTTACAAGAGCCTGCCCTTCCCGAAACTCGAGGTCTGGCGGGAAGCCAACCAGAAACCCTGGCTGGACCCGACGGATCCGCATATCGTCGGTGTCGCTGCCGATGTCGGCGTGCCCGCCGAAATCGCCGGGCAGCGCCCCTGTCTGGCGCTGAACGACCCGGCCGGGATTGCCGATTTCATCCTGCGCTATCTCGAACTGGACGACTTTTGTCAGACGGCTGGCAAAATCGATGAAGAAACCAAGGAACGAGCATGAACAATCCACTGACGCATTTCGATGCGGCCGGCAATGCCTGCATGGTCGATGTCGGCAACAAGGCGGTCACCGATCGCCTGGCCAGGGCCGGCGGGCGCATCCGCATGTTGCCGGCGACCCTGGCGCTGATCCGCGACGGCCGGGCGCTCAAGGGCGATGTGCTGGGCGTTGCCCGCATCGCCGGCATCATGGCGGGCAAGCGTACGGCCGAGCTGATTCCGCTGTGCCACCAGATTGCCCTGTCGCAGGTGCGCATTGAATTCACGCTCGACGAGGCAAACAGCGCCGTGCTCTGCGAAGCCAGTGTGCACACCATGGAAAGAACGGGCGTTGAAATGGAAGCGCTGACCGCCGTCACGGTGGCCTTGCTGACCATCTACGACATGTGCAAGGCGGCTGACCGCGGGATGGTCATCGAGGCGGTCGGCGTGCTGGAAAAATCCGGCGGCAAATCGGGGCACTGGCAGGTCGACCCGATTGCACCCTAGCCATTTATCGATCCCTGACTCTTGCCCGACCGATCCACTCTCTGAACGAAGAT
The DNA here is from genome assembly GCA_049294655.1 of Azonexus sp. Taxonomy (GTDB): domain Bacteria; phylum Pseudomonadota; class Gammaproteobacteria; order Burkholderiales; family Rhodocyclaceae; genus Azonexus. Next base: position 45,087 of record JBAQDI010000054.1, read on the forward strand.
GAAACCCATGTTGTCATTTGAAGACGCTCTTTCCCGCCTGTTGCTCGCCGCGCCCGCCGTGAGCGAGATCGAAGAGGTGCCGCTGCACGCCGCCGGCGGCCGCGTCCTGGCCGCGACGCTGCATTCGGCGATCAATGTGCCGCCGTGCGACAACAGCGCCATGGACGGCTATGTCGTGCGGGCCGCCGATGCGGCGGTGGCCGGCTGTCGGCTGCCGGTCGAGCAGCGCATTCCGGCCGGCACGGTCGGCCAGCCTCTGCGCGCCGGCACGGCCGCCCGGATCTTTACCGGCGCGCCGATCCCCGAGGGCGGCGACAGCGTGGTGATGCAGGAAGATTGCCAGGAAACGGCCGACGGGGTGCAGATTGCCCAGCCGGCCATCCTCGGCCGGCACATCCGCCGGGCCGGCGAAGATATCCACCAGGGCGCCGAAGTGCTGGCCGCGGGGAGTCGCCTGCTGCCGCAACACATCGGCCTAGCCGCCTCGGTCGGCCTGGCCCGGCTGCCGGTCTGGCGTCGCCTGAAAGTCGCGCTGATTTCCACCGGTGACGAACTGACCCCGCCCGGCGAGCCGCTCAAGCCCGGCGCCATCTACGATTCGAATCGCGTCGTCCTGCGCACCCTGCTTGAACGCCTGGGCTGTGTCGTCAGCGACCTCGGCCTGGTGGCCGACCGGCTGGAACCGACGCGCGCGGCCTTGCGCGCCGCGGCCGCCGACCATGATCTGATCCTGACTTCCGGCGGCGTCTCGGTCGGCGAGGAAGATCATGTCAAAACCGCCTTGCAGGCCGAGGGCGAACTCGATTTGTGGAAAATTGCCATCAAGCCCGGCAAGCCGCTGGCCTTTGGCAGTGTGCGCAAGGCGGGCGGGGCGGCCACCTTCATCGGTCTGCCCGGCAACCCGGTGGCTGCCTTGACCACCTTCCTGATGCTCGTCCGGCCCTGCGTGGTGAAAATGCAGGGCGCCGCGCAATGTGAGCCCCGGGGCATGCGTCTGCCGGCCGGCTTCAGCTGGCCGAAGCCCGACAAACGCCGCGAATTCCTGCGCGCCCGGCTCGACGAAAACGGCCAGCTCAGCCTGTTCCCCAACCAGGGGTCGGCCATCCTGAGTTCTGCCGTGTGGGCCGAGGGCCTGATTAACCTGCCGCCCGCCACCGTGGTGACCGAGGGCATGCCTGTGCTGTTCTATTCCTTCTCCGACTTGCTGTCCTGAAACATGATCAAGATTCTCTACTTCGCCGGTCTGCGCGAAAAAATCGGCCACGCCGAAGAACGCCTGGAACTGCCGCCAGCCATCAGCACGCTGGGCCAGTTACGCGACCATCTGGTCGCTCTGGATGCCGCCCATCAATGCCTGGCCAGCCTGCGTAACCTCAAGGTGGCCCGCAACCAGGAACTCGCCAGGTTTGACGATGCCCTGGCCGATGGTGACGAAATCGCTTTCTTTCCGCCGGTCACCGGCGGCTAGGCCGGACCAGCCGATGGAAAACCAGCCGGCCCTGTCGGACATTACGGCGCTGATCCTGGCCGGCGGGCAGGGGGCGCGCATGGGCGGGCTCGACAAGGGCCTGCAGGAATTGCGCGGCCAGCCCCTGGTGGCCTGGGCGATTGACCGGCTGGCGCCGCAAACCGGGGCCCTGATGATCAGTGCCAACCGCAATGCCGAACGCTACGCCGGGTTCGGCTACCCGGTGATTGCCGACAATCCGCATGTCGCCCAGGGCGATTTCCAGGGGCCGCTGGCCGGCATCCAGGCCGGTCTGCAACAGCTTCGTACGCCCTGGCTGCTCACGGCGCCGTGTGATGTTCCGGAACTGCCGGTCGATCTGGCCCGCCGCCTGTTTGCCGCAGTACAAAGCGAGGGCTGCCAGATCGCCCTGGTCATCGCCGCCGGCCGCCGGCAGCCGGTCATCGCCTTGCTGCACCGCGATCTCCTGCCAAGCCTGGAGGCCTACCTGGCGACCGGCCGGCGCAGTGTGTACGGCTGGCAACAAGGCCTGCCGCACGTTGAAGTCGAATTCGCCGACTGCAGCTTTGCCAATCTCAATTCGCCGGATGACTTGCTGGCCTGCAACGAGCGATTGCCAGACCGGCTTGAATAGCCGGTTGCCGGCAAGGCGCCGGCCGTCCCTTAAGACCGGGCCAGCACCCGGCGTTTGAGCCAGAAAATGACCTCGTCGACATCCGTCAGGCCGGCCGTCGCGAAGGCCTCGGCATCGGCGGCATCAAGCAGGGCACGTTCGGCCAGTTGCAGGAAATCGGCGAGTTCTTCCTGGGTATGCAACTGCTCTACGGCAATCCGGAAAACCGGCGGGCAGCAGTAGAAGATGTCGTAATAGAGATCGATCAGCCCGGGGCGCGGCACAACGGGCAGCAATTCGCCAAGGGCCTGCAGGAATTCCGGCTCCACCCGGTAGCCGAGCAGGTTTTCCAGCTCCGCGCGGACCGCGGCGCTTTGCGCGCCCAGCCAGTCGTCCGGCGTATCGCTCATGAGCGACTCCCGATCCCGTAGCGGCGTGCCGCATCGACGGCCAGCCCGGCGCCGATGCTGCCGAACAGGTCGCCTTCGACAACGCGGGCCGACGGGAGCAGGGCGGCGATGCGCCGGCGCAGTTGCGGAATGCCGCTCGAACCGCCGGTGAAGAAAATGGTGTCGATGCCCTGGGCGGCAAGGCCGGCCTGTTGCAGCAGATGGGCAACGGCGCCTTCGACCTTGCCGACGAGGCTGGCGCTGGCCAGTTCGAACTCGCTGCGGCTGAGCAGCATCTGTTCGCCCGGCGCGAAACGCTGCAGGCTCAACGGGGTTGTTTCGCCAGCGGACAGCGCGATCTTGGCCTGTTCGACCTGGTCGGCCAGCCAGTGGCCGGCCCGTTCGCGGATCAGGGCGAGCAGCCGCTGCAGTTGCTCCGGCTGCAGGGCGTCGAGCAGCAGGCGTTGCTGTTCGACCCAGACCGGGCGGGCATAGGCGAAATTGATGCTGTGCCAGGTGGCAAGGTTGAAATAGATGCTGGCCGGCATTTCGCGCCCGTTCTTCAACTGGCCGCGGTAGCCGAGGCTGGGCATGACCGAGGCCAGACTCAGTTGCCGGTCGAAATCGGTGCCGCCGATGTGCACGCCGGTATTGGCCAGAACGTCGTCGAGGCGCTCGGCGGCCCGGGCCCGTTGCGGCGACAGGCGAATGAGCGAGAAATCGGAGGTGCCGCCGCCGATGTCGGCGACCAGCACGACTTCCTCGTGGTGCAGCGTGGTTTCGTAGTGAAAGGCGGCGGCGATCGGTTCGTACTGGAAACTGAACTCGGTAAAGCCGACGGCGCGGGCGATGTCGCCCAGGGTTTGTTCGGCAAGCCGGTCGGCCGCCGGATCATCGTCGACAAAAAACACCGGGCGGCCGAGTACTGCCGTATCAAAAGCGCGTCCGCCGGCGCTTTCGGCGCGCTCCTTCAGCGCGCCAATAAAGCTGCTGAGCAGCTCGCGAAAGACGATGACCTTGCCCTGGACGTCGGTACGGCCGTCGATCAGGCTGCTGCCGAGCAGGCTTTTCAGCGAACGCATGAGCCGGCCCTCGTAGCCGTCGAGATAGTCGCGCAGGCCGGCCCGGCCGAAACTGACCGAATTGTCCTCGGCATTGAAAAAGACGACCGAAGGCAAGGTCGGCTTGCCGTCTTCCAGCGGCAACAGCGTGGCCGGCCCCGGTCGCAGCCAGCCGACGGTGGAGTTGGACGTGCCGAAATCGATACCGCAGGCGCGGGCGCAGGAAGAGTGGGGCATGGTGCAGCGGGGCGGAAGGGGCGGCGATGCTACGCGTCGCGGGCCGGGCTGTCCACCATGATTTTTGGTGTACGCGGATAGTTGTCAAATTGATGGTCAGGATCGACGCGACCGGGGCAATGCAGTTAAAGTACCGCTTTGCCGAACCAGCCGGCCCCCGGAATCCACATGAACATCCAGCGTTACGGGACGACCCGTCGTTACTCCAATTCAGTCGTGCACAACGGCACCGTCTATCTGGTCGAAGTGCCAAGCAACCTTGCGGCCGACATCACGGCCCAGTGCGAAAACGTTCTGGCCAGCCTCGAGCAGCAATTGCGCGAGGTCGGCAGCGACAAGTCGCGGCTGCTGATGGCGACCATCTACCTGGCCGACATGGCGGACTACGCGGCACTCAATGTTGTCTGGGAAAACTGGCTGCCGGCCGGCAGCGCCCCGGTTCGCGCCTGCCTGCAGACCAAACTCTCGGCCCCCGAATACCGTGTTGAAATCGTCGTGACTGCCGCCTTGCTGGCAGAACGCAGCTAACAGAAAGAACCCATGAAATTCCTGTCGCCCCTTTTTGCCGCCTTGCTGGCCGTTTCCGTTCCGGCCTTTGCCGCTGATCCCGTCAAGGTCGAGATCTGCCTGCCCGGCGACCTGAAACAGTCGGTTGCACTGATCGGCCCGAATTCATCGGCCAAATTCACCTCGACCGCCAGCCCGAACACGACACTCGAATTGCGCCTGGTCGCACCGGAACCGCTGATTCTTGATATCCGGGAAACGACTAACGATGGCAGCGTCGCCGATGCCGTCGGGCGCATAAAACTGGTGACGCCCGGCAGTTCGGTCGCGGTTTCCGAAATCAAGGGGGCCAAGTTCCAGAACCCCTATGTCGTGGTCAGACTTAACTGAGAAAAGTGGGCGGACAGGATGCAGTCTGCGTAGCGCCGGTGTAGGAGCGGCTTCAGCCGCGAATCGTCAGGCTCGCTGCGCTTTCGCGGCTAAAGCCGCTCCTACGGGGGAGTCCGCGTAGGGTGCAATAAGCCATCGGCGCATTGCACCATCCCCCGTCGGCAGGGCTTGCGGGCCACTGTGTGACGTTGGGGCGGTGCAATGCGCTTTGCTTATTGCACCCTACGGCTTATCCCGGCGCCTTTCCAAGTTCCCTATGTACCCTGGCCAACAGATGCCGGCCGGCGTTCGGGACACTCTGCAGTGTGCGGTTCTTTCGCCGCCTACAACAGAAGAGGAAGCGCCATGAAATATCAATTACCGATCATCCTGCTGCTTGCCACGCTGGGACTGGCCGCCTGTACCGGGCCGGCCGGACCGCAGGGCGAGCGCGGCAACACGGGCAATACGGGGAACACTGGCAATACCGGCACGACCGGGGCCAAGGGCTCGACCGGCAACCAGGGCAATACCGGCTATACCGGCGCCCAGGGCGAAACGGGAACGCAGGGAACGCAAGGGACGACCGGCGCCGCCGGCGAGACCGGGGCGACAGGTACTCAGGGCAACACCGGCAATACCGGTGCCACCGGGGCCAAGGGCAAGACCGGGGCCGGCGGGGCGAGCGGAACCGGCACCGGCAGCACCATCGTCGTGGTGCCGCCCGCCCGTTAAGCGGGGCTGAATGAAAAACGGGGGTAGCGTCTTTGGCGCTACCCCCATTTTTCATGTCCCGGCGCTGGCGACATCCAGAATATTCAAGGCCAGTTGCGTACTTCGCGGCTGGCCTTGATCACTTACTGCCGGCGATCCGGCCCGCGTTCGTCGTTGCGATTATTGTCACGTCCGCGCTCCGACTGCCCGCCACCACGCTCCGGTTCGCGTTTGCCCTCCGGGGCATTGCCCGGCTGGCGCTGCATTGCCGGTGCCGGTTGTGGCCGTTGCCGGCTCTGCTCGGCAGGGGCCGGGCGGGATTCCGGCGGGGCTGCCTGCTGCCGGGCCGGCGCCTGGCGTCCAGGTTCGGGCTGCTGTCTGGGTTCGGCCTGGGGGGCCGGGGCGCGGGCCGGGCGGGCATCCTGTTCAGGGCGCCTGGTTTCGCGTGGCCGATCGGCTTGCCGTTCGGGTGCGGCCTGGCGTGGCACCGTGGCTTCACGCGGCCGATCAGGGGCGGATTGACGTGATTCAGGAGTGACGCGCGGCCGTTCCGCTGCCGGTCGCCGGGCTTCGGCCTCGGGCTGGGCCCGCTGGGCGGGGCGTTTGAAATGTTCTTGCGAGATCGCCTCGCGCGGCTGGTAGCGATAGTGTTCCGAGCGAATGGCCTGCTGCCTTTCCGGGGCGCCGGGATAGCGGCTACCCGAATATTTTTTCTGGTAAACCGGGAGCGGCGCCGCGCGCGGCACATCGTGGCGGTTCCACTGATTCCAGCCGCGGCGCTGGCCTTCCCAGTCGTTACCCCAGTGATCACCCCAGCGCGGCGGGGCATCGGCGCGCCAGCCGTGGAAGTAGGCCGGTGGCCGGCGATAGTAGCGGACCGGGACGCGCAGGATGAAGAGCGGCACGTATTGCGGGCCGACGATTTGCCACGGGCCGTTGTACCAGTCGCTGGAGTACCAGTTGTCGTCGTTGTAGACCCAGTACAGGCCGTCGTAGAAGAAATAGTTGGAACGGGCCCGCGGCGCGTAATAGACCGGCGAGCCCGGCAGCAGCACCAGTTCCGGGTAAATCGGCAGGTTGATGCCGATGCTGACGCTGGGCAGGCTGATTTCGACACCGACCTGGGCGTGGGCCGGACTCAGCCCGGCCAGTGCGAACAAGGCAATAAGCAGGCGAAACATGGTGTTGACTCCTTGAGCGATGGGGTGGCCCGGAACTTTTCGCCAATCGAACGAACACGGGTCGCCACAATGGGTCCAACATACGTCAGTTCATCGCAACGATATGTGCGTTTCCGCACATATCGATTCGCCTTTCACAGCTATGCTGAAGAAATATCAGTGGCATCCGCCCCAATGGATTCGTCCGGTCGTTGCCGCACAAGGCGAGGAGCACCATGCCATCTACAGTGATACAAAACCCGAAATTGAACCGCATCCTGGCCGCCCTGCCGCTCACCGAGCTGGCCCGGCTGGAGGATGACCTCGAGTTGATCGAACTGCCGCTCGGCAAGATGCTCTACGATGCCGGCGATACGCTGGAGTTCGTCTATTTTCCGACCAACTGCATCGTCTCGCTGGTCTTTGCCACCGAAAACGGTTCGTCGGCCGAACTGGCGATGACCGGCAATGACGGCCTGGTCGGCATTCCACTGGTCCTTGGCGGGGAAACTACGACCCACAAGGTGGTGGTGCAAAGCGCCGGATCGGCCTACCGCCTGCGCGCCGAAGTCATCTCCTGGGAACTCGACCAGGGCGGCCACCTGCAGCGCCTGTGCCTGAGCTACGCCCAGGCCCTGATGACCCAGATGGCGCAGAGCGTCGTCTGCAACCGGCACCATTCGGTCGATCAGCAACTGTGTCGCTGGCTGCTGCTCAGTCTCGACCAGCTCGACGACAACCAGATCAACATGACCCAGGAGCTGATCGCCGCCATGCTCGGGGTGCGCCGCGAGGCCGTCACCGAAGCGGCCGGCAAGCTGCAGGCGGCCGGGCTGATCCAGTACCGGCGCGGCCATATCACCGTGCTTGACCGGCCGGGCCTGGAAGCGCGGGTTTGCGAATGCTACGGCGTCGTGCGCTCGGAATACGATCGCCTTTTCCAGCTGATGCCGGCCAGTCTGCCGAAAAATCGGATCCGGCCGAACCCGGCCACCCTGCGCCAGCGGGCCGAGGCCCGCCTGCTCCAAACGCAGCCCGCCGTTCCGGCCACGCCGTGGGATGCCGAGCGGCTGCTGCACGAACTGCAGGTGCATCAGGTCGAGCTGGAAATGCACAACGAGGAATTGCTTCATGCCTATGGCGAAGCCGATGCCTTGCGCGAAAAGTACGCCGATATCTATGATTTCGCGCCGGTCGGCTATTTCACGCTGGATGCCCAGGGCGTCATTCTCCAGCTCAATCTGGCCGGGGCCATCCTGCTCGGCGTCAAACGCTCGCGGCATGGTCGCTACCGTTTCGCGGCGGCGGTCAAGCCGGAGTATTTGCCAACCTTCAACGATTTCCACAAGGACGTGCTCGACAACAACTGCAAAAAGAGTTGCGAGATCGTGCTCATGGCCACCGGGCAACGTCCCGAGGCCACCGTACGGATCGAGGCGGTGCCCGATGAAAGCAGCCGGGAGTGCCGCATGGTGGTGATGGACATCACGGCCGAGACGGAGGCAAACCGTACCCTGAAAGAGCGTGAGGGTTACCAGCGGGCCTTGCTCGACAATTTTCCCTTCCAGGTCTGGATGAAGGATGAGCAGGGCCGCTATCTGGCCGTCAATGCCAGTTTTTCCGCCAATTACGGCTGGTCACCCCTGAACATGCCGGTCGGACAAACCGATTTCGACATTACCACCCCGGAACGGGCCGAAATGTACCAGGCCGATGACCGGAGCATCCTGAGCTCCGGCGAGCAGCGGACACTCGAGCAAATGATCGAGGAGCATGGCGAACAGCACTGGTATGAATCCTACAAGTCGCCGGTCGTCGTCGATAACCAGCGCATCGGGACCGTCGGCTTTACCCGCGACATCAGCAAGCGCAAGGCCATGGAGGCGCAACTGCGGGCCCAGGCGGCGACCGATGCGCTGACCATGCTGCTCAACCGGCAGCCATTTCTCGAACGTCTGGATGAGGCCTGGGCCGGTCTGCAACGCGAGGCGGATCACCAGGTCGTGGTCATGATGCTTGATCTCGACCGCTTCAAGATCGTCAACGACACCCTCGGCCATGCCGCCGGCGATGCCATGCTGCGCCTGTTCTCGGCGCTGCTGCACGACGAGTTGCGCAAGGTGGACATTGCCGGACGGATCGGCGGTGACGAATTTGCCGTGCTCATGCCGCGCGCCGATCTCGATGCGGCGATGATCCTCGCCGAGCGCATCCGGGCCAAGGTGGCGGCGACATCGGTCAGCGTCGGCAAGCGGCAGGTTGCGATGAGTGTGAGCATCGGCATGGCAGTCATGACGGCGGCCCACCTGTCGGCCGCGCAGGTCCTCAGGGATGCCGAAATGGCCCTGGAGCGGGCCAAGCTCGTCGGCTGCAACCGGGTGGAAGTGGTGGGGGCCAGCGTTGCTGGCTAGTTGTTAGTTGTTAGTCGTTAGTCGTTAGTCGTTAGTTGTTACGCCGATCGATAAAGGGGCTGTCTGTGTGATGCACCGGACTGGCGGCAAGTTTGGCCAATGCGCGCCAGGCAACCGATGGCCCGGGTGTTTCGCCTTGAAAATGGTGGGGCAATTCTGCCCACTACGGGATATCTCCCGCTACCAGACAAGGAACAGACATGAACAAAGCCAGGAAAGCGGCGCGCGCCGGCATCGACAGCGGCGCCATTCGCGCTGCCGCCAAGGATTATGAAGACGGCGCGGTGACCGCCGGTTACCAGGCCGACCGCAAGCTGGTGGTCGATATGCTGAACGGCGCACTGGCCACCGAACTGGTCTGCGTGCTGCGTTACAAGCGCCATTACTACACGGCGAGCGGCCTGCAGAACGGCCCGATCAAGGCCGAATTCCTGCAGCATGCCGCCGAGGAACAGGGGCATGCCGACCTGCTGGCCGAGCGCATCGTGCAATTGAACGGCCAGCCCGACTTCAATCCGGCCACCCTGAGCGAGCGCAGTCATGCCGAATACGACGATTCGCGCGACGTCCAGGGCATGATCAAGGCCAACCTGATCGCCGAACGAGTGGCCATCGAGTCCTATCGCCAGATGATCGAAACCCTTGGCGAAACCGATCCGACGACCCGGCTGATGCTGGTCGGCATCATGGCCGTCGAGGAGCAGCACGCCGACGACATGCGCGATCTTCTGGCCTGAAAATCCGCGGCAAGTCGCACCTATTGCCGACGGGCTTGTCTATCAGACTTTGCTACGATTGTGAGAGCAGCATGAAAACAGCCGAACAACTGGCCGGGCTGTTTCCCCGCGCCGATGCCATTCCCGCCGATTGCCGCATCCTGGCGCCGATTCACCAGCGCGCCATCCTGATCAACGGCGAAATGCATATCTGGAAGGGCGAGACGCGACCAGTGCATTCACCGGTCTGCGTCAGCGAAGGGGCAGGGCTGGCGCATGTCGAACTGGGCAGCGTGCCGGTGACCGGCACGACCGAGGCCGATGCGGCGCTGGCTGCAGCCGTCGCCGCCTACGATCACGGGCGCGGTGCCTGGCCCAATCTTTCGGTCGCCGAGCGCATCGCCTGTGTCGTCGATTTCACTAGCCAGATCATTGCCCGCCGGCGCGAGATCGTGAACCTGATCATGTGGGAAATCGGCAAGAGTCTGGCCGATTCGCAGAAGGAATTCGACCGCACCATCGATTACATCCGCGCCACCATCGAGGAACTGAAACGCCTCGACAACAGCAACTCGCGCTTCGAGATCGTCGACGGCACCATCGCCCAGATCCGCCGTTCGCCGGTTGGCATCGCCTTGTGCATGGGCCCCTACAACTACCCGATGAACGAGACCTTCAGCACGCTGATCCCGGCGCTGATCATGGGCAATGTCGTGCTCTTCAAGCCGCCGCGCTTCGGCGTGCTGCTCTACTACCCGATGCTCGAAGCCTTCCGCAGCGCTTTCCCGCCGGGCGTCATCAATATCGTTTACGGCCAGGGCCACGTCGTCGTGCCGCACATCATGGGCTCGGGCAAGGTCAATGTGCTGGCCCTGATCGGTTCCTCCGAAGTCGCCGACCAGCTCAAGAAATCGCACCCCAAGACCAACCGCCTGCGCGCCATCCTCGGCCTTGGCGCCAAGAACGCGGCGATCATCATGGCCGACGCCGACATCGAGCTGACAGTGAAGGAATGCATCACCGGCGCGCTCTCCTTCAATGGCCAGCGCTGCACGGCAATCAAGATGATCCTGGTGCACCAGTCCATCGCCGAAACCTTCCTTCGCCGCTTCTGCGAGGAAGTCGGCAAGCTGGCCATCGGCATGCCGTGGGAGCCGGGCGTCATGCTGACCCCGCTGCCCGAGATGGAAATGGTCGCCTACATGAACGAGTGCATCGCCGATGCCGTGGAAAAAGGTGCCAAGGTGATCAACCCGGGCGGCGGCACGACCGTCGAAACCCTGTTCTATCCGGCCGTGCTCTTTCCGGTCAAAGAGGGCATGAAACTCTACCGCGAGGAACAGTTCGGCCCGATCATCCCGGTCGCCACCTTTGAAGACATCGAAACGCCGCTCGACTACGTGATCACCTCCGATCACGGCCAGCAGGTCAGCATCTTCGGCAGCGACCCGGGGCAGATCGCCGCGCTGGTCGATACCCTGGTCAATCAGGTGTGCCGGGTCAATATCAACTGCCAGTGCCAGCGCGGGCCGGACGTCTTTCCCTTCGTCGGGCGCAAGGATTCGGCCGAGGGCACGTTGTCAGTACACGACGCCCTGCGCGCCTTCTCGATCCGCACCATGGTCGCCGCCAAGCAGACCGAGGCCTCGAAAAAGCTGCTCGATGCCATCGTGCTCGGCAACAAGTCGAATTTCATCAATACCCACTTCATTCTTTGAGTCATCCGGGGAACTGAAGATTGGGGGCAGTCTGCCAATCTACTCACTATCGGGCGGCTGTCCGCTTACTGATGTAGCCATGCCCTGATTTGCTCGGCAACCCAGGGACCGTCGTCGAGCGGGATGTCGTGTCCGGCATCGGGGTGTTCGGCGTAGGCCGTCTGCCACTGCCGCGCCAGGCGGCGCGAGCAATCTGGATTGACCAACTGGTCGCCGCGACTGGCCAGGATGAGCAGCGGAATGGCCGGTGCGGCGGCCGGCGCCCGGTAGCGGCTGGCGGCCAGCAACTGGCGCAGGGCGTTGCGCATGGCGACCGGCTGCTGGCGCCGGTAAGCCGTCCAGGCCGCGACGAGCTGCGGTGCGCTGGCCTGCTTGCTGGTCAGGCGCAGGATGCGCGCTTCGGCAGCGGCAGCACTGTCGCCCGGCCACAAAAAGCGCAGCAGGCGGCCATAGCTGCGCGGCCGCAGACGCTGATAAAAAGGGCTGAACGGGCGCAGGCTGGTGTTGATCAGCACGGCGCCGGCGATTTCATCCGGGTGGCGCGCCGCCCAGGCAACCGCGACCATGGCGCCGAGCGACATGGCCAGCAGATGGACGGGCCGGGTAACGCCGCGCTCGCCCAGTTGCGCCCGGCAGTGTTCGGCCATTGCCAGGACATCCGGCGGGCTGTCCTGCCGATTCAGCACGCCGTTGCCCGGCAGGTCGAGGCAGAGGATTTCGGCGTCCGGGCAGGCCGCCCGGAAGGTTTCCGGAAAGTTGCCCCAATGCTGGCTTTCCCGGGTCAGGCCGCGGAGCAGGAGCCAGGTGGTCATGGTGCGCTCCGGCCGTACCATAGTTGCAGCGCGGCTTGCCGGTGCTGCTCGCGGTCCGCCTCCTGGGGCAGCCACAGGGTATGGCCGCAGGCCGCCCGGGTCAGGAAATCGAGCCAGCCCAGGTGACGGCGCAAGACGCGTTGCTGACGGTGTTCGATCTGCGGATTGAAAATGCCGTGGCGCGAGAACAATTGCCGGGGATTTTTCTTGACCCACAGCCAGGAGCCCATTTCCAGTGTCAGCGGCAGGAAGACCCGCGTCGCATCGAGCCCGGCGCGCTGGTAGAGATAATCCCAGAGATCGCCGTGCGCCAGGTATTGCCGGCTCTGCGGCTCGAACACGTAACTGTGGTTGGGATGGGTCTGCCGGTAGATATCGACCAGCGCGTGCATTTCCGGCAGATGGGTGATCGGCCGGGCGGTATGGGCGTAGGGAAACCAGATCCGGTCGTTGATGCCGAAGCCGGAATGGCAGTCGAGGACGATGCCGAATTTTCTGGTGAAGAATTCCTGCTCGATGACGCGGCAGACGGCCAGGTTTTCATCTTCCATGGGCCCCGAGCGGGCGCCGCGATACCACGGCAGGCGGGCGCTCAGGCGCTGGCCACCGAACAGGAAAGGCACCCGCTCGCTGGCCTCGAGCGGCGCATTGCGCATCAGGTCGACGCCGTTCGGGTTGGCCCGGGTGGCGCGCCACATGCCGCCCGGATTGACGATGGGCACGAAGACCAGGCGCAGCGATTCGAGCTGGCGATGCAGCACGCTGTCCCAGGCCAGGCGCCGGACCAGGCTGTGCAGGTAGGCGAGCACGACAGCCGTGCCGATTCTTTCCAGGCCGTGGAAACCGCCGAAAAATCCAACCACCGGTACGGCCGGATCGGGATTGCCGAGGGCGACGACATGTACCGGGAAAGATTGCCCGTCGACCGCCACATCGCAGGCGACGTGCGTCTCCAGTGCGCTGCCGCCAAGCCGGATGATGCTTTCCAGTTCAAGCAATTCGAGGAAATCGGAGTGAGTCAGGCCGGGCAATTGGGGAGTGCCTAGAAAAGGGAGGAGGGGGCCGGGAACGGGACGGCTGCAGCGTCACCGTTCTGCAATGAGCGCTTAACAATCTCTTGCTATGGTAGTGGTCAGGCAGCTCGCCGAAAGATGAATTTTTCGTGACAAGGCGGCCGCCCAGTTCCCCCAAATTCGCAATCTCCATCCGGATCGGCACCATGTACAAGGCCCTGCGCAAAACCCTCGCTCATCCCCTGCTGGCCATCGGCAGCACGGTGCTCTGGGGCATCGTCGAACTGGTCGCGCTGAATCGTCCGTCGCGGGCCGGCAAAAGCAAATGAACAAGCCGGCGGAATGGCCGGCCTTGCCGGGGCTGCCGGCCGGGCAGAATCCCGCCGGTAGCAGCAGGCAACGCCCCGCTGAACAGGCTGAAGCATTCGACTGGCAGGCCTGCTGGTCAAACTTTCGCAGCATCTACGGCCGCCGCGCGCCGGCTGAGTCGTCCCCCATCGATGACAAGCGCCACGGCGCCGAATAGGCCAGCCAATTCGGCAAGGATAGCCCGGCCTTGGCGCTCGGCCCTTCATCCGGTGCTCATGATTCCGGCAATTCCCTATGTGCGTCGTCGAACATAGGGAAAGGCAGCACGGGCGTACTGTCGGGATAACGGGGCAGGCACCGATCCCGGCCGGTTTCACGAAACGGTCGACCAACAGCCTGGCCCGCCAGCGCAATGGCCCGCGCACCATGGCGGGCCGCGCTGCCCATACCGATCCGGTCCGGGTTTGGCCTGCCGCAGGTGGGTTGCCCCGACTGTCACAGTGAAGGAATCATCATGCTTTATACGATTGCCGTAGTCCTGCTCATCCTGTGGCTGCTCGGCCTGGTCACTTCCTATACGCTGGGCGGTTTCATCCATATCCTGCTGGTTATCGCCATCGTCGTTGTCCTGCTCCGGGTCATCAACGGACAACGGCCGATTTAGGGGGGCACAGGCTTCCTTGATGAACTCTGGTGCAATGCGCGTTGCTTATTGCACCCTACCTGTCTGGAGCGAAACGCAAAATTGTCAGCCGCGTAGGGTGCAATAAGCGCAGCGCATTGCACCACCGCCAAACGCTTCAGCCCGGCACGGCGGCAATAACCGCCTGGCCGCTGTCGGTCGACAAGGCCTCGACACAATGGTGCGGCAGGCGCAGGGCGTTTGTCGGGTCGTCGACTGCCTGGGCGCGAATCACTGCGGCGTGGGTCCTGACGCCGCCAAAAATGGTGGCAAATGCCACGTCGGCCGCATCGCGCCCGGTGCCGAAGCGGACAAAGCCCATTGGTATGCCGGTGCCCGAAGGATCGAGGATGTACCAGCGAAAGCCCAGGTACACCTCGACATAGGCCTGGAAATCGGGTGGCCCGAGCGTCTGGTCGGCGCCGTAATCGGTGCCGGTGGCGAAACGGGCCGGAATGTTGAGGGCGCGGCAAAGGGCGATCATCAAGTGGGCGAAGTCGCGGCAGACACCGACCTTCTCGATCAGGGTGTCGACCGCCGAGGTATTCGAGTTCGAGCTCTGCAGGGTGAAGCTGACCCAGCCCTTGACCCAGTCCTGGATGGCCAGAACCCGGCGGTAGCCCGGCTCAAGCCGGCCGAACTGCTGGTTGGCCAGTTTCAGAAGGCGGTCGGACTGGCAGTACCGGCTGGGATAGATGTAGCCGATGACCTCGGGGGGCAGATCGCGGATCGGCACTTCGGCAATCTGCGCCGGATCGGCAAAGTGATGCGTCAGGTCGACGGTGGCCGAGTACGACACCTTCAAATCGCCGGGGCCGGCGTGCACATACAGGTAACGGTTGCCGGTCACCGGGGCCGTATGCAGTCGTTGCGTGACGACCTGGTTCAGCGTCAGGCTTTCGGCAGAGATGCTCTGGCTCGGGGTGTGCGCGGCATGGACATTGAAGACGAAATCGGCGCCCGCACCGTCGATTTCGTAGTTCAATTCAATCTGCAAGGCGATGCGGATCATGGGACGGGGGCTTACTTGTCAGCCACGATCTTGATCTGGTTATCGACGGAAGTGACGCCCTTGACACCCTTGGCGATGGAGACAGCCCTTTCCACAGCAGTCTTGCTGGTGGCGGTACCACCCAGGATGACGGCGCCCTTGTGGTCGGTGTCGACACTGATATGGACGAGGCTGGAGACTTTCTCGGCCGCCAGTTCGCTCTTGATCTTGGTGGTGATGACCGAATCCTTGACCATGGTCCCCACGGTCGGGGTCGCGGCGTCGGCTGCATAGCCGGCGATCGGGAGCATCAGGGCGAGGCTCGTCAGGCAGCTTGCGGCAAGTTTGATATTCATTATGTCTATCCTTCACGGTGATGAATGGATGCTTCTGCGCCGACGGCTGGCCGGAATGCGCCATGTCGTACGAACTATCTTCCATCGCCCGCTGCAGATGTTCCGTGCGCTGGCCAACAGATGGCCCGGCCGGCGGCCGATATCCGGAGGCGCCTGATCGGCCGGCCCTATGCGAGGCAGCACACGGAGGCGCGGCTATCGCTTGCCTATGCTGGCAAAAGGAACGGTGTTGGTCGTTCCATTGCCACTTGTTGGCCCATCCATTACAGGAGCAAAACCATGGTTTCCAAAAATACCGAACACCTCGATGCAGCAAAAGTGAACGTAGACGCCTTCATGGCCCTGTCCGAAATCGGTTTTTCCAGTCTCGAGCGTCTTGCCGTGCTGAATCTCAATGCGACCCGGAGTGCGCTTGAACATGGCGTTGCTTCCGCCGCCAAGGTTCCGGGCAAGGATCTCAAGTCGCTGCCTGACCTGCAGGGCCTGATCCCCGGCGAGGCGGCCAAGAATGCGGCGGCCTATCTGAAGAGCGTCCAGGAAATCGCCGCCGAAACGCAGAAGGACGTCATGGCCCTGATGTCTTCGTACTTTGCGCAGAGCAAGGGAGCTGGCGACAACGCCAGCTGGATGAAGGGCTTCGACGCATTCAAGAGCTTCGGGCAGCAGATCATCAGCATGACCGAAGCCAACCGCAAGGCGGTTGGTGAAGCCACGGCAGAGGCCACGGCAACTACGCACAGGAAGTAGAGGGATAAAAACACCCACCGCTAAGAGCCTGTTCACGATCTTCCGAAAGTCATGAAACCGGGCTGCGGTTTTAATTGATACGCCTGTAAAACCCCTCCCGACCTCCCCTTGACAGGGGAGGAGCACCCCAAATCGCGCACCGGCGAGCTCCCTCCCCCTGTCAAGGGGAGGGCTGGGGAGGGGTTTGAATGACAAACGAAAGATCACGAACAGCTTCTAAGACGCCAAGGCGCTGAGGGAGCGCAAAGAAAAGCCGGGCAAGCTCAAGCAGGCTTCCTTGGCTTTTCCTTGGCGCCTCGGCGGTGGACGTCGCCTTAACGTCGCAGTCCGGCGCGCAACGTGGCCAGTTCGGTCTGCAGTTCGTCGATGCGCCGGATCAGGGTCAGGGCCAGGGCGACGCCGTGCTGATCCAGCTGAAAATCGTCGCGCAGGCGGCGGGCCTTCTTGACGGTCAGCACATGGCAGAGCTGGAATACCGGCCGCTCGGCCGGCGTTGCGCTCGGCACGATGAGACCGATGCTGACCAGATCATCGATTTCCTCAATCGACAGGCCGGAGATTTCGGCCAGGGTCTCAAGCGGATAGAGAGGGTCAATGTCCAGCCAGTTCGCTGCGTTTTGTTGCTCGTTCATGCGCCTGCTCCCATGGCAAAGTGCGCCCTTGGCTGGAAGGTCGAGTTGGCCGCCAGTTGTTCGTAGAGCACCTGTTCGCGCGGACTGGGCTGGCTGGGGACTTCGATCCTGACCACGGCATAGAGGGCGCCATGGCTGCCATCCCGGTTGCCCAGGCCACGCCTGGCCAGCCGCAGCTTTTGCCCGGCCAGCGTCCCCGGCTTGATGTTCAGGGCGACCGCGCCGGCCAGCGTGGGAATCTCGACGCTGCCGCCGAGCACGGCTTCCCAGGGCGCCAGCGGCAGATCGAGATAGAGGTCGCGACCGCTGACCCGGTACAGCGGATGGGGCTGCACGGCGAGCCCGACATAAAGGTCGCCGGCCCGGCCGCCGTTAGCACCGCGGCCGCCCTTGCCAGCCAGACGCAGGCGCTGGCCATCGGCGGCGCCCAGCGGGATGGTGATCTTGAAAACATGGGCGACCCGGTGCGGCAGGCCGTTCTGGTCGTATTCGGGCAACTCGGCGCGGACCTCGATTTCGCCGCCGCGAAAAATCTGTTCCAGAGAAACCGCTGCGGCTATCTCATAGTCCTGGCCGGGGCGCGGCATATCCTGGCGTTGGCGGCCACCGGCCTGGCTGAAAGCAGCAAAGATGTCGGCCAGATCGACGTCGTCGAAGCCGGCGGCGTCGGTCTTGTAGCGCTGCTGCCAGTCCGGCGGCGGGGTGAATTGTTCGCCGCTGCTGCGCTGGCCCAGATTGTCGTAGGCCTCGCGCTTCTCCGGATCTTTCAGGGTGGCGTAGGCCTCGGCCAGCGCCTTGAATTTCTCTTCGCCCTGCGGATCTTTCGAGACGTCGGGATGGTACTGGTGGGCCAGCTTGCGATAGGCCTTCTTGATGTCGGCCTCCGAAGCGCTCCGCTCCAGGCCCAGGGCTTGGTAGTAGTCCTTGAATTTCATGACGTCACCCGGTCCTTCGAGTCAGCGTTTCCATGGGCTCAAGTCGCATTGCCCGCCTGCCACTTCCAGTTGCGGATTTCCGGCAGATCCTCGCCATGCTCGGCGATGTACTGCTTGTGCTCGATCAGCTTGTCGCGGATCGCCTGTTTGGCGTAGGCGGCGCGCGGGCCGAGCTGGGGCACGCGGTCGATGACGTCGGCGACCAGGTGGAAGCGGTCGAGGTCGTTCATGACCACCATGTCGAAGGGCGTCGAGGTCGTGCCTTCTTCCTTGTAGCCGCGCACGTGCAGGTTCCTGTGGTTGGTGCGCGGGTAGGTCAGGCGATGGATCAGCCAGGGGTAGCCGTGGTAGGCGAAAATGATCGGCTTGTCGCGCGTAAACAGCACGTCGAAATCCTTGTCGGAGATGCCGTGCGGGTGTTCGCCAGGCGGCGGCAGGGTCATCAGGTCGACGACATTGATGACGCGGATCTTGAGCTCGGGGAAGTGCGTGTTGAGCAGTTCGACGGCGGCCAGGGTTTCCAGGGTCGGCACGTCGCCGGCGCAGGCCATCACGACATCCGGCTCGTCGCCCTTGTCGTTGCTCGCCCATTCCCAGATGCCGAGGCCGGCCGTGCAGTGCTTGATCGCCGCATCCATGTCCAGCCACTGCGGCGCGCCCTGCTTGCCGGCAACGATCACGTTCACATAGTTGCGGCTGCGCAGGCAGTGGTCGGTGACGCAGAGCAGGGTGTTGGCATCGGGCGGCAGGTAAACCCGGATGACTTCCGCCTTCTTGTTGATGACGTGGTCGATGAAGCCCGGGTCCTGGTGGCTGAAGCCGTTGTGGTCCTGGCGCCAGACGTGTGACGAGAGCAGGTAGTTGAGCGAAGCGATCGGCGCGCGCCAGGGAATGCCGTTGCATACCTTGAGCCACTTGGCGTGCTGGTTGAACATCGAGTCGATGATGTGGATGAAGGCTTCGTAGCACGAGAAGAAGCCGTGCCGGCCGGTCAGCAGGTAGCCTTCGAGCCAGCCTTCGCACTGGTGCTCGCTGAGCATTTCCATGACCCGGCCGTCGGGCGCGACATGGTCGTCGGTGGGGAGAATTTCTGCCGTCGAGCAGCGGTTGGTGACTTCGAACAGGGCGCCCCAGCGGTTGGAGGCCGTTTCGTCCGGGCTGAAGACGCGGAAGTTGGCCGGGTTGTGCTTCATGACGTGGCGCAGGAAGACGCCCTGGCTGCGCGTCGATTCGGCCTCGACGCCGCCGGGCGAGGCGACGGCAACGGCAAAATCGCGAAAATCGGGCAGACGCAGGTCGCGCAGCAGCAGACCGCCGTTGGCGTGCGGGTTGGCACTCATGCGCCGCGTGCCCTTGGGCGCCAGCTCGGCAATTTCCGGGCGCAAGCGGCCTTTGGCGTCGAACAGTTCTTCCGGCCGGTAACTTTGCAGCCAGCTCTCGAGCAGCGCAACATGGCCGGGCTGGCTCATGTCGCCCATCGGCACCTGGTGCGAACGGAAAGTGCCTTCGGCCAGTTTGCCGTCGACCATTTTCGGGCCGGTCCAGCCTTTCGGCGAGCGCAGGATGATCATCGGCCAGGGCTGGCGTTGCTTGAAACCGTGGGTGCGCGCCTCGTGCTGGATGCGGCGGATTTCGGCCAGCGCGGCATCGAGGGTGGCGGCCATCTTCTGGTGCATGCTGTCCGGCTCATCGCCCTCGACGAAATACGGCGCGTAGCCGTAACCGCGGAACAGCGCTTCCAGCTCGCCGTGCGGAATGCGGGCGAGCACGGTCGGGCCGGCGATCTTGTAGCCGTTGAGGTGGAGGATGGGCAGCACGGCGCCGTCATGCACGGGATTGAGAAACTTGTTCGAGTGCCAGCTGGTGGCCAGCGGCCCGGTTTCCGCCTCGCCGTCGCCGACGACGCAGGCGACGATAAGGTCCGGGTTGTCGAAGGCCGCGCCGTAAGCGTGCGACAGGGCATAGCCGAGTTCGCCGCCTTCGTGGATCGAGCCCGGCGTTTCCGGCGAAACGTGACTGGGAATACCGCCGGGGAAGGAGAATTGCTTGAACAGGCGCTGCATGCCCTCGGCATCCTGCGCGATGTCGGGATAAACCTCGCTGTAGGTGCCTTCCAGGTAAGTGTTGGCGACAATGCCCGGGCCACCGTGGCCGGGGCCGGTGATATAGATGACGTCGAGGTCGAGTTCCTTGATCAGCCGGTTGAGGTGAACGTAGATGAAGTTGAGCCCCGGCGTCGTGCCCCAGTGGCCGAGCAGACGCGGTTTGACGTGGGCGAGCTCGAGCGGTTCGCGCAGCAAGGGGTTGGCGTAGAGGTAGATCTGGCCGACCGAGAGGTAATTGGCGGCGCGCCACCAGGCATGCATTTTCTGCAGCAGTTTGGCGGGCAGGGGGGCATTGTCGTGCCGGGTTTCAGGCTGCTTCATGAGCTTCGCTCTCCGCTTGTGGCTCGGCTCGTCGATGGCGATTTCGCGGCAATGGTGGCGAGCAGTTCGTTCCAGGATTGGGTGAAGGACAGGGCACCTTCGCGTTGCAGGCGGGTGGCCAGGGCCGCGATATCGATGCCGGCCTGGGCAAAGTCGGCCAGTACGGTTTCGGCATCGCCGCCGTCTTCGGGCATCAGGCCGTGCAATTCACCTTGCGCGGCAAAGGCGAGCAGGGTCTTTTCCGGCAGGGTGTTGATGGTGTCCGGTGCGGCCAGGGCTTCGACGTAATAGCTTGCGCGGATCAGCGGATCCTTGCTGCCGGTACTGGCCCACAGCAGGCGCTGGGGCAGGGCGCCGGCCGCCGCGAATTTCTTCCAGGCCGAATAGGTTTGCCGCTGCCGGGCGGTCTTGTAGATGCGCCGGGCAATCGCAATGCCGAGCTGGTTGCCGAGGGTGGCCGGCACCTTGCCGGCAACTGCGCTATCCCAGCGGCTGATGAAGATCGAGGCGACCGAGACGACCGCCGGATCGAGGCCGGCTTCGATGCGGCGCTGGATGCCGCGCCAGTAGGCATCGGCCGCGGCGATGTACTGCTCGCGGGAAAAAAGCAGGGTGACATTGACCGGCACGCCGGCAAAGATCGCCTCTTCGATGGCAACGACGCCGGCCGGCGTGCCGGGAATCTTGATCAGCAGGTTCGGGCAGTCGGCCAGGGCATGCAGGCGTTTTGCCTCGTTGAGCGTCGCCGCGGCATCATCGGCCAGGCGCGGCGAGACTTCCAGCGAGACCCAGCCGTCGAGGCCGCCGGTCGCTGCATGCACGGGTTGAAAGATGCTGGCGGCGCGCTTCAGGTCTTCGAGCGCCAGCTCGAAAAACAGGGCCTCGCCGGCTTTTCCTTCGCCGGACTTTTGCCGGATCGCCTCGTCGTAGATACTGCCCTGCCCGATGGCCTGGGCGAAAATGGCCGGATTGGAGGTCAGGCCGGTGACTGACAGTTTGTCGCGGTAATCCTGCAGGGTGCCGCTATACAGCAGGTCGCGCGAAATATTGTCGAGCCACAGGCTTTGGCCGTGGGCGTGCAGTTGCTTACAGGCATTCATCGATGGCGCTCGCTTTCTTCCGGTTGGACGCCCGCTTCATGGCCGGGCGCCGGAGATGCTTATTTCTACTGCATGTTCAAGGCCGTCATCAAGCAGGCTGATGCAATTGCCCTCCTGAGGGCGGCCATCGAGGCTGATTTCGCCATTGCCGGCGCCTTGTCGGAGGCTGATCCGGTACAGGCTGGTGTGGTAGCGGTAAGTCATGCTGAAGCCCGGCCAGTCGGCCGGCAGACAGGGCGTGAAACGCATCCGGCCGGCTTCGATATGCAGGCCGAGCAGGGATTCGGTGATCAGCCGGTAAAGCCAGCCGGCCGAGCCGCTGTACCAGGTCCAGCCGCCGCGTCCCTGGTGCGGCGCCAGGGCATAGACGTCGGCGGCGACGACATAGGGTTCGACCTTGTAGGTTTCGATTGCGGCCGGCGAGTCGGCGTGGCGCACCGGGTTGATCATGGTGAACAGTTCCCAGGCCAGGCGGCGGTCGCCCAGTTCGGCAAAGGCCATCGCCGCCCAGATTGCGGCCTGCGTGTATTGCCCGCCGTTTTCCCGGACGCCGGGCACGTAGCCGCGGATATAGCCGGGGTTGAGCGGCGAACTGTCGAAGGGCGGATCGAGCAACTGGATCAGGCGGTGTTCGCGCCGCACCAGGTGCTGGTCGAGGGCGGCCATCGCCCGCCGGGCGTGCGTGGGCTCGGCCGCGCCGGACAGCACCGCCCAGCTCTGGGCAACCGAGTCGATGCGGCATTCCGGATTGAGGCTGGCGCCGAGCGGCGTGCCATCGTCGAAATAGGCCCGGCGATACCACTCGCCGTCCCAGCCGTGCAGTTCGAGATTGCGCTTGAGCTGGTCGGCTTCGGCATGGCAACGTTCGGCAAAGACGCCATCGCCCTGGCGCGTTGCCAGTTCATGGAAGGCGTTCAGGGTGTCGTGCAGGAAAAAGCCGAGCCAGATGCTCTCGCCCTTGCCCTGCATGCCGATCAGGTTCATGCCGTCGTTCCAGTCACCCGAGCCGATCAGCGGCAGGCCGTGCCAGCCGAAGCGCAGGGCGTGCTGGAGGGCGCGCACGCAATGCTGATAGAGGCTGGCGACGCTGGCCGAACGGGCCGGCAGGTCGTAATAGGAGTCGTCTTCGGGATTGACCGGGCGGCCTTCGAGGAAGGGGATGATTTCGTCGAGTACGGCATGGTCGCCACTGTGCCGAATGTAGCGGCAGACCGCCTGCGGCAGCCACAGCAGGTCGTCCGAACAATGCGTGCGCACGCCGCGGCCGGCCGGCGGATGCCACCAGTGCTGGACGTCGCCCTCGGCAAACTGGCGGCCGGCACTGCGCAGCAGATGTTCGCGCAGCAGGCCGGGTTCGGCATGCAGCAAAGCCATGCCGTCCTGCAACTGGTCGCGGAAGCCGAAGGCACCGCCCGACTGGTAATAGCCGCTGCGCGCCCACAGCCGGCAGGCAATGGTCTGGTAGAGCAGCCAGCCGTTGGCCAGCAGGTTAAGCGCCGGGTCCGGTGTGTCAACCTGAACGGCACCCAGGGTGTGTGTCCAGTAGGCCGTGACGGCGGCCAGCGAGGCCTGGGCTGCGGCCAGCCCCTGCTGGCGATGCGCCAGTTCGCCGGCATCGCTGCCGCGCCGGCCACGGGCGCCGAGCCGGAAGATGATCTCGCGCTCCTCGCCGTCAGCCAGATCGAAGGGCACCATCAGCGCGGCGCAGGGGTCGAGCCCGGCACCGACCGTGTTGGACAGGCGGATGCGGCCGAGTGCGGCGGGCCTGGCCAGGCTGCCGTTGCGTCCGATGAATTCGCGGCGGTCGCCGCTGATGCTGGCCAGCCGGGTCGAGGCATCGGCGTCGAAAAAGGCGATGCGGTCGCCGAATTCGGCGCTGTACGGGTTGTGGGCGCAGATCGCGCCGCTCGCCGGGTCAATTTCGGTGACCACATGCATGGCCGATTTGGGCCGCAGGTCGCCGAGCACCCACTCGACGTAACCGGTCGCCGAGAGCCGGCGCCAGTGGCCGGAATCGTTGCGGATCCGGAGCACCGAGTACTTCAGCGCGGCCTGCGCATCGACGTGGATGGAGAGCTCGGAATGGATGCCGTCCTCGCTGTGCGTAAACACGCTGTAACCAAAGCCGTGCCGGGTGATGTAGGGGCCACTGCCGGCGCAGGGCAGCGGCGTCGGCGACCAGAAGTGGCCGCTTTCCTCGTCGCGCAGATAAATGGCTTCGCCACCCGGGTCGCTGACCGGGTCGTTGTGCCAGGGCGTGAAACGGAATTCGTGGGCGTTTTCACTCCAGGTGTAGGCGCTGCCGCTTTCCGAGATGACCGTGCCGAAATGGGCGTTGGCGATGACGTTGGCCCAGGGCGCTGGCGTCGCCCGCTGGCCGGTGATGACATATTCGCGGCCATCGGCGGCAAAGCCGCCGTAGCCGTTGAAAAACTGCAGATCGCCGGCCGTGGGCGGGCTGGCCGGCGGTGGCGCGGGGAGGTGCGGGCGGCTTGGCACCAGGCGTGGCAGATGCGGGCGGCGCCCGCCCTTGCTGCCCAGACGATTGATCTGTTCGGCCAGTGTCCCCTGGCTGTCGGCGATGATGACGCGGGCGACGGTCTGGAACAGGGTGCGGTCCTCGCGTGAGATCTGCTCGGCAACCCGCACGAAAATGCCGCCCGGCCGGTCGGTCAGGTTGGCTTCGACACCCGCTGCGATCAGGCCGAGAATCTGCTCTTGCAGCACCTGGCGGTAGCCGGCGTGGTCTTCGTTCCAGATCACCAGGTCGACGGCCAGGCCCTTGAGGCGCCAGTAAGCATGCGCCTGAACGAGCTGGCGGACGAGGTCGATGTTTTCCAGGTCGCCGATCTGCAGCAGCACGATCGGCAGGTCGCCGGAAATGGCGTAGCCCCACAGCCCGGACTGGCCGCGCCGGTTGCCGGCCAGGGTAGCGATGTCGGCGCGCAGGGCCGGATTGGCGTGAATGATCGAGCCGGCCAGGTGATTGAACAGCTGGGCATCCGATTCGCTGGCGTTGATCTGCTGCAGGTTGACCCAGCTATGCGTCCAGGCCAGGTCGAAGACGCGGTCGGCCAGGTGCCGGTCACGGTACTTGCCGACCAGGCGCAGTGCAGCGTCGCGCGTTTCGCCGATGCCATAGACCAGGTCGATGGTTGCCGTCTGCTCGGGGGCCAGCGTGATCCGGTAGCGGATGGCGAGCATCGGGTCGAGCACCGAGCCCGCGCTGCCGGACAGCGGCTCGCCCATGGCGGCCGGGGCGGACAGGTCGCGGGTGCGGCCGATGAAGCGGGCGCGGTCGGTTTCGTAGCTGGCGGCGCCGGCCTCGGCGCCATGCACGGCCATCAGGTGGAACATGGTGGGCACGACTTCGTCGATGGCGCGTGGCCGGCGGGTGCACAGGATGGCCTGGCGGTCGGCGACGATCTCGGTCTGCACGAACAGGTTGCTGAAGGCCGGATGCAGCGCATCGGCCGCCGGGGTATTGAGCACCACCTCGGCATAGCTGGTGACCTCGATGACGCGGCGCCCATTCGCCCGATTGGTGATGCGCAGGCGGCGCAGCTCGATATCGTCCTCGGGCGAGACGACGATCTCGGTATGCGTGTCGTAGTCGTGATCGCGGCGCCGGAATTCGGCGCGCGCCTCGGAGAATATGGCCTCGTAACTGTCGGCCCGCGTTCGCGTCGGCTGGTGCGCCGACGACCAGAACTCGCCGCTCGCCACATCGCGCAGGTAGGCGAAACTGCCCCAGTGATCGCAGGTCCCGTCCTCGCGCCAGCGCGTCACGGCGAGATCCTTCCAGCGGCTGTAACCGCCGCCGGCATTGGTGACCATGACGTGATAGCGGCCGTTCGACAGCAACTGGACTTCGGGCGTCGGCGTATCGGCACTGCTGATGACGCGCATCGGCATTTCCGGACCATTCGTCTCGCTGCGGCTTTCGGAAAGCTCCGGCGTATGCACGTGGAAGCTCGTCGTATGCGGCACGCGCTCCTGCAGCAGCAGCGCGGTGGCCTGGAACAGCGGGTCGGAGGCGAAGCGCTTCTGCATCGGCCGCTCAAGCAACAGGTGAGAAAGGGCGAGCAGGCTCATGCCCTGGTGGTGCGCCATGAAGGAACGCACGATGGCGCTGTCCTGGCCGCGCGGCAGGCGGCCCGGCGTGTAGTCGATGGCTTCGTACATGCCGTAGCGGCCTTCGAGGCCGTCGGCGGCGAGGCGCTGCAGGTTATGGCAGGCCGCTTCGGGCAGCACCATCAGGGCGAGGGCCGAGGCGTAGGGCGCGATCACCAGATCGTCCGCCAGGCCGCGTTTCAGGCCCAGGCCGGGCACGCCGAAGGCGCGGTACTGGTAGTTGAGGCGGGTATCGACGGCGTTATAGCCCGATTCCGACAGCCCCCAGGGCACGCCGCGCTGCTTGCCGTAGGCGATCTGGCGGCGGACGGCGGCCAGGCAGGTCTGGTCGAGCAGGGTGTTTTCATAGCTCGGCATGACCAGCAGCGGCATCAGGTACTCGAACATCGAGCCGCTCCACGACAGCAGGATGGGCTCGCCGCCGGCCGTGGTCAGCAGGCGGCCGAGGGCGAACCAGCTTTCCTGCGGAATGGCGCCCTGGGCGATGGCGACAAAGCTCGACAGGCGCGACTCGGAGGCCAGCAGGTCGTAATTGCCGGTATCGCAGCGCCGCTGGTCGACGTTGTAGCCGACGGTCAGCAGGTGACGGGACTTGTCATAAAGGAAGCCGTAATCGACGACCGCCATTTCGCCGGCCTGGCGGGCCAGGCTTTCGATGGTTGTGATGCGCAGGCGGGCGCGCTGGCCGACCAGGGCGAGCAGCGGGCAGAAGCTGGCCAGCCAGATGTTTTCCTCGAGAATCTTGCTGCTGTCGAGAGCGAGGGCCGGCAGGCGCCGCCAGTCATCCTCGAGATTGGCCAGTTGGCGCAGGGTGGGCAACTGGCTCAGCGGAGCCAGCGTTTTCAGGGCCTCGCGCAAGCCGGCCGGGGCCGGCGGCAACTGGCTCCAGGGTACGAGAAATTCGAGTTCGTCGAGGGCATCCCGGCATTGGTGCAGGATGGCGGCGGCCCACCAGTCGGCGGTCGGGTTTTTCGTTTCGCCGGCGGCCAACTGCTCAAGCAGCACGCGCGCCGAACGGGCCAGTTTGTCGAGCCAGCAGCGCGCGCCAGTGATGGTCGACGGCTGGGCATCGTCAGCCGAATCGACATCGGCGCGCAGACGGGCGAGTTCGGGCGGCGCATTTTCGCCGGCGATATCGACCAGGATGGCCAGGCTTGCCGCGAGGCCGGCAAAGGTGCGCGGGCCAAGGATGGTTTCGTCGGCCAGGGCGAGCAGGCCGGGTTTGAGCGTCAGCAGGTGGCCGGACAGGTTGCCGCTGTCCACCGACGAGACATAGTGCGGCGGCAGCGGCTGCAGGGTCTGCGTGTCGTACCAGTTGTAGAAATGGCCCAGGTGGCGCTCCAGTCCCTGCATGGTGCCGAGGGCGCTGGCCGTACGTTCGAGCAACTGGCCGACCGAAATGTAGCCGAAATCGCGGGCCGTCAGGTTGGCCAGCAGGGCGAGGCCCATATTGGTCGGCGAGGTGCGGTGGGCCAGCGCTTCGGCCGGGTGTTCCTGGTAGTTGTCGGGTGGCAGCCAGTGGTCGGCGGCAGTCACGAAGGTTTCGAAAAAGGCCCAGGTCTTGCGCGCCAGCTTGTGCAGGAATAGCTGCTGACCGGCATTGAGGCTGGCCGGGCGGCGCTGCAAGGGACGGCTGATCCACCAGACGATGCCTGGGGCGACAAACCACAGCACCAGTACCGGCGCGGCCAGGGCCAGGACGAGTGGCTGGGTGGCCGCCAGGAAAATGGCGGCGGTCGCCGCGCCGGCCGGGGCCGGCCACATCGTGCCGGTCGTCCGCAGCAGGTCGCCGAAGCTACCGGACTCGGGATGGCGGCTGTTCTTGTACTGGCGCTCCAGCTCGCCCGACGGATTCCATTCAAGCAGGCGACGGTGCGTGAACAGGATGCGGCCCGTGGTGCGGGCAATGGCGTCGAGACTGAAAAACACTTCGTAAGGCAGGCAGGCCAGACTGAACGTCGCTTGCGCCAGGGCCAGGGCCGTCGATTGCAGAACACCGACGACATGCTGGCCGAGCCGGATGTCCTTCGGCTTTTGCAACAAGGCCAGGGCCGAAGTGAGCAGGGCCGGCAGGAACAGGATGCCGACAATCATCAGCGTCCACGCCAGGGTCGAGGGCACGGCCGCCCAGCCGAGCAGCAGCAGGACAAACAGGCCGGACGGGACCAGGCTGCGCCGCAGGTTGTCGAGCAGTTTCCACTGGGCGAGCACGGACAGCGGGTTTTTCCGGCGCTCCGCGGCCGGGCCGGGAACGCTCGACAGCAACCAGGTGGCGATCTGCCAGTCGCCGCGTATCCAGCGCCGGCGGCGGCTGACGTCGGCGCTGTAGCGCGCCGGGTAATCTTCGTAAAGTTGCACGTCACTGAGCAGGCCGGCCCGCGCGTGGCAGCCTTCGAGCAGATCGTGGCTGAGAATGCGGTTTTCCGGGAAACGGTCCTGCAGCGAAAGCTCGAAGGCTTCGACATCGTAGATGCCCTTGCCGATGAAGGAACCCTCGTTGAACAGATCCTGATAAACATCGGATACGGCCCGCGTGTACGGGTCAACGCCGGCCTCCGAACCGCACAGGCGGGCATAGCGCGAGCGGTTGGTGCTCGGCAGGCTGACCGCCATGCGCGGCTGCAGGATGCCGTAGCCGGCGACGACGAGTTGCGTTGCGGCATCGATCTGCGGCCGGTTCAGCGGATGCGCCATGGTCGCCGCGAATTCGCGGGCGGCGTCGCGCGGCAGGCTGGTGTCGGTGTCGAGGGTGATGACGTAGCGGACGTCGACAAGCGGCGCCGTCTCGCCAACGATCCGCGAGAAGGCATCGCGCGTTCCGAAGCGGAGCAGGGCATTGAGCTCGGCAAGCTTGCCGCGCTTGCGCTCGTAACCCATCCAGATGCCCTCGCCGGCATTCCAGCGGCGCGGCCGGTGCAACAGGAAAAAACTGTCGCCGGCCGGCCCGGCGTACTTGTGGTTCAGTTCGGTGATGCGCTGGCTGGCCAGTTCCAGCAGTTCATCATCATCGTCCTGGATTTCGGCCGCAGCATCGCGAAAATCGGTGAGCAGGCCAAAATGCAGGCGCGGGTCGCGGTTGGCGAGAAAACGGACTTCCAGTGCTTCGATCAACTCCTCGACGCCGGACAGGCTGCCCAGCATGGTCGGTACGACGACCAGGGTGCCGGCTTCCGGCGCTATCCCCTTGCTGAAATCCAGACGGGGCAGGGGATGCGGTGCGACGAGCAGGGTCGCCAGCCAGTTCACCAGCGTCACCGCCAGTTGGCTGCCGCCGAGCATGGCCGGGAGGATGACCAGGGCGAGCAGCCAGCCCGGCAAATCGTCGGCATCGGCCATGGCCAGGAAGCTGCCGGCCAAGGCCGCACTGAGCAGCGCGATGCTGCCAAGGTAGATGACCAGTGGAAAACGCCGGCCCAGATGGCGGATTGCCTCGCTGCCCGAGCGTTGGGCGGCGGCCGCCCGCTCCAGTTCCGGCCGGCCCCTGTCGATCAGGTAATAGCCGACATGGCCGAGCCGCGCATCGCTCAGGCCGGACGCCAGATGGGCGAGCTGGATGGCCTTGCGGGCCACTTCGAGTTCGGAGAGGGGGCTGCGCCGGGCGACTTTTTCGATGACGTGGCGGTAGCGGTCGCGCGTTGCGAAATCCATGCGGCTGTAGCTGCCGTCCGGGTCTTCGCGCAGTTTCTGGTCGACGGCGCTCATCGTTTCGACAAACTCGCGCCAATCGACGGCGAGCAGGAAGCGCAGGCTGCCGATGCTGTTGCTGATCGACACCTGGTTGGCGGCCTGACTCTGGGTTTCCGACTGGACGAGCTGTTCGATGGTCTGGCCGCATTCGGACAGGCGCTGCTCGATCCAGGTCAGCGGCAGGGCCAGCGCCGAACTGTGGCCCTGCAGCCGGCGCGCCAGTTCGGCGACGAAGGCGTCGACCAGCGGCGGGTTGGAGCGCGCCATGTCGGCGATGACCAGGATCAGGCTTTTCGGGTCGTTTTCGGCGGCATCCACCATCTGGTCGGCCCAGCCGTCGGCCCGACTGCGGTCGAGCATGCCGGCGGCGACGCGGGCGGCGACGCGGCGCAGGTTCTCAATCAGGGCGAGGCGCAGCATGATCGGAATCGCCCACAGCTCACCGAGCTTGAGATCGGCCAGTTTCTGATAGGCGGCGACGAAACGGTTCAGGCTTTCCGGATCGACCCGGCCGTCGCCATGCGCGATGGCTTCGAGGGCAATGTCGTAGACGCGCGGCAAACCGGCCGACGGGCCATTGGCCAGCAGGGGCAGCTCGCGGCTGTAGCCTTTGGGGAAATGGCGGCGGGCGGTGCGGATCTGCTCTTCAATCAGGTAGAAATTGTCGAGCAGCCATTCGCCGGCCGGGGTGATCCGCTGTTCGACCTTGACGGCGCTGCGCAGCCGGTTGTAGGCGGCGAGCAGGACCTCCTCGTTCTCCGCCAGGCGGGCCAGCAACTGGTCGGGACCGGCTTCGGCGTTCAACTTGTGGGCGCCGGCCAGCGTCTTGCCGTGGCGTTCCATCTGATCGGCGCTGAACAGTTCGGCGCGGAGCGGCGGCTCAGCCGCGCTGTACTTGCCGTCCATCTTGCGGTTGTGCAGTTGGCTGCCCAGTTCACGCAGGCTTGTGACCAGCGCCTCGAATCGTTGTTTCAATTTGTGGTTCTCCTTGTCTCCGGAGCGCCTGCGCCTGTGACGAATCCGGCCATGGCGGCAGCGATGCGCTACAGGACTCGAACAGCATACGCTGCGCCCCGCCGCAAACTCTGTGCGCTGGCGCACAGAGCCGCTCTGGAAAAGCCGCTACGTTCCGTTGTCTTGTCACCGAAACCGGCGTCCTGGCCTGGATCGCCCGGGAAACGGGAAATATCCTGCTGGCGCAACGGCATTCCGGTTAAGGTGAGGCATCGACAGGTTCACCCGGAAGAAAATGCATGACCAGAGTCCCCAAAACCTTGCCCGTCGGGCATCCGGCGCATCAGGAAACTGGCGCCATGACGGGTGATGCCGACTTTCCAGTGGTCGGTATCGGCTGTTCGGCTGGTGGCCTGGAAGCCCTCGATGCCTTCCTCAGTCATGTGCCGCCGGGCTGCGGCATGGCTTTCGTCATCGTCCAGCATCTCGATCCCAGCCATAGCAGTGCGCTGGCCGAACTGCTGCAGCGGGTGACCAGCATGCCGGTGGCAGAAGCGACCGACCGCATGCGGCTGGCCCCCGACCACGTTTATGTCATTCCGCCGAACAAGGATCTGTCGCTGCTGCATGGCGTGCTGCATCTGCTCAAGCCCGTCGAGCAGCGCGGGCTGCGCCTGCCGGTCGATTTTTTCCTGCGCTCGCTGGCCGACGACCGCCAGCACAAGGCAATCGGCGTCATTCTTTCCGGCATGGGCTCGGACGGCATGCTCGGCCTGGCGGCCATCAAGGAGAAGTCGGGCCTGACCCTGGCCCAGGATCCGGCCAGCGCCAAGGCGGCCAGCATGCCGAACAGTGCGATCAAGGCCGGTATCGTCGATATCGTTACAGCGGCCGAACATATGCCGGCGCGCATCCTCGGCTACCTGCACCGCGAGTCCCTTTCCAACGCCGTGCTCAAGGTCGAGCCAGAGGTCGAACTGCAGAGCTCGCTGGACAAGGTGATCATCCTGTTGCGCCAGCGCAGTGGCAATGATTTCTCGCTGTACAAGACGAGCACGCTGTACCGCCGCATCGAGCGCCGTACGGCCCTGCTGCAGATCGGCGGCATTGCCGATTACGTCACGTATCTGCGCGACAACCCGCAGGAACTCGACCTGTTGTTCC
Organism: Azonexus sp.; assembly: GCA_049294655.1. GTDB lineage: Bacteria > Pseudomonadota > Gammaproteobacteria > Burkholderiales > Rhodocyclaceae > Azonexus. Next base: position 76,392 of record JBAQDI010000054.1, read on the forward strand.
GCGAACTGCTGATCGGCGTGACCAATTTCTTCCGCGATCCGGCGCTCTGGGATTTTCTCGGCAAATCGGTCCTTCCCGACCTGCTTGCCCAATCGCCGGGCGGCCGGACGCTGCGCGCCTGGGTGCCGGCCTGCTCGAGCGGCGAGGAAGCCTATTCGCTGGCCATCATCTTCAAGGAGGCCGTTGCGGCGGCCGCGCCAACCGGTCATTTCACGCTGCAGATCTACGCCACCGACCTCGATGCCGATGCCGTCGACAAGGCGCGCAAGGGCTGTTATCCGCGCAATATCGCGGCCGACGTCACGGCGGAGCGCCTGGCTGGCTATTTCACCGAGGAGGAGGGCGCTTACCGGGTCAACAAGGAGATCCGCGAAATGGTGGTCTTTGCCCCGCACAACATCACCGCCGATCCGCCCTTTACCAAGCTCGACATCCTCTCCTGCCGCAACCTGCTGATTTACTTCGGCCCGGAATTGCAGAAACGGCTGATGCCGCAATTCCACTATGCGCTGGGCCGCAACGGCATCCTCGTGCTCGGCAGTGCCGAAAGCGTCGGCGACTTTACCGACTGTTTTGCGCCGCTCGATGCCAAGGTCCGGGTTTTCCGGCGCGTCGAGCAGGTCTCTTCGCCTTCGTGGTCGGGCATCGGCCAGGCACCGGCCCATGCCCCGTTTACCGGCGATGGCGGACGCGCCGAATACCGCGAAAGCGTCGAATACCTGACCGACCAGCTGATCCAGCAGAATTACGCGCCGGCTGCCGTGCTGGTCAATGCCGATGGCGACATCCTGTATATCAGCGGGCGCACCGGCAAATACCTCGAGCCGGCCGCCGGCAAGGTCAATATCAACATCCATGCGATGGCCCGCGAAGGGCTGCGTGACGCGCTGGCCGGCGTCATTCGCAACGCCCTGCGGCAGAGCGAGCCGATTAGCCTGAACGGCCTGGAAATCGACAACAGCGGCGTCACCCAGATCGTCAATGTGACGGTCCAGGGGATCAGCAAGCCTGATCTGCTGCGCGATCGCGTGCTCGTCGTATTTAACGACGTCAAGCACGGTCCTGCCGGCCGCAAACCGCGCAAGGGCCAGGCTTCCGGGCGCGAAGTGGCGCTCGTCCAGGAATTGAGCCAGACCCGCGAAGCGCTGCGCACCACCCAGGAAGAGATGCAGTCCTCGCTGGAGGAGGTCAAGTCGGCCAACGAGGAACTGCAGGCGACCAACGAGGAGCTGACGACCTCGAAGGAAGAACTGCAGTCGATGAACGAGGAATTGCAGACGGTCAACGCCGAGCAGCAGTCGCGGGTCGATGAAATGACCTGGGCCCAGAACGACATGACCAACCTGCTCAACAGCACGGAAATCGCCACCATCTTCCTCGACGACAAGATGAAACTGCGCCGCTTCACGACGCATGCAACGCATCTCTTCAAGCTGATCCCCGGCGATGTCGGGCGTTCGCTGTCCGACATCGTTTCCGATCTCGATTACCCGCAACTTCAGAACGATGCCCTGGCCGTGCTCGATACCCTGATTTTCCGCGAGACGACCGTGGCAACGCAGGACGGCCGCTGGTACCGGGTGCGCATCATGCCCTACCGCACGCAGGACAACGTGATCAATGGCGTGGTCATCACCTTTATCGACATTACCCAAATCAAGCGCCTGGAAGCTGAATTGAGGAAACTGGGCGGCAGTGATCTTGGCAGCTGATTCCGACGGGACAATCGCGATCGAGCGGCGTCCCGCCGATGCGCTGAAATTCACCGCCGCCTGACTTGCAGATCAATATAAATTTCATTGAAAACAAATGGATTTCCGTGTAAATTTTGATTTATGGAAAATCTACCGAAGGCCTCCGATCTGATGGAGGTCGATGATGGTGCAAAGCGCCAGTACATCGATTCGAAATCCACTTTTCAGGCCTGGGAAGCCGCAGTAAAGGCAGCCCGTGAGGTGCGGGGCGGCATGTACTGGAAACAATCAGGTCAGACGGATTACCTGATTCGTACCTCGCCCGCGAATAGCCAGAAGAGTCTTGGCCCAAGATCGCCTGCGACAGAATCAATCTACGCAGCCTTCATGAACAAGAAGGTCGCAGCAGAGCAGCGCGAAACGGATTTGCGTGAGCGTATGCGTATCAACCAACGCCTGAATCGGGCGCTGCATGTCGGGCGCGCCCCGACAATTGTCGTTGATATCCTGAACCGGCTGGAACAAGCCGGACTCGCCGAATTCTTTACCGTGGTCGGAACCCATGCCTTGTACGCGTATGAGATCGCCGCCGGGGTAAGGATCATGGATTCAGGCGCGCTGGAAACGCGCGATGTCGATCTGTTATGGGATACCCGAAAGCGCGTCCAATTTGTCAGCACCATGAAGGTCCTGGGATCGTCCATGGTTGGCATCCTGCGCCAGGTTGATCCGACTTTTTCAATCAGGAGCGAGCAAAAATACACCGCCGTAAACAGCAAGGGGTTCGAGGTCGATATTCTTCGCAGAGAAGCGATAGAGAATGATCCGCACCCGGTTCGATTGTCCGACGATGACGATGATTTCTGGGTGACGCAAGCCCGTAATGCCGGGATGTTGTTGAACGCTCCACGGTTTTCAAGTGTCATCGTTTCGAGCTCTGGCTACATGGCGCGAATGAACACGATTTCTCCGGTGGTATTCAGTCAATTCAAGCGCTGGATGGCGGAACAGCATGACCGGGAAAGTCTCAAAAGAAGCAGAGATAAACGACAGGCCGAAGTAGTTGATATGCTGGTTGCGGAATATTTGCCGCACTTGCTGATTGAGCCTTCCCGGCCGCAGTAAGCCCGGAAATCCGGCGCGGCGGCTGGCGGACGCGCTTCGATCCGTCAGGCAATCAGAAAACCCGCTGTGGCGGTTTTTTTATCGGCCAGGCTTTCGGCGGCCTATGTACGCCAGCGAACAGAGCAAGGCCTGGCGAAAGGGGAGTCTTGGTCATTCAAGTCGCCAGCCCGGGATTGGTCCGGAATGCGGCACCTGAAACCACCCGGAGAATGATCATGAGATTGTACCTTGGACGATTTAACCAGGCCGGTGCCCGTCTTGTCGCGGCGGCGGTGATTGCTGCCACCCTGAGCATTGCGCCGGGGCTGGCCGTCGCCGGCCCGGACAGCCGTGTCGAACGTAGCGAAAAGCGCATCATCGACATGCATGCCAAGCTGAAAATCACGAATGAGCAGGAAGCGCTGTGGACCGCGGTTGCCCAGGCGATGACCGAAAATGCCCAAGCCATGGATGTGCTGACCCAGGCCCGCAAGGACAGGGCCGGCCAGATGACGGCGGTTGACGACCTGAAATCCTATGGCGAAATTGCCGATGCGCACGCTGCCGGCATCAGGAAGCTGACGCCGGTATTCGCCAGCCTCTACGAGAGCATGTCGCCCCCCCAGAAGGTCGCAGCGGACACCCTGTTCCGTCACGGCGAGCGCATGCACCGGGGCCACAGGAACGGACCCAGGAACGGCTCAAAGATGCCGGACGTCAAGTGATGGAGCGCATCAGGATCATTCAGGTCGCGCTGCTCGGCTACTTCCGTCATTCAAGTAAGGAAAAGTCAAAATGATCAATATTTCGACACGCAATATTTCGCCACGACACGGCAGCCATTTCGCAGCGCTGCTTCGCCGCGCCATGCTGGCTGTGACACTGGGTTCGGCAATCAGCCTGCTGGCGGCCGCACCGGCCATGGCGGAAAGGAACGACCGGCAGGGCCGCGACCAGCAGCGGGCCGAACAACAACGCGACCACCGGCAGAGCGTTCGCGATCGCCAGCGCGACCACCGCCACTATCGCCAGCAATCGCGCTACGTGCGGCCCTACTATTACGCCCAGCCGGTCTATGTGCCGCCACCGGTCTATTACGAGCCGCAGCAGTCGCCGGGCATCACGCTCTTCTTTCCGCTCGACCTGCGCCGCTAAGGCCGGGAGCGGGGCAGCCAAGCCCAGTCATGCTCCGCGACCTGCCAACCATGCTCCTGCCAGCCGAACTCGCCCAGCCAAAACCGGGCGAGTTCGCGCTGTCCGGGGCGTGGACGGCTTTCGGTATCGGCGCTATCGATCAGCAATTGCCGCCGCTGCCGCCGCTCACGCCGGGCGGCCTGCGCATTGATGCGGCCCGCCTTGAACACCTGGACAGCGCGGGCGCCTGGGTCCTGGAGAAATTTCTTGGTCAGCTGCGGGCCACCGGGAACGGCGTTGAAATCCGTGACCTGCGGCCAGAGTTTGGTCGCCTGCTGGCCAGCGCCCGGCAGCGCCTCGATGTTCAGGCGGCAACGCCCGTCCAGCCGGTTGCCCGACCGCTTTCGCTGGTCGCGGCCGTCGGCCAGAGCAGCATCGCCGCCCTTGAGGAGGCCCGGGCACTGCTCGCCTTTGTCGGTGAAACCGCCTTGGCGCTGGGCGGCTGTCTAGCGCATCCCGGGCGCATTCGCTGGCGGCCAATTTTTTTCAACATCCGCAGCGCCGGCGTCGATGCCTTGCCCATCGTCGGATTGCTCTCCTTCCTGCTCGGCATTGTCGTCGCCTACCAGGGGGCCGATCAGTTGCGCCAATACGGTGCCAACATCTTTGTCGCCGACCTAGTCGGCCTGTCGATGCTGCGCGAGTTCGCACCGCTGATGACGGCAATCATCATCGCCGGTCGTTCGGGCTCGGCCTACGCGGCGCAGATCGGCAGCATGGCGGTCAGCGAAGAGATCGACGCGATGCGCACCCTCGGCCTGGCGCCGCAGGAAATTCTGGTTCTGCCCAAACTGCTCGCTCTCCTTCTGGTCTTGCCGCTGCTCACGGTTTTCGCCGATGTGCTCGGCGTCTTCGGCGGCATGCTGATGGCCCAGGTCCGGCTCGATGTCGGTTTCACGGAATTTCTCGAGCGCTTCGTCAAGGCAGTCAGCCTCACGGCCCTGATCAGCGGACTCGGCAAGGCGCCGGTGTTCGCCATGATCATCGTCATCATCGGCTGCTTCGAGGGCTTTCGCACGGCCGGCGGGGCCGACAGCGTCGGCCGCCAGACGACGCGCAGCGTGGTCCATTCGATTTTTCTGGTGATCGTCGTCGATGCGCTGTTTTCGGTCGCCTACAGTGCGCTGGACCTCTGACGTGACGACGCCCGCCATCGAGATCAGCCGGCTGACGACGCGGTTCGGCGAGCATGTCGTGCACGCCGGGATCGACCTTGACGTGCGGCGTGGTGAGATCTTCGCGCTGGTCGGCGGCAGTGGTTCGGGAAAGTCCACGCTGCTCCGTGAAATGATCCTCCTGCAACGCCCGGATGCCGGCAGCATCACCGTCCTCGACGTTGCTCTGGAAAATATCGGCGAACCTGCGGCGCTCGCCCTGCGCCAGCGCTGGGGTGTCATGTTCCAGCATGGCGGGCTGTTCGGGGCGCTGACGGTGAGCCAGAACATCGGCCTGCCACTGCGCGAGCATAGCGGACTGAGCGACCGCCTGATCGACGAGATCGCCGCCTGGAAACTGGCGATGACCGGCCTGCAGCCCGAAGTGGGGCGTCTGTACCCGGCCGAGCTGAGCGGCGGCATGCTCAAGCGTGCCTCGCTGGCCCGCGCCCTGGCGCTTGATCCGGAGCTGCTCTTTCTCGACGAACCGACGGCCGGTCTCGACCCGGAAAGTGCCGATGAAGTCGATCAGCTGGTCCTCGAATTACGCGAGCTGTTCGGTCTGACCGTCGTCATCATCACCCATGACCTCGATCTGCTCTGGCAGCTCACCGATCGCGTCGGCGTGCTCGGCGGCGGCCTGGTCCAGGGTATCGGCAGCATGCGCGAGCTGGCGGCCAGCGCCAATCCGGAGATCCGGAAGTATTTCGATGGCCGGCGCGGCCGGGCCGCACAAGCCCAGGAAATCCGCCATGACGAGCAGGAGCCGGCATGGAAAACAAGGTAAATTTCGCCCTGGTTGGCGCCTTTGTCCTCGGTCTTGCCGTGGTCTTCGTGGCCGGCGCGCTATGGCTGGCTTCCGGCGGCAACTGGCAGAAGAAATACGATCTTTATCTGGCCTTCGAGGATGAATCGGTGGCCGGCCTGAATCTCAATGCCCCGGTCAAGTACAACGGGGTAGACGTTGGCCGGGTGCAGCAAATCGAGCTCGACCCGAGCCGACCGCAGCGGGTCAATCTGCTGTTTGCCATCGAGCACGGCACGCCGATCCGCCAGGACACGGTCGCCGTGCTCAAGACCCAGGGCCTGACCGGCATCGCCTATGTCGAGCTGAGCGGCGGCGAAGCCGACAGTCCGCTTTTGCAGGCCGCGGCCGGCAGCGAATATCCGGTCATCCAGACCCGCCCATCGCTCGGCGCCCGCCTGGAAAACGTGCTGACCACCGTGCTGACCAAGCTCGACAGCACGTCGAACAATATCAACGCCATGCTCAGCGAAGAAAACCAGGCCTCGTTCAGGAACACCCTGGCCGACCTCGCCAGCGTCGCCCATACCATCGCGGCACGCAAGGCCGCGCTTGATTCCGGCATCACCAGTGCGGCCAGAACCTTCGAAAACACGGCCCGGGCCACCGCCGATCTCGATTCGGTCATCGCCCAGGTCGGCAAGAGCGCCAAAGCCGTCGAAGAAATGGGCCAGGCGGTGACGCGGACCAGCGTCAGTACCGGAAAAATGGTCGATGCGGCCGGGGCCGGCGTGCAGCGCTTTAGCGAAGACACCCAGCCGGAACTGGAGCGCCTGCTCGGCGAACTCGGCGCGCTGGCGACTTCGCTGCGCCGCCTGAGCGAACAACTCGAACGTAATCCGTCCGGCCTGTTGCTCGGCCGCAAAACCATACCGGCCGGGCCGGGAGAGGCACAAAAGCCATGATCATCCTACCTTTCACCCGACGCAGTGCCGCCGCCGCGCTGCTTCTGGCCATGACCGGCGGTTGCAGCAACCTGCTGCCGGGAACGACATCGCCACCGGCCTTCCATGTCCTCGAAGCCGGCCCGGGTAGTGCTCCGGCCAGTCGAGTGGGGCCCAGCCGGCAGCCGACCCTGATCGTCACGCCGACCCATGCCGCACCCGGTTTTGACAGCCAGCACATCATTTACCGGCGCGAAGCCGGCCGGCTTGAATACTTCGCCCAAAGCGAGTGGATCGATACGCCGGCCCGCATGCTGGCGCCACTGCTGGTCGCCGCGCTGGAAAGCGATGCGGTCTATCGCGCCGTGCTGGCGAGCCCGAAGTCAGCCAGCGGCGAACTGCGGCTCGATACCGAGCTGCTGCGTCTGGAGCATGACTTCAGCAGCCGGCCGAGCCGGGTCCGCTTTGTCTTGCGGGCTTATCTGGTCGATGGCGCGACCCGCCAGGTCATTGCCTGGCGCGAGTTTGACGAAAGCCGCGAGGCGGCCAGCGAAGATGCGCGAGGTGGGGTGCTGGCCGCCAATCAGGCCATTCATGCGGCGCTCGAAGCACTGGCCGCCTTCTGCGGTGAGCGGGCAGGGGAGTGGCAGCTGGCCAGGGCCGAGGCAGGTTCCGGGCAGTAGACCTGAAAAAGGCGCCGCAGCGCCTGACCGGGAAACCCGGGGGTTCGGGAGGGCGCCTGAAAGCTTGCGGAATCAGGCGCGCCGTGGGCTTAACGCTTGATGCGGGAAATCTTGGTGCCTTCGATGCTCAGGCTGGCCATCAGGCCCTGCTGGTCGAAAATGAAGGCGTAGGCATCATCCTTCAGGGTCGATGACGACAGGTTCTTGGCGACGCCTTCATTGACCACGACGACGCTCGGCCCGACGCCGAATTCCCAGCCCTTCGAAGTTTCCAGATACTTGACGGCCTTGTTGCTCATCAGGAAGACGACGTAGCCATAGGATTCGGCACCGGCCTGCCAGCCCCAGGAGGCGGAAACCGAGTTGTAGTAGCCGGTAACCTTCGCGTCACGGTTCAGAACGCCTTCGCCGTAACTGCCGCCAAAGACCAGGCCGGCCTTGAGGATTTTCGGGAAGATCAGGATGGCGTGCGCCTTTTTGCCGAGACTTTCGGCCGTCGGGTTGCTCTTGTAGAGCGTTTGCAGGGCCTGGGCGGCATCGGCATTGAGGTCTTCGGCGGTGGCAGCGGTCGCCTGGCTGCTCAGCCCGGCCAGGGAAAATGCGGCGGCCGCAATAAGCAGGAAGCGCTGCAGTGTGCTTTGTGTATTGGTCATTTTTGGATCCTCTTGGTGGTTAGGGAACAGGTGGATGGCGTGGGCAAAGATCTTGCCGGCCATCGTTTCCTGTAGTCAGGCTAAGACAGTCAAATGACGCGCACTGTTCGCTGTCGCACATAGGACGTTTATTTATTTGGCGCGGCATCAGCGCTGATTGGAGGCCGCCGGACTAATGTGTCTCAGCAGACAGAAGGCCTTGAACACAGCCCATATGCTCGAAACATCGGCGTCAACAGTGGTGCAGCTCCTGCATTGCGGCACTCCGCCGGCTTTCGGGCCGCGCGGTACTGGCGAAGAAAAGGGCTGACACGTCACTGCCGGCCAAGGCATTACTCCGCAACAAACCATGAAGGAAGCACAATGAACAAACTCAATATCAGCGTGATTACCCTGGCGCTTGGCCTGGCGTTCAGCGCCGGTGCGCTGGCCGAAGGCATGTCGAAGGCGGATTTCAGTGCGGCCAGGGACAAGCTGACGGCCGAGTACAAGAATGCCAGGGCCGTCTGTTCGTCGCTGGCCGGCAATGCCGCCGATATCTGCGAGGCAGAGGCCAAGGGCAAGGAAAAGGTCGGCCTGGCCGAGCTCGAAGCCAGCTACAAGCCAAGTACCAAGGCGACGCACGAAGCCCGTGTCGTCAAGGCCGAAGCCGACTATTCGGTGGCCAAGGAGCGCTGCGACGACAAGGCCGGCAATGTCAAGGATGTCTGCGTCAAGGAAGCCAAGGCGGCAGAAGCCACTGCCAAGGCCGATGCCAAGGCAGCGATGAAGAGCGCCGAGGCCAACAGCACCGCCAGCGAAAAGAAGGTTGATGCCCGCAAGGAAGCGGCTGCCGACAAGTCGGATGCCCGCTATGCGGTAGACAAGGAGCAGTGCGATTCGCTGGCCGGCAGTGCCAAGGATCGTTGCCAGGAACAGGCCAAGCTGAAGCACGCCAGGTAACTGCCGCGTTCGGGTCGGCCCGGCCGGCAGGAGGCGTGGTCACGTACCCTGCTGCCGGTTGTGGGCTGATTGGCAAGAGATGCTTCGCCTCGCTGGCGAAGCATTTTTTTGTCTGGCGATTTCCTCGCCGTCCCGGCGTTACGCCGGGGTGTTATGTGCGCTGCCCCACAGACTCTGGCCACCGCCCGCCAGATCATGAAGCCAATCCCCGGCCCTCCATGGAGCAGCACATGAGCACCAAGCTTTCGACATCGTCCACACAATCATTCCAGCGCTCGCTTCGCCTTTCCCGGCCAGTCCTCTGCCTGACGCTGTGCCTTGGCTTGGCGGCCGCACCGGTGCTGGCCCAGGAAACGGCCGGCGTCGCCCAGGCCAATGCCGCCAGTTCGCCACAGGCCGAGTTGCCCTGGCTGAGTGGCGGAGTCGGTGACGAGGCACTGCAGGAAATGCGCAAGGCGGCGAGCGGCTATAACCTGCAGGTCATGTTCAGTAATCGTCTGGGCAGTTACCTGGCCAGTGTGCCCTTCAAGCTGAGCAGCCGGGATGGTCACAGCCTGCTGTCCGGCGTCAGCGAAGGCCCGCTGGTCTATGTGAAACTGGCCCCCGGTACCTACCAGTTTTCAGCCGAAATCGACGGTGCCTGGCAAAGCCGCAGCATTCGTATCAGTTCCTCACGCGCCCCTGTCCGTCTGATGTTTGTCGCGCGGGGCGGTTGAGCCCGGCTCTGCCATCCGCCCTGGCAGGGCGCCCTTGATCGGCCGGATCTGCCGAATTACTCCCGTGTTACGGAGCCTCCATGGCGGAATATCGTTTGCTGAGCATCTGGCGTATCGAAGCGCCCGTCGAAACGGTATACACCGCCATCCTCGGCTCCCTGGGCTGGCCGGCATGGTGGCCAGGCGTTCAGGAAGTCGAGACGCTGGCCGAGGGCGATTCCTGCGGCATCGGCAATATCCGGCGCTATACCTGGCAGGGCGAATTACCTTACCGCCTGACCTTTGCCGTCCATACCACCCGGATCGATCCCGGTATCGCCATTGAGGGCCGCACCGAGGGCGATCTCGAAGGTGTCGGACGCTGGCATTTCGCCCGGCAGGGTACGGCCTGCATCGTCCGTTTCGAATGGCACGTACGGACCACCCGCTGGTGGATGAGCGCCCTGGCGCCGCTCGCCCGCGGCCTGTTCATCGAGAAACACGCGCAGTTCATGGCGCGGGGCGGGGCCGGGCTGGCCCGTTTGCTGGGCGCGCCGCCGGTCAGCCAGCTAAACGTCGATCTGTCGGCCAGTTGCCGGCCACCGGTTGCCGCGCCAGGCCGCTGGCGGGAGCGCGGCCGGCTCGATCCGCTGATGGTCGCGCTGGCCGGTATGGCGGCCGGCACCCTGGCGACGGCGGCCCAATTGCTGTACTGGTGGATGAGCCAAGTGCCGCTCGCCGAAACCCTGTTTCGCGATGCCCGCCTGACCGCGGCGCTGCTCATGGGGCCGGCCGTGCTGCCCCCTCCGGCGACGGCGCAATGGGACATCCTGCTCGTCGCCACGCTGCTGCATTTTCTGCTCTCCATCGCCTATGCCCTGCCGCCGGCCCGTCTTTTCGAGACCTGGCGCGGCTGGCGCCTGTTCGCTGGCGGCTGCTTGTACGGCCTGGCGCTGTACGTCATCAACCTGTACGGCTTTGTTCTGCTCTTTCCCTGGTTTGCCGTCGCCCGCGACGGCGCCAGCCTGTTTGCCCATATTGCCTTCGGGCTGACGCTGGCCGGTTGCTACCGGCTCTTTTCAAGAAACCCTTGATCCTGGAAACTGCAGGTGATGGCTTGCTACTTCGGGGAAAAATCGATGAACACTGACACTACTTACGCCGGATGCGCTTTCTAGGATGATCCGTTTCGATCATCGCCTGTGGCTGAGTTTCAAGGCCATTGCGGCCCCCTACTGGTCGCACGACGAAAAATGGCAGGCCCGCGGGTTGCTCGTCCTGCTCGTGCTGCTGTTGCTCGGGCAGACCGGTTTTGCCGTGCTGTTCAACGAACAGACCGGCGAATTCACGTCGGCGCTGGCGGCCAGGGACGAGGATCGTTTCTGGTATTCTATCCAGAAATGCCTGGCCATCCTGGTGGTCGGCGTGCCGATCTACGCTTTTTACTACTATGTGCGCGATACGCTTGGCCTGTACTGGCGGCGCTGGCTGACACGGCACTTTCTCGGCCGCTATTTCAGCAACCGGGCGTACTACGAACTCAATGCCAGTGCCGAGATCGACAATCCGGACCAGCGCGTTGCCGAGGACATCAATACCTTTACCCAGAAATCGCTGCAGTTCCTGCTCGTCCTGGTCAGCGCGCTGCTTCAGCTGATCGCCTTTTCCGGCGTGCTGTGGGCGATTTCCCGCGAACTGGTGGTCTTTCTGGTGCTTTATGCACTGGCCGGCACGGCGATTACCGTGCTCGTTTTCGGCAAGGTCCTGATCGGGCTCAATTTCTACCAGTTGAAGCGCGAGGCCAATTTTCGTTTCAGCCTGGTGCGCATCCGTGAAAATGCCGAGGCGATCGCCTTCTACCGTGGCGAAGCGCAGGAATCGGCGCAGGTCGGGCAGCGTTTCACCGAAGCCTTCAATAATTTCAGCAAGCTGATCCGCGTGCAGTTGAATCTGAATCTCTTTCAGTACGGCTACAGCTTCATGACCGTCATCCTGCCCAGCGCGATCATTGCCGGGCGGGTGCTCTCCGGCGAGCTCGAGGTCGGACGGGCGATCCAGGCGGCCGGCGCCTTTGCCGCCATTCTCGGGGCGCTGACGGTGATCATCGACAACTTCGACAGTTTCAGCAAATTCGCCGCCGGCATCGATCGCCTGCACAGCTTTTCAAGTTTTCTCGCCGACCAGGCACAGCCGCCACCCGCGGCGCCCAGCCGCATCAGTTTCGTCGACAGTCCCTGCCTGGCCATCGAGAATCTGACCCTGCAGACGCCGGATGGCGAACGGACATTGATCCGCAACCTGACGCTGGCCATCAATCCGGGGCAGGGCGTGCTCATCGTCGGCGCCAGCGGTTGTGGCAAAAGCTCGCTGCTGCGGGCCCTGGCCGGGCTCTGGTACACCGGTAGCGGGCGCATTCTGCGGCCCGATTCCGAGGCCATGGTCTTCCTGCCGCAACGCCCCTACATGCTGCTCTCCAGCCTGCGCAGCCAGCTGCTCTATCCGCAGCAAGCCGGCGAAATCAGCGATCAGGAACTGCTCGACTTGCTCAAACGGGTCAATTTGCCCAATCTCGCGGCCCATTTCGGCGGGCTCGATGCCGAGCTGGACTGGGCCAAGGTGCTCTCGGTCGGCGAACAGCAGCGCGTTGCCATGGCCCGGGTGCTGCTAGCCGCGCCGCGTTACGCCATCCTCGACGAGGCGACCAGCGCTCTCGATATCGCCAACGAGGACAGCCTCTACCGGCAACTGGCGGCGAGCAATACGACGCTGATCAGCATCGGCCATCGCCCGACCATCCTCAAATATCACCCGCAGGTGTTGGAACTGGTCGGCGACGGCAGCTGGCGCCTGTATGCCGCCGCGGATTACCAGTTCAGTCGCTAAAATTCCCCTGAGCACGCTTGCCAGCTTTTCCCTGGCAGATATCGTCCCTGGCCGGTTAGCCCGTTTATCGCTGCACAAACTCAACGGAAAAGGGCTGGCTCAACAGTCGCCGAGCCAACCCTTTCAAAAGCCACCAGCCAGTATTACTTGAATTTGGCCTGAGCCTTGCCTATCCCCGTTTTCAGGTCATCCCAGAGCTGGTCAGCGGTCAGTTTGACCTGCTCCCAGGCTTCGCCGGTCGAGCGACCGAGTTCATGCATCTTTTCGCTTGCCGCCAGCTGTTTGGCACGCAGGATCTGGAGTTCCTCAACGCGGCGCAGCCTGATATCGGCCCCGACATTGTCCATTTTCGCTTCGAGCAAATCGATCTGGGCGCTCCATTCGCGCATTTGCGCGGTCATTTTTTGCTGATAGGCATTCTTGTTGTCCACGGTTTGTCCTTTGCGTGTCAGCATTATTTGTTGGCGACAACCGTCAGATGGTTGACCACGTCCTTGACGCCGCCAACCGCTGCGGTCAGTGCTTTCGCCTTGTCGGCATGGGCCGGCGTATCGACACTGCCGCTCAGCGTAACAACGCCAGCAATGGTATCGACGGTGATTTTCAGCGAATCGAGGCCGGGTTCCGCAAAGATGGCAGCCTTGACCCGCGTCGTGATTTCGGTATCGCCGATGACGACGCCGGTCTTGCTGGCTGTTTCGTCCATTTTCTTTTCGAGTTTGTCGGTCGTTTCAGAGATCTTCTTGCCGGTGTCGCTGGCCGTCTGGTCGATCGCCTTGCCGGCCGATTCGGCCGGTCCGGGCTTGTCGCAGGCGGCAAGGCTGGTCGCCAGCAGAAGTGAAAGGGCGATTTGTTTGTAGTGGTTTCTCAACATGTTGTTTCTCCGTAAGAGGGTAGGGCGAAAGCCGGGTTTCGGGTAAGGCTAGTGGTCTGCTTCGTAACTAGATCCTGCCGAGCAGCACCAGAACCAGCAGGACCAGCAGCACGAGTCCAAGACCACCGCTCGGCGCGTAGCCCCAGTTTCGGCTGTGTGGCCAGGAGGGAAAGGCACCCAGCAGCAACAGGACCAGAACGATCAGCAGAATTGTTCCCAAGCTCATTTTCTTGCTCCTGACATTGGTTTTCCGGGATCCCGCTTTTCGGCGGTCGATCACATCCTACGCAGGGTGTGGAGGCGGTCTGTTCGCCAGCACACAGACCGGATGCCGGCAAGACTTGAATAATGCCAAACGGCTGCCGGAACATTTCCGCAGCAAACCAAGGAGACATCATGACTAGCGAACTCAATGCAGGACCTGCCGAAGGTCGCAAGGAAACACTCATCAACGAATTCAAGGGGATGGTCGGCAACGCCAGCAAGCTGCTGCACGAAGCCGGGCATACCGTGTCTGAGGAAATTGCCGGTACGCGCACTGCCGTCGCCAGCGGGGCACGTTGCGTGAGCAATGCCACCGATCAGTATGTGCACAAGAACCCATGGGCTATCGTTGGCTTCGCTGCCGCCGCCGGGTTGATCATTGGCGCCGTGCTCAGTCGTCGCTGAACCGGTCAAGGCGGGCAACACCGAGGCCCGTTGATCCAGGCGATTTCTGTCAAAAATCGCCGATTTTCCTTGATTTCCGGATACCCATGCCATGAGCGATACGCCGACTTCAGTCTTGTTGGTCGAGGATAACCCCGACGATGCACGCCTGATTCTGGATGCCCTTGCGACGAAGGTTGGCCAGGTATTTGCAGTCGAAACCCTGACCCGGCTGGCCGATGTGCTTGAGCGACTGGGCCGTGCGCCGGTCGATGTTGTATTGCTCGATCTGACGCTGCCTGATGCGCGGGGCGTGACGATATTCGATCGGGTCCGGCTGCTGGCGCCGGAGGCGCTGATCCTCATCCTGAGTGCTGCCGACGATGAGAAAAACGCGCGTCTTGCCGTGCAATGTGGCGCCGATGACTATCTGATCAAGGGCCATGTCGATGCCCACTGGCTGCCACGGGCCCTGCATTACCTGAGTGAGCGCAAGGCCGGCCGCGAAGCGCTGCGCGAGAGCGAGGCGCGCTTCCGGACCATGAGCGATGCGGCGCCGCTCGGCATTTTTGTTTCCGACGCGCAGGGCGGTTGCGTCTATACCAACGCCGCCTATCACGAGATCTCGGGTTTGAGCCTGGAAGAGACACTGGGTACCAACTGGAGCATGGCGGTTCATCCCGATGATCGGCAGCGCATCGTCATCGCCTGGCGTGATGCGGTGCGCAACCAGGAAGCTTTTCAGGCTGAAGTGCGTTTCCTGCGCCGCGATGGAAAGATGGTGTGGACCCGCCTCAACGCTGCCGCCATGCGTGATGGCTGGACCCTGCGCGGGCGTATCCAGATCGTCGAGGACATCA
Source organism: Azonexus sp. (assembly GCA_049294655.1). GTDB lineage: Bacteria > Pseudomonadota > Gammaproteobacteria > Burkholderiales > Rhodocyclaceae > Azonexus. The sequence continues at coordinate 91,465 of JBAQDI010000054.1, forward strand.
CCGGGCGCAAGGCGGCGGAAGAAGAACTGAAACAGATGCAGGACGCGCTGTTCGAGGAGAAGGAGAGGGCGCAGGTCACCCTCAACTCGATCGGCGACGCCGTGCTGACCACCAATCTGCAGGCCAATGTGACCTATCTCAACCTGGTGGCGGAAGCGATGACCGGCTGGTCCATGGAAAGCGCGCTGGGGCGCCCGCTGTCCGAGGTATTCCATGTCGTCGATGAGAAGACGCGCAGCGCGGTAGCCAGCCCGGTCGAGCGGGCAATTGCCGAAGACCGGGTGGTTGGCCTGGCCGCCGATAGCCTGCTGATCCGGCGCGATGGCAGCGAGGCGGCCATCGAGGATTCATCGGCCCCGATTCATGACCGGGATGGCAAGGTGGCTGGTGCCGTGATCGTGTTTCACGATGTCAGTGCCTCGCGCGCCATGGCGCAAAAAATGTCGCATCTGGCCCAGCACGACTTCCTGACCGGCTTGCCCAACCGCGTCTTGCTCACCGAACGCCTGACCCGGGCGATCGGTCAGGCGCAACGGCATCACAAGCAACTGGCTCTGCTTTTTCTTGATCTCGACTACTTCAAGAACATCAATGATTCGCTCGGCCATGTGATCGGCGATCAATTGCTGCAATCGGTCGCCCAGCGCCTGGTGGCCGGCGTCCGGACGACGGATACCGTCTGCCGGCAGGGCGGTGACGAGTTCGTTATCCTGCTCGCCGAAATCGAACGTCCGCAGGATGCGGCCCAGGTCGCGGAAAAGCTGCTGGGCTCGCTGGTTTTGCCGCACAAGGTCGAAGGTCACGAACTGCATGTGACCATCAGCATCGGCATCAGCATTTACCCGAACGACGGCAACAACGCCGAAACGGCAATCCAGAATGCCGATACGGCGATGTACTACGCCAAGTCCAACGGACGCAACAATTATCAGTTTTTCACGGGTGACATGAATACCCGCGCCGTGCAGCGACTGCTGATCGAAAACAGCCTGCGCCGTGCCCTGAAAATGAACGAGTTCGAGCTCTATTACCAGCCCAAAATGGAGATCGCCAGCGGCAGGATGTGCGGTGCCGAAGCACTGCTGCGCTGGCTGGATCCCGATACCGGCATGGTTTATCCCAACTACTTCATACCCATTGCCGAGGAGTGCGGACTGATCGTGCCGATCGGTCGCTGGGTGCTGCGCGAAGCGTGCCGCCAGATCCGTGCCTGGCTTGATGCCGGTTTGCCTGCGGTGCCAGTATCGGTGAATATTTCGGCGGTGGAATTCCGCCATGTCAATTTTCTGGCCGGAGTCGCCGACATTCTCAAGGAAACAGGCTTGCCACCTGGCTACCTGGAGCTTGAACTGACTGAAAGCATCCTGATGCACGAGGCGGAATCTTCGGTAGTGGTACTCGAATCCCTCAAGGCCATGGGCCTGAAACTGGCCATTGACGATTTTGGTACGGGATATTCGAACCTGAGCTATTTGAACCGTTTTCCGATCGATACCCTGAAAATCGACCAGTCCTTTGTCCGCGACATCGCCACCAACGCCGATAGCGCCACTATCGTCAGTGCCGTGATCAGTATGGGACAGAAACTCAAACAACAGGTCATCGCCGAGGGGGTGGAGACCCTCGATCAACTGGCTTTTCTGCGTGCCGAGCAATGCGATGGCGGACAGGGCTTTTTGTTCAGCTCACCGATATCGGCAGGGAGCTTCACAAATCTGTTGAAATGAGCAAATTGAAGAATCATTAAGACGCATAATTTGTATTATGTAAACTTGCATCACCCACTGGCCAAGAACCAAACTGATATTCGTCCATTTTCATAAAATCATTACCCTTCGTTTCATAAAATTGTAGTCAGCGTCAGGTGTCACACTTTCCTGTTTCGCCTTGGTGCCTTTGGAGTTGCTGACTTTGTAAGATTTTCCTGAAGCTGTTTGGCTGCTGATTGGGTGAGTTCAACTTCCCGTTGCAACAACGCCAATTGCGTTTCCTGCTGACCTAGAGTCAGGCGGAGCGCAGCCAGTTCTTCAAGATGCTTTTCATTTCCAGCCCTTAGCTCATCCTGTTTGCCCTCGGCAACACCTAACATCTGCCTTACATTGGCCAACTCAGCCTTGCTGGCAGCTAGTTCAATCCGCAACTGCTCCTCATTTTCAAGACTACTATTCCTAAGCTGTAGAAGCTCGCGTTGTGCTCTTACCGTCATCTGGCGTTCGTGATCGATTTCAAGCAATGCTCGTTTTTCACTGGCCTCAAGTCGTTCTTCGGTACGCCGAAGTTCTTGGCGAGACTTTTCGAGTTCGGCGGAATAGTCCTTTCTGGCATCAGCCAGAGCGACCTCTAGCGAAGTTTGCTGATGTCTGGCTGACTCAATCTGTTGCTCTAAGGACTGTGTTCGGGCACGTTCTCCTGCCAGATCTCGTTCAAGATTTAATATGCGCTCATTGGCCGCTCTAAGGGCTTCTCGGGTTTGTTTCGACTCTGCTTCTGCGGCTACGCGATCTTGGTCTGAAGTAGCAACAGCCTGCAGAGATTCAGTAACTTTTTCCTGTGCTTCCTGACGAAAGATGGCGAGGCCATCCTGGGCGCTCGTTTGTGCCTGTGACCACAGCGACGCCACCAGTTCTCCGGCGGCAGCTTTTAGCCCCTCTGGAAGATCCGGATGTTCAATCCGGACCCGACTCTTCTCACGCAAGTCAGACCAAAATCTGGCCAAGGCTTCTGCCGGCGCGGACATGCTCCCTTTTCGGACGAATTGGTAGAGCTTGTTGGCCGTGGGGGTTATGCCGTAGCGAAAAAATAGAATGGTGCAGACTTCTCGATACAGATCCTGTGTGTCGAGATCATGGGCTTTGAGCGCCTCGATTTCCGCGATGATTTTGGCTTCTGTGCTCATGCTTTTGCTCCTACAGTCACAACTCTTGGGTTACTTGTCGATACGATAATTAATAATACAACGTATAACGTTGTGAAACGAATCTTGTAACCGCGATATTTGACATTACGACTATACTGTCGAATTATGTCGGCACTACAATGGCAGCAAAGTAGCCAGACCTGCGGAGCCGATAAAGATGAGCGATTTGATTCCCGTGGCAGCCATTGCGCCGCTTGAGTTAGTCCGCTTGCCAGAACACCTCGATGGCCGGACAGGCACCAATCGCTCGACGCTGGGCCATGCCCAGATCGCAGCGCAAACGGACATCGATGCCCTGAAAGCTTGGCTGGCCCGCTTTCTCGATACGCGCACCACGTTTGATAGCTATCGCAAGGAATCCGAGCGCCTGCTGCTCTGGGCGACGCTGGAACTCGGAAAGCCATTGTCTTCATTGACCCACGAGGATTTGTTGGTCTATCAGCGCTTTTTGGCCGATCCCCAACCGTCTGAGCGTTGGGTCATGAAGGCGGGTCGAAAATGGTCGCGGTTTGATCCGGATTGGCGCCCGTTCGCCGGCCCCCTCGCCCCGACCAGTCAGCGCCAAGCGATCATTATTCTGAACACCATGTTCTCCTGGCTGGTGAATGCAGGCTATTTGGCCGGAAATCCGTTGTCGCTATCACGCCAGCGGCAACGCAAGGCCAAACCGCGGATTACTCGATTCCTGGATGATGAGCTTTGGCTCGAGGTCAAAACGACAATTGAAACCATGCCGCGAGAAACCGATCGAGAGCGAGAACATTTTCATCGCGTCCGTTGGCTGTTTTCGTTGTTGTACATCTGTGGTCTGCGCATCTCCGAGGTCATCGAAAACACCATGGGGGCATTTTTCTGCCGACGTGATACTGAAGGAGAAGGACGTTGGTGGCTGGAAATCACTGGCAAGGGCGACAAGACCCGCTTGGTACCAGCAACGGCTGAACTCATCGTGGAGCTGACCCGCTATCGTCGTGAAAATAGGCTATCGCCCTTCCCTATTTCCGGCGAGCACACTCCCCTCCTCCTTCCTATTGGCGGAAAGCAACGCTCGCTGACACGCAGTGCGGTGCATTTGATCGTCAAAGAGGTATTCAACCGAACAGCGTCCCGAATTCGCGATCGAGGAGTTGAGTTTGAACGCATCGCTCATATGGTCGAAGATGCGTCGGCGCACTGGATGCGGCATACCGCTGGATCCAACATGGCTGATGCGATGGATCTTCGCCATGTTCGCGATAACCTTGGTCATAGTTCTATTTCGACGACGAACACCTATTTGCACACTGAAGATGATCAACGTCACAAAGAGACCGAAGCGAAACACCGACTCCGTTGGTGAGCACTAGTTTCCGGTCATCGGCCAATCCGGACGTTGGCTGACACTTACACATCAGTCCGCAATCGTAGGAAAAGCGGTCGCATATGGCGACCGCTCATTGCCTATCAGATTTCAGCTTGCTCGGAAATTTCCAGAGCATCGTCTACTTCGATATCCATTTCACCACTACGTATATCCCGCAATTTGCCGCGGCATTCACGAATAAACAAAACCCGATGTCTTTGAGACTATCAATTGTCATGGGTGCAAACATTTCTGAGACTTACTCAGGCAGCCAAAACACCAGTGTTTGCGGATGATCTTGTTGAGGAAGATGCGATGAAAACAATCATGTTGGTAGATGATTCGGCAACGATATTGCTGTCCATCTCGAATATTCTCACCAAGGCGGGTTACGCCACGGAAAAAGCTGCCAATGCAGAAGAGGCGCTGAAGAAGCTGGGAACCGGCATCAAGATCGATCTCCTGATCACCGATCTCAACATGCCGGGCATGAACGGCATTGAATTGATCAAGGAAGTCCGCAAGCTGGCTCCCTACAAATTTGTACCCATTCTCTTCCTGACTACCGAATCGCAGCAGTCGAGAAAGCTGGAAGCCAAGGCAGCCGGTGCTTCCGGCTGGATTGTCAAGCCGGCCACGGCGGATGAGCTGCTCAATACCATCAAGCTGGTTGTGCGCTGACGTCATGGAATTCGCGACCTATCTGCGGCGATCGATGGGAACCTTTCTTATCGCGGCGTTGATCCTCGCCGTTGGCGTGTATTTCCTGCACGGCTGGTTCCACAACTCACTGGTTCCGGCCTTTGGCATGTCGCCGCCCTTGGCCGATGCACTAGGCACCTTTGCCCTGATGACTTCAGGTTACGTGCTGCATCGGGGGCTCTCGCTGGCTTTTTATCGCGATCATGCGCTGGGCATGTTCAAGCAGGCGGCCCAGGAGCTTGGCAAGGTTGAGGATTTTCAGAAAGTCACCGAAGAGGTTTCCGGCGAACTGAAGCAGGTACATCAATTCAATGAGGTGCTGAATGGTCAGTTGAAGGGCGTCATCGACGCAACAGAAAAAGCTGCTTACGACATCGTTGAACAACTGCAAACCATCGATGAAGTTGTCACCCGCCTGGATCGCTTTGCCAACAGCACATTTGAAGAGTCAGCCGAGCTGGTTCGCGAATCCGAAACGCGCATTTCCCAGAACCAGGATCTGCTCAGCAAAATGGAAGGCTATGCCCAGCTACGCCTGCAGGAAACTCGGCAGGATCAGGAACGTGTCAAACAGGTCGTCCAGGAGGCGCACTCGCTGGAATCCCTGGTTCAGTTGATCAAGCATGTTGCCGGCCAAACCAACCTGCTCGCCCTGAATGCCGCCATCGAAGCCGCCCGCGCCGGTGAAGCCGGGCGTGGCTTCGCCGTGGTTGCTGACGAAGTCCGCAAGCTCTCCGGTGAAACCGAAGCCGCAGTCGTCAAGATCAGTCAGGGTATTGCTGCGGTGGCTGATCATATCGAGAGCCAGTTCGAGCACAAACTCTCCAACGTCAATCTTGATAAGGAAAAAGAGTTGCTGGGCTATTTCTCCAGCCAGCTCAGCCAACTAGGCCAGGACTACGAAGCGCTGATGCAGCACGAAACCGGCGTCCTCTCCCAAGTCAAGGAAAGCAGCAGCCAGCTCGCCAGCATGTTCATGGATGCCCAGGCCAGCGTTCAATTCCAGGATGTCAGCCGGCAGCAGATCGAACACGTGATGCAGGCGCTGACCCAGCTCGATGAACACGCCAACTTGCTGGCTGAGCGCCTGCATGCCTACGAAGACAATTGCGTTACCTATACACCCATCGTCGAGCAACTGAACTCGCTTTACGGCCGCTATGTCATGGAGAGTCAGCGCACCAGTCACCAAACCTCGCTCAGTCGGGAGCCGACAGCCGCGCCGGCCCCTGCCGAATCCCGCATCGAACTGTTTTAGGGACAAAGCCAATGTCGTCCAGCCCACCGCTTGCCATCACCGAAGATCTCACCATCTACCACGCGCTGGAACAAAAACAGCTCCTGCTCGATGCCCTGGCCGGCACCAGCGAACTGGAGTTGAACTTGTCCCGAGTCGACGCAATGGATACGGCCGGACTCCAGCTATTGATCCTGCTGAAAAAGGAAGCGCAGCACGCCGGCAAGCAGGTGCGCATCGTTGCCCACAGCCAGGCGGTCAGTTCGGTGATTGAGTTTTGCAACATGGCAGCCGAATTTGGTGACCCGCTGGTCATCCCGGCCAACGAAGCCCCCTGAGTGAGCGGAGAAAACAGCATGGACGAAATTACCAGCGTCTTCATCCAGGAAAGCCGCGAACAACTGGCTGACATGGAATCCGGCTTGCTCCGTCTGGAACAATCCCCGGACGATATGGATAACATCAACGGCATCTTCCGTGCCGCCCACACCATCAAGGGCGGTGCCGGCGTAGTCGAATGCAACTTCATCGTTGCCTTCACGCACCGTGTCGAAAACATCCTCGATTCGCTACGCAATGATGAACTGGCGGTGACGCCGCCACTCGCTACTCTGCTCCTCGAATGCTGCGACCACATGGTCAGCCTGATCGACGTACTGGCGGCCGAAGCCGAAGCCCCTGACACCGAGCTCAAGGCTCGTGGTGACGCGCTGACCGTGCAACTGAAGGTGTTTATCGACAACATCAGTCAGCCAACGCCCGATCCAATCCGCTCAGAAATGACCGTGCACGACGCCGCTGTTGAAGTTGAAACCTCCGGTGGCGGCATCGTGTTGACCGACTGCTGGCACATTTCCGTGCGTTTTGGCGAAAACGTGCTGCGTGGCGGCATGGACCCGCTGTCCATCATTCGCTACCTGGCCTCGCTGGGCGAAATCGTCGGTATCGAAACCATTGCCGACGCCATGCCTGCGGCAGCGGAAATGGACCCTGAATCCTGCTATATCGGCTTTGAAATTCAGCTCCAGACGCGCAGCAGCAAGGCCGATATCGAGCGCGTCTTCGATTTCGTCCGCGACGACTGCGATCTGCGCATCCTGCCGCCCAACAGCAAGCTTTCCGAATACATCAAACATATCCAGGAACTGCCGGAAGACAGCATGCGTCTCGGCGAAATCCTGGTTCGCTGCGGTGCGCTAACCCAGGCAGAGGTGGACCAAGGTCTGTGCGATCAAAAAGTATCGGCCGAAAGCGCAGAACCGGATAACGCAACACCCCAGCCCCAACTGGGAGAAATACTGGTCGATAACAAAGTGGTGCGCAAGGAAGTTGTCGACGCCGCCGTCGTCAAGCAGACCCAGGTCAACGACAAGAAAGCCAAGGAAGCCCGGCTGGTCCGCGTTCAGGCCGACAAGCTCGATCAGCTGATCGATCTGGTCGGAGAACTGGTCATCGCCGGCGCCTCGGCAAATCTTCTGGCACAAAAGAGCAAGCAGACCGATCTTGTCGAAGCTACGTCGGTACTTTCCCGTCTCGTCGAAAATATTCGTGACTCGGCCCTGCAACTGCGCATGGTTCAGATCGGTGACACCTTCACTCGCTTCAACCGCGTCGTGCGCGACGTATCGAAGGAACTCGGCAAGGAAATCGAGCTGGTTATCAGCGGCGCCGAAACCGAACTCGACAAAACCGTCGTCGAAAAAATCGGCGACCCGTTGATGCATCTGGTGCGCAACTCGCTGGACCACGGCATTGAGCCTACCGCCGTCCGCCTCGAACGCGGCAAGCCGGCCTGCGGCACGGTGACGCTCAACGCCTATCACGACTCGGGCAGTATCGTGATTCAGATATCCGACGATGGTGGTGGCCTCAATAAGGAAAAGATCACCGCCAAAGCGTTGGAACGTGGCGTCATTCAGCCCGGTGAAACGCTGAGCGATGCAGAAGTCGTCAACCTGATCTTCGAACCCGGTTTCTCGACGGTCGAAAAAGTCTCCAATCTTTCCGGGCGCGGTGTTGGCATGGATGTCGTGCGGCGCAATATCCAGTCGCTGCGCGGTGCCGTCGATGTCAGCTCAGTCGACGGCGAGGGCGCCACCTTCACCATCCGACTGCCGCTGACCCTGGCCATCATCGACGGTTTCCTGGTCGGCGTCGACAAGGCGGCCTATGTCATTCCGCTCGATACCGTCGTCGAATGCATCGAACTAAAGAACCTGCCAAGCGACCGCAATTTCATGAATCTGCGCGGTGAGGCGCTGCCTTTCATCCGCCTGCGCGAGTTGTTCGAAATACCCGGCACACCGCCGCCCCGCGAAAGCATCGTCGTTGTGCAGTTTGCCGGCCAGCGGGCCGGGATCGTCGTCGATCAGTTGATGGGCGAATTCCAGACGGTGATCAAACCGCTCGGCGTGATGTTCCCGCATCTGCGTGGCATTGGCGGCTCGACCATACTCGGCAGCGGCGAGGTCGCGCTGATTCTGGATGTTGCCGCGCTGGTGCAAACCGTTAGCCAGAACGAAGAACGAAAGTTGTTGCCGGGTAGAAGTCACCAGCCCTCCACCGTACTGCCGAACAATTAACGTATTGCATTTCAAGAAGGGGTAGACCATGTTCAAAAATCTGAAAGTTGGCGTCCGCCTGGGGGTAGGCTTTGCTGTCACCCTGGCTTTGCTGATTACCATTTCCACCATCAGCTTCATGCGACTAAATGCACTTAGCGATGACATTGGATCAATGGCCAATGATCGTTTCCCGAAGGTAATACAGGCCACCAACATCATCGATGCAGTCAACGGTATCGCCCGCCTGTTGCGTAATGCCTACATCTATTCGGGCGCCGAGCAGCAAAAATCGCTGGAGAGCATCCCCTCTTTGAGAAAAGTTATTACCGAAAATCTCGAAAAACTCGAAAAAACCATCAAAAGTGAGCAGGGCAAGGAAATTCTGAAGAAAGTAAATGTTTCTCGCGCCGCCTATGTGGTCACACAAGATAAATTCATGGAACTGCTCAAGGCCGACAAGAAGGCAGATATTGTGGCGTTGATGCAAGGCGACTTGCGCAAGGCACAGGCCGAGTACATTGCCAGCATCAATGCACTGATCGACTTTCAGACCAAGGCTATGGAAAATACCGGCAAGGGTGCAGAAGAGAGCGCTGCAGCGGCGATCCATCTGATCGAGATCATCAGCGCCGTCGCAATTTTGCTGACCATCGCATTCGCCTGGTTCATCACGCGCAGCATTACTGTCCCAATTACCCAAGCGGTCGATGCCGCGACCCGTCTTGCAGATGGCGACCTTACGGTCAAGCTCGAATCTGACAGTAAAGACGAAATCGGGCAGTTGATGAATGCCATGCAGAACATGATAGCCAAGCTGACCCAGATCATCGGCGAAGTCCGTACCGCCGCCGACAACCTGACCAATGCGGCCGGCCAGGTTTCGGCCACCGCCCAGTCGCTGTCCCAGTCTTCCAGCGAGCAGGCGGCTTCGGTCGAGGAAACCACCTCGTCAATGGAGCAGATGTCTGCCTCGATCGTTCAGAATACCGACAATGCCAAGGTCACCGACGGCATGGCCTCGAAGGCCGCCAAGGAAGCCGCCGAAGGCGGCGAAGCGGTAAGTAAGACAGTGGATGACATGAAGAGCATCGCCAGCAAGATCGGCATCATCGACGACATCGCCTACCAGACCAACCTGCTGGCGCTCAATGCCGCCATCGAAGCGGCGCGTGCCGGCGATCACGGCAAGGGCTTTGCGGTGGTTGCGGCTGAAGTGCGCAAGCTGGCCGAGCGTTCGCAGATCGCCGCCCAGGAAATTGGCGATCTGGCATCCTCTTCGGTCAAGCAGGCTGAACGGGCCGGTACCCTACTGACGGAAATGGTCCCGACCATTCGCAAGACTTCCGATCTGGTGCAGGAGATTGCTTCTGCTTCTTCCGAGCAATCTTCCGGTGTCGCGCAGATCAATGGCGCAATGGGCCAGTTGAACCAGGCGACGCAGCAGAATGCTTCGGCTTCCGAAGAACTGGCGGCGACGGCTGAAGAACTCGGCTCGCAGGCTGAACAGCTACAACAGACGATGACCTTCTTCCGGCTTGACGACAACCAGCGCAGTACCGCCCGCAACTTCACGCCGGCGGCGGCCCGTTCTGCCGGCGGAGCCAAGCCACGCATCGCTGCCCGGGCCGCTGCGGTCCAGGTCAACGAGGGTGACTTCGAGCGTTATTGAGGAGTCATCATGGGACAACTCGTGCAAGCCAAGGGAAACACCCTGGCCCAGGGCCAAGTCGCTGTCGCCAGGAGCAATGAAGCGCCGGCCCAGTATCTGACTTTCTCGCTCGGTGGTGAAATGTTTGGCGTGGGCATTCTCAACGTCAAGGAAATCATCGAGTACGGCAACCTGACTGAAATCCCGATGATGCCGGCCTTCATCCGCGGCGTTATCAACCTGCGCGGCAGCGTCGTGCCGGTGATAGACCTGTCGGCGCGCTTCGGGGGAAAATCGACGGAAGTGGGCCGGCGGACCTGCATTGTCATCGTCGAAGTACCTGACGAAGACACTCGCCACGATATTGGCATCATCGTCGATGCGGTTTCCGAAGTCCTGGAAATTCCACGTAGCGAAATCGAACCACCGCCGTCATTTGGTGCCAGGATTCGGGCCGATTTCATCTTCGGCATGGGCAAGGTCGCCGGCAAATTCGTCATCCTGCTGGAAATCAACAAGGTGCTGTCGGTCGAGGAGATTGCCCTGCTGACCGGCACGGAAAAAGCACTCGAGTCGCCAGCCCCGACCTGAACCTGATCGGGCGATGGCCGCTTGCCGCCTGAAAAGCCGGCAAGCCGAGCAAATCCGCGTGATCTTTGGAAGCTTTGAAACAGATGGATTACAGCAAGCTTTCTTCCCAGGAAATCGAACGCCTTGCCCGGACCATACATCCGGGTGCCTGGGCGATAGAGCCAGATCGCCCTTTGTCGACGCTGCTCGGTTCCTGTGTCGCGGTTTGCTTGTTCGACCCGCAGGCGCGCGTCGGAGGATTGAACCATTTCATGCTGCCAAACATCCGGCGCGGCAACAATGACGATGTCGACTCGCTGCTTTCCGGTTCCTATGCCATGGAAGCGCTGCTCAATGCACTACTGCAGCGCGGTGCGAAGAAAGTTCGCCTGCAGGCCAAGGCGTTTGGCGGGGGAACGATCATTGACACCGTCGGCTCCTTGGCCAGCATCGGCACGCGCAATGCCGAATTCGCCAAAGAATGGCTGGCACGCGAAGGCATCCCGCTGCTCGCCTCTGATTTTCTCGGTCCCTGGTCACGCAAGGTGCTCTTCATTCCGACAAGCGGCGACGCCTTTTGCCGGCGCATGGTGACCAATATGGCGACGGCCGCGGTGATCGCCCGGGAAGAAAAAAGCTACGCGGATACGCTGCTGCAGAAGCCCAAAACCACAGAAAAGAAAATCGAGTTGTTCTGATGGCCGAACCCAGCCCCATTTCCGATCAGGAATTCGCTCTCTTCCAGCGCCTGATCTACAAAATTGCCGGCATCAGCCTGAGCGATGCCAAGAAAATCCTGCTGGTCGGCCGTCTGACGCGCCGTCTCAAGGTTTACGAGCTTGCTACCTTTACCCAGTACTACCGGATGCTGGCCACCGGGGAACATCCGGAAGAAGTCCAGACCATGGTCGATCTGCTGACCACCAACGAAACCTATTTTTTCCGCGAACCCAAGCACTTTGCCTTCCTGCGCGACGAAATCATCAAAAAAAGGCGGAGCCCGGCCACCTTCCGGGTGTGGAGTGCCGCCAGTTCGAGTGGCGAGGAGGCGTACACGCTGGCCATGGTGCTGGCCGATAATTTACCGAATACACCGTGGGAAATTGTCGGTTCCGATATCAGCACCCAGGTGCTGGCCAAGGCGGCGACCGGCCACTACTCACTGGCGCGTACCGAGGGTATTCCGCCCGGCTACATGAGCAAATACTGCCTCAAAGGAGTGCGCTCGCATGCAGGCAGCTTCCTCATTGCGCCGGAATTGCGGCAAAAGACCCGTTTTTATCAGATCAACCTGATGAACCCGATCGATACCGAGATTGGTGATTTCGAAGTGATCTTCCTACGCAACGTGATGATTTACTTCGATCCTCCGACCAAGGCCAAGGTGGTGCACAATCTGCTGCCCCGCCTGAAGTCCGGCGGTTATCTGATCATTGGCCATTCGGAGACACTCAACGGAATCACGGATCGGGTTGAGGCCGTACTCCCGACCATTTATCGCAAACCATGATCACCCCGATGGCAGAAATTCATGAAGTCTTTCTCAATCCCGGAGAGTTTCACTTCGGCAGGAAATACACGCGCATCTCGACCCTGCTCGGTTCCTGTGTCTCGATCACGCTATGGCACCCGCGCAAGCACATCGGCGGCATGTGTCACTACATGCTGACCGAACGTAAGCGCCCTTCCAATGCCCTGCTGGATGGCCGTTTCGCCGACGAAGCCTTTGCATTGTTTCTGCAGCAGGTAGAAGCCGCCGGCACGCGCCCCGGCGAGTATCAAGCCAAACTGTTTGGCGGCGCCAACATGCTGGGCGAGCTTTCCGGTGGCCAAATCGATATCGGCCCGCGTAATGTGGCCTATGGCCGCGCCTTGCTGGCTACCAACAACATAACCGTGGTGGCCGAACATGTCGGCGGCAGCGGCCGGCGAAAACTGCATTTCGACGTCGGCAGCGGTGATGTATGGCTCGCCTTTCCGCAGGGAACGGATGCACGGATCAGGAGTATCCGTGGCTGACAAAATCAAGGTGATGATCGTCGACGACTCGGCCGTTGTTCGTCAGGTGCTTTCACAGGCACTGGCTAGCGACCATGCTTAGCGCCGTTAGCAGTCGAGCCCTGGAGCGCACGACCAACAAGGTTGTCGCCATCGGCACCTCCACCGGTGGCACGCAGGCGCTGGAGGCTGTGCTGACCCGCCTGCCAACCACTTCTTTGGGCATCATTATCGTTCAGCACATGCCAGAAAAATTTACGGCCATGTTTGCCGAGCGCCTGAATAATCTTTGTCAGATTGAGGTCCGCGAAGCGAAAAATGGCGACCGCGTCATTCCCGGACTCGCACTGATTGCTCCTGGTGGGCGCCATATGATGCTGAAACGTAATGGTGCGCAATATGCGGTTGAGGTAGTCGATGGGCCATTGGTCAACCGGCACAAGCCATCGGTGGATGTTCTGTTCCGTTCGGTGGCCAAATTTGCTGGAGCAAATGCGCTCGGGATTATCATGACAGGCATGGGAGACGATGGGGCGCGGGGCATGAAGGAAATGCACGATGCCGGGGCCAGAACCATTGCTCAGGATGAAGCGAGCTGCGTAGTTTTTGGCATGCCGAAAGAAGCCATAAAACTCGGTGCGACCGATCAGAGCATGTCGCTGGATCAGATTCCGACGGCGATCATCGGCTATGGCAAGGGACTCTAGGAGATAGAAATGGATAGTCAAGCCGCCCTTGATGCAATTACCGCAGATGCCACCCGAGGGGAGATGGTATTTCCCACGCATACTGAAATTGCCTTGCGCGTTCAGCGGGCGCTGGATGATCCGGACTGCTCGATAGACCAGCTGAGCAAATTGATCTCGGCCGAGCCCCTATTGTCGGCGCGCGTGGTCAGCATCGCCAACTCGGTGGCCTACAACCCCTCGGGTCGTAGCATGAGTGACGTTCGCAGCGCTGTTTCCCGGCTTGGCTTCAGCACGCTGCGCACAATGGCGACTGCCGTCATTGTCCGCCAGATGCAGGGAATGTCGCATTCGCCGGAGCACCGCCTGTTGGCTGGACGCCTGTGGGAACATACGGCTCATGTTGCGGCGCTGGCCCGGGTCATCGCCCGACGGGTCACCAAGCAGGATCCCGAGGCAGCCTTCTTCGCCGGAATTGTGCATGAAGTCGGCAGCTTCTATCTGATCTCGCGCGCCAGTGCTTTTCCCGGTCTTCTCGAAAGCGGATTGGCGGCCTGGTATGACGAAGGCGAAGCTCTGGTTGGAAGGGCTGTCGTCCTTGCCCTGGGGATACCTGCCAACATCCGAGAAGGTCTTGAGGCCTTTTGGGGGGGCTATCTGGCGCTGCCGCCGCAGACTTTGGGCGATACATTGCTATTGGCCGATCAACTCTCACCGGTCGAGTCGCCCCTTGGTGAACTGACGGGGCTGAGGGGCAAGGCAATGCCGGCGGAAATCGAATTGTTAATTGGTGGTGAATTGCTGAGCAGCATTCTGAAAGATTCAGCCGAGGAAGTGGAGTCTCTCTCCGCTGCATTACAAAATTGAGTACGCAGCAATTGCCAAACAGCCCTGACGATTCGCCAAAAATCTCCCACGAAAACGGGGAGATGCCTGCGCTGACTCCCACGACACCGCCCCCCCGCGCCCACCTGCTTCTGCTGATCGCCTGTGCCATTGCCATCGGCCTGATTTTTGTCATGGCGGCATGGAGTACTTACCAGTCCAGCCTCCAGCACAAAGAGCTGGCACTGGACAAGACTGAAGACATTGCCCATGTCCTCGATCATTTTGTCGCCAGCAACATCGAACAAGCCGATCTTGCCTTGAAGTCAGGGGCCATCCTCTACGAAAAAAGCCTGCGCCTACCGATCCGTGACAGGAACCTTGTTGATGAACTGATCCGGCAGCAGTTTTTACAAACACCCGAACTTTGGACTCTTCAGATTGTGACGACAGACGGTATTTTCCAGTCGGCGACAACGGGGCCAAATCAGGATAGTTTGACGAATCGCCATTTCTTGGAACAGGCGCGCAACAGCGAGAGCAACGGCCTCATTTTTCTGGATGCGCTGGATGAGCAGGTCAGGAAAAAAGGGGAGCTCATCCTGGCCCGGCGCCTCAATACACCGGATGGGGCTTTCGCCGGTCTGATTATTGCCAGCATCAATTCGAACTATTTTTCGAAGGTGTTTGCGACGCTTGACCTGGGTACGGGCGCGGCAATTTCGCTGCGCACGACGAGCTTTCGCCTGCTCGCCAGGCATCCGAAACCACCGAATGCAGCCATTGGCATCGGAAGCATGAAGGTATCGCCCCAGCTCAAGGAGGCAATCGCCGCCAACGCTAAGCTGGGAACATATATTGCGCCAACGGCGCTCGATGGTCTTGAGCGCGCCAACGCCTACCGGCGAATAGGCAATTTTCCGCTCTACATCGTTGTCGGCGCATCGCCCGCAGCATGGCAGGGGGCAGCCCATAGAGATGCGATCGGCATCGCGGTGCTCGGGTTGATTGCCGTACTCGTTGTTCTGTCATCAGCTTGGTGGCTTAGGCTCGCCTGGCAGCGTCGCGAACTTGCAGTCAATATTCTCACCAGAGAAAGCGAGAGAAACCGGCTGATATTGCGTAATGCCAGCGATGGATTGCATATCCTGGCCAGCGATGGGAGCCTGCTCGAAGCGAGTGACTCTTTTTGCAATATGCTGGGTCGCGAGCGATCCGAAACCATGAGCATGAAGGTTGAGCAGTGGAACGTCGGCCGGACAGCAAACGAAATGGCTGAGCGCCTGAGCGAGCATTTTCAGAACGCGACAAATACGGTATTTGAAAGCCGCTACCTGCGATCGGACGGTAGCCAACTGGAGGTTGAAATCAACGTTGCCCCCATTACCTACGATGGACAGTCTGCGCTCTATTGTTCATCCCGCGACATTACCGCACGAAAAAAGGCTGAAGAGGCTCAGAAAGAGGCTTTAAGTCGGCTTGAGAAAATCGCCGGCCGGGTACCCGGGTTGGTTTACCAGTTTAGATTGCGGGCAGATGGTAGTTGCTGTGTTCCTTTTGCAAGCCATGTCATCCAGGACCTCTTTGGTCTCACTCCTGCCGAAGTCCGAGATGATGCATCTGCCGTGTTTTCCAAGGTACATACAGATGACTTGGTGGATGTTGACTCCTCCATCAAAAAATCGGCGATAGAGCTGACCCCGTGGCACCATGAATTTCGTTTGAAGACTGACGATGGCAGCATGCGCTGGGTTCTCGGTGATGCTCAACCGGAACGCGAAGCAGATGGTTCGGTACTCTGGCATGGCTTCGTTGCTGACATTACCAAGCGCAAGCAGCAGGAAGATTCATTGCGACAGCTTTCCCGGGTGGTTGAGCAGAGTCCCGAAAGCATTGTGATCACAAATATTAATGCTGAAATCGAGTACGTTAATGACGCCTTCGTCGCTAATACCGGCTTTGCTCGCGAAGATGTCATTGGCCAGAACCCGCGAATTCTGAACTCGGGCAGGACGCCAGCCGAAATTTACCGCGCGATGTGGCAGGCGCTTAATGAAGGTTTGACGTGGAAGGGGGAGTTTACCAACAAGCGTAAGGATGGCAGTGAATATGTCGAGTTCGCGATTGTCAGTCCAGTACGCCAGCCAGATGGTGAGATTACCCACTACATCGCCCTCAAGGAAGATATTACCCAGCGCAAGCTGGCCGCCAAAGAGCTTGCTCAATACCGCGAAAAACTCGAGGAACTGGTGATATTTCGTACCGCCGAACTGGCTCAGGCCAAGGACGCTGCCGAAGCGGCCAACCTGGCAAAAAGCAGCTTCCTGAGCAATATGAGCCATGAGATACGGACACCGCTGAATGCGATTATCGGCCTGTCCCATATCTTGCAAAATAGCGAGCCTGCCCCGGAGCAAGCCAGGCATCTTGAAAATATTGGCAGAGCAGGCAAACACCTTCTTTCGCTCATCAACGACACGCTTGATCTGGCAAAAATCGAGAGTGGCCGGCTACAGCTTGAAAATACGGATTTTCAGCTCCCCGATATTGTCGCCAACATTGTTTCCATGATTGCCGAGCCAGCCCAAGATAAAGGGCTGCACCTCGATGTGGATATTGCGGGGGTTCCCGTATGGCTTCACGGAGACCCAACCCGGCTTCGGCAGGCATTGCTCAACTATGCGGGCAATGCGGTGAAATTTACCGAGCAGGGATCCGTGCATATTCGAGCCCGCCTGCAGGAAGAACGTGGGAATGAATTGCTGATTCGCTTCGAGGTAGAAGATAGCGGCATCGGCATTGCGCCCGATAAAATCGAGTTGCTTTTTCATGCATTTGAACAGGTAGACGCGTCAGTCTCCCGCAGACATGGCGGTACTGGTCTCGGGCTGAAGATTGCTCGGCGACTGGCGCAACTCATGGGCGGCAAGGTTGGCGTTGAATCGCAACCGGGGGTCGGAAGTTGCTTCTGGTTTACCGCCCTCTTGCAACGCGGCAGCACAAGCGAGCCAATTGTCAATTCAAGCGACGCTGGAGATGCCGAGAGCAGACTGCGACAACACCATGCCGGAGCTCGAATTCTGTTGGCCGAAGACAACGCCGTTAGCCGTGATGTCGCCATGGATCTTCTGAAGTCGGTTGGGCTTTTTGTCGACTTTGCCGTTGATGGTCGCGAAGCTGTCAGCAAGGCGGCCAGCCTCGCCTACGATCTGATTCTGATGGATCTGCGCATGCCGAATATGGATGGCCTGGAGGCAACTCATGCCATTCGACGGCTTCCCGCGATAAAGCCCATGCCAATTGTGGCGATGACGGCCAATACTTTTGATGATGATCGAGAGGCCTGCCAGGAGGCGGGCATGGATGATTTTATTGCCAAACCAGTGACCCCCGAGATGCTATATGCCACGCTTCTCAAGTGGTTGTTGCGCAGTGATGCGGGACTAAATGCGCCTGTTCAGATCGCAGATGAAAATGTAAATGCCGCGATGACAGCGGAGGAGCTTGCTGAGTGGCGACGGCGACTGGCTGGCATTGCCCATCTGGATATTGAACACGGATTAGCCCAGGTTCGCGGGATAGCGGCCAAGCACGCGCAGATGCTTTCCCTCTTCGCCAATACCCACGCCCAGGATGTGGCCCGGCTTGAAGCCGGAGCCCCCTCCGATCTAACTGAACTGGCCCACACATTAAAGGGCTCTGCAAGCACGATTGGGGCAACCCGCATCGTGGAACTTGCAACGCTTCTTCATTCGGCTCTTAGGGCTGATGCCGGTTGTGATCGAATTAATCTGCAATCCAGTGCATTGGCTAATGAACTTGGTGATCTGATCAACGGAATTCAGCAAGCCCTGGACTGACCCGGCGAGGTAAATTATTCCTCAGGTATACTTCTAAAGGCATAGTTTTGTGTAATCATTGTCACCGTTCGTAACTTCTCCGCCTTTTGCCCGAGCGACTGCAAAAAAGCGGTAATTTTCCAAAAATGATCTTTACCGCCGCCGAGAAACGATGACAGCAAAAGTTTATTTGATCGACGATGATCCTGTTATCTCGTTTGTTCTGACTGACCTGATCCAGTCAGTTAATTTGCCTTATGCCGTTTTCACCAACTCAATCAGTTTTCTTGAGCAGGCACAGCCGACAATGACCGGCTGTATCGTGACCGATATCCGCATGCCCGGAATGAGCGGCCTGGATTTGCAGGACGAATTGCGTCGCAGGCAAATCGATCTGCCAATTATCTTTATTTCAAGCTATCCGGAAGTGCCGTCGGTTGTCAGGGCCATGCGCGGTGGCGCGCTGGACTTTTTCCAGAAACCCTTTTCAACACAACAACTCTTGGATCGAATTCAGGATGGCCTGCGTATCGACGAGTCACGTGCCGAAATGCAGGCAAAAAGCCGGGAAATTGGCGAGAGGATGTCACTTCTGACGCCCCGCGAAAAAGAAGTGTTGGCCGGTATCTTTGAAGGAAAGCTGACCAAGGTTATCGCCGACGAGATGTGTATCAGTCAGCGGACGGCGGAAACCTATCGTCACCTGATCATGCAGAAACTGCAGGCAGGATCGGTTGCCGAACTGGTTCGCATGAGCATGGAATTCATGCCGCGCCCGGTTTAGAAACTCTGCTCTCTACGCCATTATTCTGGTGGGAGCGAATCTTGTGTAACTCGGCGAGCGCGCTCTCATAATCAAAAGCCTCAATCCGGGCCAGAAACGCCTTGACCGAATTGCCAAAGACACGCTGCAGCAGCCCAGCCTTATCCCTGGCCAAGTAATTTGCTTTAATGTTGCCGTGCTCGAGAAAAGTCTCAAGGTGTGCCAGTAGATCGGCAACCTGTCCTGGCTCAATTTCTGGTTTGATGCTTGCCGTGGGGGCGGTGACGGCTTCCTGGTGCGCATCGGTCAAGTGCAATAGCGGTGGAAGGAGTGGCGAGCAGGATTGTGTCGTCGTGCTCAGCCATTTCAACAAGGTGGCGTAAAAATCGTGAGGGCTAAACGGCTTCGCAACAAAGTCGTTCATGCCGGCTTCCAGACAGGCCTGCCTAGCCTCTGCAAAGGCATTGGCTGTCATGGCCAAAATTGGCACATTTCCACCACCAGGCTGGA
Organism: Azonexus sp.; assembly: GCA_049294655.1. Lineage (GTDB taxonomy): Bacteria > Pseudomonadota > Gammaproteobacteria > Burkholderiales > Rhodocyclaceae > Azonexus. Next base: position 111,066 of record JBAQDI010000054.1, read on the forward strand.
GGCGAATGGCGCGACTGGCTTCAAGACCGTTCATCATGGGCATTTGCACGTCCATCAGAATTAGGTCGTACTGCATCAGGGCGACCTTCTCGACGGCCAGCCGGCCATTCTCGGCCATGTCAGCCTTGAGCGCGGCTGCCAAAACCAAGGTTAGAGCAACATCTAGATTGGCCGGGCTGTCTTCAACCACCAGCAATCGGGCACCAGCGTGCTTGCTGCGAAGCATTGCCAGGGCATCACTCTCGTCTTTAGCAATCAGCTCATCCAAAAGGATGGCTGTGTCATGTGGAAGTGAAGCAGGATTTTCCGGAGTCACTTTTTATACTCAGCATTAACTAGATTCAATACTGCTGGAATGACAATCCTGATGAGCCATGGCTATTGCGACAAATTCTGAAAAGCCCGAAAGAAATACGTTTGTCATTTCCGGGTCAAATTGCCGCCCCCGCTCGGCAGCGATGATTTCCCTGGCCACCTCGAATGTCACCGACTCCTTGTATACACGCTTTGATACAAGGGCATCAAAGACATCAGCCAGTGCCATAATGCGGGCAGAAACGGGAATTGACTCTCCTGCTAGTTGGTCAGGGTAGCCTTGACCATCCCAGCGCTCATGATGCCAACGTGCCACCTCTTTTGCCAAGCCAAGGAATTCGACGGGCTTCTCAATGTCACGTTCGGCCAGTTCTATGGCTGCGCTACCCATTCGGGTATGGGTCTTCATGATTGCCCATTCATCGTCCGTAAGTTTGCCGGGCTTGAGCAGAATGGCATCGGGAATGCCTACCTTGCCAATGTCGTGCAAAGGGGCGGACTTGGCGAGCATTGTGATAAAACGATCGTCAATCATGTCGGAAAAATGCGGATGCTCCCGGAGCTGAGAGGCCAGCAGGCGCACGTAGCTTTGTGTACGCAAAATGTGGTTTCCGGTTTCCGGATCCCGAGTTTCGGCAAGGTGTGCCAAGGCCCGGATGCTGACCGTCTGGATCAACTCGTTTTCTTCAATACGCCGCGCGACCTCGGCCTCAAGCGCAGCGTTCTTGTCACGATGCCAGTCTAGCGCCTGTTTTGCCAGCAACTGGTTACGCACCCGGGCGAGGACCACATCCGGTTTGATGGGTTTGGCAATGTAATCGGCAACGCCATGGCGAAAGCCATTTTCCTCATCCTGAGGGTTATCAAGAGCGGTCAGGAAAATGACTGGGATATCGCAGGTCTCGGGGCTTTTCTTCAGTTCGGCGAGGACTTGATAACCATCCATCCCTGGCATCATGACGTCGAGAAGGATGAGTGCCGGTTGAGGCCTCAGGGTTGCATAGCGAAGCGCCGTCCGGCCAGTACTTGCGGCCTGCACCTGATAGCCTGCGCTATACAGAAGCTCGCTGAGGACATATAGGTTGGCCGGAACATCGTCGACGATTAGGAGGAGCGCTCCCGCTTCCGATTCAACGCCAAGCACTGGTTCTCTCAAACTGCTTGAATTTTGGTGCCCCATGTTCGATCCAAAATTATCCAGTTAATCTCAACACAACCTATGTTGGAGCAGGCATTGTCGGACGAGTAGTCTCATCGTTGTCATAGCCCGATCTCTCCATGAGAGCTCCCTACACCGTGAGCCACAGTTGCCAAGCCATGCCAAAAAAATATTGGCTCAGTTGAGAGCGATAGTCTCAAACGCCTAGAGTTTTGTTTATTCGTGAATGCCGCGACAAATTGCGGACTATACGTAGTCGTATTTTCAGTGTGGTTAGATCGGCTGCAAATGAAAAAGCTGACCGGCCGAAATGGGCTGCGGTATTCCCTCGAAGATTCAGGAAACAGCCATTTTGCGAGAGCCAACGAACGGTCAGTATTCAATGTGTAGCCGTCTCTCAACAGGCCCCACCCAACGACTGTTCAGGTCAAGTTATATGAGATTGCTTTCCGGCAGGATCCGAGAAACATCAGTCATATGGATGGCTTCTTTCCAGAGTCTTTGAGCGGCAGCTCATGGCCACTAGGGTGGCCGACTAGATGTGGCTCATGATCGCGGCGGCAAGTAAAGCTGCCGTTCGCGACCTCTCAATGCTGAACGGCAAGTAAGCGGCGGATTGCTGCCCGATAGAGCGCCTCAGGCCAACGGCCGTTATGGCCGACAAAGAGTCGTATATGGCTTGGCTAAAATGACCTTAGACCACGATCCATGCTATTGCCTAAGCACCACTGCCATTGCTTTCCTTATTTGATAGGAATGTCCACCATATTAGGCTGAGCATCCCATCTCGAGCCTTGTAGTTCGGTCGTGAGCGCGGCATCCAGAAGTGCCCATTGCTCCAGTGTAGCCTTTTTCATCATGCAGGCGAATGTGATGAGCGAATCACGCAAGAACTGTGTCTCCCCATGCTCCTTGTCAATACGCCGAGGCTCAAGCTCATGCATCTGGCCTGAGTTCCACAAGAGCTTAAACTGTCGAGAGTGGTAGAGCCGTAGGCTAGGAGCGTAGCTCTGCACTGCTTCCTTGGCGCGGCCATTGATGACGTCCCGGATGCGGTGCTCCTCGCCAATCAACCGAGAGTCATGCTTGTCACCCGTACAGTAGCTCCAAGCTACTGCCAAACTTGTCAGCAACCTGTAATGCCATCTATAAGGCCGCATTACCCGTGACGCGTTGAAAACTTCGTCGGGCTCGGCCAGCGCTCTAGCTCGGGTGAGCACCTGCTTGATAGCGTGGCCCTTGAACGGCCGCCACCCGCTCGTTCCAGGAGTGGCCATGGCCTTGAGCACCAGAGCTTCGATCTCATCTTCATGTTTTGCGTCCGGCAAACAGTGCCCAAAGACTCCTCGAAGATGCTCGACTAATTGCTTCATGTTGTCCCGAGCTTTCTTTGCCAACCGTACCTGCTCGGTAATCTCCAAGCAAAAACGGTTGGCGCAGGTGTTAAGCAGGAGGCGGGAAAATAGGGAGTCATTGCTTGGGCCTGCTTTTGAGATTGCTTGCTTAATGAATTGCTCGACGGTATGACGACATAATGCGGGGGCAAGGCTTAGGCTGTCCGGATGTTGCACGCCCATAAAGACCGTACGCTCGTGCAGGTCTTGGTAGTAATACTGCTGCATTTGAAAGACATCCTGCAGCTTATAGAGCACATACGCGGCTTTGATGTCGGGCATGCTTCCTGTGATCAAATAGGCCGGTGATAGGAGTTCACCGAAAATCTTATTTTCCTTTAGAGGCACCCTCTCGTAGAGACTGTCCAAGAAAAACAGGCGCCGTTCGGCAATATCTTGCAGCTCTGCTGGAGCTTCCTGCTGGGAATAGGCGGCCAGAAAATTGCTTTTTTTCAGGGTGCCGTTCCACTCCAGCATAAGATTGGTCGACCACTGGCCGTACTTGTCCTGCATCTGGGCGCAGACTTGACCGTAGCTGTTCCGGATCTGCCTGCGCTCAGAAGCAGGCATGCTGCGCAAAAAAGCGGTGAACTCCCCAGGCTTCCAGTCCATGATGCCCCGGATGGACGTACGAATTTTCCGGTCTAAGACTGTCCCCGCGGTAATCTCACTTGCAGCATGTGCCATGGTCTACCTCGTCAGCGCGCTAAGGTCATGCGCCTTTGCTGTTCTTCATCGCGTTGCAATTGCACATGAGCCAGCTTACAAACCGTAGTGCCCCTCTGGACGCAACGATGATAGTCGACGATCTCCACAGCACGACGCATAGCGTCGGTGTAGCTCGATGTCATGCCGGCCGCCTGGACTTGCTGCGCCAGTTCGTCGAGTACTTCGGACTCCGGAAATTTCTTCATGGCGCGCTCAAGATGGTAACCCTCGCTACCTGCAGCCCAGACAATACTGATGGTTTTCCTCATGGTTTTCTCCTGAATAATGGTGCAAGGTCACCGTGACCTTGCTGGCATGGATTTTTGCAACCCGGGCACATTTCAGGGGGACAGTTTTTCGCAGCGAATTCTCGGAAATCGTGAGCAAGTTATCCCCGCCACTTCGTCGGACAAGGAGTGCCCACTGGCCGTAGTGGCAGGTCATTTCAAGAAGATACCCCTGATTGCCGAACTGGCAAACGAATTGCAAACGCGCTTCGTCCAGTGGATGACTAAAGAAGAACCCAGCCATCATTCTTACTTAGCCAATGCGCATGATCCTCAGTGGATTTTGTTTCCCGGTATAGTCCGGTATTCCGTCCCTGCTGATGCCCTCTCCGATGAAAGTGGAAGCAAAAGTCGTTTCGCTCGGGAAAATCCTCCGACAGCGGCTGGCCATACCTCCTTACCAAAGATCTTACCGCTGGCAGCAACACCATGTTAGCCAACTGTTCGACGATCTGGTCCGTCATCGCACCAAGCAGGCCTACCGACTTGGTACTGTGGTGTTGCATCGAAATGGCGGTTGCGACATCGTAGACGGCCAGCAACGGTTGGTCACCCTGACCATGTTGTGTAGTGCGTTGGACCCCTATGGTAGGCAGCATTTTTCGCTGCTCGAACATCGCTTTGTGTCGTCTTCCTGCATTCGGGCGTTGCAGCGCAATTCGGCCCTTATTCGGCACAGGGTCCAGCACTTGAGCGCCCCGGACCGACGGGCGTTGCTGGACTTTCTACTCAAGCGCTGCGAGGTGGTCTGCATCACGCTCGTTGATCTCGGGGAGTCATTCCAGTTCTTTGACTCGCAGAACGCCCGCGGTAAAGATCTGTTCCCGCATGATTTGCTCAAGGCATTCCACTTGAGCCAGATGAGCGGAGAGACGCAAAAGGCGCGCATTGCCTGCGTAGAACAATGGGAAGAAATAGCAAGACAGGATAATGGCGGCAAAACCCTCCATGGGTTGCAGGCTATCCTTGGCGATGTACTGTACCCATTACGGCAATGGTGCATGGGTGAGTCCGGTATCTGTTTCGACCGCACCGCGATCCGGGTTTTCAAAGGAGTGAACCTCGACTCAGCACCGCATCCCTTCGTAGAACCGCTGCGAGAGCTTGACAGAGCGTTGGACAACTTTCCATTCCAGGTCAACCAACCGATCATCAACGGCCGGAGGTTCTTCGAATACGTCGAACGCTACCTCACTCTATACCGGCGGCTGTTTGTCGATCAGCATCCATGTCTCGCTAGCGTGCTTAACGTTCTCGAAAGCTACGAAGGGCGCGGTCGTACTGGCGACCACTACGTGCGAAACCTTTTTTGCGCGTCGGTACTGTTTTATTACGACAAGTTCGGCGAACACGAACTCGAAAAGGCGATTGAACTCTGTTTTGCGTGGAGTTATCGCCTGCGCCTGAATCTGCAGCGTGTGGCGCTCGAGTCCATTGACAACGCCGGCTTGGCCCACAATGGGCTCATTCGGGCCATCCGCAACGCAATTGACCCAAGCGATGTCCTTTCGTACATGATCGAGCCGATGGCACCTTCCGACGTGCGCGCCGACACCGACAAAATCGAAGGTCTAATAAACGCGTTCGAAGCGATGGGGTACCTCCATGCCTAACTATGCTATACGCAACCTGTCCGTACGTGAGCTGTTTAGCAGCGGACGCTACTTTATCCCGGTGTACCAGCGCAACTATGCTTGGACGCCCGCCGAAGTCCAGCAACTGATTGTCGACATCCGTGATTGCGCGCTGCGGCATGTCGGTCGTAACTATTACCTTGGTAGCTTAGTGGTATTTGACCGCGATGAGGACGTCTTCGAGATCGTGGATGGACAGCAGCGGCATTCGACCCTCGGGATACTCCTAGCGGTACTGAAAAACGAGTTCAAGCAAGTGTTGCCGAACATCCGCAGTATCAATCTCAAATTTGATAGCCGAAAGATATCGGGCTCGACGCTAAGCCGACTGTTCAACAAACGTCCTACCCCCCCCGGTGAAGCGGATGAGCACGCGATGCAGGTCGCCTATCGCGAGTGCACCCGTGTGCTGCGCGAGCAAAAACCCGCAGATATTCCCACGATCACACGCTATTTGCTCAATCAGGTCAAATTAATTCGTACGTCGGTGCCTGCGGACACTGACCTGAATCACTACTTCGAGGTGATGAACAACCGCGGCGAACAGCTTGCCAAGCACGAGGTACTCAAAGCACGGCTGATGGAACAATTGTCGAAGCATGATCAGGAGGCGTTCGCGGCGGTCTGGGATGCTTGCGCCGATATGGGCCGGTATGTGCAGCTCTCGTTTCCCAAAAATCTGCGTGCGAAATTGTTCGGCGAAAACTGGAATACCTGCCCCGCTAACCTAAGCTGCGTAGCTGCCGTTTTGAAGTCCAGTACACGGCACGAAGTCAGTATGTCATTGGCCGAGATTATGAGCGCCCCACCAGTGAAATTGGCGCGAGACGAGGCGCGAGACGAATCGGACGATATCGGTGGAGTAATTACTTTCGCGAACTTCCTGCTCCATGTTTTGCGCGTCCGGGGCGACGAACCCCGTGATGTTCCGCTTGATGACAAACGATTGCTCGAAACCTTCGAGCAGGACAACTTCACCCTTAATCCCGCGGAGTTCGTCATTGACCTACTGTGGTGCCGGATGCTGCTTGACCGATATGTCATTCGGCGCCAAGCCAGTGGCGAATGGGGTATCAAGACCCTCACGTTCAAGGAAGGGGCCGCCGGCAAAGACAGCGTCTATTACGTGGATACGTTCAATTCCGACGAGAATCGACAGCTAGTAATGCTGCTGGCGATGTTTCATGTCTCCTTTCCTGCCCAGATCTACAAGCACTGGCTAAGCGCGGCACTCAGGTTTCTTTTCAAGGGTAAAAAAAGTGGGATTGATGGACAGGCCTACCGGTATCGCATGGAAATAATTAGCGATAGGTTCCTTTTCGGGCGTTTCTGCGAAGGTGAGCCTGAGGACTATTACCGGCTTTGCTTCGTCAAGGAGACTAAGACGGCAGAGACGATTGACCAAGCCTATCTACATTGTGGAACGGACGTCCAAAACTTCATTTTTAATCGGCTAGATTATCTGCTTTGGTGCCAATTACGAGACGGCCGTCGTTTCCCCAACGTCGATATGGCCCCAGTCAGGGCTGGGTATCGGAAATTCGCGTTTACCCTGCGCACCTCAGTTGAACACCACTATCCGCAGCATCCGGAAGGGCGCCATCGGAAATTGGAAGCGTCACTGCAGTTGCCGAACGGCTGCGACACATTCGGCAACCTTTGTCTGATTAGCCGCAGCAATAACTCAAAGCTAAACAACCTGATTCCAGACGCCAAGAAAGGGCACTTTAGCGAATCGACAGCCGTCGAGAGCCTCAAGCAGGTATTTATGTACACGTACCCAAAATGGGGGCCCAAGAACGAAGAGGCGATCCGCCATCACGAAAAAATGATGATTGACGTGCTCCTTACCCGGACGGCACGCGATTTCGCGCCCCGGCTTACAACCACACCTCGGAGGTTGTGACTGCAGGGATGACGACGCACGAGAATACTGAGGGTCGTGTATTGCCGGTCGGCAAACCGAAAAGCTGATGTTCAGCTGCATAATCGTGACCTACGTCCGGTAAAGGTAGCATTGCCGACCTATTCGACCCGAACGGCCAATGGCCGCTTCGGCCGAGGAGCTGGAATAGTGTCTGCTCCCCTACCCTACTTCGTTTGACATTATCGCCCGGAGGTTGCCTCCTCGGTCTGAACTACTTTGGGGTATTCTCAATGCATTAGAGTGTTTTTGATTGATCTCCATGGCTACACCATCATTACCAGGCGAATCGCGCATTGCGCTCCTTGTTGATTGCGACAACACCTCACCAGAGATTCTGGAGTTTGCGCTTAAGGTCGTCGCTCAGTTTGGACGTGTCGTTCTTCGGCGCGGATACGGCAACCACACGACCCTGGCAAATAAGTGGCAAGAAGCCCTAGTTCGCTTGGCTTTCACCCCATGCCTCCAGTATCAGTATGCATCTGGGAAGAATACTGCCGACATTGCTCTGGCTCTTGATGCCATGGAGGCGATGTTTGATCACCGTGCCGACAGTTTCTGCCTAGTTACCAGCGATTCGGATTTCGCCTACTTGTGTCGCAAGCTAAGGGAGCGAGGTGCCACCGTTTGTATCGTTGGTGAAGCCAAGACACCGGATGCCCTTCGGAATGCCAGCGATCAATTTTTCGAGTGGCAACCGGCAGCCGTTGCCGATGTTGCCGATCAGAATGGCACCAAAGTAGCACCGGCCAAAGCTGATCCAGCAAAATCGGCGGCTAAGGCGACTGTGAAACGGAGACCGAAGTTCATTATCGAAGCAGTCTCATTAATGACCAGCGACACCTCTGAAGGCAAGGTTGGCCTGGGTGCACTTGGCCAGTATTTGAAACGAACCGACCCGGGCTTTTCACCCATGACCTATGGACATTCTGGTTTGCTCGACATGCTGAAGACCTACGATCTGTTAGCACTAAAAAAGGAAGATGGCGGTCATTACACGGTCAGCCTCAACAAGCAGGCTGTAGCAGATTCCTGATGAGCTACTTGCCCTTGATTTTTTTCGCGGCCGAGTGCCGCAAACCTGTCGGTAAATTAGTGGTTTCCTGAAAGCCGCACCGGCCGACTAGTCTCCTATCGCGACAGGCCGGGGATCGGCCATTCCGTACGTTGATCAGCCTGCCAGTTTCGGGCTGCAATAGATTGCTGACCAGCCCTTCGCTTTGGATGGTCAAGGCGTCGGCCCTGCTTGTCCGCATACCAATCGGCCGAGGCACTCTACTATTTCGTCATCCCCGCCGCTCTCAGCGGGTCGCGGAAGCTTACATGCCAGAGCGGGCTTTCTTCCTTCAAAAAGTAGTTTGTTAGTCCGCCTAAGTCTGGTGTGCCATCGACAGTCGGGAAAAGGCTGCTTCTGCTGCTGAACACCACACCGACGATGTGGTCCGGCGCGCGATTTAGGAAGCTGGTAACTCCGAGCTTCAGAGCCGTCGGTTGCTCTCCTTGGGCGCTGTCTTGTTCGTGTATCGACAGCAATTGGTCAGCATCAATGCCTTGTAAGGCTACCCAGAACAAAGCGCCACGGGTACACGTGAATTGTCGCGCAGCGGAGTCGTCGAGGGTAGCAAACACCTGATTCAATACATCGTCCTCAACTGCGCTTTGCGTTACCAACGCCAGCATTCCGCCCGCAAGGGTTCGGTACACGAGTGCTTCGCGATTGGCGGTACCGGTCGCGGTGTCGATGGCCTTCCGCCACTCATCGTGGCCGTTATCCTTAACCGCTTCGATCTTGGTAGGATCAAAAGGGACTATGCGCACTTCCGCGCCTCCACTAAAGGTCGCGCTGCTCCCAGCCACTATTTGTGTGATGATTTCTTTCGCGAGAGCGGCTCTATCCACAGCATCGACTGGCAAGCGAGAAGGTACGGTCAGCACAACCGCAAGCCCCGTACTCAGGTTCTTTGCAATGTCGGGAACGTCGCGCCATAGTTCGCCCCAGAACTCCAGCGCATCGCGGCGATGGATACGCCGGCCCTTATCTTCCGAGATTGACTTGCACTCGACCTCGAGGCCAGTGGTGCCGAGATCCTCAATCAGGAGATCAAAAGTGCCCCCATTATTCACTCTGTGCCAAGTCACAGTTTGCCCTCGGCGGGCGAAGTGGGTCGCTGCCTGCAGTTCCAAACGCAGACCGTGCATGTTCTCGGAACTGCTAAAGGCAGTTCGAACACGTCTGACAAATGTTCTGGCCTGCTTAGCCTTGCTTCTCTGGAGGACCTCGAGTACCTGTGCAGCGAAAGCCAGAGACGGAAAGATGCTTGGATCGTTGCAGGCCTCGTACGGCACAATGCCAAATTTCTCGACCAGTCGTCGCAGTCGGTCCAACTGGTATGCAATGGCATATTCCGAGCGCAGGTAGTCACCTAGAAAGGGATTCGACCGAATAGCCTGTTCCTGCCTGGCTACCGCTCCTTGCCAATGGTTCGCACCAATTGCTCCCGCGAGACGACGGTATATACCCGGCACCTCGGCTGTTGTCATCTCATTAGCTGCCACGTCGCCTCTTTTTGCTATTCGATCAAAGATTAAGTCTACCAAACAGAAGAACTTCGAAGCTTGACTGCAGCAGTCTGTTGCATTGCTGACTTAACCGGGCAGATACGTGAACGGCGGCAAAGGCCGATATCCTGAATTAGGTCATCTGGCAGCTGTCGCAACTATGATGTTCGAGTGCAATGGCACTGTGCTTGGAAGCTGGCGGAGCGTGACAGCCAGCGGCTAGAGATACTGCCTCAGTTCGCTAACAGGAATAGCGAGACAGGAGTTTTGATAGCTATACACCGCAAAATTAAGGCCGATTAATTCGCCACGAGCATTCAATACCGGCCCCCCAGACGATCCACCCGAGCAAAATGCACCGAGCCTCAAGGTTTTTCCACCATCGGCATACCCAAGGACAGCCCCCTGACCTATTACTGGAATCTCCGATGGGTATCCATACAACCAGATGTTTTCCCCTTCGACGATCTTCGCACTGAGCGCAACCGGCCGACCTTCGAAACCCCCAACGAGAATACAGGCGTCAAGTTTTCCGAGCTGGTAGTACTTTGTCACCCCGAACCAATCACCTGTTTTGCGCTGCATTACCTTCGGCCATCCGCCCTTACCCTGGACAATATGACAGTTCGTCAAAATCTTGTCTGGCGACAACAGCACGCCGGTACCGAGATAGGTCAAATTGCCGACAGGAACAACAACCTTATAAATTGCGGATTCGACCGCGTAAGGATTATCGGCAACGACAGAAGCCGACAACAGCAAGAGGAATAACATGACGATGGATTTCATGCCGTGATTAAACACTAAATGGAATTTTTCTGCCGCAATCGCCCGAAGGTCCGTTGGCTGCACAACACTCGCTACTCATCTGGCAACGGCTGTACGGCAGCTCAGGCCGATGAGCGGAAATAGGTGCTGCTTCCCTGCCCTACTTCGTTTGACATTATCCCCAGTAGGTCAGGTTTTCGGCCTTATGTGGAGCTCAACATAAGGCCGAGGACTTGCTTGTGTACGCTAGGCTAGAAGGCCCCAATCTGTGGCGACACCTCAACCAAGCAAACTGCTTTGAGGTTGTGCCGCAATCAGCCCCTCGGCCGGAAAGGGGCGCAAAAATGCGCGTGTTTCATTGGCCGGCGCCTGTAACCAGAGATCGTAGTTCCCTTCATCGAGGATGACGACCATCCGCTTCTCGTCCTCCGCCTTATGAAACTGCCGCATGAAGGAATGTTCATCCGCGTTGATGGTTAGCATGGTGTAGCTGTGGGTCACTTCGCCCGCGGGGGTACGCCAGCTTGACCAGAGACCAGCAATCCCCATGGGCTTCCCGTCGGCCCGCGTGATTCGGGTTGCAACGGCCTTGCCGGTGGTCCAATTGGGTTCGTAGATGGCTTCGGCAGGAATGATGCAATGCCGGGCCAACCGCCAGGCGTCTCGATAGCTGGGCTTCTCATGCGCGGTCTCTGACCGGGCGTTATAGGTGCGCCGGGCGATGGTGGCGTCCTTCGACCAGTGCGGAATCAGCCCGAACGAACCCACCAGCAGCTCACGAAATGGTACAGCGTCGTCGCCGACGTCGGCGAATTCATGCTTGCGGACAAACGGGCCGTGATAGCCCGGCCACAGGCTCGGCTTGAGCCCCAAGGGCAGACCTTCCACGCCGAAGTTGGAGCGGAGGCGGCTCGGGTCAGTTTGCGGGTCATAGTGGGAACACATGCCGCCCAGAATACCAAACAAAAACCCCTCGGGTTTGGACGCGGCCACCGTGGCGCCGGTGCAGCCGGCGCCGTCGCCGCAGTGCCCTGCGCAAACGAAGCGGTTGCGAAACCGGCCACAACAGCTAGAGCGATAAGGATCTTGGTTACTTGCATTTTGAATCTCCTGAGTGGTCGGTTCGTTTTGGTCGGTCTTCGGTGCTGACAACATTTGCAGCGCCTTATGCCGAATAACGCGGCGGACCACCCGGATGTCAGGTGAAACGTAAGGCTGTGTATCAGCTCGTGACCCAGATGTATTCAGGGATTTCAGGGAGTCAGGCCGAATGAAATAGGCATACAGTGTTGCTCTTTTGAAACTACTGTACAAAAATACAGGTACCGTAACAAGGAGCGCCCACATGATCCGCATCGTCTGCCCCCACTGCCATGTTCCGCTATCGAGCGCTGAACTCGAACAGGCGACCGTTGATGACCAACTGAGCCTGCTCTGCCCTGAATGCTGTTCGGTGCTTGTGTCCGAATCTCGGCACGAAGGGGACTTCCACACCCTGCCAGAGCACTACGCCGAATGCCCGGTGGCCCATGCCTGAGATTTCGCGGCCACTGACCGATAGACCAGGCATCTTCATTCCACTCCTCGGGGCACCAAAACTTGCCTTGCCGCTGGGCGAGGTCCGGGTGTCTGCCGGGTTTCCCAGTCCTGCGGCGGATTACGAGGATCGGCGCCTCGATATCAATGAATACCTTGTCCGCAATCCTGTCTCGACCTTCTTCTTTTCGGTCGAAGGCGATTCGATGGAAGGCGCGCAGATCTTTGATGGCGACATCCTGGTGGTCGATAAAAGCGTTCGGCCACGGCATGGACACGTCGTCATTGCCTTCGTGGACGGCGAGCGTCTGGTGAAACGCCTGTTCCGGCGCGGTGAGCGCGTTGCCTTGCACGCCGAGAATCCGGCCTATCCTCCGCTGGAGATTGGTGACGCCATGGAGTTGACGATCTGGGGCGTCGTGATCGGCAAGTTCAAACGCTTTGACACCTGAAAGAGCGGTCAATGGCTGTCTTCGCGTTGGTCGATGCCAACAATTTCTACGCGTCCTGCGAAAAGCTGTTCAACCCCAGCCTCAAGAATCGGCCAGTGGTCGTGCTTTCCAACAACGACGGCTGCGTCGTGGCCCGATCCGCCGAAGTGAAGGCCCTGGGCATCCCCATGGGAACGCCTTGGTTCAAGCTTCGCGACGACGCCCGGCGCCATGGCATCGTCGCGTACAGCTCCAACTATGCCTTGTACGCCGACCTCAGCAATCGGGTGGTCGAGATCCTGTCGGGTTTTACGCCCAGCCTTGAGGTCTACAGTATTGATGAGTCCTTTCTGGACCTGTCCGGCCTCGCCCAGGAAGGCTATTCCGCCTATGGGGCGAAGATACGTGAGCGGGTTGCCGACTGGGTGGGTCTAGCGGTCTGTGTCGGCATCGGCTCGACCAAGACGCTGGCCAAGCTCGCGAACCATTGCGCCAAGAAGGCGCTGGCCGGGTCGAACGGTGTCTGCGACCTCTCGGCCATGCCTGAGGCGCAATTGACGTCGTTGTTCTCGCGCATTGAGGTGGATGAAGTCTGGGGCGTGGGCCGCAAGCTGTCGGAACGGCTGGCGACGATGGGGATACGGACGGTGCAGCAATTGCGCGAAGCGGATGCCGAGACGATCCGGTCGAGGTTCTCCGTGGTCCTCGAGCGGACGGTCCGCGAACTGCGCGGGGTGTCCTGTCTCGACCTAGAGGAGATTGTCCCCACAAAACAGCAAATCATGAGCAGTCGGTCCTTCGGCACGCTAGTCTATGACCTGGCTGACTTGGAGGAAGCCGTGGCCACCTACATCGGTCGCGCCGCCGAGAAGCTCCGGGGGCAAAACTCGTTGGCGGGCGCCGTGCAGGTGTACATTCGGACCAACATCTTCAAACCGGAAGCGCCCCAGTATCAGCGGACGGTCACCGTGCCCCTGCCGGAGACTACCGCGGATACCCGAATCCTGACCCATTGGGCGCTGCGTGTACTGCGTCGCATCTATCGCCCAGGATTTGGCTATCACAAGGCCGGCATCACGCTTCTCGATATCCGACCCAGGGCGAATCAGCAATTCTCGCTGTTGGTCCCGGACGGTGTAGCCGGTGTCCGAAACGAAAAAGTCATGTCCGTCCTGGACAGCATCAATCAGCGGTATGGCCGGGGAACTCTTCGGCTAGCCGCCGAGGGGGTCGAGCAAGGGTGGCGAATGCGTCGCGGCAATCTGTCGCCTCGCTATACGACCGAGTGGACCGAGCTACCTTCCGTGCGGGCGTAAGCGGAAACCGTAGAGGGCGCCAGCGCGCCAATGCTTCTCGGGTTCTTGCTCCCCATTTCTGGCAGCAGTTGCTTGTTGCCGCCAAGCCTAGAGTTAGTCATTCTCCAGTGGCAGAATAACCACACACCACCAAGGGATAAAAATGCCTACCACCTTGACTTGGGATTCAAGCTACAGCGTCGGAAATGTTGCGCTCAATAATCAGCACAAGCACCTGATGGACCTATGCAATCAGTTGGCCGCGTGCATTGAGGACAGCAAGGGTCAATTCAGTTCGCGCTTCATCGGAATCCTTTTTGACTTGACCGGCTATGCCCGCAGGCACTTCAAATACGAGGAGTCTCTCCTTCAGGCATGTGGTTATCCAAGGCTGTCCACCCAGCAAGCGGACCACGAGGAATATGAAAAGCATGTGGCGGATGCATTGGCTTCTGCCAAGGCGGGGACGCTTGATCAAGCGGGGCTGCAACAGTTGCTGTCGAACTGGTGGAACGACCATATTTTGATTTCTGACATGGATTATCGGAGCTATTTATTGGCTCCCAAACAGACCAGAAGCAACACCAAGACAAAGTCTAGGGCAACGAAACCCAATGGCAGCGTAGTGCGTGAGCTTCGACGGAAAACAGGACTCAGCCAGACAGAATTCTGGTCAAACATTGGCGTTACTCAATCCGGCGGCTCTCGATACGAATCAGGTCGTGCCATCAACGAACCAGTCCGGCGATTGTTGCGGCTGGCCTACGGTACGGAGGACGAAGCGGCAGAGTCGCTCAGCAGCCTTCGTGATGCATGGCGTCACCGAACAGTGTAGTTCGCCGATATCCGTAGCGCTGCCGATTTATGCCCGCGATCAGCATAACGTCGGCAAAAGCTGACTTCCTACAAATCGCTGAGAGATTGATCCAGCAGCAATTCGGCCTGAGCTGCCGTACAGCCCTCACCAGATGAGCGACAGGCGTTCTGCGGCCAACGGACCTTCAGGTCAACGTGGCAGCGAAGGTCAGCTTTCCTGGTTGGCGAACGCGAACTCTAGACCCAACTCAGCCATTGGAGTTTGCGACTCGACCGGCAGCAAGCGCCTCTGAACTGACGGACGATCCGCCGACGATTCAAGGGCTGGTTTCCGAGTGGTGCAGTGGCCTGGCACACTGACCCGCCGACAGCACCTCGGCCTTATGTAAAGCTTCAAATAAAGCCGAACCTGGGACGGTCAAGGTTCCACAGGTGAATGGCCGCTCCCAGTGTTTGACGTGTTGGAATTGACCCGCACGAACACTGGCCTCTGGTCATGTCAGCCATCGGAACCAGTGTCAGCTGCCATTGCGCACATGGCTGTCTGGGCATACGGTTTACCGTACCGAATCCCGATCCGGGCGCCATGTCCGCCACCGTCGCTTGCGAGTTTTCGTGCAGTTCCAACTCCAGCTGAGATATTGCGCGCGACCCGCGTTCGCGCTGGAACGCTTGAGAGAGATCGACCCCGAGCACCCGGTCTACGAGAGCGCGAAGCCTGGCCCAGGCGGCAGCGTCGGCTTGATGCTTGCGCCGCTCGAACTGCTTGATCGCCTAGCCGCGCCGCCACCGGCACTGCTACATCGGCGTGTTGGCGTCAACTCGCAGCTACGTTCGGCGGTGACCGCGCTGGTAAGGCCGGACGGCGACGAGGAAATGCCAGTGGATGCTACTTCCGCTCTGTGGGCTGCACCGGCACAACCCACAGAGAATGTCGAGGAACCGGGAGTCGCTCGTGCCTAGGCGTACATTGGGCGGAAAACTGACGACGCTTGCGGCGTCAGGATGCGGTAGATGTGGCGATTCGGGTAGGTTTTTCGGGGCGGGGCCGACCAATCTGGGTTGACTGGGTTGCTGGAACCCCGGATACTATTTTAATGTCGATTGGATTTAATATCCTTTCTTTACTCGCATTTGCCAAATGAGGTTTCGCTGTGCCGACGCCTGCCTTGGTTATGAATCCAGATGCTTGGCCACTGCTACTCTGCGGCCCGATGCTGCGGCGCGTCAGCTATGAGACCGTCAGCGTCTTTCTCGCCTTCACCCACCCCCGCATGGTCGCGCTCAAGCTCTATGAGGTTGCCGCGAATGGCGGGCAAGGCCCCTTGCTGACAGCCGCCGGCGGCTCTGCGGCGACCCGTCCGATCGGCGCCAATCTCCATGTCGTGACCGTCACCCTGCGCGGGCTAAGCTTGCAGCCACTGACCCGCTATTTCTATGATGTAGAGATCACCCGGACCGGCACCGCGCGCCCCTCAGACACTGCGGGGCCAAATCTGACGCTGGCCAGCCTGCCCGGCGATCTCCTGACCGGCCGCGATCCCTTGGGCTATGCCATCGGCACCCTACCCTCCTTTGTCACCCCCCCGCGGGTGGCCGCGAAGCTGCATTTCTATCATGGCTCCTGCCGCAAGTTTCATGGCGGCGGCAGCGATGCCATGCTGCGGCTGGACGAAGCCCTTGAGAATGTGTTCGACCGGCCAGATCTTCGGCCGCAGATGCTCTTTCTGACCGGCGATCAGATCTATGCAGACGATGTGGCCGGCCCGCTTTTGCCGGTTCTTACAGAGCTTTCTAAGAAGCTGCTCGGCTGGGAGGAGAAGGTCCCGGATGCTGGCGGGCCGAGCCTGCTTTCGGGTTTTCCGCCCGGCACGCGTGAGCGCTTCATCTTGCGCGCGCCACTCTCTTCCGGTGCGGGCCATGCGCATCTTCTGGGTCTCGGCGAATTTTACGCCATGTATCTTTTGGCCTTCTCACCCGCGCTTTGGCCGAGCATCCTGCCCAATGCGAGCGCCGTTCTGCCAGCAGGGGCGCTAACGCCAGCGCCCGATCACGGCAAGGGTGTTGACGAGGCCGCCGATATCACCGCCATTCGCGCCTATCTGGTCAAGGTGAATTGGGACGCACAGAGCAAACAGGTTCTTGCGCTCGGCAAGGGGATGGCAAAGGTGCGTCGGGCCTTTGCGAACATCCCAAGCTATATGATGTTCGACGACCACGAGGTGACGGACGATTGGTACTTGCACAGCCAATGGCAGGTCGATGTGCTGAGCTCGCCCATCGGCCAGAGGGTGATCGGTAATGCGCTCTCGGCCTTTGCGGTCTTTCAAGCTTGGGGCAACGATCCGGACGGCACTTTCGCACCCGGCGGCATGGGAACGCAGATCCTCGATGCGCTTGTCGCCATCGGCGCGTTGAACGGCGAGACTTACAAGGCCGGGCAGAGCCAATACGATGTGATCCGCCAGCTTCTGAGGGTGACCGCGCAATCGGGGGGCAGTGGCATCCTTTGGGATTACGGCTTTCGCCTGACGCAGGCTGAATGGCAGGCCCTCGTGCTCGATACGCGTACCCATCGAAACCTGACCCGCCCCGGTCAGACCGATCTGATCGACATCCTCGACCTGCCGCGCCAGATCGCTGCCCGCGCAAGCGCTCTTGCCCAGCCAAGCTCCGCCCAGCCCGCCAAAGTGACGGTCCTCGTCTCGCCCGCGCCGGTCTTTGGCCACCCCATGGTTGAAGAGGCCGTCGGCCATGCGGCGAACCGGGAATTCAACGCCGCACTCGGCACGCTCGATCCCAGTCTCGACAATTCTCTGCCCATAACCGATCAGGTCGCCAACCTCGCCCTTAACAAAAAGGACCTGCGCACGGAGACCGACAATGAAACCTGGCGCAACGAAGTCGCCCCTGCCGCTTTCGAGAGCTTTCTCGACGAGCTGAGCCGCCTTGGCCGGGTTATCATCCTCTCGGGTGATGTCCATTACGGCTTTTCGGCCTCAATCGGCTATTGGAACATGCGCGCGGCAAGCATCGCCTATTCGGCCTTCGTGCAGCTCTGCTCGAGTGCCCTTCAGAACGAAGACGACCAGACCCGGCTCGTCGGCACGCTCGGATCGCGCGAGCTTGTCCCGCTTCTTGACAAGATGATCAAGGACAACACCGGGCATACGCGCCAAGCGTTGTCCACCTTCATGAAGGTAGCGCGGATTCCGGTCGGCGTGGCCCTCGAGCGCGCCAACTATCGGCTCGGCAAGGAAGCGGCAAAGCTCCTCAAATCCGGCGGGCGCCTGCTTGACAATATCGCCACCATCGCCCCCGCGCTCACCCCGCCGGCGCGGATCGATTACGTGGCTTGGGCCAACAGCCGGCCCGATTTTCCCGCCGCCTCGAACATGACCCGCGCCGAGGTCATGCCCGCCGTCGTCCGGGTGCGCAAGCCGATGAGCCTGCCCCAGCCCGACTGGGCCTACCGGCTGCATTTCGCGGCCGACCTCTCGCCCATTTACGAGGACATGGCCGAAGCGCCGGAAAACGAAACCAACGCCGCGCGCAAGAAGCGCCTCCTCGATGAGCTTGTCACCAGCGGCCCATCGAGCCAGCACCGGCTGGTGATCGGCCAATCCAATATCGGCCGGGTCGAAGTCCTTGGCGCGGATGGGAAATATCTCGTCCGCCACAGCCTTGAGCGGATGGATGGCGGGCGACGCCCGACGACGGTCCATCTGCTCAACCTCGAACCGCCAGAACCGGCCGATCCCGCCCCCGGCACGCTCGCCGCAAGCTTTGCGCCCAATCTTTCGCTCTGGGCCGGGCTCATGTCTTACCGCGAAACGAGCCCCCTCGCCGCCGATATCCATCCGATCGAAAGCGGCAGCGGCCCGCTGGTGCTCGATTGCTATGGGCTCCACATCAGCCGCCCACCGGCGCGGTTGCCGAATGACAGCACGACCCGCGCCGCTCCGGTGCCCAAGGAAGAGTTCATGGCCGATCTGCGGCGAATGATGGTCGCGGGTGAGCTACTCGACCCGCTGCTCGGCGGCTACAGCGGCAAAACTCCGGCGGATGCCGGACGCTGGTTAGGCGCGGCGGCGCAGGCAAAGGGGGCCATCCTCACCGAGCACCAGTATTACATCGCGTCACTTTCGGGGGCCACCGTCGACGGCACGCTTGATTACGCCGCGACATGGGTCGATCCGGCGGCCTTTCATCTGGCCCTGACCGGACAGGTCGCGCTGGTCGGAAAGCGTGGCTTTTACCTCGTAGACGCTCCGGGCGGTGAGACCGGCTGGTATCTTTTCACCATTGGCGTGCACCGCGCCGGCACGGCCATCGCCATTCCGGATGGCGCTTGGGCGCGGCTGCACAACCTTTGGCAAAGCTTCCCGGCCCGGCTCCTGCCGGTGCTGCGGAGCCTCGGCGGCGAGGCCGAGGCTTTCGAGGCCGCCCAACACCGCGTTTCCTGGTCCGATGCCACATCAGGCTGGTTCTCTCCCTAAGCGCCATGACAAGGACCGCAAACCATGTCGGATGACGTTCTGAAGGACCTCTTGGCCGAGCTCGAAGCGCTCTTTCTGCCGTTGACAGAAGCGGCCGAAAGCCCCGACCGGCTCTTCGCGCTCCTTCGCCGGCTCGGCTGGACGCTGCGCGCGGCGGTGCCCGATCCGGCGGCCCTTTCGGATGTTCTCGGCGGTGTCGGGACGGCGATCCAAAACCTCAAGGCGGTGGCGAATGGCGGCGATCCCGATTTCGGCCGCCTTCTCGATGCGCTCTCGGCTACGGGAGAAATTCCTGGCGTCGTCCGGGGACTTGTCGATAGCTTTTCGCATCTTTCGACCGATGCGACGACCGCCCTCGCCGGGCTTCCGGTCGAGCTTCTCGAGATGCTCTTCATCGACTGGATCGAAGCCAAGAGTCCCCTCACCCATGCCATCCTGCGCGCGGGTGGCCTGATCGAGCTTGAGCATAGTGCAGCCATTCTGGGGGGGGGCGATGTGCCGCTGCGTGAGGAGGTGCTCTTGCCGCGGCTCCATTTCGACCGGCTACCCGATTGGCTCACCGATCCCGCTGGGCAGACGAAGGCGCGTTTCGGGATGGACGGCGTGACCGACGAGGCCACGGCTGCGGACTATGCCGCGCGTGTCTTTCCGCTTTTCGGGCTCATCGCGCAGCATCTCGGCGGTCAGGGGATCATGGGGCGGCCCTATGGCGCGGCGAGCCGGCTTTCCGCCGAGGATGAGCTCCGTCTAGCTCAAATGCTGACCCTCTCCTGGACGCTGCCCGCGCTTGACCCGGTCTTTGGCGCGGCGGCGCGCAGTCGGGTCGGGGCGGTTCTCGCCATCGAGGCCGCGGCCGGGGCAAAACCGGCCGAGCTTTACGTCAAACCCTTTGGCGAGGCCGCGATCGCGGTCTCGGGCGGCGGCTGGACGGGCGCGCTTTCGGCAATGACCGACTTCGAGGCGCTGATCTTTTCCAAGGATGGCGTGACCCTTCCCGGCATTGCCACTGGCGATTTTTCG
The DNA here is from genome assembly GCA_049294655.1 of Azonexus sp. Taxonomy (GTDB): domain Bacteria; phylum Pseudomonadota; class Gammaproteobacteria; order Burkholderiales; family Rhodocyclaceae; genus Azonexus. The sequence continues at coordinate 131,411 of JBAQDI010000054.1, forward strand.
GCGCGGCTGGGCGTCAGCCGGCCCGCCAGCGGGCGCGCCTATGGCAGCGCGAAAGGCACGCGGTTCGAGCCCGGCGCCTTGCGCTTTGGCGCCAATGTCGACCTTTCGCCGCAGGGCGAAGATTACGGGCTCGCCTTGGATATCAACGGCGCTGCGCTCATCCTCGCGGCGGGCGATGGCGATGGCTTTCTGGCCAAGGTCCTGCCGCGCGACGGTATTGTCGCGCCCCTCGATCTCGGTCTGGTCTGGTCCAAATCGGGGGGCTTTGCCTTCAAGGGAGCGGCGGGGCTCAGCGCCACCATCGACATCAAACGCGACGTCGGCGGCATCCTGAAGCTCGACACGCTCTGGTTTAGCATCGGCGCCACGGCGGAAAATGGCCCGCCCAAACTCGGCCTCGAGGCGGCGCTGACGGGCGGGGTTTCCATCGGCCCCGTCGCGGCCACCATCGACCGGGTGGGCCTGCGGCTCGACGCCGCTTTCCCGTCCGGCGGCGGCAATGCCGGCCCGATTGATCTAGCGCTCGGCTTTCTGCCCCCCCGCCGGATCTCCTTCAAGATCGCGGCCGGCCCTGTCAAAGGCAGCGGCTTTCTCGCTTTTGAGACCGCGCAATATTCCGGCGCGATCCAGCTTTCGGTCAATGTCCTCGGCCTGACCGCCCTCGGCGTCATCAACACCCGCTTTCCCGATGGGCGCACCGGCTATTCGCTCGTCGTCATCATCACCGCCGACTTCCCGGCCATCCCGCTCGGCTTTGGCTTTTCGCTGAACGGCGTCGGCGGCCTCGTCGGGATCAACCGGCGCATGGATCTCGAGGCGATCAAGCTGCGGGTTGCCGAGGGGGCGCTCGGCTCGATTCTCTTTCCGCGCGATCCCGCAAGCCGGATGAACGCGGTTCTGGCCGACATCGCCGCGATCTTCCCGGTGGCCGAAGGGCGGCATGTCTTTGGGCCGATGGTGCGGCTGACTTGGGGGCCCAAGGCGCTTTTGACCATCGAGGTCGCGGTGCTTCTCGATCTGCCCGCGCCGCTGCGGCTCGCCATTCTCGGCCGCATGCGCCTGATCCTGCCGGATATCGACAATGCCATCGCTGATATCCGGCTCGATGTGGCCGGGCTCATCGATTTCGGGCAGGAAACCGCCATCGTCGCCGCCTCGCTGATCGACAGCCGGATCGCCGCCTTCACCATCACCGGCGATATGGCCATGGTGCTGAGCTGGGGAGCGACCAAGACCTTCGCACTTTCGATGGGCGGCTTTTACCCCGGCTTTCCCGTGCCCGAAGGCATGCCGCCCAGCATGCGCCGCCTCGCCATCGCGCTCAGCACTGGCGAGAACCCCCGCTTCCGCCTTGAGAGCTATTTCGCGGTAACGGCCAACACCGTCCAGTTTGGGGCAAGGGCCGAGCTTTATGCCGCCGCCGATCTTGCCCTCGGCACCATCGCCGTGGTGGGCGAGCTTTCGCTCGACGCCTTCCTGCAATTCGACCCCTTCCGGCTCGAGGTCGCCCTGCGCGCCTTCCTCGGCATCCTGCGCAACGGCAAACCACTGCTTTCGGCCGAGCTTCAGGCCCACCTGACCGGCCCCGCGCCTTGGCGGCTGGTCGGGTTCGCCGCCTTTGAAGTCGTGGTGCAATGGCGCATCCCCCTCGATGTCACCTTCGGCGAGCCGCAGGCGCAAGAGACCGTCACCGTCGATCTCGAAGAACTTCTGACCAAGGCGGTTTCGCGGATCGACAGCTGGTCCTCGCTGCCCCCGCGCGAGGCCGGCCGGATCGTGGCGCTGCGAGAACGCGAGGGGGCGAGCCTGCTCCATCCGCTCGGCGGGATCGAGATGGTCCAGCGCCTCTTGCCCTTCGGCAAGGTCATAAAACGCTTCGGCGCTGCCCGCCCCACCCGCGGCACGCCGATTTTCGATCTGACAGGCTTTAAGATCGGCGGCGCCCCGGTGGCCTTCTCCCCCCGGCAAACCGATTTCGCGCCCGGGCAATTCGACACTTTGACCGATGATGAAAAGATGTCCCGCCCGGATTTCGAGGCGATGAAGGCCGGGGCCGGCGCGGATTTCGACAGCCTTCAAGGCTCGCTCGCCGAAGGAGGATGGGCGGCGGATTATGAGGACCTGCTCTTGGCCGAAGCCGCCCAGCCCGCCCCTCTGCAAGGCGCCGCGGGGCACCTTTCCCTTCGCCAGGACGAAAGGCTCGGCGCCGGGATGATGCCAGAGGCCGAGATCATCGCCTTGCGCCCTGAGCGCTTCGTTCTCGCCGATGTCGCGAGCCTCGAGGCAAGTTGGCCGCTGATTGCCACAAGCCAAGCCGAGGCCGCCGACCGCCTCCGCGCCCTACCCGAATCCGAGCGAGGTAGCCGGGTCATCGTCAACGCCGCTGATTGCTGGGTGATGCCATGACCGTTCGTCTCCTCGGATTTCTGCGCGAAGGCATGGCAGCGGGCTTGACCCAGCGGCCAGGGCCTCAGGTCACCGTCGCCAACATCACCGCCGAGGTCGAGATTTCGGGTCTTTCGCAGCCGATCGCCTCGCCGCCGATGGCGCTGGCCGGTCCGGGCGATGTGGCCGCGCTCGACCCTTCGCAGATCATTGCAGAAAGGCCCGCCCCCGAAAGCCTCAATGCCGAGTCGGGTCAGCTTGCCTCGGTCGATTTCGCGCGCGCCGATCTGCCCTGGCTCTTCACCCCCTTCGGCCCCGCGAATGACCGGCTGGAGCCTTGGCTGGTGCTCGTCGTCGTGGAGAGGACCGATGCGGTTTTCATCGATCCCGGCCAGCCGAACGGGCGGCTCGTCACCCCGGTTTCCGAACTGCCCGATCTTTCCCAATCGCCGGCTTGGGCCCATGCCCAGATCCCGGATGGCCCCGGCACTTCCTTGGAGGCCTATCGCGCCAATCCGGGCGCGGCGCGCGCGCGGCTGATCTGCCCCCGCAAGCTGCTGCCGGGTCGTCGCTATGCGGCCTGCCTCGTCCCCGCCTTCCGGGCCGGGGTCGCGGCGGGGCTTGGCCAGCCCACCGCCGGTCTCAGCGACCCGCTCGGCTCGGCTTGGACGGCGGCCAGCCCCTCGCCGGTGACGCTGCCCGTCTATCACAGCTGGACCTTCGAGACCGCCGCCGGCGGCGATTTCGCCACGCTCGTCCGCAAGCTGACCCCGGTGGGCAGCGCCGCGGGCCTTGGCACCGCGACGATGCAGATCGCTCGGCCCCGCCGCTCTCCTATCCGCGTGGCGCAAGACGGGGTGCTCGCGCCTGCGGGCCGGCGCGCGACAACGAAGAACCGTCTCTTTTCGGTGCAGATCGAACCGCTTCTCGATCGCCCGGGCGTCCTTGGCCCGCCGAGCTATGGGCGCTGGCATGCCGGCGCGCTCCCGACCACCCTCACCGTCCAGCAGCGGCGCGCGTGGCTGCGAAGCCTCAATCTCGATGCGCGCCGGCGCGTGGCCGCCGCCTTGGGCTCGGCGGTAGTGCAAAAGCATCAGGACGCCTTCATGACCGCGATCTGGAAACAGGCGGGCGAGATCGCGCGCGCCAATGCCGAACGGCGCAAAGGGGCGGCCGCGCTCGCCGCCGCGCTTAGCCTCTATAGGCGGCGGATCGGGCGGCGGATCGCGGAGGGCGACCTAGCGCTCCTCTGCCTTGCAGCACCGGCACTCTCGGTCCTGCGCTATGGCGAAACCGAGACGTTCACCGGCCTGCTCCAGAGGAGTTGCCTCTCCCCCCTCGCCCTTGGCGGGGCGTGCCAGAAGATGCTGCGCGCCAACGGTCCCCTGCAGCGCCGGATGGCGCGGCGGCTCGATGGTCGGCGGATCGGACTCGGCTCTGTGCTTGCGCTTTTGGCCGGAGGGACGCTCCGCGATGCGCCGCCGCCGCCCTCGGGCGCCCGCCTCATCACGGCCAGCGCCTTGCGCCTGCGCCCGATCATCGACGATCCCTTCGGCACCCCCCTGCCGCACCTGCCCCCGGGACCGCCCACCCCGAGCCTTCCCAGCCAAAATGATCTTTATCAGCACGCCGCCGAAGTTCTGGCCCTTGCCGCCGCGACCGCCCGCCCAAGCTGCGAGGTGCTGCCCGGCGATCTCATTGAAACCTTGGGCCAAGCGCTCGACCCGAGTTCGACGCTGCCCCGGCGCATCACCCTTCGCGCCAATATCCCCGAACGCGCGGGCCTCAGAGCCGAGGGGCTCGAGGATATCCTGATCGCGCCCCGCCTGCCCGTCGCAACCAGCCGCTATCTCACCGAGGAAACCCCCGACTGGATCCTGCCCGGCATCGGCCAGATTGAACCGGAGTCCATTCTTGGTTTCGTGCCGAACCCCGCTTTCATCGAGGCCTATTTCGCCGGCCTCAACCACGAAATCGCCCGCGAAATGCTCTGGCGCGGCTTTCCAACCGATCAGCGGGGGACGGTTTTCGACAGTTTCTGGCTCTCCGATGACCGGGCCATTCCGCCGATGCATGGCTGGAGCCGCGCGCTCGGCCGGCATCTGGCGTCCAGTCGTGCCGGCGGGACGGTGGTGCTCGTTCGTGGCGAATTGATCCGCAAATATCCGAACCTGACGGTGTTTCTTCAGCCTGCGACCGGCAACCCCGGCAATTGGCTGCCCAATCCTGCCATCGGTGCGCCCCTCTCCATAGCCCCCGATTTTGCGCAATCGCTGACCGCCGACACCCGGCTTTTCGGCTTTCCGGTCTCGGCCGCGGCGCTGAGAGGCACCGATCCCGCCCATCCCGGCGGCTATTTCCTCGTCTTTCAGGAAAGCCCGCAGGCTCTGCGTTTCGCGCCGAATGGCGCGGCGTCTTTCGATGCCGCGCTCCATGTTCAGGCGCCGGGCGAAACCGCCACGGCCTTCGCGGGCCGGCTGCGCCGCCCGGCGCTGCGCGCCTATGTCCATGCCTCGCGGTTCTTCGCGGTCTAAAGGAGCGGCCATGCCGACACGTCAGGATCGATTGAAAGCCAAGGCGAGGATCGCGGAGCTGCGCGCCAAGCTGGCCTATGAGGAAGTGGCCCTGCGCGCCGCGAAAACCGATCTGGCCGCGAACCCCGGATCGACCAGCGCGTCGCAGGCTGCCGAGGCGGCAGCGCGCGACGTCGCAGCTCTCTACGAGACGCTCTCCAAACTCCGCGAAGTTGTCTTGGAAGATGACGCCGGTCGCCCCACCTCCGGGGCCGAGATGGCCGATCGCCGTTACCCGCTGGCCCTTCTGCCGATCCGGCTCGAAACGCGCTTCGTCGATCAGGGACGAAAGCTCTTGATCCGGATCTACCCCGACACGGTCCATGTCAATTCGCACGAGCCGGCGCTCTCGGCCCATGAACGCGCGAGCTACGAGACCTATTGGAAGGAGCTCTCCTTCTGCTCGGACCGCAAGGATCACCTCGATCTTTGGCGGCGGTTGGTCGGTGCGGTTGGGCCGATGCGTGCGCTTCATATCGCAACCGCGCCGGATGTGACGCACCTTGGCCAAAGGGGCTCGGGCTGGGCCTCGCGCCCAGTCGCCACTGCCCTGCCTGACCGTTTCGTCGCCCATCTATGGACAAGCCCAACCAATGGGCTGGCCCCCACGCCGGCCGATCATGTCGTCCTTGCCCCCGCAAAAACCCGCGAGCCGCTTCCTATCGGCCCCGATCTCTCAGCCGATAGCTCCACCCCGTTCGGGCCCGAAGCCGCATGGCTCCATGACTTCGACGCGGCGCTTAAGGCCGGCATGGCCATCGTCGTCGATTTCGGCGCGCAGGCCCCGGCGATGATCCACCGGCTCATCGTCACCGGACTCTGCGCCACCGCCGGGCCCGCCGATCAGGCGCAAGCGTTCGAGGCCCTCCTCGCCGCCCATGAGCGCAGCATCGGCCTCGAAATCGCCCTGCCGCAGGATGCGACCAATGCGCTGCCTGGCGAGCGGCCGCTCTATCGCTCCTCCCCCGATACCGATGCGCTTTTCGACCAAAGGATCGCCGGCTCGTTGCGCCCCTACCGCCGCCAAGCCTCGCGCCATCTGGTGACGGGTCCCGCCCCGACGGCGGCTTTTCGCATCGGCCATGCGCTTGGGTTTTCCCCCGAAACCTTGGGCTATACCGCCCGCGCCAATGCCAAGGGAGAGCCGGCGGCCGCCCGCATCCTCCGCCGGATCCTGCGCCTCGCGGTGGAGCCGCAGCTTCTGGAAACTTTCGCCCCCGGTATCGCTCCGACCGAGATTTCCGCCGCGCTGGACCTTTATGACGCCGATACGCCTGATCCGCTTTGGGATCCGCTGCCGCATCTGATGATCGGGTCCGAGCCCTATGGGATACTCCCGGTCATCCCGCTAAGAGAAAAACCGCAGTCCCCGCTGGACCCGCTCTTGCGCTTCCTTCGGCTTGGCCCCTTCGCCGAGGCGCTGGGCAGCGTGCCGCGCGTCGGAACCCTCGCACCGGCAGCGGGCGCCGAAACGCTCCTCGCCCTTCTGCGCAGCGCCCCCGGCATGACCGATCTGCGCCTGCGCCGCGCGGTGCTAATCACTTCCGCCGCCCGCCTGCCGAGGGCGATCACCGCGAGCCTCGCCGCGGCTCGGCAAGGCGCCGCCGACCTTGCGGCCGCGGCCGGCGCCGACCCGAGTGGGATGCGTGCGCTCGACTATGTCTTCCTTGATCCGTCGATCCAGAGCACCCTGCCCCTCACCCGCCCCCAGTCGCCTGGCGCGCCCGATGTTGCGACCTGGGCCGGCTGGCTCCACGAAGGCCTTTCGCCCGAAGATATCCTGAACGAGACCTACCCCGGCGGCGCCCGCGCCGATTGCCTGCTCTTTCACATCGCCCGGCAATGCCTGCTTGAGGCCCTCTCGGACGATATCCGTGAAGCCATCGCGGCCGACCCCACGATGCCAGCCGCCTATCGCCAAGATGCGGAGACCGCCCGCGAGAAATTCACGCCTGGCGGGCCCTATTGGGGCAACATGCAGGCGATGATCTACGCCTCAATGCTCGCCGAGCCGCGCGGCCTGAATTGGGCTTGGGTGCCCGATCCGGCCTATCGCCGCGCCTGCGCCGTCCACGAAGCGCTTGGCCAATTGAAATTGGTCGCGAGCGCCGATCTCGACGGCGCGCTTTCGGGCGCGATAGCGCTTCTGTCCTGGCGGCTCGACGCCTGGTTTACGCGCGATGCCGCCGAGGCGTTGGCGGGCCTGCGCAACGACGGCGCGCTTGCCCCCTTTGGCCCGGACGGCTTTGCAATCGGCCTGACGCTCGGCGCCTATGGCGTGGTGGAGGGGCTGAGCCCCCGGCAAAGGCCCCAGACCGCCGGCCATGTCCTCGCGCCCAGCCCGCAGCATGCGGCGGCGGCGGGTGTTCTCCTGTCGGCCGATCTGGCCGATTGGCTGGCCAAACACGGCTCGGATTACGCCATCGATCTCAGCTCCGACCGCGTCCGCAGTGCGCTGGCGCTTCTGGAAGGGATCAGGGCCGGCCAATCGCTCGGCGCCCTCCTCGGCTACCGCATCGAACGGCATCTCGCCGATGGCGGTGGCGCCCAGATGATCGAGCCCCTGCGCGCCCTTGCGCCGACGCTCGCCAACCTTCTGACCCCTGGCACCGCGCCGGCCGAGCTTGTCGCGGCATCGACCACCTTGGATGGGCTGAAACTCCTTGCCAAGGCGACCGCCGCCGGCGCGGAGGGCCCGAGCGCCGCAGCCCTCGCCCCCTTCGCGCCTAGCCAGCCCGCACTCTTGCAAGAGGCCCTTACCCAAGCGGCGGCGGCGAATGATGCGCTCTCCGACCTCCTCCTTGCTGAAAGCGTCTACCAGCTGGTTCAGGGCAATGCGGCCCGCTCGCAGGCGGCGGCGAACCTGATGGCCGGGGTCCCGGCCGTGCCCGGCGAGATCGAGGTGACGCGCCTGCCCGAAACCGGGATCGCCGTCACCCACCGCCTGCTCTTGCAGATCGACGTGCCGGCGGCGGCTACCGATTGGGGCGCTTCGCCGCGTGCGGCGGCCGACCCGGAAGCCGAGGCTTGGGCCGCAGCCCATCTGCCTGCCCCGGCCGCGACGGTTCTCACGGTCGAAACCGCCTCCGGCCAGCAGGTCATGACCCTCGCCGAGCTTCTACGCGAGGCATCAAACCGGGCGAGCGGATCCATCGCACCGGGCGCGCTCGACCTTCTTCTTTTGGCAGACACCCCGGTTCCTGCCCCCGGCAAGCTCCTCTCCCTTCTCGAAGAGATCGCGAGCGGGCGAATCGAGCCCTCCTCCCAAGGCACGGGCGAGATCGGCCGCTTCGGCCTCGCCGAGCTTTGGGCCGTCGCGCATCAGCTGCGCGCTTGCCTGACCACCTTCCGCCCCGTGCGCCCGGCCGACCTGCCGCGAGATATGACCGCGAACGAGGGGCTTGGCGAGACTCGTCGGGCGGCGGCGATTAGCGCCTTGAAGGACTTGATCACTCGTCTCGATACCGCGGCGGACGCAGCCGATCTCCACGCCGCCCTCTTTTCCGCCGCGCTCTGCGGCCTCGGCGCGGGGCCCGGCGTCGAGCCGGAGCGCGAGCGGCAAGCCCTTCGCAAAGAGGCCGACGAGCGGGTTGCACAAACGTACAGCGGCAAAGATCACAGCGAAACCCTCAAAGCCCTCTTCGGCCCGCTCCAGCCCGGCCTCTTGCCTATGCAAAGCGCCTCCGCCGCGCCGGCGAGCCAGGCATGGCAGGCAGTCAAGGTCGAAAGCACCGAGGTCTTCGCCTTCCTCGACAAGGCCGCCCGGGTGCGCAGCAAGGTCGCAAGCCTCAACGCGGCGCTCCGCAGCATCGACATCCTCGGCACGGGCAACGGGCTGATCGCCTCGGTCTATCAAGAGGGCGACCCCGCGGCCCCTTGGGTCGGATCCGAAAGTCCGCGCAAAGCCGGCGGCACCGGGATCATCACCGTCTCGGCCCCGAAGGTGGACCTCACATCGGGATCGGCGGTCCTCGTCTTCGTGGATGAATGGACCGAGCTTTTCCCCGCCGAAACCCTGACCGGCGCGCTTGCCTTTCACTATGACGCCCCATCGAGCGCGCCGGCGAATGTCATCCTCCTCGGCCTGCCGCGGGCGGGCAGCGAAGGCTGGAGCGACGCCGATCTGGCGGCCACCGCCCAAGAGGCGCTGTCAATCGCCCGTATGCGCGCCATCGACCCCGATCTTCTGACCGGCCTCGGCCAGTTCCTCCCCGTGGGGTTCCTGCGCGACGGATCCGTCGGCGGGGCCGCCCTGCGCAGCCTGACCCTCCCCCCTGCAGGAGCCCCGTGATGTCTGGCCTTCTCCTCCGCCTCGAGCCGCGCAGCCGCGCCGCCAGCCTCGAACCCGGCCTTGCCGCACGCCTCGCCGATCCCGCCTGGACGCTGGCGCGGCAATGGGTCCTCGGCGAACTCGACGGCGAGGATGCTGGCTCGCCCGTCCTCGCCCGCGCGAGTTTCGACCATTTCGCGCTGCCCCGCGCCGAGGTGAACCGCCAGAGCGTCAAGCTCGATCCGCGCGAGGATCTGCTCGACCCCATCGCCGAACAGACGCGCCTCGCCCCCCCTTGGCCCTATCATGAACGCCTGACCCAGGGCCGCGCCCTTTACCGCGCGCTGATCGAGGCCGGCGAAGACCGCTATGCCCAAGGCCTCCTCCAGGACTATCCCTTGCCACCCTTGGAGAAGGCCGCCGCCAAGGCCGACCCCGCCGCCGCGGCCCTCTCTGCCATCGCGGCGGGGCGCGTGCCGGATGGCGGCAAGGTCCATGCCGTGGCCTCCCAGCCGGGCACTTCCTTCGTTTGGCCCACCAAACCGGCCAATATCCTCAAGGCTTGGCTTGAGGCGCTTCTCCCGCGCCAAGCCGCATCGGGCTGGCAAACCGAGCGGCTCTCCCATGCCTTCGCGCTCACCGAAACCGCCGGGCAATTCACGCTTTCCGCCGAGGATCATCGCGGCGGCGATCTCGATTGGCACAGCTTCCGATACGCCAGCGCGCTGCCTCCGCAAGCCCGGCCGGCCCGCCAGACCGCCATAGAGCAAGTGCCGACCTCCATCCGCTTTCCCGGCATGCCCAACCCTCGCTACTGGACCTTCGAGGACGGGCAAGTGGATCTCGGCGCCGTCACCGCCCAGCCCGCCGATCTCGCCCGGATGGCGCTTTTGCAATTCGCCTTCGCCTACGGCAACGACAGCTTCCAGCTGCCGGTGGAGCTGCCGGTGGGCGATTTGACGCGGGTTTCTGGCCTCAGCGTGCTAGACACCTTCGGCATCGAAACCGCCATCGGCCCCGCCGCGCGGAGCGATACTCCAAGCCGCGCGGCCTGGACGGTCTTCGGGCTCAGCGGCGGAGTGCCCGACGGCGCGCTGTTCGTGCCGCCAATCGCGCGCGGCGAACTCCAAGGCGAGCCGGTCGAGATCGCAGAGCTTCTGCGCGACGAGATGGCCAATCTCGTCTGGGCGGTCGAACGCCGGATCGAGGGCGAAAGCGGCGCCTCGCTCGACCGGGCCGAGGCGCTCCAAAGAGCCGCGCCCATTCCGCAGGAGCCGCCGGTCGAAACCGACCTGCGCTATGTCCTGCAATCCACCCTGCCCTCCAATTGGTATCCGATGGAGCTTGAAAGCACCCCCCGCCGGCAGCTCCGCCTCACCACGCTTGCCGCCTCCGGCGCCGGCCCTCTCGGCCATCTGCTGCCGGCCATCGGCGAGCACCTCAATGAGGAAGAAATCGCCCGCGACGGCATCCGGCTCCTCCGCCGTGCCGTCCTCGCCCGTACAGCCTCCGGCCGGCTCATCGTGTGGGCCCGCAACGAACGTCACATCGGGCGCGGCGAGGCGAATGGCGGTCTCCTCTTTGACCGCACCACCCGTACGGCCGACGGCGGGCCATGATGGCGCGCAATTTCCCCACGACAGGCCGCGCCCCTTACCAACCAGCTTCCCTAAGCCCCGTTTCTTCGCTAGCAAGCTGTAAAGGAAAGGATATTCCATGAACGCAAATATCAAACGTTACGGCACCGGCCAGCGCATGTCCGATGCGGTCACTTTCAACAAGTTGCTCAATCTGGCCGGCTAGGTCGGCGAGCCGGGCGCCAGCGTTGCCGATCAGACCCGCCAAGTCCTCACCTCGATTGATAAAATCCTTGCCGCCCAGCGCATAGCCATCACCGCCACCTCACATTGGGCCTCCTTCCCTACAGCTTCAGGACCTCCGGCATCGACAGTCCCGCTTGCATCTGTACTCGGTTCATCCCCATGACGCACCCTCCTTACGAAGATGCGACTATTTTCAACACCCTACTGGCTCAACACGTGAGCTAGCGGTGCTTTGTTGATAATCAGGCAGTTGTATTAGCCGACACAAATGTTGGGCTAATTTTCTAATGTCCCGATAACTGAAGTCGATGTCGGCCATAGCGAGCCTGTTGTCCATTATTTTCAGCCCAAGGTTGGTATGAAAATTATCGAGATAAATCCATTCAGCGTTGACCGTAGAACACCTGTCGCTCATATGGTGAGGGCTGTACGGCAGCTCAGGCCGAGAAGCGGAAATTGGGTCAGCTCCGCTGCCCTACTTCGTTTGACATTACCCCCAATCTGTCTCTTGTTCGGCCAAACCGGCCGTTGGCCGATTTCTCAGGGGCCGTCCGCAGTGTGCCAATTACCTGCCGTTCACCCGTTAGGGCGACGAACGGCAGCTTTCCTATTCAGCGAATGCGAGCTTCCGACCTATTCTGTTGAAAAACTCAAATTGATGTTGTCGAGAACTTCCATCAATTTTCCAACGCGCCCACTGGCAGCACCACCCGGCGCGAATCGCGAATGCTGCTGACGGGCCTGCGGAACGATGCTATAGGCATGATCCCTGCCTTGTGATACCCGAACCCATGCTAGGTGATGTGGCAGGGCTGCAGCCTGAAAGGGCTGCAACCAATGCTGATCGCCTGAAAATTACTTCATGGAAAGCACCCAAGCCGCCAAGCGCTTGGCCTCGTCCTCGGTGACGTTGTTCGGCGGCATGGGGATTTCGCCCCAGGCGCCCTTGCCACCAGCCTTGATCTTGACCGCGAGCTTCGCTGTTGCAGTCTTGTCGTCCTTGTATTTGGCAGCAACTTCCTTGTAGCCGGGGCCGACCAGCTTTTTGTCGATCGTGTGACAGGTCATGCAGTTCTTGACCTTGGCCAATGCAAGTTCGTCAGCAGCGCTGGCCTGGCCAGCCGTGGCAATGCCAGCGGTCAGCAGGGCAGTGAGAATAATTTTCATGGTTTTCTCCGTTTCGTTAGTTGAGGGATACAACATTGTTTGGCTCGACGGGGGCCTACATCTTGTGGTCATGGCTGGCGCCGCCGCTCAGGTCGACCATGTCTGCGGTCACCTTGGCGAAGGGCAGGACTTTGCCGCCATATTGTTCAGCGAACTTGCGGGCATCGGCCTCCAGGGCAAACGAGGGGACGGTCGGGCCCATCGAGCCGAGGCGCGGGCTGCCGATGACGTAGAAGGCATTTCTGGCGTCGATCCACTGGCCTTCTGGCCGCGTCCAGTCGGCCTTACCCATGTCCTGGGTGAAGATGCCGACGATGCGTTTTTTCTGTTCCGGGCGCAGGAGAATCGAGAACATTTCCCTTGTGTCGCAGAAGAATTCCGGCGTCCCCTGATCGTAATGAATCTGCGCCTTGGGGCCGGGAAAGTCCTTGAGGATCATGCCGTCCAGGGTGCAGGCCGTATCACCGGCGATCTCCAGCGGTGATGCCGGTTTTCCCTGCTCGCCGCAGCCGGCGAGCAGCAGCGACGTGCCGAGCAGTAGGGGCAGTAGCTTCCTGGCCGCCCGTTGCGAATTGAATTTCATCATCTGAACCTCCAAACTGCCACGCCAAGTGGCGCAATGATCCAGAACACCATGGCGCTGCCAAGCAGCCATGGGTTCGCCAGCGTTTCGGGGAAGACCGTGGCCAAGCCGTAGATCCGGCGCACGTCTTCGAATCCGAAAATATTGAGAATGCGGAAAATGTCCGCCGGGTTGAGCATCAGCAACACCGGGAAGAAATTGAGGTTGAGCTGGCCCTCGCTGAGGACCAGCAGACCGAGCAGCAGCAGGTCATAGACCAGCACGTAAAAGAACCACAGGGCAATGGCGATGCCGCTCGCCCGCATGCGGTCCTCGGCGAGTACCGAGACCATCACCGCCAGGCTCAGGAAGCACAGGCTCAACAGGAAAGCGCTGAGCACGAAGCCGGCATAGTGGTAGAGGGCGGCGTTGCCCAGCTGGTAGACGAGCAGCAGCCCGGCCAGGCCGAAGCCGCCGACGGTGGCGACGCCGAGCGCTCCGGCCAGGCCGGTGAACTTGCCGAGCAGCACTTCGAAGCGGGTGATCGGCAGCGACAGCAGCAGGTCGAGCGAGCCGCGCTCGCGTTCGGCGACGATGGCGTCGTAGCCGAGGATCAGGGCGATCAGCGGCACCAGGTAGATGACCAGGCTGACCAGGCTGGCGATGGTGACGTCGATGTTGCGCCAGCCCACCGCGCCCTGCTGGGCCGAGCCAAAATAGGCGATGACCAGGGCGAAAACGGTGAACACCAGGGCGACGGCGAGCACCCAGCGGTTGCGCAGGCGGTCGCGGAATTCCTTGCCGGCGATGATGCCGATCTGACGAAGTTCGATGCCGCTCATGGGACCAGTTCCTCCGCGTAGCCGAGGAAAATATCTTCCAGGGACGGTTCGTGCACGTCGATCTCGGTGATGACCGGGCCGGCTGCGGTCAACGCCGTCAAGACAGCCATTTTCGACTGCCGTGGGCAGGTGAAACGGGCGCTGCTGGCGTCGACTTCAAGCGTCGCGATGCCCAGTGTGGCGAGGGTCTGGCGCACCGCCGCTTCGCCCGCGGGGCGGAAACCGACGCGCAAGGTCAGCGGCAGATCCTGACTGTCGCGCAACGCCTGCACCGTGCCCAGGGCCTGGATGCGGCCATTGCGCATCAATGCCAGGCGGTCGACCCGTTGCTGGATCTCGGCCAGGATGTGCGAGGTCAGCACGACGGTGACGCCGCCCTGGCGCAAGTCGGCGAGGATGCGATAGAACTCCAGGATGCCCTGCGGGTCGAGGCCGTTGGTCGGCTCATCGAGAAAGAGCAGGCGCGGTGACCCAAGCAGGGCCTGGGCGAACCCCAGGCGCTGGCGCATGCCCTTCGAATAGTTACGGACGCGCTGACCGGCGGCATCGGCCAGGCCGACCTGGGCGAGCAGAGCCGGGCAGGTGGCGCAGTCGGCGCCCTTGAGGCGGGCGAAAAAGTGCAAGGTTTCGAGGCCGCTCAGGTTGTCGTAGAGGGCCAGGCTTTCCGGCAGGTAGCCGATGCTCCGTCGCACCTGGCGGAAGGCTTCGCCGCGCACGGCCTGGCCGCCGATGCGGATTTCGCCGGAAGTGGCCGGCAGCAGGCCGAGCATCATCTTGAACAGTGTCGTCTTGCCGGCGCCGTTGTGGCCGATCAGACCGAACAGTTCGCCGGCGGCAATATCGAGGTCGACACCGTCCACGGCGTTGATTACGCCATAACGTTTGTGCACGCCGCGGATTTCAATAAGCGGGTCGGTCAAGCCACTGGCTCCAGTCGGGGTTGGAAGGTTGCATGCGCGGCTGCGCGTCCACGATGCTCGGGCTGCGCAGCAGGGGAAACTGGCGGGCGATCAGGCGCAGGCTGTGCACCGCCGGGCTGTTCAAGAGCAGCTTGACCAGCGGGAACTGCCAGGTCAGCCGGTCGACCAGGTCGTTGGCCTCGTAGGGCACGTCGCCGGTGCCATCGCCATTACCGTCCCAGCCCGCGTAATTGCTCCAGTAATTGCCCCGTTTCTGCCCCCAGGCCTCGTCGCGGCTGGCGACATAGCGCACCTGCTCGCGGTTCTGGATGAAATCGTTGCCATCGACGTCGTTGTGGATGGCGCCGGCCGAGACATGGGCGCCGACCCGGTTGCCGATGATCCGGTTGCCGCGCAGCACGTTGTATTCGGCGTCGTAGATGAAGAAGCCGCGGCCGTTGCCGGCCACCACGTTGTTCTCGATCACCGAATCGACGATGGTGCGCAGCATGATGCCGTGGTCGACATTGCCCCAGGCCCGGTTGTTGCGCACCGTCTGGCGGCGCACTTCCATGAGCGCCAGGCCGCCACGGTTGTGGTAGGTCTCGTTGTCTTCCCACAGGTTGTCGTTGGAATTCATGTAGTGGGTGCCGTAGCGCAGGTCGTGCAGGGTGTTGCCGCGAAACACCGCATGATGGGAGACATCGACGTAGATGCCGTCGCGGGCGTAGCTGATGTGGTTGCCGATGATCCGGGCGCCGGTCGTGTTGTAGAGCTGGATACCGTTGCCGCGCCGGGCCGAGGACAGATCGCGCTTGCCGGTGATCCGGTTGCCGCTGACCTCGGGATCCTGGAGCTTTTCGAGCCAGACCCCGAACAGGTTGTAGACCAGCGCGTTGTTGCGCACGGCGATGCGATGCGAACCCGGCTCGACGTAGATGCCGGCATTCTGGGCGGTGAGGTCGGCGCCACTGTCGCGGATGATGAACCCTTCGATCAGCACATCCGGGGATTTGACCCGGATGACGTCACCGCGTTCGCCGCCGGACAGGGTCGGGCGGTCGCTGCCGACCAGGCGCAGGGGCTTGTCGATGAGCAGGTGCTCTTCGTAGTGGCCGCGTGCCACCTTGACCGTATCGCCGGCCTTGGCGGCCAGAATGGCGGCGGCAATCGAGGCGCCAGGCGGGACCAGCCACTCGGCGGCGACAACCGGCCAGCTGACAAGAACGAGGAGTACGGTGGCGAACGCCTTCATACCCGGCACGTCCTCACGGCACCGCCTTGATCGGGATGTAGTAACCATCTTCCCCGATCGGCGTTAGTTCCAGCCCGCCCCGGGTCCGTCGCCGGCGCTCATGCGACAGCGGCGGGCAGGTGTGGGCGTCGTAGTAGAGGATCTGGCATTCCAGGCAGAGCAGGCATTCGCGTTGGTCGATGCGGCCATCGTCGGCGATGGCCAGCGAGCCGCAGCCCTTCTGGCAGGCGTGGCAGGTGGTGCATTCGTCCTTGCGTTTCAACTTGATGAAACGGAAGGTGGTCGGGATCGCCAGCCCGGCCCCGAGCGGGCACAGGTACTTGCAGAAGGGGCGTTCGACGAACAGGCCGAGGACGAAGAGCGCCACCCAGTAGGCGACGAAGGGCCAGGCGCGGGTCCAGACCCCGCCGACCAGGAAGGTCGATTTGAAGGGCTCGACCTCGGCCATCTGCTCGGCCAGCCCGATATCGTAGAAGGAGACCCCGACCAGCAGGCCGAAGATGCCGTATTTGAGCCAGCGCAGGCGGTTGTGCCAGGGCATCGACAGGTGGAACTGGAAGCGCTTGAGGCCCAGGGCGCCGGCGATCTTGAAGGAGAGCTCGGACAGCGAGCCATAGGGGCAGAGCCAGCCGCAGAACAGGCCGCGGCCCCAGAGAAAGATCGTGGCGGCGATGAACAGCCAGAAAATGAAGATCAGCGGGTCGGAGAGGAAGAGTTCCCAGCGCCACTGATAAACCAGCGAATGGAGCCAGGTCAGGACATGGGTGATGCTCGGCTGGGCCAGGGCGTAGAAACCGACGAAGACTATGCTGGTCGTCCACACGACATACTTGGGAATCGACACCCAGCGCTTGTCCTTGCGGCTAGCCTTGCGTACCAGCCAGTCGCGGTTGGCGTAGAGGCCCGCGGTGGCGGCCAGGAGCAGCACGAAGAGGGCGATGACCAGCGGCTTGCCCTGCCATATCCGGAGCCAGGTCGGAGCGGGGCGCAGCACCGGCGGCCGGCCGCCTTCCAGGTACTGATCGGGCAGCCAGTATTCGCGCTCGAAATTGGCGAAGGTCTTGCTGCCGCTGGCGCGATCCACCTTGTTGGCGAGGAAGACCAGGCTCCACGGATAGGCGGCGCTGAATTGGCCGCCGCGCAGGATGAAGATGCCGGATTCCCGGTAGGCCGGCGCGCCAGCGGCGGCAATGCCGTAGAGGTTCTGGTAATCGGTGTCGCGGAAGGTGTGGCTGTCGAGGTCCTGGGCGACCTGGATGCGGTCGTAGATGCCGCCGCGCACGAAGCCGGAACCCTTGAACGAGGCGGTGCCGTTGGCAATGATGAAGATGGCGTGTTCGTCCGCCTTCAATTCGCCCATCAGACGTTGCCAGCCGGCTTCGCCAAGAATGCTGCGACCGATGACGGGGGCGTTCAGGTAGCCGAAATAGAGGTCGATGTAGGGCTGGCCGCTGCCCGGAATGCCGAGTTCGTCCGGCTGCACGGTCAGGTGCTGGACACTGCCTTCGGCGACCAGGGCTTTCCAGTCGCGGCTGGCGGTCTGGGGCGTGAAACGGGCCGCTGGCTTGGGCACCGACTTGACGATGCCGACCTGCTTGGCGATGGCGTAGGCGCTGCGCATCACGACCTGGTTCTCGGCGATCACGGTGACCGTGGCGCCGCTGATCGCATCGAGGCCGATGCGCTCGTCGCCGGCCGACGACTTGCCGATTTCCACCTTGGCCCCGGCGAACTTGCCGACGTACTGGGCGATGAACTTGTCGAGTTCGCCTTCCGGGATGCCGACCAGCAGGATCGGTTCGCTGTGCTTCAAGATGCGGACGCCGCTGATCATACCCTTGCCGTCCATGCCGATCAGCGTTACCACCGGTTTGCCGGAATAGGCCGGGATGTCGACGATGTCGGTGGACAGGAAGACGTAGCCGACGACCTGACGCTGCGGGCCGCTGCCGCGGTAGGCCTCGACATAGCTCGGCCGACCCTGGCGCACGGAAAAGCCGTCGGCGCCTGGCATCACTTCGCGGCAGGGGGCGAAAGCGCAGAGGTCGGGGGCGGTGGAGAGCTGAGGCGGCAGCGGCGCGTCGTAAGAACTGGCAAGAGCGCTCGTGGACCAGAGCAGGAACAGGGTAACGACGGCCAGGAGGCGATGCAGCATCATTTTAAGAAGAGAGAGGCTGGGGCAGGAACTACGCGCCTCCCCCGGCAAGGGGGAGGCTGGGATGGGAAGCAAGTTAACGGTCAGCCCTCGACAATCATGCGGCCGCGCATTTCCAGGTGCAGGGCATGGCAGAAGTGGGTGCAGTAATACCAGAACACCCCAGGCCGCTCGACCTTGAAGGTGACCGACTTGGTTTCCTGCGGACCGACCACGAAGCAGATGTCGTGGCCTTCGACAGCGAAGCCGTGGTGCAGGTCTTCGACCTTGTCGTGGTTGGTCAGCACGATGGTGACTTCGTCGCCCTTCTTCAACACGAATTCCGATGGCGTGAAAGTTGGGGCCACCGACATGATGCGCACCGTCACCTTGTTGCCGCTACGCTTGACGCCGGTATCGTCGAAACCCTTGATGTGCTGCGGGTGGTCTTCCAGCGTGTAGATCTGCTTGGTCTTGATAATGTCGCGGCGGACGATGATCGCGTCGTGCGGTTCGGGGTGGGCGGTATGGTCGTGCAGCAGTTCCATCTTCTCGCCGCTGATGTCGATCAGTTGTTCTGTTTCGACGTGCAGCGGGCCGACCGGCAGGAAACGGTCCTTGGAGAACTTGTTGCCGGAATTGAAGTACTTGCCGTCGGCTTCCTTGGTCTCGCCCATCGAGGCGTAGCCGTGGCCGGGTTGGTAATGGACGTCGAGCCGGTCGAGCACGACCTTGGCCGCCTTGTCGCCCTTGTACTGGGCGATGGCGGCAGCGACGTTCCACTTGACCACCTGGCTGTCGAGGAAGAGCGAGGTGTAGGCGTTGCCTTTGCCGTCGAAGCCGGTATGGAGCGGGCCGAGGCCGATTTCCGGCTCGCCGACGACGCATTCCATGGCATCCTTGACCTCGCCGTTGAACCACTTGAGGACCAGTTCATGTTCGATCACGGTGGCGGTCGGCGACAGCTTGCCGGCGCAGACGTAGTACTTGCCGTCCGGGGTGATATTGACGCCGTGCGGGTTCTTGGGCACCGGCACGTAGCAGGTCAGCGCCGTCTTCGGGTCCTTGTTGGCCTCCCGTGTGCCGTCCACCACCGGCACCTTGGACGTACCGATGGTCACGGTCTTGCCGGCCTTGATGGTAGCTTCGATGCGCTCGATGTTGAAGAAGATGCAGGCATCCTTCTCCGACGACATCATGTCGGAAAAGATCAGGCCGTTTTCAGTGTTGTAGCTGTTGAGCGCGGCCAGCTTGCCGTCGTAGGAGGTGGCGCAGAGGTCCATGTTGCCGCTGATCCGGACCTGCCAGCGGACTTCCATGGTCTCGGCATCGACGCAGGTCAGCAGGCAGCCGTAATGGGTACCATCCTTCCAGTCCTTGGGCGAGTTGGGCAGCGGCACATGGAACTCGGCGCCGCAGAAGACGCGGGTGGTGTGGTTGATGCTGGCGTCGACCGGGTCGCGCTTGTCCGAGAAAATGCCGTGGAAGCCCTGGACATTGGGAATTTCGGTGATCTTGTCGGTTTCCAGGTAATCGCCACGGATGCGGGCCAGGCGGTTGTTGATCTTGTCGTTGATCCAGAAGTACTTGCCGTCGTAGGTGCCGTCCTTGTACGAGCCGTGCACGTGGTGGGTGTCACCGGTGCAGTACTTGAGGCTGCCGTCGGCTTTCGTGCCGAGGATCTTTTTGGATTCGTTGGTGATGCCCCAGCCCGACATCGGATCGATGTTGAAAACCGCGATGCGCTTCAGGGTGCGGCCCGAGGGGACGCCATAGATGCGGGCCTCGCCCGAGTGGCCGCCACTCGACAGCATGTAGTAGTCGTCAAGCTGACCCGGCGCCACGCTGCCCTTGGCGTGGGCGGCGGCCGGCAGGGGGGCGGCCGGGGCCGGGGCTACCGGTGCCTGTTCGGCCTTGTTGCAGCCGGCCAGGCCGAGGCCGACGCCAGCAATACCGGCGAGGCCGGCGGTGTTGAGAAACTTGCGCCGTCCGTTGTCGAGCGGCGTTTCGGTTTTGTTGTCATCGGACATGCTGTACTCCCGGTTGGATTCATCATTCTTCCGATGATCCGCCGCGAGGAGGTCGCTGTATGTCGGACAACACCCACAAAACGCTGCCGATTCTTTGATTTGGCGCGATTTTTAAAGATAGATCAAAAGCGCCGTTCACAGCGTGGTCAGGCCGTGCTGCAGCGCGAATTTGACGAGGCTGGGCAGATCGCCGATGCCGAGCTTTTGCATCATGCGGCTGCGATAGGTATCCACCGTCTTCGGCGAGATATTCAGCAAACGCGCGATGTCGATGCCCGAGCGGCCTTCGACCAGCAATTGCAGGATTTCCCGCTCGCGCTGGCTGAGCGATTCGAGCGGGCTTTCGTCGGCGCGTTTGCGCACGTAGTCGTCCACCACCGATTCGGTGATCTTCTGGCTCAGGTAGCGCCGGCCGCTGTGCACCATGCGGACAGCATCGACCACCTCGTTGCCGGCCGATTCCTTGCGCAGGTAACCCAATGCTCCGGCCTGCAGCGCCCGGAAGACATGTTCGACCGTGGAGTGCATCGACAGGATGACCACTTTGCTGCTCTCCAGCTTTTCCATGATCTGGGCGGTGGCATCGGCACCGTTGAGCAAGGGCATGGCCAGATCCATGAGCACCACGTCCGGCTTCAGGCGCAACGCCGCCTCGACCGCCGCATGGCCATCGGCCACCTCGCCGACAACGCGCATGTCCGGCTGGTTCTCAAGCAGCAGACGCAGGCCATCGCGGACCACGGCGTGATCGTCGGCAATCAGTACGCTGATACTCATGCGGTCTCCCAGAATCCATTTGGAACGGTCACAACGACCGTCGTTCCCTTGCCTGTGCCCGGCTCGATGCACAACTCCGCGCCGATCGTGCGCGCTCGCTCGGCCATGATGGTCAGGCCCCAGCCACTGCCGACCGCCACCAGGCGCAGCCGAGCCGGTGCGATGCCGTGGCCGTCGTCGCTGACCCGCAAGGTGATAGCGCCCCCGGTTTGTACCAGATTGACGGTCACCGCGGTGGCCTTGGCATGCTTGGCGACATTGATCAGCGCTTCCTGGACGATGCGGAAAAGGGTCGTTTCGACCTGCGCCCTGAGTCGGGGAAAATGCTCGCCGGCCGTACACTTGAAGGCGATGCCGGAGCGCCCGGAAAATTCTTCGCCATGCCAGCGTAGCGCCGTATCGAGTCCATATTGCTCAAGCAGCGCCGGGTGCAGTTCTTCCATGACGCCGCGCACCGCCTCGGTCGTTTGTTCGACCAGGGCCAGCGCGTCGTTGATCCGCGTCCGCGCCGCCGGCATCGCTTGCGGCGGCAACTGGCTGGCGAGCAATGCCAGGTTCAGGTTAAGACTCATGTTCAAGGCCGATAGATTCTGCCCAATGCGGTCGTGCAACTCGGTAGCCAGGGCCTTGCGCTCAGCGTCCTGGACTTCGACCAGTTGCTGGGTCAGGGCCTGGAGGCGCTGAGTGTTATCGAGGATGGTGGCCTCGGCCACCTTGCGTTCGGCGACCTCGGTTTCCAGTTTCCGGTTGGCTACCCGCCAGGCCTCGGTCTGTTCCCGGACCTGCCTTTCCAACTCGCGGCTATTTTTACGCCGGCCGGCTTCAAGTGCGCGCCGAAGCCACTCGAGGCCGATTGCCAACCAAATCAGCAGCAGGAAAATCAGCCGATTGGCCTGGCCCAGCCAGACCACTCCATCGGCCGGAAGGATCAGCAGTTTGATTCCGGCCAGCAGCGGACCAAATAAGGCGATGGCCAGGAGCGTGCGGTTTTCTGCTTCGACGCCAATGGCAAGGAGGGCCAATAGCAGATAGAAAAAGGGAACTGCCAGGCCGAGGGGCGTGTTCAAGTCGACGATGAAAATCGCGACCATCCCAAGCACGATGGCGGCATTGGTTATCAACAGCTTTTTGTTCATTGGGGAGCGATTTGAAGATTGTCGTCCTGGTGGTTGAAAAATTGGAGGGAGGCCGGGATCTGTCTATTTGAATAGCCTATTGGATTGAGACAGAGTACAGCGCCCCCTCAAGCGGCGGCAATGCGATGGATACTGCTGACCAACTCGCTGTCTGGCGAAAAGGGAGGTTGGGCCAAGAGAACGGACCTTCGCATTGCTCTTTATTCGACGATCTCGCATCGGTGATGGTTTCCGCAAGCTTGGAAAAACCAGGGGTTAAGTTTTTCTACAGAATTTGATCGCTTGCCTGCCGTTGGCAGGCTATTCCATGTTTCGACGCGCAGGCAGGCACGGATCGTTCATCAATGGGCTGCCGCCTCGCAATTATGGAAATCTTTCCATAATGACCGGACTGAGACAGTCGATTTTTTCACAAATCACACCCTGATGGCATTGTGCGGCGCACCGTTAATCCAGGCCACCGGATTCAGCAAGCTCCACCAAGGTCGGAATGTGCGGCCTGTACTCGACCGTCTCAGTAGTGCTCTTGGTTGGAATCTGCGATTCAGAAGGCTTGGATAGCCTCACACCGCTACCCACTTTTCGGGCATGTTTCGCGTAGAGCGTTTTGGCCCGGATGATCTCGTAGCTATACCCGCGTCCCATGCGGTTTGACAGTTTGATCAGCCCGTTGAGGCATTCGGTGTAGGCGTTAGTGATTCGACCCGGAGAATCCCAGTAGGCGAAGATGTCTTCGTAGTGGTTGTGCACTGTCTTGGCAAGGCTGTGAAACATCGCCAATTCGGCATCCGGCAAAGTGTTCACCAAGAAGCCAGTTGATATTGAGACATTACTCACGGAGGTATCTGCAAAATTTCAGGAGCAAATGACCGCAAAGGGGCTCCACATGGAGGTGGTACCGCTCGCTTCCCCTCTGCGCTGTGTCGGGGACCCCCAGCACATTCAGTTGGCACTTGAGTGCTATGTAGAAAACGCTGTCCGTTTCACGGAATCAGGTGGCATCAAGATACATGTCGATTTGCTAGAGGCTGATAAAGCAACTGCATTGATTCGCTTTGTTGTTGAGGACACAGGCATCGGCATTGCACCAGAAGTCCTGCTCAAGATATTCAACAGCTTTGAGCAGGCAGACAATTCCTCGACCAGAAAATATGGAGGGACGGGGATTGGTTTAGCGATCTCCAAGAAATTGTCTGAACTGATGGGTGGAGAAACTGGGTGCTCGAGTTCCCTTGGGGCTGACAGCAAGTTTTGGTTTACCGTGCGGCTGAAGGTGCTTAC
This sequence comes from Azonexus sp., assembly GCA_049294655.1. Lineage (GTDB taxonomy): Bacteria > Pseudomonadota > Gammaproteobacteria > Burkholderiales > Rhodocyclaceae > Azonexus. The sequence goes on from JBAQDI010000054.1 coordinate 154,545, forward strand.
AGATTCGTTCTAGTGTAGAGCCTCCGCCAAACTCTTTACGACTTAGCCGTATTCCCGCCTTAAGCAGACCGACTCACGAAGGGCTGCATTGGGTCGGGGAGTTCGGATTCGCCTGATAGAGAAGCTACCGTTCGTAACATTTCAAGGATGAACGGCAGGTACGTGACGGATTACTGCCCGATTCGGCTTCTCAGGCCAACGGCGTTATGACCGAACAACCGACAATAAGATTCTACGGACAAAAAAAGGCCCTCAAAAATCGAGGGCCCGTTCGTTTTAAAAATCAATAATCAAGCTGCAGTCTGTTCACCTTTGAAGAAACTGGCCAGATAAGCCAGCAGCCCGATCAGGAAAATCACACCGCTTCCCTCCCGCAGCCAGTAGAACAGCGAGACCTGATCCTGGGTGGCCATGAAGCCCATCGGCGTCGTGCTCACCCGCTGCAGCCAGACCTGCAGGATGCCGGCGGCGGTCAGAAACAGCGTGATGAAAACCATGGCGATGGTCATCAGCCAGAAGCCCCACATTTCCATGACCTGTGACGCATTGCTGTTGGCGGCACGACCGCGCATCAGGGGCATGGTGTAGGAAATCATCGTCAGGACCACCATCACGTAAGCACCGTAGAAGGCCATGTGGCCGTGCGCTGCGGTAATCTGCGTGCCATGCGTGTAGAAATTCACTGGAGCCAGGGTGTGCAGGAAACCCCAGACCCCTGCTCCCAGGAAGGACATGACGCCGGTGCCGAGCGCCCAGAGGGTGGCGGCTCGATTCGGATGTTCACGCCGACGACGGTTCACCATGTTGAAGGCAAACAGGGTCATGGCGAAGAAGGGAATCGGTTCGAGTGCGGAGAACACCGAGCCGATCCACTGCCAGTATTCCGGTGTGCCGATCCAGAAGAAATGGTGTCCGGTCCCGAGAATGCCGGTGATCAGGGCCAGGGTGATGATGACGTAGAGCCATTTCTCGATCACTTCGCGATCGACACCGGTAATTTTGATCAGCACGAAAGCCAGCATCGAGCCGAGGATCAGTTCCCAGACGCCTTCGACCCAGAGGTGAACGACGAACCACCAGTAGAACTTGTCGCGCACTAGGTTATCCGGATTGACGAAGGAGAACAGGAAGAAGATGGCCAGGCCCCACAGGCCGATCAGCATCACCGAAGTGATCGCCGTCTTGCGTCCCTTGAGGAAGGTCATCGAGATGTTGAAGAGGAAGGCCAGCGCGACGACAACGATACCGATCTTGGTGATCGTCGGCTGCTCGAGGAACTCGCGGCCCATGGTCGGCAACAGGTCATTGCCGGTGATCCGGGCCAGCGTCGCATAGGGTACGGAGAGATAGCCGATCACCGTCAGGCCGGCCGCCCCGAGGAATATCCAGAACATCGCGATGGCCAGTTTCGGGCTGTACAACTCGCGCTCCGACTCTTCCGGCACCAGGTAGTAGGCGGAACCCATGAAGCCCATGAGCAGCCAGACGATCAGCGTGTTGGTGTGCACCATGCGGGCAACGTTGAACGGGATGGCCGGGAACAGGAAGTCGCCGACCACGTACTGCAGGCCCATGACCAGGCCGAACAGGATCTGGGCGACGAAGAGAACCATCGCCCCGGTGAAATAGTGCTTGGCCACTATTTGAGATTTGTATTGCATGCTTGTCTCCTTCTCAACCTTCGATGTTGGGCGGCCAATTGGCGGTGTTGATCTCGGAGGCGTACTTCAGGAAGGCGACCATATCGTCGAGATCCTTGTCGCTGAAGTGGAAATCGGGCATCTGCCGACGTCCCGGGGCACCGGTCGGCTGCGCCTTGATCCAGGCCTTGATGAAGTCCGGGCCGCGCCGTTTGTAAACATTGCCCAGTTCGGGGGCAAAGTAGGCCCCTTCGCCGAACAAGGTGTGGCAGCCGATGCAGTTGTTGGTTTCCCACAGCTTCTTGCCGGCAACGACGGCCGGATTGTCCAGTTGCGCCCGCTGATCGCGTTTCGGCAACTGCTGCTCGGTGTTGTAGGTCAGCGCCAGGAATATCAGGATGAAGAACGTGCTTCCACCGTAAAAAATATTCCGGGCCGCCGAGGTTGAGAATGATGCACTCATTGATTCCCCCATTAGCAAAAGTCCCTGCCGGCGGTTGCCGGCAGCTGGTGCGAAGGTACGGGAAGCGCCCGGTTTGCCTCATTGATGGAAGTCAAGAATTTCCGGACCGGAGCAGTTTCAGGAATGAACGCGGCGCGCTCTGCCCTGCCCGGTCGATAGCCGACAAAGCATTATTTTGTCTCCCGTTGAGCCGAACACGCCTTGAAGGCCGAGTCCCGGCCACTCAGTCGCGCGTCAGTTGCGCGTAGAGCATGGGCAAACGCGTCGCCAGCTCTTCCGGCCGGCGCAGCAGCGTAAAGCCGTGCGCCCCGAAGACATGCGGCAGGTAGCTCGCGGCTTCCTTGTCGATGGTCACGCAAAACGGCCGGATGCCCTGCTCGCGCGCCGCGACGATACTCATCCGGGTATCCTCGATGCCGTAGCGCCCTTCGTAAAGATCGAGGTCGTGCGGCTTGCCGTCGGACAAAATGAGCAGCAGGCGCTGGCGGTTCGGTTGCCGGCCGAGCAAGGTGCAACTGTGGCGGATGGCGGCGCCAAGCCGGGTGTAGTAGCCGGGTTTGATCGCCTGGACGCGACCGCGCGCCAGATTGTCCCACGGCCGCTCGAAGGCTTTCAGTTCGTGGAAGCGGACATGGCCGCGCTTGAGCGAGGAAAAGCCGCACAGCGCGAAACGGTCGCCGGTCGCGCCGAGCGCCTCGGCAAAGAGCATCAGGCTGTCGCGGATGACATCGACCACCTTCTGATCGTTGGACGCCCAGGCATCGGTGGACAAGGACAGATCGGCCAGGACCAGGCAGGCCAGGTCGCGCTCCTGCTGCACCTGGGCCAGGTAGAGGCCGGCGGCACCGTCCGGATGACCGGCCTGGCGATCGGCCTGCAGACGCACCCAGGCGTCGATGTCCGGCTCGATGCCCTCTTGCTGCGCCTTGAGCCAGCGCCGGGTGGGCGCCAGCGCGGCAAACTGGTTGCGCAGGCGCCGGGCATGCGGACGCAGGCGCTCGGGCAGCGGCGTCGGCTCGACATGGCGCGATTCCATGGCCTGCAGCCGGCAGTAATCCGGCCGCAGGAGCTGCTGGCGAAAATCCCACTCCGGCAGTGGCAGGCCCGGACCAAGCGGCAGATCGTCCTCGGCCGCCGCCGGCAGGTCGAGGTCGAAACGCACCCGCGAAGCGACGCGCTCGCCATCCTGCGCGACATCGAGCTGATCCATGCCTTCGGCCGCCTTGGCGGCATTGCCGTCCGGCTCGTCGTCCTGCGAACGATTGACCTTGACGTATTCGGCCCAGGAAAAAACGCTCTCGGCCCGGAAAAGCATCAGGATGCCGTCCTTCTCGGCCGGCATTTCGGCCTGCCGGGCTTTTTGCCGCCCCTCGGCCGTCTCCGCCTCGATGCCCTCGCCCGCCTCCTGATGCTGCAGGCGGCGCGGCGCGCCACTGATCCCGGCCAGCGGATAGAGCCACAAGGGCACCGGCGCGATTCCCCTGGCGCCGCGCCGGGTCAGCCCGGGCCAGCTGGCAACCGAACCGGGTTCCTGCAAGGCCTGGCGTACGGCTGCCTCCTGTGCCGCCTCGTCCGGCGCCAGGGAACGGGCATCCGGGCGCCGGGCGAGCAACGCCGTTACCAGCTTGCGATAACGCGGCAGCAGGCCCGGATAGCGCTCCAGTGTCACCACCGTCGCCCGCTGATTGCGGATGATCCACAGCTCGTCGTTCGGCACATCGTGCGCGGCGAGTGCCGCCAGCCAGACATAGAGATCGCGATTCAACCCGCTTTCGGGGAAAACGGCGATATGCGCCGGCAGGCGCAGGCTGACGCCATCGAGCCCGGCCGCCTGCATTTTCTCGCCGCTGCCGGCGACGCGCTCAAGCAGCGAACGGCGGGCACCGTGTCGCTCGGCCGTTGCGTTCTGCACGCGCAGTCCGGGGTCGCCGCCAAAGGCGCGAAAGACCATGCCCAGCGTCTTTTCCATGTCGGCGAGCCTGACAGCCGCAGCTGGGTACTCCTTCGCCGCCGCGCCGGTAATCCACTTGTGCCAAAGGCTGCCGATCCATTCTTCCATTTCAGTCTCGATTCCCGGTCAGGCTGACCTGTGCTTCGTTGCGCCGTGCGGCGTCCTTGTCCACCCAGCGCAGCAGGCTTTCCTTGCCGCGCTGTTCCTGGACCGTGCCGCAGGCCGTCACGCACTGGGCGCACTGCGTGCAGGCGAACATCTTGTGCTTGGCCGTACGCGGCCGCAGACGCATCGGGCAGACGCCCTCGCAGGCCGCGTAGCCCGGGCCGCCGTTGTCGTAGCAGGCGGCGCAATCGGCCGCCCGCGACTTCTCGAAACCGACCACCATGGCACCGCGGTTGCTCATCCAGGCCAGGCTCTGGAACAGCCCGACGGCGCAGCCGAAACGGCAAAACAGATGGCGGGCGAAGAGAAATTCCATGCTCAGCACGCCGCTTGCGGCGAGCAGGAAAATCGCCTGGTTGCGGGTCGGTTCGAACGCCCACAGGCGGCCATAAACCTCGGCCGGCGGTAGCAGGTAAGTCAACAGCACGACCGCCCACAAGGCGGCAAAGCCGATGGCAAAGATCACCGTCGGTATCCACCAGGCCGGGTGCGTGGGATGCGGCGAACCGTCGGCCCGGCGCGCCGGCAGCGGCTGTTTGTCCCACAGGCTGGGTTTTCCCGAGGCGCGGCGCATCAGTTGATTGATGGTTTCCACGGCCGAAAAATGCGGGCACAGCCAGCCGCAGTAAATGCGGCCCCAGCGCCAGGCAAAGAACATCAGCCCGCCGGCGCCGAGCAGCAGCGGCAGGAAAAGGCGCAGCAGGATGTTGCCGCCGGCCTCCAGACCGCTGATCCGACCGGCCATGAAGGCGTCGAGACCAAGTCGCCAGGGCATGCCGAGCAGCCATGCGTGGCCGGCCGTGAGGTCATAGCGGAAGATGTTGAAGACCGGGGCCAGCGCAAAAAGCAGGAAAAAGCCGGCCTGCCAGACGAAACGTTGGCCCTGACGGCTGCGCTCAGCGGCCGAAGCTGGCAAGGATGATCTCCATCAGGCCGGCCGTGACATCGACATCGTCGGACAGGCTTTCGGCCAGCGCGGCCCGGCAGGCGGCGACCGGATCGAGACCATCTCCGATCAGGATCGCGGCGTAGACCAGCAGGCGCGTGCTGGCGACTTCCTCGAGATCGACATCCTTCAGCGTGCGAATGGCATTGCCGAGCGAGACCAGGCGTTTGGCCAGCATTGGATCGCAGCCGGTTTCGCCGATCAGGATGGCTTCCTCGCGGGCCGGCGACGGGAAATCGAAGCGCAGCGAGACGAAGCGCTGCCGCGTCGAGGGCTTCATGCCCTTGAGGAAATTCTGGTAACCGGGATTGTAGGAAACGACCAGCATGAAGTCGTCCGGCGCCTGCAGCACCTCGCCGGTGCGGTCGATGGGCAGCGTGCGGCGGTGATCGGCCAGCGGATGGATGACCACCGTCGTATCCTTGCGCGCCTCAACCACCTCGTCGAGATAGCAGATGCCGCCGTGGCGCACGGCGCGGGTCAGCGGACCGTCGTTCCAGACCGTGCGACCGTCCTCGATCAGGTGCCGGCCGACCAGATCGGCTGCCGTCAAGTCGTCGTGGCAGGCCACGGTATGCAGCGGCAGGCCGAGCCGGGCCGCCATGTGGGCGACAAAGCGCGTCTTGCCGACGCCGGTCGGCCCCTTGATCAGCACCGGCAGCTTGTTGCGCCAGGCATGCTCGAACAGTGCCACTTCGGCGCCCTCGGCCTCGTAATACGGCATTTCCACCGTGGTCGTGCGCATGTCCATCAGATTCCCTTCCAGTAAGCGGCCATGTTGATCAGCAGGACGAGCAGCAGCCAGCCGATGACCGCCACCTGCCACCACAGCCCGACGCCCCGCAGGGCCATGAATTCGCGAATCACCAGCACGCCCTTGCCGGCGGCGATGACCAGGATGCTCAACACCGCGGTCGGGCCGGCCCGGCCGCTTTCCCCCATCCACCAGGTCGCGGCGGTACCCAGCATGAGCAACAGCCAGACCGCATCCATCCGTAAAGTTGTCATCTTCATCGCAGTACGTAAACCAGGGGAAAGAGGACGATCCACACCAGATCGACCATGTGCCAGTAGCTGGCACCGGTTTCCATGCCGTGGCAGTCGACCGCCGAGTAGGCGCCCTGCCGCGTCTTGTGCCATACGAAGCCGAGAATGACCAGGCCGAGCACGACATGCATCAGATGGAAAAAGGTCAGCGACAGATAGAACATGTAGAACAGGTTGCTGTCGAGATCGACGCCGGCCGCGAACTTGGCCGAGTACTCGACGAATTTCACCGCCAGGAAACCGCTGCCGGCCAGCATGCCGGCAACCAGCCAGCGGGCGCTGCTCACTGCGCGGTTTTTCTTGATCGCCGCGACCGCCCGCGCCACGCACCAGCTGCCGGTGATCAGCAGCAGCGTATTGAGCGCGCCGGCATTGCGGTCGAGCGTCAGTTGCATCTCGTCGAACAGGGCGACATTCTTCGCCCGGGCGATGCCGTAGATCACAAAGAGAACGCCGAAGGCCAGCAACTCGGCAAGGATGAAAACCCAGATCGCCAGATCGCCCGGGGGATGGCGGGATGCCGAAGAGCGTTCGGGCACGGCAGGAAGGGTCAGGGTCAACATGGCGCCATGGTGCCGGGCAAGCGTTTCAATTACCTTGATCTAAACGAAAAAATCCGCGCTGCTTGAAGCTTTGTCGCCAGATCGGGCATCGGGCTTGCGGGACCGGCTGGCTCATTCCATGTCGTGCTTGCGCAAGCGGGCCACATCGGGAATGAGGATGTTTCTCCCGTCGACGACAATCAATCCGAGACTGATCAGTTCGTGCAGGATTCGCGAGAAATGCTCCTGGGTCAGGTTGAGTCGCGAAGCGATGATTCCTTTGCTGGTCGTCAGCTGAATGGCGACGTTGCTGCCGTCCTGGTCGCGATCCGGCAATTCCTGCAGCAGATAGCCGATGATCCGCTGCTTCCCGGAACGTAGCGAATAGGACTCGACATCGCCCATCAGCTGATGCAGGCGCATGGACAGGCCGGCCAGCATTTTGCGGCCGAGATTGTGGTCGCGCTCCAGTTCGGCGTAGATTCCGCTTTTCGAGACATGCAGCAACATCGAGTCACTCAGCGCCTGGGCAAAAACGATATAGGGTTTGTCCATGAACATCAGGGCTTCGCCAAAGCTTTGCCCTTCCCGGACTATCTCGACCACCTTTTCACTACCCTGCGGCGAGGTGAAGGCCAGTTTGATCTGCCCATAGACCAGCAGATGGAAACCGGTACAGGGATCGCCCTTGTAAAACAGGATGTCGCCCTTGGCGGCATGAATTTCGGTCGTCGAACCGGCCACCCGCGCGATCTCGTCGGCGGCCAGTCCGTTGAACAATGGCAGATGCGCGAGGAGCGCTTCGACATTGGGGCGTTGCTTGGTTTGCATGAACGTTCCCTTCTCAATCTATCCTGCTGTCGCCTGACCGGCGCCCTACCCCGCCGGTTGGCACGAATCCCGAGCCAGCGAGGTGAACTCGGGCGTACTGCGAAAACATCGCACTTATTCGGGCATCCAGAACTTCGAGCGCTCAAGCACGGCGACCTGCGGATCGGCCATGTCGGCGATACTGAAACTGATCGCAATGGAGCCAGGTTTGGCAGCACCCGGATCGACCCGGACGATCGCCGTCTCGGTGCCGATTTCGCCACCGGCCACGGTGATCTCATTGTTGCCGTAGAGGCGGATGCCATCCGGCCCGACAACGCGAATGCGGAATTTCCGCGTCAGGTCGCCGGTATTCATGATCTGCAACCGATAGGTGTTTTCGATCGAACCATCGTCGGCTTCCCGCGACAGGACGTTACGATCCTTGAGGATGTTGACCTTGAGCGGGACCCGGGTCGCCAGTGACCAGGCGGTTGCCGCACTGAGCAGGGTCAGGACCAGGGCGTAGATGATCACCCGCGGCCGGGCCGCCCGGCGCACAATGTCGAGCGGCGTATAACGCAGGCTCACCGCATTTTCCGTCGAATAGCGAATCAGGCCGCGCGGATAGCTCATCTTGTCCATCACCTGATCGCAGGCATCGATACAGGCAGCGCAGCCGATGCACTCGTTCTGCAGGCCGTTGCGAATATCGATCCCGGTCGGGCAGACCTGAACGCAAATTCCGCAGGCCACGCAATCGCCCAGCCCCTGGGCGCGAGGATCGCTACCCTTGGCGCGGGCACCGCGCGATTCGCCGCGCTCGGCGTCATAGGCGATGATCAGGGTATCGGGGTCGAACATGACGAACTGGAAACGGGCGTAGGGACAGATCTGGCGGCACATCTGGTCACGCAGATAGCCGGCATTCCCGTAAGTGGCAAAGGCGTAGAACAGCACCCAGAAGGACGACCAGCCACCCGGATTCAGGGTCGCCAGGTCATGCGCCAGATCGTGGATGGGCATGAAATAGCCGACGAAGGTGAAGCCGGTCCACAACGAAAAGACGATCCACACCGCCTGCTTGCCGGACTTCCTGAGCAGCTTGGCTTTGCCCCAGGGCGCCGCGTCAAGCTTGATTCGCTGCGGCCGTTCGCCCTCGAACAGCTTTTCGATCCATAGGAAAATCTCGGTATACACCGTCTGCGGACAGGCATAGCCGCACCACAGGCGGCCGGCAACCGCGGTAAACAGAAACAGGGCCAGCGCCCCGAGAATCATCAGCAGGACGAGGTAAATAGTGTCCTGCGGCCACAACACCAGATCGAAAAAATAGAATTTTCGGGTATCGATATCCATCAGTACCGCTTGCCGGCCATGCCAGGGTAACCAGCAGATACCGTAAAAAGCGATCTGGGTCGCCCAGACCATGATCCAGCGCCAGTTGGTATATGGGCCGCTGACCGAGCGCGGATAGACCTTGGCATCGGGATTCGACAGCGCTTTGATGGGGATGATTTTTTTCTGGGCGGGGAGCTGGGGCATGGTCGTTTTCGACAACACGCCGGATTGGCTGGCGCGCTCGACTTACAATAAGATGCAAACAAAATGAATCTTGATACTAACAAGCCACCGCCCGTTAAGCAATATTTTAAATAGACCTTTAAAGACAACCATGCGACTCAGCGCCTTCTCCGATTACAGCCTTCGGGTCTTGATGCATCTCGGCAGCACCCCGGGAAAGCTGATCACCATCGGCGAAATTGCCACCCTGCACGGCATCTCCGAAAACCACCTGATGAAAGTCGTGCACCAGTTGGGGCGCAGCGGATATATCGAAACCGTACGCGGCAAGGGTGGCGGCATGCGCTTGGCCAGGGCCGCCGCCGAAATTCGCCTGGGCGACGTGATTCGGCAGACGGAGAGCGATTTCAAGCTGGTCGAATGCTTCGGCGCCGACGCCGCCTGCCGGCTCGTTCCGGATTGCCGCCTCCACGGAATTCTCGACTCGGCGTTAGCCTCGATGTTTCTTGTACTGGATGGGTACACCCTGGCCGACCTGGTGAGCACACCGCGCCGCGAAAACTCCTTGGGCATCCTGAAAGGCCAAGCAACACGCGCTAGTCGAATAAGTGAACAGGAGTAAGTTTTAAGCGGTATTTAATATATTGCTTCATGGCCAGTTTCCCGTTATTCTGCGACGGTATCTTTCAGGGCAGTCACCGCCATGGCCAGCGCATCCAAGCAGCTCCCCATACCGGGCGAGGAAACGATTCTCGCCTTGCTGCGCACCGTCATGGACCCCGAAGCCGGGATGAATATCGTTGATCTCGGCCTGCTCTACGACCTGACGATCGAAGACGATACGGTTCGCGTCGCGCTCACGATGACTTCCCCGGCTTGTCCGATGGGCGACATGATTCTCGACGACGTGGATGCAAAATTGCGGCGCGCCATCCCCAGCCCGATCCGTCTCGACATTCAACTGGTTTGGTCGCCGCCCTGGGATCCGTCGATGATGAGCGAAGAAGCTCGTCAACATTTTGAGTGGTGAGTGCTTGACCTCTCTTGAAACATCGCCGCTCGCCCGGCTGCCGATCCTGCTACTGGCCATGGTCTCCCTGGTCGTTGGGACGTTGGCAGGCCTAGCCAGGATGTCGATCGACATGCACAGTCTTGTTCAGAGCCAGGCCGGCGCCCATGGTGCCCTGATGATCGCCGCATTCTTCGGTACGGTCATCAGTCTCGAACGGGCTGTCGCCTTGCACCGCCTGTGGCCATACCTTGCCCCGGTCTCGGCAGCCGTGGGCGGCATCACACTGCTCGCCGGATCGGCGCCATGGTGGCCACCGCTGTTATTCGTGGTCGCCAGCACCCTCCTCGTCATGGCGAACGGCCTGATTTTTTTCCAGCAGCGCGCCCTGTTCACCTTTACCCTCTGCCTTGGCGCAAGCGGCTGGCTGGTCGGCAACGTAGTCTGGCTCAGCGGCGCAAGCATTGCCGCCGCCATACCGTTCTGGATGCTTTTCCTGATCCTGACGATCGCCGGGGAACGCCTCGAACTGACCCGCGTCCTGCCGCCCCGCCCGTTGGCGCAGCGACTTTTCATCGTCATTCTGGCCGTCACTGGTCTGGCGGCGGTCACCAGCGACATTTCGCCGCACCTAGGCGAACGCTTGCTGGGTGGGGGGCTTTTCGGCCTGGCCCTGTGGTTGCTACGCTACGACATTGTTCGCAAGACCGTGCGCCAATCCGGCCTGCCCCGTTTTATCGCCAGCGCTTTGCTGAGCGGCTACGGCTGGCTGGCCGTCGGCGCCCTGCTTGGCCTCGCTGGCGCGTTCAGCATCGGCCATCCCTGGCGCGACGCCGCCCTGCACAGCATTTTTCTCGGTTTCGTGTTTTCCATGGTGATTGGCCATGCCCCAATAATTTTCCCAACCATCCTGCGCGTCAGGATGACTTATCACCCGTTCTTTTACCTCCCGCTCGCCATGTTGCATCTTTCACTGCTCCTCCGCCTCACAGCCAATCTGGGCTCGCTTTGGGAATTGAGGCAAGCGAGCGGCATCGCCAACGCGGCCGCACTGCTCGCCTTCGTGCTAACGATGGTCGGCACGATCTTGTCGGGGCGCCGGCATGGTGCGCCGGGGACGCCATGAAACGCAGCGCAGCCCTGACCGCCCTGTCGCGCGAACACCACACGGCGCTCGTCCTGGCATTACGTATCGCGCAAGCCGAAGAACAATCGGCCGTCGAAGCCATCCGGCAATCGATACCACATATTTTCCGGCATGAACTCGAGCCCCATTTCTTAACGGAAGAGCGCGAGTTGCTGCCTCTCCTGGAAGCCGGCGGGTTCCCCGACCTCGTCCTGCGGACCCACGAAGAACATCGCCAGTTGCGCCTGTTGGCAGCCCGCCTCGGGTCAGGAGACCCTTCGCCGCTCAAGGAATTCGGCAGCCTGCTGGCGGCTCATGTCCGTTTTGAAGAACGCGAGCTGTTCAGTGTGGCGGAAACCATCCTGGGAAAAGATGATCTCGATGTGGAAAGCATGAGCAGGACTCAATCGACATGAGCCAGCCAACTGAGAGCAAGCAGCAAGACATTCGCTCCGAGGCGCTCGAACTTGAGCTATCGGATGAGGACATTCTTGATGCCCTGGCCCACATTTCCGGCTATATCGACATCAGTACCGAAGATTTTCGCGCCATTTATCACCTGGCCTGGCGACATGCAATTGCCCGACTGCGAGCCGCCGACAGCAAAGCCGCCGACGGTGACGATCTCCATCCATGATCGAACGCCGCCTGAGCGACTACTTGCGCAAGATGCGCGGCACGACACGCGGCAGCCCGCCCCGCGTCAGCAATGAAGAAATTTTCTGGTCCTGGGTGGGGGCCTTTCTTGGATTAGCCTCGCTGAGCGGACTGGGTAGCCTGTTTTTCAAGGATAACGACCTGACGCTGATGATCGGTTCGTTTGGCGCCTCAGCGATCCTCATCTACGGCGCCGTACGCAGTCCGCTCGCCCAGCCACGTAACCTGCTGGGTGGCCATATCATTTCGGCGACCCTTGGCGTCGTGTGCTGGAAATGCTTCCACAACACACCGTGGCTAGCGCAATCATTGGCGGTCGCCTGTTCCCTGGCCCTGATGCACGCAACACGCACGCTACATCCTCCAGGAGGTGCCACGGCGTTGATTGCCGTAATTGGCTCACCCGATATTCACCGCCTGGGATTCTGGTATGTACTACTACCCTGTACGGCAGGCCCTCTGGTCATGCTAGTCGTCGCTTTAATTGTGAACAATATCCCCTCTTCTCGACGCTATCCGGAGATATGGATTTGAATCATTGGCGAGACCCTCTTCGCTGTTTCTACTACCTTAAGACCTATTCTAAAAAATCCATCAGTCCCGATGGTGTGATTTCCAGTGTGTGAGCAAGTTTGACGATGTTTTCGAGCGCAATATTGCGTTGCCCGCGCTCGACATGCTGCCCTCTCCGACTTTGTGATAGCGGCCCCGCGCAGAGCGGCCATCAACCTGCGTCGAAGGTCACAAACTTGTGTCCGGGAAACTCCTGCTTTGCCAAGTCAAATAGTGCCTTGAACACCACGGGAATGCTTTCATGGGTACCTGTCATGTGCGCCCAGAGGACATTTGCGCCGGCAATAGCTCCGCCAAAGATCCGGTCCCCGAGTACCGCCTGCAGGTCGGCAGGCAACAACAGTTTGCCGTTGAGCTTGTATTCGCTCAATGCAGGCTGTACTACATCGACGTAGAAATCGTTGCGATAGTTCAGGCTCGCGATGGCTTGGAAAAATCGCTCCTGTTCGATGCAGATGCGCATCAGCAGGTCTGGCGTTGGCGTATCAAGAAGGAACTCGAGGTCCGCAATGTTGTGGGTCAGATCCTGATAGGACGGTGGTTTGAGCGCGGGAAAGTTGAAGGCTCGCTCGAACTCGGACTGATACGTCGTCAAATCCGAAGTGAGCTGGTGGATGGCATTGATCTGTCGGGCCATCACGAATAGTGCGCGGTTCAGCGCTTCCCGGCGAGCGGCATCCAGTTTGCGGTGCTCCTTGTCCTCGTTCAGTCGGAAGGCATAGCTTGCACCGAGAAAAGTGCCAATCACGGATAGCAGGGGTATCGCCAAGTCGCGGGGCGAGATGATTTCGCTGGTGACGGCCAGGAATAGGACGAGCAGGACACAAGCGAAAATGATCGGATACGTCCAGCGCCAGTGGCGCGGCGGAGTTTGGAGCATAGGGAGCAGGACGCCGGAGCATGACAGGCGCAAGAGCTTACGCGCGTCGGAGGAAGGGGTCAAACCGCCATCTGCCGGCCAATCACTCTTAATTTGGCCAGGCCTCACGCTGGAAAGCGCGAACGCCAAACGTCATCCAGGCCCAGCCGCTTGGGGCACTTAGCGATTACGGCGAGCGGAATTCAGCCTCAGCTGTATAGCTGGACCCACCCCGCCAAAATTTTAAGCAAACCACCGGCAAGGCCAACCGGATAAGGCGTGCAGCGGATCTGGCACCGTGGATATCCCCAGCTTTTGGGGACAACTTTTGAGGGGCACCTGGGGCCAGGATTTGGCTGGCCCCCTTGGTGCGGGCTGCGCGAATTAGGAAACTAAATTGGGGCAGGTGGCGCCGGCGGCACCTGGGGAACCGCGAAATTCATACCAGGCTTTGGCACGAAATCCTTGGTGCCGAGACCCCATAGCGAGTCGATATTACGCAAGTAGGTGACTACGCGATGCTCTTCTGCCGCGATCAATCCACACAATTTGGTCTGATGGGGGTATTGGGGAGCCCCTGGGGAGCGGTCAAACATGCCGACCTCGACCGGCCAACAATCGCCATGATTTGCGCTTTGCGCAATTTCGGTGATCTGCCGAATGTAGGCCTCCAGCGTAGCCTGATCGTAGGCGTAGTAAAACCTTGCAGCAACGATGACCGTCAGGATGCCCTTGCGTTCGCCAATAAATTGGATGGGGGACAACAGCCCCGCCATATAGATCGACTCGACAACCTCGACAACCCGATTGTCATGATCCTCATCCCAAATAATGGCGAAATCGTGGACTTGCGGAACAGCTAGCGGTGTCCGAACGACATCAAGCCATTCGACCGATCGGAAAACCGAGTAATGCGTCCCGCGACCAAGGTACCCGACAGGTTCGGGCTCGTCGTGCAGGCAAGAAAACAGCGTGGAATAGGCGGGTGTAAGCATGGGTAACTCCGATTTCGTCAGGGTTTGCGCGGGTTTCATCCACTGCGGGCAAGCTTTCGGCCGACCCACGGTTCGATGCCCACTTTAGCACGATGACTTGCGAAGAGCGAGGCCACCCAGAGGCTAGCAGCTGAACTTCGCGCGGCGGCCTCGATGAGCCTCGTGATCCCGGCGGCCGCATTCGGAAAGATGCAACTTCCGATATGGACACGATGCCGACGAAGCTACGCCCCTAAAGGTGCCAATGGCCGGTCTGGAATCAGAACCGGCCATTTTCCATTTTGTGCCCACCGTCGGCTATGGCCGAGAAGCGGAAATTGGGTCAGCTCCCCTGCCCTACTTCGTTTGACTTCACCCCCAATATCTCTCTTGTTCGGCCAAAGCGGCTTACTACAGCAAGATGAGCAAAGGCTGCATTAGACAAAATCCGAACATACCCATTGAAATGACCTTCAACTATCTGGCATGCTTCGCGCCATCATTCTAGGTCTCACCTTCAGAAACAAATGCCCAAAAGTGTTCAAGTCGAAGAGTAGTTTTTCGTATTCGCGCGATTTCCCTCGTCGATTCCGGACTTTCTATCGCTGTGTATTCGCGGTGATGAAGTTGCTTCGTTGGATTCGGGTCCAGCGCCTGACGACCAAGCTATTCGGTTACCAATACCGCGTGGCAACTGAGATCATTGAGATCGACCTGACCTACCTGTGCAACCTTCGCTGCAATAACTGCAACAGGTCAAGCGCACAAGCTCCGGAGGCTGCTCATATCGGTCTAGATGCTGTTGGACAATTCGTAGACGATTCATTATTGGCACGACGCAATTGGAGCCGCATTCGACTTCTTGGAGGAGAACCGACTCTCCATCCAGACTTCATGGCGATACTCAACGAATTGGAGCGCTATCGAGCTGAATATCCCGACACATCGATTCAGCTCGTTACCAATGGCTATGGGCCAAAGGTGAAGCGAATCCTCCAATTGATTCCCAAATCGATCTATGTCGAGAACTCGTCGAAGAACAGCGATGTACAACCTGGATTCGGCCCATTCAATCTCGCGCCACAAGACAGTGTTGCGTATTCTTGGGCTGACTACAGAAATGGATGCGCCATCGCGAGCACATGCGGATTGGGCCTGACCCCGCAAGGCTATTACCCCTGCGCAATTGCAGGAGGAATCGACCGCGTACAGGGCCTAAAGCGAGGAAGAAGCCGATTACCCTCGCCGAGTGATGAAATGCGCGATCTGATGGAGATTGCCTGCCGGCTATGCGGACGGTTTCGCGATGGTCACTATGTTCCCGAAAAGCTTCGCCCTCCTCTCTTGAAACAGGAAACGTCACCATCGTGGCAAAAAATCTACGAAGACTGGCGGTCACGGGCAGGTACGGCTCGTCACCGTTCGGAGGTTGAATGACCCAAATCATCGGCCTTGTCGCAACCTGTCCGAGAATTGAAGCACTGCTGACGACATCAATCCCAAGCATTGCCGACCAGTCTCGGCTGCCAGATGCTCTCGTGATTGTTGCTGATCACCAGAGTTTGCCCACCGATGCGCGTCAAGCCATACGGGCGTTGATGCCGGCCACCAAAATCCATTTCCTTGAAAATGCCCGTGCCTCAGGTGCGGCCGGCACTTGGAACACCGGGCTCGCCTTTATCCAGCAAGCTTGGCCTCAATCCTACGTCGCAATCCTCGATGATGATGACCGGTGGGATACCGACCATCTAGCCCTCTGCATGAGCACGGCAGAAAGCGAGGCTTGGCCGGATGTGGTGATCTCGGGTTTGCGGATTTGCCTTGATGGGCGAGAAATCCCGCGCCGTCCCCTTCAAACCATAGCTGTCGATGATTTCCTGATCGGCAACCCTGGTTGGCAGGGAAGCAACACATTTGCAACTGCGGCCAAACTTGTCGCGGCCGGTGGATTCCGAGAGAGTCTCGTCAGTTGCCATGACAGGGATTTGGCAATTCGAATGCTCGACCTTCCTGAAACCCGGATTTCGTTCACCGGCCAAAACACCGCAACATGGAATCTGAACACCTACCCGAACGCTCTTTCTCAGCCTGGTCACGAAAAAACCAATGCGCTTCGACGCTTCTTGGCATTGCATGGCCATCGAATGAGCATTGAGATTCGTCAGCAATTCATGTCTCGATGTTTCGAGTTGTTTTCGTTAACGGCGGATGAGTTGCAATGAGCAGCAGCGCACAGGGGGATGACCCGTTTCAAGGGTTTCGGGCACCAATCAGGGAAGAAGAGATTTTGTGCCCACGCAAGCTGCGAGTAGTGGGAAAAGTCAGCAGCTACGCACAATCAGCCGTTGTCGTCATTGCGATGCCATTGCACAACCAGGCTTCAACACTATATTTCGCTCTGGAGTCAGCACTGAGCCAAACCTTAACCGAGGGGCACTGTGCTGTTGTTCTGCTGGATGACCAATCCACCGATGATTGGCAAACTGAGATTTCCGATCTGCTTGAACATCCTGGACTAATTTTGCTGCAAGGGCATTGCGGAAGTGCGGCACTGGCCAGAAATGCGATCCTTGATTTTGTTGAATCCGACTTACCCAATGTCCGCTGGGTTGCGCGCTTGGATCCGGATGACCTGCTGTGCTCATCGACTTCAGTAGATTCTCTGGTATGCGTAGGAGAGTCCAAGAGGGCAAGTTTTGTCTTAGGTAGCAACCTTCTGGAACGAGACCACGTTCCAGTCAAACCGGATAACATCGCCGACCCCGACATTTTGCTCGATCGCGAACAACTGGTTCAGTTCATTGAGGCATTCTGCTTTGGGCAATCGGCCAACGAACTCCCCTCCTGCAACCTACTCCTCCGGACAAGATGCGGCATTCGATACCCATCAATCCGCAGCGCGGAAGATCATTGGCTTGTAGCTCAGTTGCTTTTCTTCAGAGCCGATGAGGCTGCAATCCTCCCATATCCAGTCTATTGCCAATATTCATTACGCGGCAAAACGACAACGAACAACGAAAAAATCGGTGCCCATCGGCGTGTAAGGGAAGATCTGGCATCCGCTAGTCGGACATGGCTTTCGTCACGTTCGGAACCGGGAGAGTTTCTTGGCTTCGGCATGGAGGGATGTGTTTGGCTACAAGGTGAATATGTCGTCAAGCTGTTTTACCCTCACACTGCAAAACAGACGGACATCGCCCAATTGGCCAGAGCATCAATCAGCGCCAAGGGCCGCATACCCGTTTCCCATCATTCGATTTCGGAGTCCGGAGCGACATGCTGCCGCTATCGAGACCAACCGCTTGAGACGATCGGCACAAACATTCCCCTCGATGAGGTACGAGGTTTCTTGCTCGACCTCGCACAAGCTGGTTTAGTGGCCAGCAATATCAAGAGAGAGAACCTGCGCCTTTCTACCGGTCGCCTGATCTACATCGATATCGGGCGCGACATCCAGCCATACGCACCATCGCGTTTTTTGGATTCTGCTGCTCGCCTTTACGCGCTGGGCATCCTCGGTTGGCCGGATGGCGAACTGGTGCGCAGAAACTGCACAAAACGGCAACATGAGGCGCTGGCTGAGCTAGATGGCTTTGCTGCTTTTTACGATGGTCTAGTGCGCGAACTGCACCCACTGGCAGCTTTACCTAATGCCACCACCTCTGATCCTCTGGTCGCGAATGATGTCACGTTACTCATAAAGGCATGCCCTCAGGACCACGCCACCTTTCGAGAACAGGTGGCACATATCGTTTTTCAGTTATCCACCCCAAGGTGCTTCACCAAGGTGGTGGTCGCGATCGATCCTTTTGTGGGGACATACCTTCGTCAATACACCACGGGTGATCTCCAAGCCTTGCTGGATAGCGCCGAAGAGCTGAAAATCAGCGGCGTAATCGATGCTGTATGGGTGGCACCAGAAGACACGGGTTTAATTGAAACAACCTACGCCAACTGGTTTGCAATCAATGGAATTACTGCAACTCACACTCATTCAGGTGCGCCACTGTTCGCCCAATTGTGGGCATTTGGACAGGTTTCGACGCGCTTCGTCCTGCAAACAGACTTGGATGTGCTGATCGGCCGAAAAGACCACGACCACGATTTTTTGCTGGAAATGCTTGAAGCCACGAGCGGCCCAAATGTTTGGTGCGTCGGCTTCAACATTCCTAAAAAGCTCAAAGGTTTCCGGCCTTACGCATCTCGCCCCACAGGTTTCGTCCCTGAAATACGCCTCGGGCTTCTCGATCTTCAAAAAATATCGGCAAACTTGCCCTTGCCTAATTCGGTTCGCCAAGGGCAACTTGAGAAGATGTGGCATCGAAGCATGGAGGAAGCGCAGCGAGCATGCGGCATGGAAACGGTTCGAGGTGGAGACGACAGAAGCTTTTACGTCCATCCAAGCAATGAAACGAAGCGGGCATCGAATTTAGAAGTAGAGCGTGACCTTATTGCCCAAGGGTTCTACCCCGCTCATCAAGCCGAGCAATGGGACCTCTCCCAGGAGTCGCGTTGGCAATATCCTAAGCGCCCCGAAAAGCTTGTTTTTCTTTTGAAGGGCCGGGACACCCCGCTGGCCAAGCTGATTCGCTGCGTGGATTCGCTCAGGCGACAGCAAGATCAAGATTTCGGCATCATTCTGATTGACGATGCCAGCTCACCTGATCATTCCTGGCTACTCAATCACCACCTTCAATCGCTGAGTCAACAGACTACACTGGTTCGCCGGAGGGTACGACAAGGCTATATCCCCAACTTCCTTTTGGCCTCTGACCTTTGCATTTATCCGGACACGCTGATTGCCGTAATGGATCAGGACGATGCTTTGATGAACATAAATGTGGTGTCAGCGCTCAAGCGCGCCAGAGCGGGCGGAGCCGACCTCATCAATGGTCTGATGTACCGGCCGAACAAACCGATGCACATTTACTATGCCGATTATGTCAATCCCCGAAGTAAAGGCGGCGGGAATACCTGGACACATCTCCGAGCCTTCACAAAGGAGTTATTCGACCAAGTACCAACAGAGGAGTACAAGGTTGATGGGCAATGGATATCGGACATCTCCGATTACGCGACCATGCTCCCTATGGCAGAGATTGCCAGAAAACCAATCCAACTGACCGACCAATACTATCTTTGGCATGAACGTGAGCCCTATCCGGTCGATCGAAAAATCGAACAAGGGCTACTGATTCGATACCTTCTGAGTCGTCGTCCATTACTTTCACAAGTGGATTGAACGTGCTGTCAAATAGCTAAGGACGACGTGTGAAAAGCATATTCGCTAGGATGTGTAAAAAAATCTTGTCCAAAATTGCCTCTCCAGGGGAGTTGCATGCACTGCGCACACTAATTACGGAGATCTCAATCTCTGCAAGACATCGCCGTGGCCTGTCTAAGGTAAAAAGAGATTCTCTGTCCAGACCTCAAAAAATCAATTTAGGCTGTGGAAGAAGACCAAAACCGGACTTCCTAAATATTGATATTTTTCCTGATGGCGATGTCACTCTCGATCTCCGTAGAGCACTCCCATTCGACTCGAATTGTTGTGACCTCATTTTTTCAGAACATTGTTTCGAGCATTTTGAATACCCAGATCAAATTTCCGGACTACTCCAAGAGTGCTTGAGAATACTGAATAACGGAGGGGAGTTAAGGCTGAGTGTTCCAGATACGGAGTGGCCATTGAATGACTATGCAGTTGGTCTTGGAGCACCTTACTTCCGTGCTTGCAATCAGGAAACATGGCACCCCAAATACTGTACAACGAGACTGGAACACATCAATCACCATTTCCGGCAAGGGGCGGAGCATCGATACGCATATGACTTCGAGACGGCCGAAAAAATGCTCAGTATCGCTGGCTTTGTTGATATCAAACGAAGGGAGTTTGATGAATCTGTTGATTCAAAGCGCCGAGAAATTGGAAGCCTTCTGATGTCCGCAAGAAAGCCTTACTCTAATGAGCCGTTTGGTTTCGATCGAACTTCGATGGCTGGTAAGCAGCACGGTGCCGACAGAACCGGCCTGTTAGTCGAATGACCTCTCAGCAGAAAATGGAACCTCGCCTTATTCTGAAAAATCCATCAGTCCCGATGGTGTGATTTCCAGTGTGTGAGCCAGTTTGACGATGTTTTCGAGAGCAATATTGCGTTGCCCGCGCTCGACACCACCAAGATAGCTTCGAGCCAAACCACTATGCAGCGCCAATTGCTCTTGCGACCAGCCTTTCGCCTTGCGCAGCATGGCAAGTCGTCGGCCAAAGAGAGTTTTCGGGTCGGTAGAAGGCACGTTCCGCTGTCTTGAAATGATCAGCGGATGCTAGGCAGGCGGCCACTTTAAAGCCACGCTCTATGAGTGACAATTGCGCGTTCGAAACGTACCATTGGGACTTGGATTTTCAAGACGACGAGACTGTGGACGAAAGCCAGAACGCGCTGGATGTGCAACACCTTCAGCAATTGCTAGCCAGGCGCGATCACGCGCATTTTTTGGCGGCATTTGAAAATGCCGCACGTCCCCTAGATGACTTTCGAAGGGCACTGGGCGGCGAAGGGCTTTGCCTCTTCCTGGACGATGGGGCCAACCCGAGAAGAGACTGGTCGACTCGATACGCGAACTTGCTGCTCGACCTTGCCATCGAGGCGCCCCCGGCCGTCATCCGCCACCTGGCCACCCTCCTCGACTCCGCTGCATTGGCTGATTTGGCCAAACTCGAAGAGAGAAAACGGGATCGCCCGTGTGGCCTTGGCACAAATGATCGCATGGGGGAGCCGGCGGCCGGAACGGCAAGACAGGCCATCCTGCAGGTGAAGCGAGTTGTGCAGATCATGCAGATGTTTTTGGGGGATGGTCAATTTTCGGACGCCACGGGGATTTGCCGATCCGTTTTTCGCAGCCCGCAGGAACGCACTTTTCTGCGTGCCCTATCGCTCCGCTTTCCTGGTTTGTTGGCGCTACCAAATTACCCGCTGGATCAGATCGTCGCGCTTGATCGGGTGGGTGCAATCGATGCCGAGACGCTACGGTACGGCAGAAACTGTCGCCTGGATGCCGTGCTGATTGTTCCTGATGAAGGAGATCCGGTCGCTGTCTTTGAATTGGACAGCCGATATCACGACCTGCCAGAGAATGCAGGCCGCGATGCCATGAAAAACAGCCTGATCGCCGCGACGGGCCTGCCGTTTTTCAGATTACGCGCCGAATCGCCGGAATCGATGAGCACGGATGAGTGGTACGCCCTGCTCTCTGACCAGGTGCTACCGCACATCGACCTCGGCAGCCGAATCCGCTGCCGGCAGGCGTCTTACAGCCTGATTCCCTGCTGATCGGGGAGTTTGACATTAGTCCGTCTAATGTCCGTAGGTCGGCCAACGGTGAGACTATTTGTGCGCGACAATCTCTGGAAAAGGCCTACTAATTGCGGATGCATCCTTACGTATGGTTAATTGGTTAGATCAGCGGTTATCCAGAGATGGGTTACTGCACTTCGAGACCAGATAATCATGTTTTCCAGGGAAAATATTTCGCTTGTTGCACAATGGAGCTCACCTTTCCCCGAAAAGCAAAATAATTAGCCACGGACAACTGCTCGGCCAATGCCTTCGTTCCGTAGTCGGTCCGTGGCGGTCTCCAATGGGCCGGATACCTGCCGGTCAGTACCAAAGCTCGGCGAACGGTAGCTTCGTCACTTGGCGAATGCGTACTTCGTGCCCGTTGCGGTCTTTCAATTTTCTCTAAAGCCGACGTTCATGGTGCAGTCTATTGGTCGTCTCTGCTTGTTGCACTCCACCCAGCGCACCCTTGAGTGTCGCATTTTACGTCGCATGAATTCGAGGTCCGATCAATACATGGTCCGTGATAATCCGGATAGAACGCACGCATAACAAAGGTGCAATTGGACTCAGAACTCAGGACAGGGATGGCATTTTTGGACGAATCTCTAGCGTATAGTTGAAATGCAACACCGGGTAAGTTGGATTCGGGTATATCAGCACCAAGTTGCTTACTGATCAATGCCAATAGACGGTTCTTGTCACTTACCAACGCATCAAACGCAATTGGGGGTTTTGGCGCAACTGCACTATAGATCCATCGGCTGGAAATCGTGATGTGTTCTGGCTTATACGGGGTGCGGATGTAGTCGAGGCCGTGCAAAAGCGGTGCATAGTCTATTAGTTTCAATTTTTGGGGCTTGTCCAAAACAACACAGGCCCGAACGCGAGCAGCAGGAAGTGGCGTCAGTGCGTTAGCGTTCACGCATAATGTACTCAGAATCAGTGTGGCAAGAAGGCTGCAACGTCTCATAGTTTATTTGGATGTCTAGAATTTCACAGATATCGTGCCGCAATCCAAATTGCATGGCAACGTCAAAAGTCCGCTCCTGGCCGACCACGGTCAATCTGAGTCTAATCGCCAGTCGAATAAGTCGGCGAAATCGCTATAGCATGCTTCACAAATCCATCGGGCGCCGTCAAGCGTTGCATACCCTGCGCTTAGCGTTCCGCACAAACCATCCACCATGAATTTGGAAAAGCAAAACTCGCAATGGTCGTGGTCATTACCCTCGTGCGCGGCGGCGTAGGAACGTCGAACAAGTGCAACCCCTTTTAGATAGGTTGCCTGATTTGTTAGACGCCAATCGTTCGTTTCGCGCATGGTTTCGTCGAGGTTTTCAATGGCAGACATCGTGCCACTATGCAAATTGGAAGGCAATCCTGAGCTTCCGCTTTTGGCCGACTTTAGCCCGTTGCTTTGCCCGAAAGCTGCCGTCGCCGGCTATGTATGGTTGGCACTCGTGGAAGCCATCGCCGGGTTGGAGATCCGTTTGCCCGGTAAAATGACGGCCTAGCGAAACGGGACAGCGATGAAGAAACTAACGCAGGAAGAGAAAGACAAGGTACTCGCCGAGGACTATGCCGAATTCCTGGCCGAGGCCGAGCGATTAAAAGCCGAGGGCAAGAATATCGGGATGTTTGTTATCTGGCGCAACGCGAACCGGCCGTCTATCAAGATAGCCATGACGCGGGAAGAACACTTCGGCAGCGGTAAGTGCTAGCCGGCGCCGTCATTTAGCTTGCCTGATAGTCAACAGACTCTAGGAATTCCTATGCCATATCACTGGTCAGCGAGATGATAGCGCTTGATCACGTGCCGTGAGATTCAGTGGTCAACTGATTGGAGATTTCGCAGCCGAAGGCTGCGCCTTGACCGGAATGTTAGGTGGTGAGGTTGGCTGAACGGCTGAATTACTGCACATTGTTTTTGCCTTTTCGTTGGAATAAGGCTGTGAGATAGCAGGCGGCGAAAGAGGCTGCAAAATAGGACGCAAATACCCGTAAAACGTAATACTCGGTTTTGGGCGGCCACGTTACGCCAAAAAAGCCACCTCCCATTGTGTAGAAGACGCCTGGCGCAACAAGCACCCCGTACAGTAGGCTGATAAACGTGACAATGGCCGCGATTGCTGCACTTATTGCGAGATAGAGGCAAAGGTGCATGGATGACACCTAACGAGTATTCATCCCGCCATCGTGCCGTTATCCATATGGAATAACAAGCACCCACTATGATTAGGAACCAATATCCGCTATGGGGCGCTTTCTTGAGGAACCGCTCCTGGCCGAAGCCGGCCACCTAGAATCACCGCTCCGCAGCCGCTTTCAACTTCAGTGTGAAGTACTGGCATGGTTGCCCCGACGACTCGACGACATCGCGTTCCGGTAGTCGCCGGCTCTTAAAGCCCATCGCCCGGCATCCGTACCTGAAATTCAGGTCGAACGTGATCCAGTAATACTCGCAGAGATTGCAACGGGGACGTTGATCGTCACCCGGCATCCACCGCCTCGCGCAATTCCTTCCCCGCTTTGAAGCGTGGGACATGCTTCCCAGGTACCGCTACTTTCTCGCCGGTTTTAGGATTCCGGCCGATACGTGGAGGTCGGTAGTTCAGACTGAAAACACCGAATCCGCGAATCTCGACCCGCCCACCTGTTCGTAGCGTGGCGACCATACCACCGAGGATCTCATCGACGACCATGACGGCATCCGGTCGGACTAGTTGCGGGAATCGTGCTGCCAGTAGGCTGGTGAGTTCGGACTTGGTCATGGCAGGGATTTTATCCGGCTAGCAGGCTGACCAAAGTGTAAGTGTCTCTAACAGATGAAAATTTAGTTCATTTGTACCTGGTGCAAGCAGGAGGCTGCCATGAACGAAAAAGACCCAACTCAATCCTTCCCTGCATGGCTGTTACCGTTAACCTGGAATGCACGAATGCCGAAGCGATTAACGCATACCACTCAAGCTTCGTCTTCGTATCCGTGCTCGGTTTCAAGTTCCTGAGCGAACCGATCGGCCAGGTTGGCCCTGCCATCTCGGGTTTTGATGTGCTGAAGTAATTGTTCGAAAGCATCGTCATCGATGGCACCCGA
>JBAQDI010000055.1:0-140031 GCA_049294655.1 Azonexus sp.
CGTAGTCGGCGTGGCCCGGGCAATCAACGTGGGCGTAGTGACGATTGGCGGTTTCGTATTCGACGTGGGCGGTATTGATGGTAATACCACGGGCCTTTTCTTCCGGCGCCGCATCGATCTGGTCATATGCCTTGGCGGAGCCGCCAAACTTGGCAGCCAGCACCGTGGTGATTGCAGCAGTCAGCGTCGTCTTGCCGTGGTCAACGTGACCAATCGTGCCGACGTTTACGTGCGGCTTGGTACGCTCGAATTTTTCCTTAGCCATTCCAGTTCCTCAATAATCAAATAAATAAAAAATCCAGAATCCAAGCTAATCGGTGGTGCCCATGGGCAGGATCGAACTGCCGACCTCTCCCTTACCAAGGGAGTGCTCTACCACTGAGCCACATGGGCCTACCTTAAAACTCCAGCCGTACCGCGCATGGAGCGGGTGAAGGGAATCGAACCCTCGTCTTAAGCTTGGAAGGCTTCAGCTCTACCATTGAGCTACACCCGCTTATCCTTCGCCCGCAGCACAGGCCGCTACAGCATTCAATCTGGTGGAGGGGGAAGGATTCGAACCTTCGAAGGCAGAGCCGACAGATTTACAGTCTGTTCCCGTTGACCGCTTGGGTACCCCTCCGGAGAACGCAGGATTATCCGGGCCCGCCTAGGTTGTGTCAACACCTAAAAATGCAAAAAGCCGGCCTAAAGCCGGCTTTCGACGTCAAATGACGAAATTATTTCTGCGACAGCACCCAGGCAACCAGCTTCTTGGCTTCGTCGTCGGTAACATTGTTCGGCGGCATCGGGATTTCGCCCCAGGCGCCCTTGCCACCCGCCTTGACCTTGGCAGCCAGCTTGGCCGGAGCAGCCTTGTCACCCTTGTACTTGGCAGCAACATCCTTGTAGGCCGGGCCAACCAGCTTGGCATCGGTCTTGTGGCAGTTCATGCAGCCCTTGGCCTTGGCCAGCGCTTCGTCCGCCAGGACTTGACCAGACATTGCAATACCAGCAGCCGCCATCATGGCCATGTAAACAGCTTTCATCTTCTCGCTCCGTTCGTCAGGTTGGTAGGTAAATCAGCATGTGATGATAAGACCCTTTTAAGTCGCTGGCAAACGGCTTGTACCGACTTGCGAACTCGACGGGTGCATTCCATCCATAAGCGATTAACGCAACCGCAGCCCCGGCGTTGACCGCCAATACTCAGGCAGGCCGCGAAGATATTGCGAGGAGCGCACCGGCCGTCACAAACAGACCGCCAAACAGGCGGTTCTGGAGGCGCACCGATTTAGGATCATGTACCCGCCCACCGAGGCGCGAGGCCACCAATGCGTAGACCGACATCACCAGCATGTCGGTCAGACACAAGGTAAGCGCAATCACCAGGTATTGCGGAAGCTGCGCAGACGCGGTGTCGATGAACGAGGGCACCAGCGCGCCGATGAAAACAATTGCCTTCGGGTTGGTCAGATTGACCAGCAGACCTTGCAGGAAAAGACTTTTCCGGTGCCCGTCCGGCACCAGCACGGAAGCTGCCTGCGGCTGCGGCAGCGCCCGCCACTTCTGAACGCCAAGCCAGACCAGGTAAGTGGCACCGATCAATTTGACCAGACCGAAAGCCGTTTCCGAGGCAGCCAGCAGCGCCCCCAGACCGACTCCGACAATAGTCAGATGCAACAGGATCGCCGCCTGCAAGCCAAGGATCAGGGCCAGCGCCGACCAATAGCCGTGGCGCAGGCCGGTGCTCATGCTGGCCACGGCGCCCGGCCCCGGCGTCACGGCAATCAGGATTGCCGCCAGCACGAAGCCGAGCCAGACGTGCAGACTCATTTGCGCCGCTGAATCTGCGTCACATCGCGCACCGCTCCCTTGTCAGCCGAGGTGGCCATCAGCGCATAAGCCTGCAGCGCAGCGGAAACCACACGCTCCCGATCAACCGGCTGCCAGGCCGCATCGCCCTTCGCTTCCATGGCCGAGCGACGGCTGGCCAGCTCGCTATCGGCAATCGCCAGATGGATGCGGCGATTCGGGATATCGATTTCGATGCGATCCCCCTCTTCCACCAGGCCGATCGCGCCACCATCCGCGGCTTCCGGCGAAGCATGGCCGATCGACAGACCGGACGTACCACCGGAGAAACGACCGTCGGTGAGCAGGGCGCATTCCTTGCCCAGCCCCATCGACTTCAGATAGGAGGTCGGATAAAGCATTTCCTGCATGCCCGGTCCACCCTTCGGACCTTCGTAGCGAATGACGACGACGTCGCCAGCCACGACCTGCCCAGCCAGAATGGCCTCGACAGCCGCATCCTGGCTTTCAAACACCCTAGCCCGCCCGTTGAATTTCCAGATCGATTCATCAACGCCGGCCGTCTTGACGATACAGCCATCCAGCGCGATGTTGCCGTAGAGCACGGCCAGGCCGCCTTCCTGAGAAAAGGCATTAGCCTTGTTGCGAATACAGCCATGCGTACGATCAAGGTCGAGTTCGTTGTAACGACTATCCTGCGAGAACGCGACCTGCGTCGGCACGCCACCCGGCGCCGCCTTGAAGAACTGGTGCACCTTGACATCGTGCTCACGCACGACGTCCCAGCGCTCGATGGCTTCACCGATATTCTTGATATGCACGGTCGGCACCTCGCGGGCAATCAAGCCGGCCCGGTCCAGTTCGCCAAGAATCGCCATGATGCCACCGGCCCGATGCACGTCCTCGATGTGATACTTGTCGGTCATCGGTGCCACCTTGCACAGGCAGGGCACGGCGCGCGAAATGCGGTCGATGTCGGCCATCGTGAAATCGACGCCGGCTTCCTGAGCCGTCGCCAGGATGTGCAGCACGGTATTGGTCGAGCCGCCCATCGCGACGTCGAGGGTCATGGCATTTTCAAAGGCGGCCTTGGTGGCGATCGAGCGCGGCAACACCGAGGCATCGTCCTGTTCGTAGTACCGCTTGCACAAGTCAACGATCAGACGCCCGGCGCGCAGGAAGAGTTGCTTGCGGTCGGCATGCGTCGCGACAACCGTGCCGTTGCCAGGCAGACTGAGACCAAACGCCTCGGTCAGGCAATTCATCGAATTGGCGGTAAACATGCCGGAGCACGAACCGCAGGTCGGGCAGGCGGAACGTTCGATATCGTCGAGATCCGCCTGTGAAACCGAACTGTCGGCAGCCTTGACCATGGCGTCGACGAGATCGAGGTGCACGACCTGTCCCTGCACCTTGACCTTGCCGGCCTCCATCGGGCCGCCGGAAACAAAAATCACCGGAATGTTCAGGCGCATCGCGGCCATCAGCATGCCCGGCGTGATCTTGTCGCAATTGGAGATGCAGACCATGGCATCGGCACAGTGGGCATTGACCATGTATTCGACCGAGTCGGCGATCAGGTCACGGCTGGGCAGCGAATAGAGCATGCCGCTATGCCCCATGGCGATGCCGTCGTCGATGGCGATGGTGTTGAATTCCTTGGCCACACCACCGGCCGCCTCGATTTCGCGCGCCACCAGCTGGCCCATGTCCTTGAGGTGCACATGGCCCGGCACGAACTGGGTGAAGCTATTGACCACGGCGATGATCGGCTTGCCGAAATCACCATCCTTCATGCCGGTGGCCCGCCACAGGGAGCGGGCACCGGCCATGTTGCGACCGTGGGTGGAAGTGCGTGAGCGGTATTGCGGCATAGGAATCTCCATCTGAAACATGGCGCCCGATGTCATGTAACAAAGCGCGCGAACTATAATCGTCCAATTCTAGCCCACTCTGCGCCCCCAATGCTTATCCACCCCCAGTTCGACCCAGTCGCCTTCTCGCTCGGCCCGCTTGCAGTGCGCTGGTATGGTTTGATGTATCTCGTCGCCTTTGTTCAATTTATTTTGCTCGGACGCTACCGGATCAAGACCCGGCCATCCCTGCTCAATGTCGAACAGCTCGACGACCTGCTGTTCTACGGCATGCTCGGCGTGATCATTGGCGGCCGGCTCGGCCAGGTGTTTTTCTATGAACCGGCTTATTTCCTGGCGCACCCGCTCGAAATTTTCGCCGTCTGGAAAGGCGGCATGAGCTTTCACGGCGGCTTTCTCGGCGTCCTCATCGCGCTCGGCCTGTGGGCCAGGAAACAGCAACTGAACTGGTTCGACATCACCGACTTCATCGCGCCGCTGGTACCGCTCGGTCTGGCCGCCGGACGCATCGGAAATTTCATCAACGGCGAACTGTGGGGCCGCGTTGCCGACGCCAGCCTGCCCTGGGCGATGATTTTCCCGCAGGCCGGCGACCTGCAGCCGCGCCACCCATCGCAGCTGTATCACGTGGGCCTCGAAGGGATTGCCCTATTTGTCATCCTCTGGCTGTACAGCAGCAAGGCCAGACCACGCAGCGCCATCTCCGGGGTGTTCCTGATCGGCTACGGTGTCTTTCGTTTCATCACCGAGTTCTTCCGCGAACCCGACCATGGCATCTTCGGCCAGTCGTACACGATCAGCATGGGCCAGTGGCTGTCGCTGCCGATGATCGGCATCGGCATCGCAATGCTCGTCCTGGCTTACCGGAAACGCGCCTGAAGCGGCATTTCCGCGGCCCGGCGAAGACTCTATAATTATGGATTACCTTATCCATCCAACAGGAATCCAGTCATGACTCGTCCCTTCAAGGTTCTCGGCATCCAGCAAATCGCCATCGGCGGTCCGTCCAAGGAAAAACTGCGCACCCTGTGGGTCGAGAAATTCGGTCTGGAAATCACCAGCACCTTCGTTTCCGAACGCGAAAACGTCGACGAAGACATCTGCGCCATGGGCACAGGCCCGTTCAAGGTCGAAGTCGACCTGATGCAGCCGCTTGATCCGGAAAAGAAGCCGGCCGTGCATGCCACGCCGCTCAATCACGTCGGCCTGTGGATCGACGATCTGCCCAAGGCGGTTGAATGGCTGTCGGCCAACGGCGTGCGTTTCGCGCCGGGCGGTATCCGCAAGGGCGCCGCCGGTTTTGACATCACCTTCCTGCACCCGAAGGGTAACGAGGAATTCCCGATCGGTGGCGAAGGCGTGCTGATCGAACTGGTCCAGGCCCCGCCGGAAGTGGTTGCCGCCTTCGCCAAGCTGGCCGGCCAGTAAGTCGTCAATGACCGACATCCCCGAGGAAGATCTCGAGGAAACCCGGGCGGCGCTTGCTCCGACACTGGAAGCAACCGCCGCCATCCTGCCCTGGGTGGCCAAACCGCGCGTCCTGCGGTTTGCCAAGCAGATCAACGAACGCTGGATCGCCGGCTGCAGCCGCCTGCATACCGCCTGGTCCACCCGCCACGCGCAAGGTAGCGACGACATCCGTCCGAGTATTTTCGCGCTCTACGCCATTGCCCTGGAAACCGCCGATGGCGACTGCCTGCATCTCGGCGAGGCCTTGGCCAGTGCAGCCGACGCTCTGGAAGATGGCGCACCGTCAGCCCGCCTGCTGGCAGCCCTGACAGCAACGAGCGAGTGCTTTGCCGAAGTCGACGGCCTCGAACATGTCCTGTTTGGCGAACGTGCCCGGCATTTTGCCCAGCGCCTGGAAAGCGCCCTCGCCACGGGGAACGAGCCGCGCTCTGCCGTGCTCGACCGGCTGTTTGCCAGCGAAGCCGGCGAACGCCTGGAACGCATGCACGATGCGCTGGCCGCCCTGCCCCCCGATGCCTACGCCCTCAAGCTGGAAGCCGGGGAACTGATGCAGCAGGCCGAGCATCTTGAACTCTACGGCATCGTGCATCTGGCCCGGCAACTGCAACAGACACTGCCCCACGCGCCGGGCGAACTGGAAACGCCGAGCCGGCGGCAAGCCTTGCTTGACCTCCTGCAGCAACTCGAAACAGCGCTCCTGCCCCTCGCCCCCTGATCAGGGCTCGAAACTACAGGTCGGGACTGCCCGGCATGGTCTTGAAGATGAAGGCGGCCCGCTCGACCTCGACCATCCAGACCAGACCATCACCGTAATGCCCGGTCTGGGCGATTTCGGTGACCCGGCGGAAAATATCCTCGGCGACCTCGTCGGGCGCGACGATCTCGATACGCACCTTGGGCGTGTAATCGGTCAGTTCGTCCTTGATCTTGTTACGCGCGACATGCCGACTCGGCGCACTGCAGCCCTCGACCTTGCTTACCGTCATGCCGGGAAAGCCCGGCAGGACGATCAAGGCATCACGCAAGGCCGCCAGCTTGTTGGGGCGGATCACCGCCTTGATCTCTTTCATCGCTTCCCCTTTCTCATGCTTCGACCTTCTCTTCGTCAAACCAGCGGTAGATGGTCGGCAGGACCACCAGCGTCAGCAAGGTCGATGTTATCAGTCCACCGATGACCACGATGGCCAGCGGACGTTGCACTTCGGAACCCGGCCCGCTCGAGAACAGGAAGGGAATCAGGCCGAGCATGGCGACCGTCGCCGTCATCATCACCGGCCGGAAACGCAGGGTCGCCCCTTCGACCACCGCATCGCGCACACTGCGCCCCTCTTCGCGCAAGCCGCGGATGTAGGAGACGAGCACGACGCCGTTCAGCACGGCAATGCCCCACAGCGCGATGAAACCCACCGAGGCCGGCACCGACAGGTATTCACGACTGACGAACAGACCGATGATGCCGCCGATCGAGGCGAAGGGCAGTACGGTGATGATCAGCGTCGCAAAACGCAGCGAGTTGAAGAGCAGGAAGAGCAGGAAGAAGATCGCCGCGATGGTGATCGGAATGATCACCATCAAGTGACCAAGCGCCCGCTCCATGTTCTGGAACTGACCGCCCCACTCGAGGTAATAGCCTTCCGGCAACTTGATCTGATGCTCGACCTTCTGCTGCAGCTCGGCGACGAAGCTGCCCAGGTCGCGATCCTTGACGTTGACGCCGACGACGATGCGGCGCTTGCCGAGTTCGCGCGAAATCTGCGCCGGACCATCCACAACGCGGATCTTGGCGACGTCGGTCAGGCGCACCTGGGCGCCGTTGCGCGAAGTGATCAGCACATTCGAAATGGCTTCGACATTGTTGCGGAAGCTTTCCGGCAAACGCACGACGCCCGGGAAACGCCGCTCGCCCTCGAATATCTCGGTCGCCTCCTTGCCGCCGATCGCCGTTTCCAGCACATCGTTGACGTCGGAGACATTGAGGCCGAGACGAGCGATCGCCTGGCGGTCGATTTCGACCGAAAGATACTGTTGCCCGCTGATCCGCTCGATACGCAGATCCTGCGCACCTTGCAGGGTCTGCGCGACCTTGCCGATCTGGCCGGCGAGCTTTTTCAGCTGATCGAGATCGTCGCCGAAAACCTTGACGGCAATGTCGGAACGGACGCCGGTGACCATCTCATCAACGCGGTCGGAAATCGGCTGCGCCATCACCACCTGCACACCGGGCAGCGCCTTGAGCTTGTCGCGCATGGCATCCTGGATGTCGTCCTGCGTCCAGCCCGAAGGCCATTCGCTGCGCGGCTTGAGGCTGACAATCGGGGTCGATTCGTTCGGTCCCTGCGGATCGGCCGGCGACTCGCCGCGCCCGACCCCGGAGACCGCCGACTTGACGCCGGGAACTTGCATGACCAGGCGCATCGCCTCCATTTCCATCTTGATCGACTCGTCGAGCGAAATGTTCGGCACACGATTGATGCCGGGCACCACGGAGCCTTCCTTCATTTCGGGAATGAAGGCCGTACCGAGGAAGGGCAGCACGGCAACGGTCAGCGCAAACGCCCCGACCGCGGCCGCCACTGTCTTCCGTTCGTTGGCCAGCGCCCAGTGCAGCATTTTCAGATAGCGCCGTTTCATCGCCGCAATCAGCTTGGTATCGTGATCGCCATCATGGGCCGGCGGCTTGAGCAGGTAAGTCGACATCACCGGCGTCAGCGTCATCGACAGGGCCAGCGAAATGGCCAGCGCGATGGCGATGGTGTAGGCGAGCGGCGCGAACATCTTGCCTTCCATGCCCTGCAAGGTCATCAGCGGCAGGAAAACGAGAATGA
This sequence comes from Azonexus sp., assembly GCA_049294655.1. Classification (GTDB taxonomy): domain Bacteria; phylum Pseudomonadota; class Gammaproteobacteria; order Burkholderiales; family Rhodocyclaceae; genus Azonexus. Next base: position 7,964 of record JBAQDI010000055.1, read on the forward strand.
TGATGCCGACCCCGAAGATGACCGGGGTCGCCACTTCGACGACCGCACGCAGGATGATCCGCAACTGGCTTTCGCCACTCTTGGCCTGGCGCCCGAGTTGCAGGAAGGCATTTTCGACGACCACCACCGAACCGTCGACCATCAAACCGATGGCGATCGCCAGACCGCCCAGCGACATCAGGTTGGCCGAAATGCCGAGCTTGTTCATTGCGGTGAAGGTGAGCAGCGGCGTCAGGACCAGGGTCGCGACGACGATCAGCGAGGACCGCACATCGCCAAGGAAGAGGAAGAGCACGACGACGACCAGCACAACACCTTCGAGCAACACCTTGGTAACAGTCCACAGTGCCGCATCGACCAGTTCAGAACGATCGTAATAGGCGACGATCTTCAGGCCGTCGGGCAGCATGCCCTTGGCGTTGATCTCGTTGACCCGCTCCTTGATCTTGCTGACCACCGCCTTGGCGTTGCCGCCGGCAATCATCATGACGACGCCGCCGACGGCTTCCGTCGTGCCGTTCTTGATCACGGCGCCCTGACGCACCTCGTGACCGATCTGCACTTCCGCCACGTCGCGGACATAGACCGGCACGCCGTCCTTCTCCTTGAGCACGATGGCGCGCAGGTCTTCGAGGTCGCGCACCAGGCCGACCCCGCGAATCAGGTATTGCTCGGCATACTGCGGCAGCACGCCGCCGCCGGCGTTGGCGTTGTTGCGCCCGACCGCCAGATAGACGTCGCTGACTGACAGCCCGAAGTGGCGCAACTTGTCGGGATTGACCAGTACCTGGTACTGCTTGGCAAAACCGCCCTGCGAGTTGATTTCGGCAACGCCGGGAATCGAGCGCAACAGCGGGCGGACCACCCAGTCCTGGGCAGTCCGGCGCTGCATCAATTCTTCCTGGGTCAGGGTCCGGTCACCGTCATCCGAACGTTCCAGCGTGTATTGATAGACCTCGCCCAAACCGGTGGACACCGGCCCGAGGACCGGCGTGATGCCTTCCGGCAGGCGCGAGCCGACCTCGAGCAAACGTTCCATGACCAGTTGGCGGGCGAAATAGACGTCCGTCTTGTCATTGAAAACCAGCGTTATCAGCGACAGGCCCGGCTTGTTCAGCGAGCGCATTTCTTCCAGACCGGGCAGGCCGGTCATCGCCACTTCGAGCGGCACGGTCGCGAAACGCTCGACTTCTTCCGGCGGACGCCCCGGTGCCTCGGTGGCGATCTGGACCTGGATATTGGTAACGTCGGGGAAGGCATCCACGGACAGCTTGCGCGCCGCATCGAGCCCGAAAAACAGCAGGATGACCGCAATCACCGCGACAATCAGGCGCTGCTTGAGCGCCGCACGAACCAGTGACTCGATCACGTGCCCTCCATTTCCTTGCGATTGCGTTCGTTGTTCAGGTGAAAAGCGCCTTCAACGACAATCTTTTCCTGCCCCTTGAGACCGGATAACACGACCCGCTGGCCGCCCTGCTCGATACCGAGCTTGACCCGGACCAGGCGGAATACGCCATCACCTTCGGCGACGAAGACATGATCTTCGTCACTCTCGCGGACCACGGCACTGGCCGGCACGACCATGCGCTCGACCGGCTTGGCCTCGATCAGCATCGACGCCAGCATGGCCGGCTTCAGACGACCGGCGCGATTGTCCAGTTCGGTCCGCACGAGCACCGTCCGCGTTTCCGGATCGATGGTCTGGCCGACGTAAATCAGCTTGCCGACCAGCTTTTCATGGCCCAGGGCCGGCACCTCGATACTGACCGCCTGACCTTCCTTGACCTGGCTGACCTGCTGTTCCGGCACCTGGGCCACGGCCCACAGGCGCGACAGATCGGCCACCACAAACAGCGCATCGGCTGGCTGCACGACCTGACCCTGGGCCAGTTTGCGCTCGACGACGACGCCACTCAGCGTGGCCACCACCGGCGTCACGGAATTGACCGCCCCCTGCTTGCCCAGGCGGTCGATCGCGGCCGGTGAGACACCGAGCAATTGCAACTGGTCGGCGGCCGCCCGCGTTTCGGCAACCGAGATCTGGTGTTCGCTCTCGCGGCGCTGCAATTCGGCGGCGCCGATCACGTCAGCCTCGAACAAGGCCTTGGCCCGTTCGGCATTGCGCCGATTCAGTTCAAGCTGGGCGCGCGCCTTGAGATAAGCCAGTTGCTGGCTGGACAGCTCGCTGCTGTTCAGGCTGGCCAGCACATCGCCCTTCTTGACCGACTGGCCGAGCAGCGCATCGATATCCGTCACCCGACCGGTAATGGTCGCCCCGATCCGCGCCAGGCGTTGTTCGTCGAAACCGATCTGGCCGGCAACGCGCAGGGTCTCGGCGACCGGTTGTTTACTGACTTCGGCCAGCTTCAACTGGGTCAGCAATTCCTGCCCCGGAGCGACCAGGGCCGGGTCGGCCGGCGGCGTGGCGGCCGACTTGCCACTATCCTTGTTACAGCCGGCCAACAGGGCGGCGGCCAAGATCAATACCAGTGCTCTTTTCATTCCTTGCTTCCCCCGGGCATGGCCCGCAGTCTTTCGATTTCCACCCAGGCCGCAGCCAGTTCAAAACGGGCAGCAATCAGTTCGCTGCGCGCCGCCCGGTAGACCCGCTGCGCATCCAGCACTTCGATAAAGCCTCGTTCACCGAAACGGTAGGCCGCCTCAGCCACTTTCAGGGCCGCCTCGGCCTGGCGGACAATGCCGGATTCCAGCGCCGTGACCTGGGTCTGGGCAATTTCATATTGTTGAACGGCAACTTCCAGCGTCTGACCCAGCGCGAATTGCTGCGCCTCCAACTCGTTGCGGGCCCGCGACAACTGCGCCGCAGCTTCGCCGACCGGGCCACTGCGCCGGTCCCAGAGCGGGATGGAGACCACCACGCCGAACTTGGAAGTACGCACATCCGGGTCTTCGTCGTAACTGGCCTTGAGTGCCACATTCGGCCAGCGTTGGCCGCGCTCCAGGTCAAGCTGACGCTGGGCGCGCACCATTTCGGCGCGGGCCCGCGCCAGATCGGGGCTCGAATCGACCAATTGCTTCTGCAAACCATCGAGCGGCAACAAGGCCGGGACCTCACGCAGACTGCCAGTCACTGCAAAATCATCGGGCAGTGCACCACCCACCATCTGGCGCAACAGCGAGCGCGCCTGCTGCACACGAAAACCGGCAGCCAGCGCCGTCTTCTGCGCATTCAACGCTTCCGCATCGGCCTTGATCAGTTCAAAACGCGGCGCTTCACCGACTTCAACGCGCATGGCGATACGCGAACGCACGCCTTCCATCGACTTGGCATCTTCCCGGGCGTTCAACAACTCGGCCTGACGACGCAGCAGCTCGAAATAGCGGACCCGCAAGCGGGCCAGCATATCTGCCTCGAAGGCCCGATTGGCGGCCGTTGTTGCGACCAGACCGGCCTCGGCTGCAGCAATGCGCGCCGAGCGCTTCCAGGGCATGTCGAGCGGCTGGATCAGGGAGACACTGCGGGCGTCGCCGGTATTGCTGCCCGGACTGCGCGCCCGCGCCGTGCCAGCCTGATATTCCAATTCCGGATTGGGAAAGGCACTGGCGCTATTCACTGCAAAGCGCGCCGCGCTGACCTGGTCACGCCCAGCCATCAGCGAACGACTGGACTCCATGGCCAGTGCTTCCAGGCGCCCCAGATCGTATTCGGACTGGGCAAAAGCCGATGCCGCCCCCAAGCCCAACACCAGAAACAGTATTTGTTTATATCGAATCATGAATATCAATTAGCAAACCCTGTGCCATGACGGCGCAGCGCTTAACGACCTCCCAGGGCAGCAATGCGTTCTTCGAGGGGCGGATGGCTGGAAAACAACGCCATCCAGCCTTGACCGCCGGCGATACCGGAGGCCGCCAGGTTCTGCGGCAAGGGCTCGGTATGCAGGCTGCCCAAACGGCGCAGCGCGTTCTGCATCGGCACGGGTGAGCGCATCAGTTGGGCGGCACCGGCATCAGCGCGGAATTCGCGCTGGCGCGAGAACCAGGCAACGATAATGCTGGCCAGCACGCCAAAGACCACTTCGCAGATCATGCTGGTCACCATGTAACCGATGCCCGGGCCGCTGCTTTCCTGATCATTGCGGCGCAGGAAGGAATCGACGGCGTAACCGACGACGCGCGACAGGAAGATGACGAAGGTATTGACCACGCCCTGGATCAGGGTCAGCGTCACCATGTCGCCGTTGGCAATGTGGGCCACCTCGTGTGCCAGCACCGCCTCCACTTCCTCGCGCGTCATGCCCTGCAACAGGCCGGTGGACACGGCAACCAGCGAGTTGTTTTTGCTGGCGCCGGTCGCAAAGGCGTTGGGCTCACCGTCGTAGATGGCAACTTCCGGCATCGGCAAGCCGGCCCGCTCGGCCAGGCGGCCGACGGTATCGACCAGCCAGACCTCAGTCGAGGTAGACGGCGCTTCGATGACACGGGCGCCAGTACTCCATTTGGCCATGCTTTTCGACATCAGCAGCGAGATGAATGCGCCGCCGAAACCGATGACGCCGGCAAAGGCGAGCAACATGCCAAGATTGAGTCCGTTGGCGGTCAGAAAACGATTGACGCCAAGCAGGCTGGTGACCAGGCTGAGGACCAGCATCACGGCCATATTGGTGGCCAGGAAGAGCAGAACACGTTTCATGGTGACCTCCGGGGAAAATAAACTGAGGCGCGCATTCTATTGCGTTGCACAAAACCAGAAAACCGGAGCAAAATTGATTAACACTTCGGTTTTTTCTGCGGAACAGATCACATGCTCAATTACAAGCACCTGCATTACTTCTGGGTCGTTGCCCAGGAAGGCAGCATCACGCGCGCCGCTGAGCGGCTCGGGGTCGCCATCCAGACGATCAGCGGTCAGTTGTCGCTGCTCGAGCGCCAGCTCGGCAAGGCGCTGTTCAAAAGCCAGGGGCGCGGCCTGGTCCTGAGCGATGCGGGACGCCTGGCGCTCGGTTACGCCGACCAGATATTCCAGCTTGGCGATGCGCTGAGCGAGGCCGTGCGCAATTCCGACAGTGAATCGACCCTGCGGCTGCGCGCCGGGATCAGCGACGGCATCCCCAAACTGCTGGCCTACCGGCTGCTGTCGTCGGTCACCAGCATGCCCGTCGATATCCGCCTGATTTGCGACGAAGGGGAATTCGAAACCCTGCTCGCCGATCTCGCGCTGCACCGGCTTGACGTCGTGTTGACCGACCGTGCGGCGCCCGTCGGCGGCAACCTCAAAGTCTTCAGCACCCGCCTGGGCGATTTCGCCACCGGGCTTTTTGGCACCCCGGAACTGCTGGCGCGCTACGCTCCGGGATTCCCTAACAAGCTCGATGGCGTCCCCATGCTGTTGCCGACCCGACACAATGCGCTACGCGGCCGGATCGACCGCTGGCTGGAAAGCGCCGGGATCCGGCCAAAAATTGTTGGTGAATTCGAGGACAGCGCCCTGCTCAACACCTTCGGGCGCGGCGGCCTGGGCATTTTCCCGGCGCCACTGGTTCTTGCCGACCAGATCGAAGCCTCCTTCAACGCCCGCCCCCTGGGCCCGATGCCGGGTGTTAGCGAACAGATCTATGCCATCTCGAACGAACGCCGCATCCGCCACCCGGCCATCGAGGTCCTGTGCGCCGCCGCACCGCAAGTCACCGGAGAGGCGGGAGTATAATTTCCGCCCCCAACGTAAAACAAAGCAAAAATCCCATGCCGCTGTTTCGCAACATCTTTATTCTTTTCCTCAGTCTTGTTTGCGCCAGCCTGGCGCTGGCCCAGCAAGCCCCGACCCTGGCCGCCAAATCCTGGTTGCTGCTGGAAATGGGTTCCGGCCAGATGTTGACCGCCGAAAAGCCCGACGAACGCCTTGAGCCCGCTTCGCTGACCAAGCTGATGACGGCCTACCTGACCTTTTCGGCCATTCACAAGAAAACCATCGCCCTGACCCAGCCGCTGCCGGTTTCCGAAAAAGCCTGGCGCACCGGCGGCTCCAAGATGTTTGTCCGGGTCGATACGCAAGTCCCGGTTGAAGACCTGATCAAGGGCATGATCGTCCAGTCCGGCAACGACGCCTGCGTCACGCTGGCCGAAGCCATCGCCGGCAGCGAGGAAAACTTCGCCCAGCAGATGAATCGCGAAGCCCAGCGCCTGGGCATGAAAAACAGCCATTTCATGAACTCGACCGGCCTGCCCGACCCCGAGCACTTCACCACGGCCCGCGACCTGTCGCTGCTGGCCGGCGCCCTGATCCGCGACTTCCCCGAGGAATACAAAAAGTATTACTCGATGAAGGAATACACCTACAACGGCATCACCCAGCCCAACCGCAACCGCCTGCTCTTCATCGACCCCAGCGTCGATGGCGTCAAGACCGGCCATACCGATGCCGCCGGCTACTGCCTGATTTCCTCGGCCCTGCGCGACAAGCGCCGGCTGCTCTCGGTCGTGCTCGGCACGGCCTCCGACGCGGCGCGCGCCACGGAGTCGCTGAAACTGCTCAACTGGGGCTTCTTCTCGTACGAGGCAGTAACCTTGTACAGCAAGGATCAGCAGGTCGCCTCGCTGCGCGTCTGGAAGGGCCAGACCAACCAGGTCAAGGCCGGCTTTACCGGCGACCTGGCCATCGCCGTGCCCAAGGGCGAAAGCGACAAGGTCAAGGCCGATTTCACTGCCGAGCCGCGCCTCATTGCGCCAATCGAGATCGGCCAGAAGCTCGGCGTACTGAAAGTCACGGTCGATGGCAAGCCCTATGCGGAATATCCGGTGCTCGCCCTTGAAAAAGTCGAAATCGGCAACATCTTCATCCGTATCCTCGACACCATCCGCCTCTGGTTCAACTGACCCCATGACCCCTTATGTCGCCGACCCGGTTTACCTGAATGGCCAGTTCCTGCCGCTGAGCGCGGCCGGCATTTCGCCGCTCGACCGCGGTTTTCTGTACGGCGACGGGGTCTATGAGGTGATTCCGGTCTATTCACGTCGCGTCTTTCGCATCGACGAGCATCTCAAACGGCTGCAGGCGACACTGGACGGCATCAAGCTAAGCAACCCGCTGACAGTCGATGACTGGAAAGAAGTCGTTTTCAAGCTGATCGAGACCGCCCCCTGGGACGACCAGTCGATCTACCTGCAGGTGACGCGCGGCGCCGACAACAAGCGCGACCACGCCTTCCCGCTGGCGACCGTCACGCCGACCGCCTTCGCTTTCGCCTCGCCGCTGGTCACCACGCCGGCCGAGATCCGGGCCAGGGGGGTTGCCGCGATCACTGTGCCCGACCTGCGCTGGAGCCGCTGCGACCTCAAGGTCATCTCGCTGCTCGCCAATGTGCTGGCCCGCCAGCAGGCGGTCGAGGCTGGTTGCGCCGAAGCCCTGCTGATCCGCGACGGCCTGATGAAGGAAGGCGCCGCCTCGAACATCTTCGTGGTCAAGGACGGCGTGCTGCTGGCGCCGCCCAAGACCCAACTGATGCTGCCCGGCATCACCTACGACGTGATCCTCGAACTCGCTACCCAACATGGGCAACGCCTGGAGGTACGCGAAATCAGCGAAACTGAACTTCGCGCCGCCGACGAGGTCTGGATGACCTCATCGACCAAGGAAATCCTGGCAATCACGACACTGGACGGCATTCCCGTCGGCAATGGCCGGCCCGGCCCGCTCGGCGAGCAGATGTGGCAGTGGTACCAGGATTTCAAGAACACGGTAATGCGTAAAGGCTGACATGGCTTCCTATAAGGACACCCTCCTCGAATTTCCCTGCGACTTTCCCCTGAAGATCATGGGCAAGGCGCACGACGAGCTTTCCCAGGTGGTATTGACCATCGTCACCAGACACGCCCCCGATTTCGACGGCGCCAGCATGGAAATGCGCGCCAGCTCGGGCGGCAATTACATCAGTCTGACCTGCACCGTGGTCGCCACCTCGAAACCGCAACTCGATGCGCTATACACCGACCTGAGCGGACATCCGCTGATCAAGGTCGTCCTCTAAGCCGTGGCACCCACCGTCAAACACTTGGGCCGGGTCGATTACGAGCCGACCTTCCAGGCCATGCAGGCGTTCACCGCCAGTCGTACGGCGGAAACGCCAGACGAGCTGTGGATCGTCGAACACCCGCCGGTCTACACCCTGGGTCAGGCTGGCAAGCCGGAGCACATCCTGCGCGACATCGGCATCCCGCTGGTCCGGATCGACCGTGGCGGCCAGGTCACCTACCACGGGCCCGGCCAGGTCGTCATTTATCTGCTGCTCGATCTGGCGCGCCTGAAAATCAAGGTACGCGAACTGGTCAGCGCCATCGAGCAGGCGGTCATCGACCTGCTCGGCAACTACGGCGTCAGCGCCGAACGGCGTGACGGCGCACCCGGCGTCTATGTCGGCGCCGCCAAGGTCGCGGCGCTCGGCCTGCGCATCCGCAACGGCTGCTCCTACCATGGTGTTTCGCTCAATGTGGACATGGACCTGACGCCGTTCGATGCGATCAATCCCTGCGGCTACCCCGGCCTCCAGGTCGTGCAGACCAAAGACCTGAACATTCCGCTCACCGCCGATGAAGCCGGTGAGCAACTCTCGCAGCAACTGCTGCGGCAACTGGAAAGACAACATGGCTGAAAACGAGATCAAGGGCAGTGCCAAGCAAAAAGGCGTCAAGCAAAAGGGCGAACTGAAGACGGCGCGCATTCCCATCAAGATCGTGCCGGTCGCCGAAGCGCTGCGCAAACCCGAGTGGATTCGCGTCAAGGCCGGCAACAGCGCCGGCCGTTTCGGCGAGATCAAGTCGATGCTGCGTGAGAAGAAGCTGCACACCGTCTGCGAGGAAGCGACCTGCCCGAACATCGGCGAATGCTTCGGGCGCGGCACGGCGACCTTCATGATCCTCGGCGACATCTGCACACGGCGCTGCCCGTTCTGCGACGTCGGCCATGGTCAGCCGCTGCCGCCTAACCCGGACGAGCCGCGCGAACTCGCCGAATCGGTCGCCCTGCTCAAACTCAAATATGTCGTGATCACCAGCGTGGACCGTGACGACCTGCGCGACGGCGGCGCCCAGCACTTCGTCGACGTCATCCGCCACACCCGCGAACTGTCGCCGACCACGACCATCGAAACCTTGGTCCCCGACTTCCGCGGCCGCATGGACGTCGCCCTCGAAGTACTTGGTGGCGCCCTGCCCGACGTGCTCAATCACAACATGGAAACCGTGCCCCGCCTGTACAAGCAATCCCGCCCGGGCGCCGACTACCAGCACTCACTGACCTTCCTCAAGCAGTTCAAGGCGCGCTACCCGAAGGTTTCCACGAAGTCCGGCCTGATGGTCGGCCTCGGCGAAACCGACGAGGAAATCCTCGAGGTCATGCGTGACCTGCGTGCCCACGATGTCGAAATGCTGACCATCGGCCAGTACCTCGCCCCCTCCGGCCACCACCTGCCGGTGACGCGTTACGTCCATCCCGATATTTTCAAAATGTACGAAGAAGAAGCAAAAAAGATGGGGTTTACGGGCGCCGCCTGTGCTCCGATGGTTCGTTCGAGTTATTGGGCCGACCAGCAGGCGCACAGCGCCGGCGTCGCCTGACCTGAAATCAGTTAGCCGGGGCCGCTTCGCCGGCCTCGGGCAGCGCCTCGTCGGCAAACTGATGGGCGACCTCGATAAAGGCCGCCTCGGTCGCGAGGAAGGCGGCAACGACATCCGGATCGAAATGGCTGCCGGCATTCTCCAGAATGAAGGCCCGGGTCTGGTCGTGGCTCAGGCCTTTCTTGTACACGCGCTGGCTGATCAGCGCGTCATAGACATCGGCCAGGGCCATCAGGCGACCGGGTAGCGGGATGTTTTCGCCCTGCAGGCCGTGCGGGTAGCCCTTGCCATCCCAGCGCTCGTGATGCGCCTCGATCATCTGCCGGGCGTAATTGAGGAAAGTATTCTTTTCCGGATGCCCGGTACCGACCACCACCCGGGTCAGCGCTTCGGCACCGATCAGCGGGTGAGCCTGCATGATTTTGTATTCCTCCGCGCTGAGCTTGCCCGGCTTGTGCAGCACGCTGTCCGGAATGCCAACCTTGCCGATATCGTGCAGTGGCGCCGACTTGGCCAGCAGATCGATATCGGTCGCCTGCAGATGGGCGTACTTCTGGGTCGTACTCAATTGCCGGGCGAGCAGGCCGACGTAGCGCTGGGTGCGCAGCAGGTGACTGCCGGTTTCCTTGTCGCGCGCTTCAGCGAGAGCCGACATGCCGATGATGATGGTGTCGTGCGCTTCGATCAGGTCACGCGTCCGCTGCTGCACCTTGCGCACCTCAAGGCCGTATTTGAGCAGGCTGAGGACAGTGGTAATGACGATGGGTACGGTCATCGGCAAGAGCGGCGACAAATACAGCCCGTAGCCGAGCAGCAACTGGCGGCTCGCCCAGTAGCAGGCGGCCACACCAACGACCAGTACGGCGAGTGACAGCCGAAAGTCGGCATGACTGAGCAACAGGCTGATCAGGCTACCGAGCAGCAGGATGGCGAACAGTTCCGCACCGCGGGCCCAGGCCGGACGATGGATGAAGCTGCCGGCCAGCACGTTGTCGATAATCGTCGCGTGCACTTCGAGGCCATTGACGGCCCGCCCGGACGGCGTCTGGTGCACATCACCCAGCCCTTTGGCCCAGGCCCCAACGAGAACGATGCGACCATGCAGATCAGGCCCGGCAGCCTGGTCGCCGAGCAGGCTGCCGGCCGAAACATAGGGGAAAGCCGGCCTTCCCGAGCGAAAGTCGAGCAGCAGGTTGCCACGGCCATCAAGCGGAATCCGCTTGTCCTGCCAGCTCAATACGGTCTCACCGCTGTCGCCGGACAGGCGCAGGCTGCGCTCGGGGGAAGCCAGCAACAGGGCGGCGAGCGCCAGCGACAGGCGCTCGCCGCCGGCCTGTGGCAGGAGCAGCGGCACCCGGCGCAGAACGCCATCGACGTCATGCACGGCATTGGTAAAGCCCTCGGCGCCAGCCGCTGCAACGAGCTGCGGCAGACTCCGGATTTCCCCGTTGGCCTGCGGCCAGGCCGCACTGACGCCGGGGCTGGCGAGCAGGATGGTTTGCGCCGGCAGGACCGGTCCCGGCACCTGCCCGCTGGGCGGCGGCTGGCCTGAAAAATCGAGGTAATAGCCAAGGACACTCTTGCCCTGCGCCAGCGCGTCGGCCAGACGCGCCGAATTGCTGTCCTGGCCGGCCTGGGCTGGCGAGGCCGTGACGATCCGGTCGCGTCGACGCTCCGCCAGAATGACCTCGGGCGAAGTCCGGTCCGGCTCCGGCATCAGGAAATCGAGGACCACGACCTCGGCGCCCAGTGTTTGCAGGCGCTCGACCAGTTGGGCCAGGCGGTAACGCGGCCAGGGCCACTGCCCATATTCGGCGAGACTGGTCTCGTCGATGCCGACCAAGAGCGGCACCGAAGACTGCTGCGGCTTGGCCCGAACCGCCACCAGCATGTCGTAGAGGCGCAAATCGCTCTCCCGGACGACCGCCGGCTGCACGACCAGCAGGCAGGCCAGGAGCAGCGTCAGGAACAGGCCGGAAAGAATCAGTGGCACCGAGTCGCCACCCCGGGCCCGGGAAATCCATTGGCCAAGCCGGCCTGCCATGTCGGTTAGCATTTGCCGGCTCAGAAAACCATGACCTCGACCCGCCGATTGCGCGGTTCATATACGCCATCGGCGGTCGGTACGGCGGGATTGCCCTTGCCATGCGAACTGACCGACAGACGCTTGAAATGCGCGCCGCGCTGCTGCAACAACTGCTGCACGAATTCGGCCCGGTCGCGGGAGAGCTTGTCATTGAGCTGGTCGGCGCCAGCGGTATCGGTATGGCCACTGATGACCAGGCTGATCGCCGGACGACGCTGGCTGGCACTGACGATACGACCGACGATCTCGAGCGAGCCGGGTTTCAGGTCGATTGTCCCGGTCTCGAAATAGAGGATGAATTTCTCCGGGGCCGGTGGCTCGATGGCCTGCGCTTCGCCGAAAGTCGCCGCCAGGAAGGCCGGCGAGGCCGTCGTCACGGCCGAAGGTGATGCCGAATGGCCACTGAGCTGCGTCATGTCCCCCGCCCGGTTCAGTGACTGCCGCCCCGTGGCGGTAATCACCTCGGCCCGGCCCACCCGGCCATCGGCATCCGGCACGAGAACCACGCTCTGGCGCCCGCCACAGGCCACCAGCAGGAAGCACAGGAGACAAGTCGCAGATATCGTTTTCACTGCATGCGCTCCCGAAACTGCTATTCCGCGACTTCGACCAGCAACTTGGTACCGCGCACGGCAATCGTCGCTTCGGGTAGTTGCAGACGGATCGATTCCGGGGCCAGCTTGCCGATCAGGCCGGAAACATACGAGAAACTGCCTTTGACCATGCGCATGACCAGGGCAAATTTTCCATCCCTGGGTTCGAAGGCGTATTCGCTGATCAGCAGTTCGCTCAGCGGGCCCAGCGAGACCGTCGAATTATCGAGAAATACCAGGCCGACCGCGCCGGGCTGGCCAGTTTGCACCGTGTCCCCGAGGCGAATCTCGAAACCCGGCGCACCTGGCAGCAAGGCCGTGGCACGGGCGATGGTGACCGAGCCCTTCATGGTCTGGACATGGCCGACGACAGCAGCCTCATCGGCCAAGGCTGGCGGGACATTCAACAGCGCCAGGAACAGGCTACAGAACAAGATCTTCATGATTCGCCTCCGTGCGGCAAACAGCATGCATGAATCATATGCTCCTGACGCCATCTGGCAAGCCCGGATTCCCGGGCCGAATGACTATCTGGCGCCCGGCGGGGGGGGCGGTGGCAAACCGGGAGGCGGTGGTGGCAAACCGGCATCTTCCGCCCGGATGGCGCGCTGGCTCAGGTTAGCCGGCACCGGCACCTTATGGCCCTTGGCATACATGCACTGGACGTAGGCATTGTCGTACTGGCGCTGGGTCCCGACCCGCGAACCTTGCGCCGCATCAGCCCCGGCCGCACTGCCCATCAGCAAGCCAGCCCCGGCCCCGAAAGCCGCACCATCGTTCCCCCCCAGCGCCGCACCGGCAACTGCGCCAACCACCGTACCGACTGCTGCACTGGTCACGGCCGATTTGCGTGCCGCATCTTCGGAGGTCTGGCCGCCAATCTGCTGGTAGGCGAACTGCCGGCAATAGCCGTCATCCTCGCGGAAACGCTCGATCGACTGGTTGCTGCCCGGCAAAGCCATGACCGATGGACCGCTCGGCATCACCGTACAGGCACCGGCCAGCAGGGCGCCGGCAACAATACCCAGACGCATGGAAATAGTCTTGTTCATGATCGTTTCACTCATTGAGCCGGATGCGGCTGGACTTTCTGCCAGCCCGCCGGACATTCCTTGACATAGGGGTAGTAAGCCTTGCTCGCCGCGCAGTAATACCAGTACTGCTCGACCGGCCGGTTCGCCGTTTCGGCGGGAACGCCCGGCTCTTGCTCGATATAGACCATGGGTTGCGGCGCCGGCACAACAACCACTTGCGGGCGATAGTAATAGGGCGGCGGGTAATACCAGCCCGGTCCCCAGTAAGGGCCGAAATGGACGCCGACGCCGATCCGCCCGCCGTGCGCCCAGGCACCGCCAATGCCGGCGAGCAGCAGGACGATCAGCAGGGAGAGGTATTTGCGCGCTTTCATGGATGCACCCGATCTGACAATGACTCATTTCAAAGATAGCCAATTTTCGACGGATCGGGGCCGGTAAATTGCTACAAGATGTAAGTCCTGCGCTGCTTCAGCCGTCCCTGTCGAGCATCTCGGCCCGCTTGCGCCGCAAGCCTTCCGGCATTTGCAGGGTATTTCTGTCCCAGCCCTCGATGCTCAGCACCCTGCTCCAGGCAGTCCTCCATGACGGCATAGGCCTGGGCGGTCGCCGCAGCAATGGTCTGGTGCACGACCTGATCATTGCCCGGCTCGATTTCGCAATCGCCTTGGTAGCGATACAGTTCGCGCAGGCTCCGCAGCTGCACCGCCACCTGCCCGGGGCAGGCGCACATGTAGATGGTCGCCTCCTCGATGATCTGCTCGAGTTGCTGATCGGAAAAGCGACGTTGCAGAATCATGCGGAGCCCCTCGGCTTCAGAGCAGTTTCATCTTCTTCGCGGCTTCGCGCAGTTCGCTGCGGAAATCCGGGTGGGCGATACCGATCAGTGCAGCGGTGCGCTGCTTGGCCGTTTTGCCACGCAACTGGGCAACACCGAACTCGGTGACCACGTAGTTGATGTCATTCTTGCTGGTCGTCACGTGCGTCCCGGCCGACAGGGTCGGCACGATGCGCGAGATGGTGTCGTCCTTGGCGGTCGACGGCAGCACGATGAAGGCCTTGCCGCCGTTCGAGCGGTTCGCCGCCCGCACGAAGTCGGCCTGGCCGCCCGTTCCCGAATAGGGTGCCGAACCCAGGCTTTCGGAACCGCACTGGCCCATGAAGTCGATCTGCATGGTCGCGTTGATGGCGTGCAGGTTATCGTTCTGACCGGCCAGATACGGGTCGTTGGTGTAATCGACCGGATGCATTTCGAGCGCCGGGTTGCGGTTCATGAACTGGTAGAGCTTCTTCGAACCGAGCGCGAAGGTCGCCAGGATCTTGCCGCGCCCGTAGTTCTTCTTGCTGTTGGTGATCACGCCGGCCTCGACCAGGGTCATGATGCCGTCGCCGACCATTTCGGTATGGATGCCGAGGTCGTGTTTGTGGGTCAGCTGCATGACCACAGCGTCGGGAATGCCGCCGTAGCCGATCTGCAGCGTGGCGCCATCGGGAATCATGTCGGCGACGTACTTGCCGATGGCTTCCTGGACCGGGCCGATCTTCGGCAGGCCGACTTCGAGGATGGGATCGGAACTTTCGGTCAGTGCCGCCACCTGCGAGATGTGGATGTGGCAGTTGCCGTTGGCAAAGGGCACATTCGGATTGACCTCGAGGACCACCGCCCGCGCCTTGGCAATCGCCGCCATGGTGTAGTCAGGAGCGAGTGCCAGCGAGAAATAGCCATGCTCGTCCATCGGCGAGGCCATCGAGAACACGACATCGGCCGGGCTCAGCTGGTTCTTGATCAGCGACGGCAGTTCGGAGAAGTAAGCCGGGATGAAGTCGATCCAGCCTTCCTGGCCGCCCTGGCGCGAGGCCCCACTGAAGAAGTAGGCCGTATGGCGGACGTTTTCGCTGGTTTCGGGATCGAAATAAGCGTACTTGCGCACCGGCAGGATCTGCGACACCGTGACATCGCGATAGTCGCGGCGAACTTCCGAAAGCGCGGTCAGCAGGGAGGGCGGCTCGCCGACGGCGGTCGGCACAACAATGGTGTCACCGTTCTTGATGACGCGAATGGCATCAAATGCCGACATGCGCTTCTGCTGATACAGGGCCTGGACTGACATGGCTTGCTCCTCCGGATATTTTTCTGAAAAAACGATGCTCGCACGACGGTCAGGGCACGCCACTGACCAGGATCAAAAAAACAATGCTTATTGCATTGCAGCAATCATGGTTTGCGGTTGCTGCCGGCCACCATGCGGATTTCGAACAGGCGGCATTCGAGCGGCCCGTTGAACAGCGGCGTCTTCCGGCTCGGCCGCAGGCCGACCAGCTTGGGCAGGCGCAGGTCGGCGGTGAAGAAGAAGCAGTTCCAGCCGGCCCAGTATTTTTTCAGGGCCGAACCCAGTTGCGGATAGAGGGCCGCCAGTTCGTCCTGCTCACCGATGCGCTCGCCGTAAGGCGGGTTGGCGACCATGATGCCGTGCTCGGTGAGTGGCTGGGTTTCCAGCACGTCGGCACAATCGACCACGGCGACGGTGCCGAAACCGGCTTCCTGCAGGTTCCGCCGGGTGGCGCGCACGGCCTTTTCATCGATGTCGTAGCCACGGATGTCCATCGGTTCGGCCGGTTTGACGCGCGCCATGGCGGCCTGCCGGATGTTTGCCCAGTTCATGGCCTCGAAGCTCGACAGCAGCTCGAAGGCAAAACCGCGATCCAGGCCGGGCGCCCGGTCGAGCGCCATCTGCACGGCTTCGAGCAGGAAGGTGCCGCTGCCGCACATCGGGTCGACCAGCGACGTACCCGGCTGCCAGCCGGTCATTTTCAGGATGCCGGCGGCGAGATTTTCCTTGAGCGGCGCATCGACGCTGGCCTTGCGGAAACCGCGTTGCCACAGCGGCTGGCCGGAGGTATCGAGATACAGCGTGCATTCGTTCTCGCTGAGGAAAACATGGACGCTGACATCGGGATGCCGGGTTTCGATATTCGGGCGCTCGCCCTTATCCTCGCGAAAACGATCGCAAATCGCATCCTTGACGCGCAGCGTGACGAAATCGAGCGATTTCAGCGGGCACTTGATGGCCGTCGTCACGACGCGCATGGTACGCGTCACGGCAAAATGGTTCGGCCACAACTGGCGGACGGCCAGGCGATAGATATCCTCTTCGCTGGCGTAGGGCCCCTTGACCACATGCTTGAGGATGCGCGTTGCCAGCCGCGACTCTAGATTGGCCCGATAGCAGACGCTCCATTCGCCGGAAAAGAACACGCCGCCATGCGTGGCGCGCAGTTCCTCGCCGCCGATGGCGCGCAGTTCTTCAAGCAGCAGTTCTTCGAGGCCGCGCGGGCAGATTGCGAAATATTTATTCATCAGAAGGGTTTCAACACGGCAAGAAAGACCACGGCAAACAGCACGAGCACGGGCATTTCGTTATAAAAGCGGAACCAGACATGGCTGCGGGTATTGGTCCCGTTCCTGAAGGATTTGAGAACCAGGCCGCAGTGCCAGTTGTAGCCGGCGAGCAGGGCAACCAGGGCGGTCTTGACATGCAGCCAGCCGCCAATTGCGAAGTAGTTGCCGTAAGCAAACCAGAGCACCAGCCCGAGCAGGATGGCCAGCACGCCGAGCGGCGTCATGAACTTGAACAGCTTGTCGGCCATCAGCAGCAGCCGGTCGCGTTCGGCCGGGCTGTCGGCCGGCACCATGGCCAGATTGACGAAAATGCGCGGCAAATAGAACAGCCCGGCAAACCAGGCGACAACCAGCGAAATATGCAGGGCCTTGACGACTAACACGCGTTTCTCCTAGTGAGCGCCTGGGCGATCCCGACATCCACCGTCGGATACGCCAGACGCAGTTTTAATTCATTTTTGAGGCGCCGGTTGCCGATGCGCCGCGATTCCCGCATGAAGGACCACTGCACCGGCGACAGCCGGCTGACCGCTTCGGCCCGACTCAGGCGGGGCGACGGCGGCAAGTTGAAAGCTGCGGCCACCTGGTCAAAGTAATCGGCCATCTTCAGGTCTGAATCATCGACGACATTGTAGACGCGATTCGCCCGGCCATAGCGCAGGGCGGCGACACAGGCCGCCGCCAGATCATCGGCATGGATGTGATTGGTGAACACGTCGTCGGCCGCGACCAGGGCCGGCAGACCTTTATCCAGGCGCTCGACGGGTAGCCGCTCGGCGGCGTAAATGCCCGGCGCGCGCAGAATCGAGACGGCGACGCCGTTGTCCCGCCCCCAGGCGCGCAGGCAGCGTTCGGCGTCGACGCGGCGGCCGGCCCGGCTGCTTTCCGGATGCAGGTGCCGGGTTTCATCGATTAGCGCGCCGGCGCAATCGCCGTAGACGCCTGTCGTACTCACGTAGATCAGGCGACATGGTAGACTTTTGCCCTTGTCCAGCGCCGCCAGCAGATGCCGGGTACGCGTGTCGAGCCGACCTTCGGCCGGCGGTGGCGCCAGATGCAGCACGTGATCGGCCAGACCGGCCAGCCGGCCCAGGCTTGCCGGATCGTCGAGATCGGCGAGCAGCGGCCGGGCTCCGGCAGCTCGCCATTCGGCCGCCCGAGCCGGATTGCGCAGCACGGCATAGACGCGATAGCGGCGGACAAGGCGGGAAAGAGTGCGGCGGGCAACGTCTCCGCTGCCGACGATGAGTATTTTTTGCACGGCTGCATTGTAGCCGACCAGTTAGGGGAACCGATGAGCTACCAGATCACAGTCCAGCCGAGCGGCAGCCAGTTTGTCGCCGAGCCCGACGAAACCATCCTTGAAGCCGCCCTGCGCCAGGGCCTGACCATGCCCTACGGCTGCAAGGACGGCGCCTGTGGCGCCTGCAAGGGCAAGGTCATTGCCGGCAGCGTCGACCATGGCAAAGCGCAGGCCCATGCGCTGAGCGAGGCCGACCAGGCGGCCGGCCTGACGCTCTACTGCTGCGCCACGGCAAAGAGCGATCTGGTGGTCGAGTGCAAGCAGATGAGTTCGGCCAGCAATTTCCCGATCAAGATCCTGCCGGCCCGTATCGAGAAACTCGAGCGCATCGCCCCCGACGTCATCGACCTGCACCTGCGCCTGCCGGGCAGCGAGCAATTCCAGTTCCTGGCCGGCCAGTACATCGATTTCCTGTTGAAGGACGGCAAGCGGCGCAGCTATTCGCTGGCCAATGCGCCGCGCAGCGACGGTTTCATCGAACTGCACATCCGCCTGGTGCCGGGCGGCCTGTTCACCGAACAGGTGTTCAACACGCTCAAACTGCGCGACATCCTGCGCTTCGAAGGACCGCTCGGTGGCTTCTTCCTGCGCCAGGACTCGACCAAGCCGGTCATCCTGCTAGCCGGCGGCACTGGTTTCGCACCACTCAAGGCCATCGTCGAACAGGCCATTGCCGACCGCTCCGAGCGTCCGCTGCACATCTACTGGGGCGCCAAGGCCAGAGCCGACCTGTACATGCACGAACTGCCGGAAAAATGGGCCACCGAGCACAGGTCCATCAAGTACGTCCCGGTACTCTCCGAACCGGCCGCTGCCGACGCCTGGAACGGCCGCACAGGTTTCGTGCACCAGGCCGTACTGGCCGACTTCCCGGACCTTTCGGGCTTCCAGGTCTATGCCTGTGGCTCGCCGGTCATGATCGACGCCGCGAAGAAGGATTTCGTCGAACAGTGCGGCCTGCCCGAGGAAGAGTTTTTCGCCGACGCCTTCACCTTCGCCAGCCACTGAGCTACGGCCGGCCACCCCGGCCTGCCAATCTTTGCCCGGATGGCGGCAACGGTGGCCGACTGACCGTGATTTACTGCGTGACGGCGGTGCTGCTCGCCCAAACCCTGGCCGAACGCCGGCGCGCCAATCCGCTCATCCCGCGCCTACTGGAAAAACTGGCCGGCGCGCTGCTCATCGGCTTCGGCATCCGACGGCTGGGCGAACAGTGATCCAGGCACGCGAGCAGCGCCTCTTTGGCTAGCTTGCCTGATTTGTTGGACGCGAGACTTTCAAGGTAAAGCAGGCAAATCTTTAACCGAACAACCTGCCTTTCAGCAGATCCAGCCCCTGGCCCAGCAAATCGCCGTTTTGCGGTACTTCGCCGTTCGGGGTCAGTTGATCGACCACTTGCGGCAGGATGGTGGCCAGACCGCCCGAAATTTGTTCGTGCGACATGCCGAGCTTCTCGGCCAGACCTTGCAGCGTCGAACCACCGAGTACCGCCTGGATCTGCTCGGCCGAAATCGGCAGGTTCTGACCGGTCGACACCCAGGAATTGACAACTTCAGCTAGGCCGCCCTGCTGGAAGGACTGGACCAGACCACCCAGACCGCCGGTCTGCGGATTGTTGATGAGTTGCATCACCGATTCGAGCAGGGCATTGCTGCCACCTGCCTGATTGCTCGAGAGTGCGCCGACGACTTGATCGAAAAGACCCATGATTGCTGCTCCGCTTGAATAGGAAGAAAAGCATCCTAGTCGATCCGGATGACAGGCAATGTGAAGAATTGCGAACCGCCTGGCGGCTCAGCTCACATCCCCATCGACATAGAACCAGCGGCCGTCTTGACGCACGAAACGGCTGATTTCATGCAGCCGATGGCCACGCCCGGCGATCCGGTAGCGGGCGACGAATTCGACCGTCGCGTGATCGTCATCCTGCTGCCTGGCCCGCCGGATTTCCAGGCCCAGCCACTTGGTGCCGGCCTCTTCGGCCAGGCCCAAGGAGGCCGGCCGGGTCGAGGCATGCCAACTGGCCAGCAGGTAGGGCTCCAGGCCGAGCACGAAAGCGCTGTAGCGCGAGCGCATCAGGGCTTCGGCGCTCGGCGCAGCGGCGCCGGCATGCCAGCGGCCGCAGCAGGCCGGGGTGGCCAGGCCGCTGCCGCAGGGACAGGCGCTCATTTTTCCTCGACCACCTCGCCGCCCAGCGCTTCGACGACTTGCGGCAGGAAGCGGGCGAATTCGCCGGTCATCAGCGCGAAATCGGCATCGAACTGCTCGTCGGCCCGTTCGGCGCTTTTCTCGGCTTCGTCCTTGAGCAGATCGAGGAAGGCGAGGCGCTTGATTTCGAGCTTTTCGCCGAGCACGAAGGAAATGCGGTCGTCCCAGGTCAGGGCCAGCTTGGTCGGCAGCTTGCCGGCGGCCAGGTGGGCCTTGATCTCGACGGCGATTTCGTCGCCGTCGAGCGGATGGCTGACGTAGCGCACGGCTGATTTTTCCTCACCGGCCGCCTTTAGTTCACAGTCGCGGTCGATGGTAAAACCGGCCGGCGCTTCGCCACCGGCCAGCCAGTCGGCCATCACCGTTTGCGGCGAGAGCTTGGTGTGGAGCATGGTCAACGGAAAATCGTCAAGGCAATGGCGCAGATGTTCGATGACTTCTTCGGCCTTGGCCGGGCTCGATGCATCGACGGCAAACCAGCCGTTTTGCGGATCAAGCCAGACAAAGGTACTGCGCCGGCGCGTAAAGGCGCGCGGCATGAGCTCTTCGGTCACACGTTCACGCAATTCCTTGAGCTGTTTGCGGCCCGGTGCGTAGCCTTGCTGCGCCTCCATGGCTTCAGCGCGTTCCTTGACTTCCTCATTGACCACCGAGGACGGCAGCAGGCGCTGCTCGACGGCCAACGCGATCATCCACTGGCGGCCGAGTGCGAAGACCAGGGCACCGTCGCGGCGCGGCGACACCCAGCCGCGACTCATCGGCTGGTTGCTCGGGCATTTGACGAAGGGGCCGCGGGCCAGTTGTTCTTCAAATTTGGCGAGGTCGATATTCCACGGCGTCGGCAGGCGATAAAGCTGGAGGTTTTTGAACCACATGGGAAAAATACCGGAAAAGTGATGAAGGAGCCGGCCAGGCCGGGTCGCAAGGATAAAAAGCACAAAGGAAAAAGGACCGGCGGACCGGGGTTTCCCCCGAATACCCGACAGTCCCTGCTGGGCGGGCCGTTGCCCGCCGGCTTACTTCTTGTTGCTGCCGAGCTTGGCGACCATGAACTCGACGGCCGCACGCATTTCGGCATCGCTCAGGTTGCTCATGCCACCGCGGGCCGGCATCGAGTTGTGGCCGCTGATGGCCGAGTTGACCAGACGATTCACACCGTCCTTGAGGCGCGGCGTCCACGCCTCGACATCACCGATCTTCGGCGAACCATTCTTGCCGGTGGCGTGACATTCCTGGCAACGCTCCTGGACGATCTGTTCGCCGCTATGCGTATGCGGGGCGCTGTAAGCCTTTTTGGTATCGACCGCCTTGCCGCCGCTGACCATGTAG
This sequence comes from Azonexus sp., assembly GCA_049294655.1. Lineage (GTDB taxonomy): Bacteria > Pseudomonadota > Gammaproteobacteria > Burkholderiales > Rhodocyclaceae > Azonexus. The sequence continues at coordinate 29,490 of JBAQDI010000055.1, forward strand.
GCCACGGCACGGCTCATTTCGACGTCGGTCAGCTGGGCCTGGCCACCGTGGGCCGGCATGTTGCGTACGCCGGTGATGGCATTGGCGGTCAGCTTGTCCATACCCTTGGCGGCACGCTGCGACCAGGCGGCCTGGTCGCCGATCTTGGGCGCGCCATCCTTGCCGGTGGCGTGGCAGGAAATACAGACCGCTTCAACGACTTGCTTGCCGCTACGCTCGGCGGCATGTGCCGTCACCGACGCGAAACCGAGCGCAATCAGGGCAGCCAGGGGGGCAAAATTTGTGATTTTCATAAGACCCTCGTTTTTATGGTTAGCGAGAAACATTCTACGCAGGATTTCCCCGCCCGGCACCATCAGCGCCGGTGAAAAATGACGTCCCAGACGCCGTGCCCGAGACGCAGGCCGCGATTCTCGAACTTGGTCAGCGGCCGGTATTCCGGACGCGGCGCAAAGCCGGCCAGGCCCTCGGCGCGGTCAGCCTCGATGGCGGTGGCGAGCTCGGCGGCCGACGGGTTGGCCACGCTGTTTTCCAGGCTGGCTTCACTGCCCAGCACATCGAGCATTTGCAGCGCGTAGTTTTCCCAGTCGGTGGCACAGTGGAAATAGCCGCCCGGCTTCAGGCGCGAGGCAAGCAGCGCGACGAACGGCGACTGGATCAGCCGGCGCTTGTTGTGGCGCGTCTTGTGCCACGGATCGGGGAAGAAGATATGGACGCCGTCGAGCGAGCCTTCCGGCAGCATGTCGCGCACCACTTCCACAGCGTCGTGCTGGCAGATGCGCAGATTGGCGAGGCCGCGTTCGGCGATCTGCTTGCACAGGGCGCCAACGCCCGGCACATGCACTTCGACGCCGAGATAATCGTTGTCGCGATTGGCATCGGCGATTTTGGCCGTGGTTTCGCCCATGCCGGTGCCGATTTCGAGGATTTTCGGGTTGTTGCGGCCATACACCGCTGCCAAATCGATTTGCTGCGGCGCATAGACGAGGCCGATCTTCGGCATCATGTCGGCGTAGTAGTTTTCCTGCGCCGAGGACATGCGGCCGGCGCGGCGCACATAGCTCTTGATGTGGCCGTAGCCTTCACGGCCCTCGGTATAGGTGCCGTCGCCTTCGACGGTAGGTTGAATCAGGGGGGTGTCGCTCATGAGCCGATCAGTCCGGTGGTCGGCGACGAGGGGTCGGCCGAGTAGTATTTGCGGGCCATACGGCCGGCCAGGAAAGCCTCGCGCCCGGCCTCGATGCCCTTTTTCATGGCACTGGCCATGAGCACCGGGTTTCTGGCGTGCGCGATGGCGGTGTTCATCAGCACACCGTCACAACCGAGTTCCATGGCAATGGTGGCGTCCGAGGCGGTGCCGACGCCGGCATCAACGATGATCGGCACCTTGGCGTTGTCGATGATCAGGCGCAGGTTCCACGGGTTCACGATGCCCATGCCGGAGCCGATCAGCGAGGCGAGCGGCATCACCGCGACGCAGCCGATTTCTTCGAGCATCTTGCACTGGATGGGATCGTCGGCGCAGTAGACCATGACCTGGAAACCGTCCTTGACCAGCGTTGCCGCGGCCTTGAGAGTTTCCGGCATGTTCGGGAAGAGATTGGTCGGATCGCCGAGCACTTCAAGCTTGCATAGCGGGTGCCCGTCGAGCAGCTCACGCGCCAGGCGCAAGGTGCGGACGGCATCGTCGGCCGTATAGCAGCCGGCGGTGTTGGGCAGGATGGTGAATTGCGAGGGCGGCACGGCATCGAGCAGATTCGGCTGGCCGGCATCCTGGCCGATATTGACGCGGCGCACCGCGACGGTGACGATCTCGGCGCCGGAAGCATCCAGCGCGGCCCGCGTTTCGGCAAAATCCTTGTACTTGCCGGTGCCGACCAGCAAGCGGGAACGGTAGGTTTTACCGGCAATAGTCAGTTGATGCATTTTTTTAGGATCCAGTTATTAGCTGTTAGCTGCTAGTCATTGGTCAAGCGGTTGGTCTGCGGCGCGATTACTCGATCCTAACAGCTAACAGCTCGATCCTCGCCTCAGCCGCCGCCCACGGCGACGACGATTTCGAGCTGATCGCCCGAGACCAGCGCCGTCGCCGCATGCTGGCTTTTCGGGACGATTTCGCCGTTGCGCTCGATGGCGATGCGCTTGCCGGTGTAGCCGAGTTCCTCGACGAGGCCGGCCACGCTTAGCGGGGCGGGAAACTGGCGGCTTTCGCCGTTGATCTTGAGTTCGAGCATCGGGCTATTTTAACAAGCCGCGCGGCTTTCTCGGCGCACTTGTGAACAGGCGGTCGTACAACCAGTCTGGCAGGATGCGCAGCAGCTTGGCGACGATGCCCATTGGCCAGGGAATCACCGTATAACTCGTGCCGCGCGCGATGACGGCCGCAAAGCGTTCGGCGGCCCGCTCAACCGGCAACAAAAATGGCATGCGATAACCATTGACTGCCGTCATCGGCGTCTTGATGTAACCCGGCGCGATATTCACCACCTTGATGCCGTAGGGCCGCATTTCCAGGCGCAGGCTTTCGAGGTAGGCGGTCACTGCCGCTTTCGAAGCCGAATAGGCTTCCGCCCCCGGCAGGCCGCGAATGCCGGCCACCGAGGCGAAACCGACCAGGCGGCGCAGGCCACCCGCCGCTTTCATGGCGGGAATGAAGGGCGCGAAAGTCGCCGCCGTGCCAAAAACATTGATATCCATGATGCGCCGGAAGACCGCCAGGTCTTCCTCGTATTCACTGAGCGTACCGGCCGACACGCCGGCGCTGGCAATGACGATGTCCGGCGCACCGAAACGTGCCATGAAATCGACGGCTGCCGCGTGCAGGGCCGGCGCATCGGCGACATCAAGCGGATAGCAGGCATGCCGGCCGCCGAGCCGCTGGTTCAGCGCGTCGAGCGCCGCGCCACGGCGTGCCGCGAGACCCAGCGTGGCACCCCGGGCAGCGTAGTAAACGGCAAGCGCCTCGCCGATTCCCGACGAGGCGCCCGTGATGAAGACCTTCAGGGTCAATTATTTCCTGCCGAATTTTTCTCGGCGGATCTTGGCGATCAGCTGCTCGGCAACGGCCAGTTGCTGGTTGAATTCAGCGCCACTGATCAGGTATTTGCCATCGATCGCCAGGGCCGGCACGCCCTGGATCTTGTAAGCCTGGGTCTGCTGGTCGGCCCGGCGCACCTTGCTGGAAACACTGAAGGAACGGAAAGTATCGTCGAGTTTCTGAGCGTCGAGACCGTTCCTGGCCGCCCATGCGGCACGTGACTGGGTATCGGCCAGCCGGTTGCCTTCACCATGAATGGTGCGGAAAACATTGCCATCCAGACGAGCCAGATCGCCAGTCGCTTCCAGTGCGTAATAGAGCGGCGCAATCATCGCGAAGTAGCTGTTGAAACTGACCGGCACGCGCTTGACCACGACATCGGCCGGCTGCTTGGCGACCCAGGCGGCGAGGATGGGATGGAAATCATTGCAGTGGCCGCAGCCGTAGCTGAAGAATTCGGTGACTTCGATCTTCAGCGGCTCATCGGTCGGCTGCGCCGGATTGAGCAGCGTGTAATCCTTGCCGGCGGTCTGGGCGGCTACCGGCAACGCAAAGGCCGCGCTCAGGGCAACAGCGGCGGCGATGAAACTGCGACGGGCAAACTTCATTCCTTACTCCTTGTTTTTGGCGAGTTGGGCTTCAACACCGGCTTTGGCAAGCTCGGCCCGGACTTTGTTCAATTCATCGATCTTCGTGTAGGGGCCGACCCGCACGCGATACAAGGTCCGGTCCTGGATCATGACCTGCTGGATGACCGCCTCCACTCCCATAAACGCCAGCTTCGCCTTCTGGTTGTCAGCGTCCTGCGCGGTACTGAAGGAACCGGCCTGCAGGAAGAGCGGCGTCTTGCTCTCCTTCGACTCCTCTTTCTTCGGCTCTTCCTTTTTGGCCTCGTCCTTCTTGGCTTCTTCCTTCTTCGTCTCCGGCTTGGCCGCCTTGTCCGGCACGGCATCGGCCTTGCCCGGCAGAATGTCGTAGAACTGGAAGCGCTTTTCCGGCACCGGGTCGCCCGGCTTGCCCGGCAGGGCCAGCGGCTCGACCGGCTTGCCATTGGCGGCGAGAGCCTCCGGCCGGGGCGGCTGCGTGCCCTTGTTGGCGAAAGGCAACGGCGACTTGTTCATGTACCAGACGACACCGGCCGCGACAGCGACACCGAGCACGAGGCCGATGAACATGCCGACCAGCGTGCCGCCGCCGGATTTTTTCCGGGCCGGGGCGTTCCTGCGGGATTTGCTATCGCGGCTCATGGCGCTTCCTTACATCGATTCCGGGCAACTGACACCCAGAATGGCGAGACCGTTGCGAATGACCTGACGCACGGCGATGGCCAGCGCAACGCGGGCTTCGCGCAGCGCCAGGTCGTCGACCAGCATGCGTTCGGCGTTGTACCAGGCGTGGAATTCGCCGGCCAGATCCTTGAGGTAGAAGGCAATCAGGTGCGGCGCCAGTTCGCGGGCGGCGCCCTCGATGACTTCGCGGAATTCGCCGAGCTTGCTGGCGATCGCCAGTTCACGCGGATTGTCGAGCAGCGCCAGGTTGGCTTCGACCAGACCGGCCGGCTCACCGCCCCACTGGTTGATCACGGAACAGACGCGGGCATGGGCGTACTGGATGTAGTACACCGGATTCTCGTTGGTCTGGCTCTTGGCCAGATCGAGGTCGAAATCGAGATGCTGGTCAGACTTGCGCAGGGCGTAGAAGAAGCGGCAGGCATCGTTGCCAACTTCGCCGCGCAGCTCGCGCAGCGTGACGAATTCGCCGGAACGCGTGGACATCGAGGCCTTCTGGCCGTTGCGGTAGAGCACCGCGAACTGGACCAGGGCGACCTGCAACTTGCCGGCATCAAGCCCCAGCGCCGTGATCGCGCCGTTCACCCGCGAAATATAACCGTGGTGATCGGCGCCCCAGATATTGATGACCTTGTCGAAACCGCGTTCGAACTTGTTCAGGTGATAGGCGATGTCGGAGGCGAAATACGTGTACAGGCCATTTTCGCGCTGTACAACGCGGTCCTTCTCGTCGCCGAAAGTGGTCGACTTGAACCAGCGCGCACCGTTCTGCACGTACAGGTGGCCGTTCTTTTCGAGCAGATCGACACAACGGGCGACCAGACCGGTATCGAACAGCGCCTGTTCGGAGAACCAGACGTCAAAATGCACGCCGAACTGTTCGAGATCGTCGCGGCAATCGGCCAGTTGCTCGGACAAGGCATGCTGATGGACGTAGGTCCAATCCACGCCGAGCAAGGTCTTGGCATTGGCGATCAAGGCATCGAGATGCTGGTCGCGCTGGCGCTTGGCTTCGTCGTCGGCACGCTCCGCCTCGGGCAGGCCGGGCGTTCCGGCCAGCACATCGGCCGCTTGGCGGACGAACTTGGCGCCATGCGCCGCCGTCATCTGTTTCGCCATCTCGCGCACATAGTCGCCCTGGTAGGCATTGGGCAGGAAAGGCACGGCGATGCCATGCTGGTCGAGATAACGCAGCCAGGTCGACAGGCCGAGGATGTCCATCTGCCGGCCGGCGTCGTTGACGTAGTACTCGCGGGTCACATCCCAGCCGGCAAAGCTGAGCAGCGTGGCCAGCGAAGCGCCGTAGGCGGCGCCGCGACCGTGGCCGACGTGCAGCGGCCCGGTCGGGTTGGCCGAGACGAATTCGACCTGCACCTTCTGCCAGCCGCCCTGCGTCGAACGGCCGAAATTCTCGCCCTCGATCAGCACCTGCTTGACGCCTTCGGTCTTGGTGCCGGCATCGAGCGTGAAATTGATGAAACCGGCCCCGGCCACTTCAGCCTTGGTGACCAAGCCCGATGGCGGCAATTCATTGACCAGTTGCTGGGCGATTTCGCGCGGATTCTTCTTCAGCGCCTTGGCCAGTTGCATCGCCAGATTGGTCGCGAAGTCGCCGTGCGTCGGGTCGCGCGGGCGTTCGAGTTGGATGGGGGTATCGGTTGCCGCCGGGGCAACGCTGGCCAGCGCCTGTTGCAACAGGGCTACCAGCCGGGATTTGACGTCATGGGCCATTGATTTGTAGCTAAAAAAGCAAAAGCGCGATTATACGCTGCCCGACGGCTACATATTTGACGCCGTGCTAATCGCCGACCAGGCGGCAAGCTTTTCGGCGTAAGGCAGCGCCGCATGGGCCGGACTGGTCGACGGCAGGCGCTGCAACTGCAACACCGGCCCGTTCAGCCCCGGCAGCACACTGCGGCGAAAGGCCGTCTCGGCAGCCGCACCATTGAAATACACCCGCCGGATCGCCGGATAGCCGGCAAGAAACCCCGGAAAATCGTTGGCCCGCACCGTGGCACCGACAATATCGGCATCCAGGCTGCCTTCGCGCTGGCAGGCGGCAATCACGTCCCAGAGGGCGATTCCGCTCGCCCGCAGTTTTTCCAGGCGCAATTCGTAAGGCAGTTGCGGCCCGGCACCGAACAGATCGCCCATGATCCGCCAGAAGCAATTTTGCCGGTAGGCGTAATACTGCTGTGCCACCAGCGAGGCCTGGCCGGGCATGCTGCCCAGGATGAGCACGCGGGCGCGGCTATCGGCGACCGGTGGAAAGCCTTGCAGCAACTCAGCCGGCCATGACGCGATTCTTGCCGGCGCGCTTGGCCAGGTACATCGCCCGATCCGCCCGCTTGATGGCGCTAGCCCCCGACTCCTCAGGCGCCAGCTGGGCGACGCCGGCGCTGAAGGTGATCAGCACCTTTTCCTTGCCGGACAGGAAGAAGGCCTTGGTCAATTCGCGCTGCAGGCGGACCATGGCCTCGACCCCCTGATCGAGCAGGGTATCCGGCATCAGGATGATGAATTCCTCACCGCCGTAGCGGGCCAGCGTATCGGTCGGCCGCATGCAGCGCCGGGCAACGCTGACCAGGTGCACCAGGGCGTTGTCGCCCACTTCATGCCCCAGGCGGTCGTTGAGTTTCTTGAAATTATCGATATCGAGCAGGCACAGTGAAAGCGGCGTTTCCTTGCGCTGCATGGTGGCGATTTCGCGGGCCAGCGCCTCGTCCAGCCCCTTGCGATTGAGCGTGTCGGTCAGCGGATCGTGACGGGCCAGCGCACTGGCACTATCGAGCTCGCGATGCAACTGGATGAGCTCGGCCTCGGTCGCCAAGACGCGGTCCTGCAGGGTTTTCAGCTGTTCCCGTGAACTCGCGGATTCGTCCGCCATGGTTTTCGTGGCGACGATAACCTCATTGAGCAAGGGCGCCAGGTCCTCGATATTCCTGACCTGCTCGATCTGCCGGGCACTTTCCTCGATCTTGCCCTGGAAGACCACGCTCGACTCGTTCATGGTCGCCAGGCGCTCGATAAAGGCGCCGAGCATCTGGCGCATTTCCTCCTGCGCCTCGATTGAACGACTCTTCGCTTCGTGCTGCTTGAGCATCACGTCGCGCAGGCGGCGCTCCATTTCATCGAGATGACGCAAGGTCAGCGGCGGCTCAACGGCGGCCAGCAAACCGTCGATCTGGCCCTTGAGCCAGGCATCGTCGAGACTCAGCTCACCGATATTTTCGATGATCAGGTGCAGCAGCTTGAGCAGGGATTCCTTGATTTCGACCTGCTCTTCGGCGGCAAACAACACTTGGTGGGTCAGCCGCGCCAGCTTGTTCTGCACCTGCGGCACATCGACCAGGGGCTGTCGCAAGGCCGCTACCAGCTCGCCGGACATGACGAGCACCCGCTCATTGTCATCGCCGAGCGCCGGTAATACCGACTCGACAAAATGCGCCAGCTTGATCGCCAGCGCATGCGGCAGGCCAGGCACCGGCTCCGTTGCATCAGCCGGGCGACTGCCGTCATGCGCCGCGATGAAGGCGAGCAGCGCTTCCTTGACGCCCATCCAGCTGCGCCGCCCGATCGCCTCATCCAGGCGCGCCAATTCCTTTTCCTGGACTTCGTTGCTCGCCTTCAACTCGAGCGCAATCTGCCGCAGGATCTGATCGGGAAAAGGTGCGACATTGGGCAGATCGGCAATTTCGTTGTAGCAAAGCTGGAAATTGGCCGGCGTCGGCGCCTGATGGCGGGCCGTCAAAAGCTTCAGGGCTTCCCGGGCAATCGCGGACGGATGTTTGGTTTCGTTCATGGCACGCTTAATTTCCGACTGGCAAGACACCTCGGGCAGTGGCTTTGTGGCCCCAGTTTACTCCAAGACTTCTCGCTGTCACCAGGATCCTTGACCACGCAGCAAGCCTTTGTCGTAGACTCGCTCCAACACGAAAACACGCGGTCACAACCGGCGTCAGCGTGTTAACATACTCGTTTAGCCCCGTTGCCCGGCCTGTCCGGCATTACCTGCCGCCATGCGTCTCCTCCGCCTGCTCAAGATCGCCTCCGTGGCCAGCCGTTTCGGCCTGGATGAAATGGTGCTCGAACACGAGCCGAGCGGTCGCCTGGTCCGTCTGGCCAACGCCCTGCAGTTCTGGCGCAATCTCTCGGCGCCGCGGGCCGAACGCCTGCGCCTGGCCCTCGAAGCGCTCGGGCCGATTTTCGTCAAGTTCGGCCAGGTGCTATCCACCCGGCGCGACCTGATGCCGGCCGACATCGCCGACGAACTGGCCAAGCTGCAGGATCGCGTCCCGCCCTTCGCTTCGCAACTCGCCCTGGCAGAAATCGAAAAAGCCTACGGCCGCCCGGCCAGCGAGGTTTTCGCCGAATTCGACCCGACCCCGGTTGCTTCCGCCTCGATCGCCCAGGTCCATTTCGCCAAGCTGCGCGAAGAGGACGGCGGCCACGAAGTCGCCGTCAAGATCCTGCGCCCCAACATGCGTTCGGTCATCGAGCACGATCTGGCGCTCATGGACAATTTCGCGCTGCTGCTCGAAACCCTGTGGGCCGACGGCAAGCGTCTGAAACCGCGGGAGGTGGTGGCCGAATTCGCCAAATACCTGCGCGACGAACTCGACCTCATGCGCGAGGCGGCCAACGCCTCGCAATTGCGGCGCAATTTCGTCGACTCGAAGCTGCTCATCGTGCCCGAAGTGCATTGGGATTTCTGCACCTCGACGGTGATGGTCATGGAGCGCATGCACGGCACGCCGATCTCGCAGATCGACAAGCTGCGCGCCGACGGCATTGACCTCGCCAAGCTGTCAGAAGCTGGCGTCGAAATCTTCTTCACCCAGGTTTTCCGCGATGGCTTCTTCCATGCCGACATGCACCCCGGCAATATCTTCGTGCATGCCGACGGCCGCTACATCGCGCTCGATTTCGGCATCGTCGGCACGCTGACCGATTCCGACAAGAATTACCTGGCGCAGAATTTCCTCGCCTTCTTTCGCCGCGACTACAAGCGCGTCGCCGAAGCGCACATCGAATCGGGCTGGGCGCCCAAGGAAACCCGCGTCGATGAATTCGAGGCCGCTATCCGCGCCGTCTGCGAGCCGATTTTCGACCGCCCGCTGAAAGACATTTCCTTCGGGAAGATCCTGCTCCGGCTGTTCCAGACCTCGCGCCGCTTCAATGTCGAAATCCAGCCGCAACTGGTCATGCTGCAGAAAACCCTGCTCAACATCGAAGGTCTCGGCCGCCAGCTCGACCCCGAACTCGACCTGTGGAAAACCGCCAAGCCCTTCCTCGAACGCTGGATGAGCGAGCAGATCGGCTGGCGCGGCCTGATCAAGACCTTCAAGCAGGAAGCCCCGTATCTGGCGCGCACCATTCCGCAATTGCCCCGCCTTATTCATCAGGCCCTGGCCCAGCCGCACAAGGCCGACCTGCAGCCGCAACTGGCCCAACTGATTGCCGCCCAGCGCCAGCAGAACCGCTGGCTGGCGATCATCGCCCTGCTCCTGGCCGGCCTCGTTGCCGCGCTGTTTCACTAGCCCAGCATGAGCCCCGCGACCCTGGACACATTCACTGAAGAAGATATCGTCGACTGGCTCGGCGAAAGCGAGGTCAGCAAGGCCCGGCCTTATGTCGACCTCGTGCAGCAGCTCGATGTCGAAGAAGAGCGCATCCGCGCCGTCGTCCCCGGCTCGGCGCGCAAGCCCTACACCTCGATCGCCCGCCTGGTGCAGCACAAGAATGGCGGCACTTCGCTGATCAGCGGCTGCACCTGCGCGGTCGGCGTCGATTGCAAACACGTCGCCGCGATGCTGCTCAAGGCCATCGAGGAACGCATTCCGGCTGAACAGACGGAACGGGTCAGCCCCGGCGTACTGTCCTGGGTTGAGGACCTGCGCCGTGCCTCGGTCGCCGTCGCCAAGAAAAAGGCCCGGCCGTCGGGGGCCCGCCAGCAGATTTACTACATCCTGAAATGGACGGCCGACCATCGCCATTTCGGTATTGAAATCCGCAAGGGAAAATTCCCGGAAAGTGCCGAGGAGTGGTGGAAAATCGACCGTGCCCTGGTCACGCCGCCACAATTCGTCAACGAGGAAGATCTCGGCATCCTGCGCCTGATCTGGGCCGATCGCGGCCACGAAAGCGGCCTGCGCGCCTTCGCCCTCGGCCCCAAGCACGGCGCCGAAGCGCTGCAGCGCATGGCGGCCAGCCATCGCCTCTATCCCGAGGACGACCTTGGTCTGCCCTTGCACCTCGGCGCCACCCGCCCGGCCGGCATCGGCTGGCTGGTCGATGCCGCCGGCTTCCAGCGCCCCTACCTGAAACCGGAACCGGCCGCCGAAATGATCGTGCCGGTCGATCCGCCCTGGTATCTCGATATCGATGGCGGCGAAATCGGCCCGCTCGAAGTCACCGGCAATCCGGCCATGGTCAGCCGCCTGTTCAGCCTGCCGCCGCTCTCGGCCAAGGAAGCCGCGCTGGTCGCCGAAGCGCTCTCCGAACTCGCCCCCGAACTGCCACCGCCGGCCGAAGACGCGAGCGCCCGCCTGCGTCTGGTCGACGCGCCGCTGCAGGCCATCCTCCAGCTCGATACCGTGCACACCCACGGCTACCGGGCCTGGCGGCGCTACACGCAAAGCCTGACCGGCGGCCCCTTCGATATCGCGCGGATCGTTTTCCGCTATGCCGACGCCGAAATCCGGCCCGACGAACGCCACGAATTCATCACCCTGCCGGAAGGCGAGACGGTGCGCCTGAAACGCCGCCCGGAAGCCGAAGCCGCCGCCCTCAAGGCACTCGTCGGCAGCGGCCTGGAAAAGCTGCCGGGGCACACGCTGTACACCTTCGGCAGTCCGCCGGAAGGTGTTTACAGCCTGGGCCACGAGGATGACTGGACGGCCTTCATGCAGGAGGGCATCGAACGCCTGAAGCAGGCTGGCTGGCAGGTCGAATTCCCCGAGGATTTCCGCCATCACGTACTCGATGTCGACGGCTGGGAAGCTGACCTCGTCGAATCCGACAACGGCTGGTTCAATCTCGACATGGGGATCATCGTCGAAGGCCAGCGCCTGCCGCTGGCCCCGCTGCTGGCCGGCCTTTTCCGGCGCGACGCGCGCTGGCTGGAGGCCCTGCAACTGGCCTTCATTCCCGATGACGAGCCGGTCGAACTGCAAACTGCCAATGGCAAGCGCCTGCGTGTCCCAGCCGGCCGCATCAAGCCGCTGGCGGCAACGCTGATCGACCTGTTCGACGGTTTTACCGGCGGTGAAACCCTGCGCCTGTCGCGCTTCGACGCGCCGCGTCTGGCCGAACTCAACGATACCAGCCGCTGGCAGTTCCGCGGCCAGAGCGACGTCCTGGCCCTGGCCGACAAGTTGCGCGCCGCCCAGGGCATCGTCGATATCGCCCCGCCGGCCGGTCTTGGCCTCGAACTGCGCCCGTACCAGAAGGAAGGCCTGGCCTGGCTGCAATTCCTGCGCGAGCAGGACCTTTCCGGCATCCTGGCCGACGACATGGGTCTCGGCAAGACGGCGCAGACCCTGGCCCACCTGCTGCTCGAAAAGGAAGGCGGCCGCCTCGACAAGCCAGCCCTGATCGTCCTGCCGACCTCGCTGATCTTCAACTGGAAGAACGAGGCGGCGCGTTTCGCGCCGACCCTCAAGGTGCTCTCGCTGCACGGCCCGGAGCGCAAGAGCCGGTTCGGCGAAATCATCGAGCACGACGTCATCCTGACTACCTATCCGCTGCTCTGGCGCGACGCCGAGGAGCTGATGCAGCACAGCTATCACCTGCTCATCCTCGACGAGGCGCAGACCGTCAAGAACGCCCAGAGCCAGAGTGCCGAAGCGGTGCGCAAGATCGACGCGCGGCATCGCCTGTGCCTGACCGGCACGCCGCTCGAAAACCACCTCGGCGAGCTGTGGAGCCAGTTCGACTTCCTGCTGCCCGGCTTCCTCGGCACCAGCAAGCAATTCACCAAGCACTGGCGGACACCGATCGAGAAGCTCGGCGATGCCCAGCGCCGCAAGCTGCTGGCCCGCCGCATCCGGCCCTTCATCCTGCGCCGCAAGAAGGAAGACGTTGCCCGCGAACTGCCGCCGAAGACCATCATCGTGCGCAGCGTCGAGCTCGAAGGCAGCCAGCGCGATCTCTATGAAACCGTGCGTGCCGCGATGGATGCCAAGGTGCGCGACGAAATCGCCCAGCGCGGCTTCGCGCGCAGCCAGATCGTCATCCTTGATGCCCTGCTGAAGCTGCGCCAGGTCTGCTGCGACCCGCGCCTGGTCAAGGCGACAGCCGCCAGCCGGGTCAAGGAAAGGGCCAAGCTCGATCTGCTCATGGAAATGTTGCCGGAACTGGTGGACGAAGGCCGCAAGATTCTCGTCTTCTCGCAATTCACCAGCATGCTGGCGTTGATCGAGAACGAACTGAACGCCATCGGCATCCCCTACGCCCTGCTCACCGGCAGCACCGACGACCGGGAAAAGCCGATCAAGTGCTTCCAGAACGGCGAAGTGCCGATTTTCCTGATCAGCCTGAAGGCCGGCGGCGTCGGCCTCAACCTGACCGCGGCCGACACCGTGATCCACTACGATCCGTGGTGGAATCCGGCCGTCGAAAACCAGGCCACCGACCGCGCCCACCGCCTCGGCCAGGACAAGCCGGTGTTCGTCTACAAGCTGATCGTCAGCGGCAGCATCGAGGAAAAGATCCTCGCCCTGCAGGAACGCAAGGCCGAACTGGCGGCTGGCATCCTCTCCGAAGATCGCGGCGTCGAGGTCAAGTTCGGCAACGACGACCTGGCGGCGTTGTTCGAGCCGCTGCCAGGGTGATGGTGCCGGATTGATGGTGCAATGCGCCTGCGGCTTATTGCACCACTCACCTCCCCATAGCTTTTCCCGTGCTGCCAGCCCTACGACTTCCCTTGCCGCAACCAGTGCAACAAGGTCGAATAGAGCAGCACCGGATCGACCGGCTTGCTGACAAAGTCGTTCATGCCGGCGGCCAGGCAGTTGTCGCGGTCCTCGGCAAAGACATTGGCCGTCATCGCCAGAATCGGCAGCGAGTCGCCCTGCGGCAGTTGGCGGATGCGCTGCGTGGCGCCTATACCGTCCAGGCGCGGCATCTGCATGTCCATCAGGACCAGGGCGTAGGGATGCTTCTCGACCTGCTCGACGGCAACGAGGCCATCTTCCGCGATATCGATGCTCAGTCCGACATCCTCGAGCAGCATGATCGCCACTTCGCGATTGATCGGATCATCTTCAACGAGCAGGATCCTGGCCCCGGCGAAATCGCGGCGCAATGCGGCCTCGACATCAGCCGCATTGTCACTGACCAGCTGCGAGCGGACTTCCGTCGACTGACGCTTGAGCCGGGCCGTGATCCAGAAGGTGCTGCCGACCCCGGGCGTACTCTCGGCCCCGACCGCGCCGCCCATGAGTTGGGCAATATGCCGGGCAATCGCCAGACCGAGGCCGGTCCCGCCATATTTGCGCGAGGTTGAGGTGTCGGCCTGTTCGAAGGGTGCAAACAGGCGGGACAGCACCGCCGGTTCAATGCCGATCCCGGTATCGCTGACTTCCAGACGAACCAGCACACTCGTCGCATCTTCCTCGAGCAGGCGGGCCCGCAGGCAGATCGAACCCCGCTCGGTAAATTTGATGGCGTTGTTGGCATAATTGAGCAGGGCCTGGCGCAGGCGGGTGACATCGCCGAGCAGGCAATGCGGCATGCCGCCGACTTCGGTCCTGACCTCCAGCCCCTTGGCCTGCGCGCCCTCGGCAAGCATCTGCGCGACATCTGCCATGAGCGAATCGAGGGCGAGCGGCGCCTCGTCAAGCAGGAACTTGCCGGCTTCGATCTTCGACAGATCGAGAATATCGTTGATCACCGCCAGCAGGTGCTGACCAGCCGACTCGATGCGCCCGAGCTGCCCGGACTGCTCAAAATTGAGCCCGCTACGGCGCAGCAGATGCACGGTCCCGAGGATGGCATTCATCGGCGTGCGGATTTCATGGCTCATGTTGGCCAGGAAGCTGCTCTTCGCCCGCGTCGCTGACTCGGCGAGTTCCTTGGCCTCGCGTAGCTGCTGCTCGATGCGCTGGCGCTCGCTGATGTCGCGCACGAAGGTGATGAAGTGAGCCGGCTCGAGTTCGCTCACCGGGCGAAAGAAAAGGGTGACATTGACCGGCACCAGATGCCCGTCGCGATGCCGGTTGTGGGTGTCGAAACTGTGGTTGTTCTGCTCGCGCAAGCCCGCCGTAGCCTCGGCAAAATTGCCGGCAGCAAAGCCGGGATCAATATCCGCAATGCTGAATCCGGACATCTCTTCCGGGGTGTAACCCAGCATTTCGGCGGCGCCGCGATTCACATAAACCAGACTCCCGGTCTCGCAATCGACCCAGTGGATGCCGATCCCCACGCGGTCCATGGCAAATTCGGTCTGTTCCAGACGCGAGTTCGCCGCGGCCAGATCGCGCGTCCGTTCGGCCACCAGCATTTCCAGATGCTGCCGATGTTCGGCCAGTTCGGCCTCACTGGCCCGCAGAGCCTCCTCGATGCGCCGCCGCTCGGTGATTTCGCGCGAAATGCCGAGCACCCCGATCAGGTGTCCGTCGTTACCGCGCATCGGGGTCTTGATGGTTTCGAACAGGCCGCGATAGCCGTTATCGGCGAAGGTCAGCCATTCCTCATTGATGCTCGGACCGGCCGCCGCCACCGCGGCCTGGTCATTGCGACGAAAAAATTCGGCCAGTTCCCGGCTGACGAAATCGTCGTCGCTACGCCCGATGATTTCGTAGGCACTGGCATTGTAGAGCCGCGAAAAGGTCGGATTGCACGAGAGGTAAATACCATTCGGATCCTTGACCCAGACCAGGTCGGGAATGGCTTCGTACAGGCTATCGAGAAAGGCCCGCTCGCGCTCGCTCTGGGCCAGCGCCACGGCCAGCTCGGCCCGCGCATCGTCGCGGTCGGCAGCCAGCGAGCGCGTCAGCCGCTCGTTGTTGCGGCACAGGGTGATCGCCTTGGCCAGATTGGCCAGCACCGGCTGGAAGATCTGCGTCAGCGGCACCGAACTTTCGACCGGCGCCAGGGACAGCAACAGAATGGATGTCTGCGCATCGACCGGCAGGCGCAGGCAATGCGAATAGTTTTGATCGAGCGACAGGGGCGCCAGCAGCGTCGCCTCGCTGAGCAACTCGACCTTGCCGGCCAGCAGGCCGGCCGGCAGATTGAATTGCTCGCCGCAACGCTCGACCAGCAGGTAGTCACCGATGGCTGCCTCGAGCCGGGCGGAAATCCCGAACTCGCCGTTTTCCTGGTCGGCAAAAACGACACCGACCGGAAATGAGGTATGAAAGAGCAGACGTTGCAGGGTCTTTTTCAGCAGGCTGTCGAGACGGATTTCGCTGCTGATGGTCAGCGACAGGTCATACAGAATGCTGAGAATCTGCTCGCGATTCATCTGGCCAGCCAGGGGGTGCACACCAGGGTGGCGTTATGGAACATCGGATAGCCCCAGCGCACGGTACTACCGATTTCGCCCAGCGACAGGGCGCCAGCCATTTCGGCCACGTCGGCCCCGGCATGCAGCGCCGCCAGTTCGCTTTCCGCTGCCTCGCCCAGATGCATGCGTCGCCCGGCACAGTAGAAGGTCAGCAGGTTTTGTCCGTGCTGCGTGCCATTTTCGTTTTGCAATTTGCCGATCAGCCGACCGATGCAGCCATTGCCCCCGGCTTCCGGCGCCTTGAGCAGAACCAGCACGGAATTTTCGGGAATCTCGCCAACGCAGTACAGTGAGCCGTCTTCTGCCAAAGCCACGGGAATGCGTACGACCACATCGCCATTGGCGCGCAGGATGCCAAATGGAAAATGCACGGCGTGCTGATAGAAATTCCCGGCCGTCAGATCGATGCCGTATTCGGCCTTGATGATTTCCTGATACACCTCGAAGGCCGGGCGCCAGTCGATCATGGCGATCCGGTTACCTTCGGTGGCCGTCGCGCTCATCGCCCGCTCCGGGCAGACGAAACCATGCTCGAGCACGGCGGCGATGTTACCGGGCAGGAGCAGACCGAGAACGCCGTTGCCAACCAGCCGGTGTTCATCGAACAGGCAGGGCATGGGCTGGAAGGTCTCGCTGCCAGCATTGATACCGGCGTAATCGACCCGGTTGGAGAGCTCGAGATAAATGCCATCGAGCAGGCTGGCGATGTTCGGCACCATGCTGTCGAAGATCATGAACAGCGTCGGCTTCGCGCTACCGCCTGGCTGCCCCTGCAGGCCGCCACGAACTTCAGCGACGACGCGCGCTACACCGGAAGTTTCAGCGGCATTGATATCGGCCAGCAAAAAATGCGCGGGCATCGCGTCGAAACGCAGCAACCAGGCGCCCTGCGTCACGAAGTGCTGCTGTTGTATCAGGGCAGGAAAAATAGCGCCGACCAAGGCGATGCCGCGTGTCCGACACAGCGACTGGAGAAGCGGCAGCTGCGCCTGCCCGGCCTCCGGCAACAACGCAAAAACCCCACCCAGCGGCCTTTCCAACGACCACTCCTGCAAGGTCCGCTCAATCGATGCAGCGTCCAGTTCAATGTAGCGCATTGCAGCTCTCTCCCTGCCCGCATTGTAGAACGAATTATCTCGCCCGACTGCCGGCTCAGGCCAGCATCGTGTCCACCCCGACCCGCTCGAGCAAAATCGCCAGGGCATGACCGACCGACTGCTCGCGGACCATCGCCCGATCACCGGAAAAACATCGGGTCTGTGCCACGCAGCCAGCCCCCTTGCGCGCCCAGGCGAAACACACGGTGCCGACCGGCTTTTCCGGCGAACCGCCAGCCGGCCCGGCAATCCCGGTAATCGCCACCGCCCAGTCGGCATGACTATGGGCCAGCGCCCCCTGCGCCATGGCCCGGGCGGTCGCTTCCGAGACCGCCCCGTGGCGTTCGAGCGTCGTGGCCGGCACGCCCAGCATCTCAAGCTTGGCAGCATTCGAATAGGTCACGAAACCGCGTTCGAACCAGCCGGAACTGCCGGCAATGGCCGTCACCGACTGGGCCAGCCAGCCGCCGGTACAGGATTCGGCCGCCGTCAGCCACTCGCCGCGCGCCAGCAAGCGCTGACCAAGAACTTCGGAAAGTCTTTCGAGTTCATTCATGCGGCAAATCTTAACATTCAGCCAGCGCCTGGAAACAAAGCCTGGCCGGAAGACAAGCCGGACTTTTACAAACCGCGGCCGGGCGAAGCGGGTAAACTCCGCCCTTTCCGCTTACCCCGACCATCATGACCTTCGCCAGCCTCGGCCTCGCCCCCGCCCTCCTCCAGGCCCTGGATACCCTCGGCTACAAGACGCCGACGCCCGTCCAGGAAAAGGCCATCCCGGCTGTCCTCGCCGGCCGCGACTTGATGGCAGCGGCGCAGACCGGAACGGGCAAGACGGCCGGTTTCGCGCTGCCCATCCTGCAACGCCTGAGCGAGATTGAGGAAAAGGTGGCCAGCAATTCGATCCGCGCCCTGGTCCTGGTGCCGACCCGCGAACTGGCCGAGCAGGTGCACGCCAGTTTCCGCCAATACGGCGAACATCTGCCGGTCAGCACCTACGCGGCTTATGGCGGAGTCAGCATCAATCCGCAGATGATGCGCCTGCGCCGCGGCGTCGATGTCCTGGTCGCCACCCCCGGCCGCCTGCTCGACCTGTTCCGCCAGAATGCGCTGAAATTCAAGCAGGTGCAGACACTGGTCCTCGACGAGGCCGACCGCATGCTCGACCTCGGTTTCGCCCAGGAGCTGTCCGCCGTTTTCGCCGCCTTGCCCAAGCAGCGCCAGACCCTGCTTTTCTCGGCGACCTTTTCCGACGAGATCCGCAGCCTGGCCAAGGGCCGGCTGCGTGACCCGCTGTCGATCGAAGTCAGCCCGCGCAACAGCACCGTCAAAGCCGTCAAGCAGTGGGTCGTGCCGGTGGACAAAAAACGCAAGCCGGAACTCTTCCTGAGCATGCTCAAGGACCGCAAGTGGGGCCAGGTCCTGGTTTTCGTCAAAACCAGGAAGGGCGTCGACGAACTGGTTGCCACGCTGCTGGCCAGGAAGATCAAGGCCGACGCGATCCACGGCGACAAGCCACAGGCCAGCCGCCAGCGCGCCCTCGACAGCTTCAAGGCAGGCGAGGTGCAGATCCTCGTCGCCACCGACGTTGCGGCGCGCGGCCTGGATATCGACGACCTGCCGCAGGTGGTCAATTTCGACCTGCCCATCGTCGCCGAGGACTACATCCACCGCATCGGTCGCACAGGCCGGGCGGGGGCCAGCGGCGAAGCGATTTCGCTGGTCTGCGCCGACGAGGCGCCACTGCTTGCCGCCATCGAAACCCTGACCAAGCAGACGCTGAGCCGCGACGAGGAACCCGGTTTCGAACCGGATCACCGCGTGCCGATGACCAATGGCGCCGGACAACTGGTCAAGAAGCCGAAAAAGCCCAAGGTCCCGGGGGGACGGGCCAGCAAGGGCGTGCCGGGCAATTGGGTGGGGTTCGACGACGTCCCGGCCAAACCGGCGCATCGTGGCAGCCGCCCGGGCTCCGCCAGGAAGCCCGCCGCCAAGCGGTGAATCGAAGGCCGAGCGGCCCACCTGTGGAAAACCGATATTGCTGCGCACCAGCGCCTGCCTATACTGCGTCGGCAGGAATAAATACATCCATGGAGCACAGCAATGAAGGTCAAGATTCACTTTCGCATCACGCAAGACCGGGCCGGCCTCCCGCAGGACTTTACCGGCGCCCGGCGTTTTGTCTTCAGCGAAGAACAGGCCATTGAAGATCTGGCCAGATCGCAACTGGCGGCGGATTACCAGATTCCGCTCAGCGCCGTCGAAATCTGCCGGATCGAGAACTGAATTTCGCCCACAGAAAGCCGGGGGCAAATATCCAATTAACATTATCCGGAATGGCTACATTTGGTTACACAAGGCTACGAAAGGACGACAGACACGGGAGAGGACGGAACCTACACTGCAGTTGTGCATTGAACCCCTCCTCTCGAAATCCCCCTTTCGAGAATTTCAACCCCGCCTCTGGCGGGGTTTTTTTTGCTCATCGATGAAAGTTAAGCCGTTATAATCGCGAACTTTTATTTTTGTGCAATGAGGTAATGGGCATGTCCAAGCAACATTCTTCGAAGAGCATCATGTGGGCTGTGATTGTTGCGGCCGCCCTCCTGATCGCCATCCTTTTTCCCCTGACCGTCAACCATAGCGGCTCGGCGGCAGATGCCACGAGCGGCAACGACGAAGCTGAAAGCCGCATCCAGCCGCTGGCCAAGTTCGAACTGGCCAAGGCCGAAGCGCCTGCCTCGACTGGCCCGCGCGATGGCGCCACCATTTACAACAGCATTTGTGGCGCCTGCCACAACACCGGCGCCGCCGGCGCTCCGAAGATCGACGACAAGGCTGCCTGGGCACCGCGCCTGGCTACCGGCAAGGATGCGCTGACCAAGAGCGTCACCAATGGCAAGAATGCCATGCCGGCCAAGGGTGGTGCCGTGCTGTCCGACGAGGAAATCAAGAACGTCGTCGAATACGTCATGAGCAAGGCCAAGTAAGCGCCTGCTGACCAAACAGAAGGAGGCTGCGGCCTCCTTTTTTTGCGCCCGCAATGCGGTACCGGGTACTGAAAGCCGGGAAATCAGCGCTTGCCGGCCAGCATCGCCTTCATTGCATCGAGCCGGGCACTGCCGGTCGCCTTGTCGGGCGGCACATCCTGCTTGCCGCCGGAAAAGCGGACATCTTCCTTGCCCATCTCGTCGATGAAGCGCGAAGGTTCGCAGGGCACGAATTCGCGAGCCTGCTTGCGCCGTTCACAGTAGGAAATATGCAGCGTGCGCTGGGCGCGCGTGATGCCAACGTACATCAGGCGGCGCTCTTCCTCGATCTTGGAAGGATCGGTCGATTCGCGGTGCGGCAGGATGCCCTCTTCGACACCGACCAGGAAGACGTGCTTGTACTCCAGGCCCTTCGAGGCGTGCAGGGTCGATAGCTGAACGGCATCGACGTCATCGTCGTTCTGCTTGTCGAGCATGTTGATCAGGGCAATGCTCTGGGTCAGGTCGATCAGCGTCTTGCCGTCCTGCTCGCCCTTGCGGTTCAGCCAGTTGGCGAATTCGCAGACATTGCCCCAGCGCGTCTGCGCCGTGCGTTCCTCTTCGTGGTCGTAGAGGAAGGTTTCGTAATCGATCGCTTTGATGAGCTCAGGCAGCACCAGGTGAGCCGCCTCGCTGCTGGCACGTCCCTGGGTGCGGTTGATGAACTGGCAGAATTCGAGCAGCGGTTCGAGCTGGCGGGGCTGCACGCGTTGTGCAAAGCCTTCCTCGAAGGCGGCCTGGAACAGCGAGATATGGCGCTCGCCGGCATAGGTCCCGAGCACCTGCAGGGTTGCCGCACCGATGCCGCGCTTCGGCGTCGTCGCGGCACGGATGAAGGCCGGATCATCATCCTCGTTAGCGAGCAGGCGCAGGTAGGCAATGATGTCCTTGATCTCGGCCTTGTCGAAGAAGGACTTGCCGCCGGACAGCAGGTAGGGAATGCGGTGATCGCGCAGGTATTCCTCGAAGGTCCGCGCCTGATGGTTGGAGCGGTAAAGAATGGCGTAATCCTTGAACTTGCCGCGATGTTCGAAACGATGCGCCTGCAGTTTCATGACCACGCCCTCGGCCTCGGCGTCGTTATCGCGGCAAGCGGTGACGTGGATCGGCTCGCCGAGGCCGAGTTCGGACCACAGCTTCTTGTCGAACAACTTCTCGTTGTTGGCAATGACGTTGTTGGCCGCCTTCAGGATGGTCTCCGTCGAGCGGTAATTCTGTTCGAGCTTGATGACTTTGAGATTCGGAAACTCATTGGGCAGCTTTTTCAGGTTCTCGATATCGGCGCCGCGCCAGCCGTAGATTGCCTGGTCATCGTCGCCGACCGCCGTGAACTGGGCGCGCACGCCGGTCAGCAATTTGAGCAGCTGGTACTGGCAGGCGTTGGTATCCTGATATTCATCGACCAGCAGGTAACGCAGGCGGTTCTGCCATTTATCGGCGATTTCCGGATGCTCGCGGAACAATTTGACCGGCAGGCCGATCAGGTCGTCGAAATCGACCGCCTGGTAAGCCTTCAGCGTCGCCTCGTAGGACAGGAAGGCGTGCGCCGCCAGTTTCTCGTGCTCGTCGCGCGCCAGGTGCAGCGCCGCTTCCGGCGTCACCAGCCCGTTCTTCCAGTTGGAGATGATCGACTGCAGGATGCGCAGCGTTGCCTTGTCCACGGTTTTCGCCACTTCGCCGATGATGCCGGCACAATCGGCCGAATCGAAAATCGAGAAGCGCGGTTTGTAACCCAGGGCCTTGGCTTCCTCGCGCAGGATGCGCACCCCCAGCGAATGGAAGGTGGATATCTGCAGATCGTCGGCCTGCGGCTTGGCGAGGATCTTGCTGATGCGCTCCTGCATTTCCTTCGCCGCCTTGTTGGTGAAGGTGATGGCGGCCACGTTGCGCGGCTGGAAACCGCAGTCCTGGACCAGGTAGGCGATTTTCTGAATGATCACCCGCGTCTTGCCCGAACCGGCGCCGGCCAGCACCAGCAAGGGGCCGTCCAGGTAATGAATTGCTGCGCGCTGCTGGGGATTGAGGCCGGACATGTCTCTGCAATAAACAGCGCCCCGACGATGCGGGGCGCACTGGATTCGATGCGGCAATTTTAACCCAGCGCACCTTGGGCGGGGAGTCGGCCTGCTCCGGACGGCCCCTCAAGCCTTGTCGTCTACCTGGCAGAAGGCTCGGGCCGCCGGCCCGAGATTGAGCATGGCATCAGCCGCAGCACCCAGCAACGTCAATTGGGCGGCAACCTCGCGGGCCTCCTGCAGCAGCCGCTCGCCACCTTCAAAAGGACCAACTGCCCGCGGGTCGAATTCGGCCAGTTCCTGTTGCAGGCTACGCTGCCGATCGGCCTCGACACCTTCGGCCGCCTCGACCCGGCGCACCTGCTCGGCGGCGCCCTGAGGCAGACGCTCGACAGCCTGACTACTATGCTTCCGGGTGGTCGATTCGAGGCGATTGAGTTTCATCTGATGGACTCCTTGAGTCCATCAACGGCACACGACCCCCCGGACTTGAGCTCAGAGCGCGCCGAAAACCTTCTTCAACAGCTCGCTGCCCGCCCCCAAAGGATTCGAGCGCAGCTTTTTCTCTTCCTCGGCAATCATCGCAAACAGGCCGTCCATGGCCTTCTGGGTGACATAGCTGTCGAGATCGGCATCCTTCTCGTCAATCAGGCCGGCACTCGCCGCCTTGCCGGCAAACTGGTTGTACTTGTCGGCCAGTTTGACCTTCTTGGTCGAAGTCTTGACGATGGGCATGAAACGGGCCTTCAGTTGCTCGGTCGAGGTGCGCTTGAAATATTGCGTCACACTATCGTCGCCCCCGGTCAGAATCCCCTTGGCATCCTGCACGCTCATTTTCCTGATCGACTCGCTGAGCACCGGCTTCGCTTCGGCGACGGCCATTTCCGCGGCGTGGTTCATGGTTTCGATGAGCTGATCCGCCTGCTTGCCCATGCCGAACATGCGCAGGCCGCTTTCCGCTTTCTGCAGGTAGCCGGGCAGCGGAATCCTGACCTTGCTGTTGCCCATGAAGCCACCATCCTTGCCCAGCGACGCCACGGCAAAATCGGCGCCCTTGGCCAGTGCCTCCTTGACCCCGGCGCTGGCATCGCCGGTCGAAATGGCATCAAGCGCGCCGGCCTGGGCCAGGCTGACAACCAGCATGAGAAAAAGACCGGATACGATGTTCAGCAGGGGGCGCATGGATTTCTCCTTGTCAGACGATATCGAGATGGCCAAGGCCGGCGGTCAGATCGCGGTCCTTGGCATCCTTGCCGAGCAACTTGATCTGCAGGCGCAGGTCATTCAGCGAATCGGCATTGCGCAGGGCATCTTCATAGGTGATCTTGCCCGCCTCGTAAAGGTCGAACAGCGCCTGATCGAAGGTCTGCATGCCGAGTTCGCGCGACTTCTTCATGATTTCCTTGATCTCGTGCACCTCGCCCTTGAAGATCAGGTCGGAAATGAGCGGCGAATTGAGCATGATTTCAATGGCCGGAACGCGCCCCTTGCCATCCTTCTTGGGCAACAGGCGCTGCGAAACCAGGGCCCGCAGATTCAGCGACAGATCCATGAGCAATTGCTGGCGGCGCTCTTCCGGGAAGAAGTTGATGATCCGGTCGATCGCCTGGTTGGCGCTGTTGGCGTGCAAGGTCGCCAAACAGAGGTGGCCGGTTTCGGCAAAGGCAATGGCGTAGTCCATGGTGTCACGATCGCGGATTTCGCCCATCATGATGACGTCCGGCGCCTGGCGCAGGGTGTTTTTCAGGGCCGGGCCCCAGTCATCGGTATCGACCCCGACCTCGCGCTGCGTGATGATGCAGTTCTTGTGCTCATGCACGTATTCGATCGGGTCTTCGACGGTGATGATGTGGCCGTAGGAATTCTCGTTGCGGTAATCGACGACGGCGGCCAGCGAAGTGGATTTGCCTGTACCGGTGCCGCCGACCATGATGATCAGGCCGCGCTTGGTCATTGCCAGATCCTTGAGGACGGCGGGCAGACCGAGTTCATCGAGGGTCGGGATGGTCATGTTGATGGTCCGGCAGACAACGCCGACCCGGCCCTGTTGAACCAGGGCATTAACCCGGAAACGGCCGATATTGGTCGGCGAAATGGCGAAATTGCATTCCTTGCTCGCCTCGAACTCGGCAGCCTGCCGGTCGTTCATGATCGAGCGCGCCAGCTCGGCCGTATGCGAGGCCGTCAGCACCTGGTTGGAGACCGGCGTCACCTTGCCGTCGATCTTGATGGCCGGTGGAAAGCCGGCCGTAATGAACAAGTCCGAACCCCGCTTCTGCGCCATCAGGCGCAGCAGGTCATGCATGAATTTCATCGCCTGGTCGCGTTCCATTCCCTACCCCTTATTCTGTGTTAGCGCCGGCTCAGACCGGGAAAACGTCTTTGTTGGATGCCTTGGTGCGTGCTTCATTGCTCGACACCAGGTTGCGGCGAACCATGTCGAGAAGATTCTGGTCCAGGGTCTGCATGCCGTAGCTCTGGCCGGTCTGGATCGCCGAATACATCTGCGCCACCTTGTTCTCGCGAATCAGGTTGCGGATGGCCGGCGTGCCGATCAGGATTTCGTGCGCCGCGATTCGGCCACTACCGTCCTTGGTCTTCAACAAGGTCTGCGAAATGACGGCACGCAGCGATTCGGACAACATCGAGCGGACCATTTCCTTTTCCGCCGCCGGGAAGACGTCGACGATACGGTCGACGGTCTTGGCCGCCGACGAGGTATGCAGTGTGCCGAATACCAGGTGGCCGGTTTCAGCCGCCGTCAAGGCCAGGCGGATGGTTTCCAGGTCGCGCAGTTCGCCCACCAGGATGACGTCCGGATCCTCGCGCAGCGCGGCGCGCAGGGCGTTGGAGAAGGACAGCGTATGCGGCCCGACTTCGCGCTGGTTGATCAGGCACTTCTTGGCTTCATGGACGAATTCGATCGGGTCTTCGACGGTCAGGATATGGCCGTAGCTGTTTTCATTGACGTGATTGACCATGGCGGCCAGCGTCGTCGACTTGCCGGAACCGGTCGGCCCGGTACACAGCACGATACCGCGCGGGTACTCCGAGATTTCCTTGAAAATCTTCGGGCAGTTCAGGTCCTCAAGCGTCAGGACCTTGGACGGAATGGTCCGGAACACCGCACCGGCACCACGGTGCTGGTTGAAGGCATTGACCCGGAAACGCGCCAGATTGGGAATTTCGAAGGAAAAGTCGCATTCCAGCGTTTCTTCATAAATCTTGCGCTGTCCGTCGTTCATGATGTCGTACACCATGCCGTGCACATCCTTGTGCTCCATGGCCGGCAGGTTGATACGGCGCACGTCGCCATGGACGCGGATCATCGGTGGCAGGCCTGACGACAAATGAAGGTCGGAAGCCTTGTTCTTGACCCCGAAGGCCAGTAGTTCGGTAATGTCCATGCAGATCGTCCTTAAGGCGCGTGTATACTGGGAGCAGACGCAATTCCAATGGATTATGAGCGCAATCGCCACCAACCTGCAAGCTGTCCGGGCACGTATCGCGGATGCGGCCATTGCCGCCGGCCGCTCACCGGAAACGGTTCACTTGCTCGCCGTCAGCAAGACCAAGCCGCTGAGCGACATTCAGGCCGCAGCTGCGGCCGGTCAGCAGGCTTTTGGCGAGAATTACGTGCAGGAAGGCGTCGAGAAAAGTATCGCCACACTCGGACAAAAATTCGAATGGCATTTCATTGGCCCCTTACAAAGCAATAAAACGCGACTGGTTGCCGAGCACTTCGCCTGGGTCCATTCGATCGAGCGCCTGAAGATCGCCGAACGCCTCTCGGCGCAGCGTCCGAACGACATGCCGCCGCTCCAGGTCTGCGTCCAGGTCAATGTTTCCGGTGAAGCCAGCAAGAGCGGCTGCGCGCCGGCCGAGGCATTGGCGCTATGTCAGGCGATCAGCCGCCTGCCCCGTCTGCAATTACGCGGCCTGATGGCCATCCCGGAACCGACCGACGATCCGGCGGCGCAGCGCCAGCCCTTCCGGCAACTGCGCGAAATCTACGAAAACATCCGGGCCAGTGGCCTGCCGCTCGACACCCTGTCCATGGGCATGACCCACGATCTTGCAGCTGCCATCGCCGAGGGCGCGACCATCGTCCGCGTCGGCACGGCCATTTTTGGTGAAAGAAACTACGCATGAAAATTACCTTCCTCGGCGGCGGCAACATGGCCAACGCACTGATTGGCGGCATGTTGAAGCAGGGCTTCACCGCGGCCGACATCACCGTCATCGAACCGGGCAGCGAAGCCCGCGCCAAACTGGTCACTACCTATGCCGTGAGCTGTCTTGAATCCGCCGAACAGCTCGTCGCGGCTGGCGATCTGCTGGTTCTCGCGGTCAAGCCGCAGCAGATGAAGGAAGCCGTTGTGCCGCTGGTCGGCAAACTGGGCAACGCGGTCGTCGTCAGCATCGCTGCCGGCCTCGATCTGGAAACCCTGGCTCGCTTCCTCGGCGGCCACCGCAAGATCGTTCGCTGCATGCCCAATACGCCAGCCCTGATCGGTGCCGGCATCACCGGCTTGTGCCCGCTGCCGGAAGTCAGCGATGAAGAGCGCGCTGCCGCCGACCGCGTGCTGCGCGCCGTCGGCAATACCGTGTGGATTGCCGACGAAGGAAAAATGGATGGCGTCACGGCCATCTCGGGCAGCGGCCCGGCCTATGTCTTCCTGTTCATCGAAGCCCTGCAGCAGGCCGCTGCCGATCTCGGCTTCACGCCGGAACAGGGCCGCCAACTGGCCATCGAAACCGTCCAGGGCGCCGCCGCGCTGGCCGCCCAGTCGAGCGAGCCGGCTGCCGTACTGCGCGAACGCGTCACCTCGAAGGGCGGCACGACTGCCGCCGCATTGCAGACCATGGCCGAGAAGGGCGTCAAGGAAGGCATCGTGGCCGGGGTCATGGCCGCCGAGGCACGCGGCCGCGAGCTCGGCAAACTACTCGGAGCCGCGTGATGCAAGCCCTCTTCTTTTTGATCGATGCCGTTCTCAGCTTCTTCTGCACGCTGTTCCTGCTGCGTTTCATGATGCAGGCAATGCGCGTCTCCTTTGCGGGGCAGATCGGCAATTTCGTCGTCGCCCTGACCAACTGGGCGGTCAAGCCGCTGCGTCGGGTCATTCCCGGCACCGGCGGTTTCGACTGGGCCAGCCTGCTCGCTGCCTTGAGCCTGCAACTGGCGTTTTCAGCCATGCTTGTCGTCCTGAGCAGCCACGGGATCGGCGCCGATGGCGGCAGCAGCATCGTCGTGACAGCCGTCTGGCTTGGCGTACGCAACCTGCTGCGCCTGGCCGTCTATATCCTGATCGGTGCGCTGATCCTGCAAGCCGTCCTGTCCTGGGTCAATCCCTACTCGCCGCTGGCCGCACCGGCCAACCAGCTGACCCGACCACTGCTTGACCCGATTCGCCGCTTCGTGCCCCTGATTTCCGGCATTGACCTGTCGCCGCTGGTCGCCATCCTGCTGCTGCAGGCGGCGTTGATGTTCCTGTGAGCGACTGGTTTCGCCAGGCGGCCGATGGTCGCTTCACGCTGACCCTGCACATCCAGCCTGGCGCCAAGAAGACGGAATTCGCCGGGCTGCATGGCGATGCGCTGAAAATACGCCTGGCGGCGCCGCCCGTCGAAGGCAAGGCCAATGAGGCACTGGTCAAATTCCTGGCCGAGGTGCTGCACCTGCCGAAATCGGCGGTCACCCTGAAAAGCGGCCAGACCTCGCGGCGCAAGGTGCTGGAAGTCAGCGGCGCAACGGCAGCCAGCATCGCCAGCCTGGGCACAGCCTGATCCGGAAATGAAAAACGGCGGGAATTCCCGCCGTCGCTTCACGCCAGGCATACGCCCCGACTATTTCTTCTCTTTGGCAGCAACCGGCGCCGCGGCAGGAGCCGTCGAGGCCCCGGCAACCGTCAGCTCCCCTTTCAGCTTGGCCAGGCTCTTCTCGCCAAAACCCTTGACCCCCTTGAGGTCATCGACCGACTTGAAGGGGCCGTTCTTGCTGCGGTAATCGATGATGGCCTTGGCCTTGCCGGGACCGATGCCCTTGACCGCATCGAGTTCTTCCTGGGTGGCCGTGTTGATATTGACGGCCGCAAAAGCCAGACTGATGCCGGCCAGTACGGCGAGAATCAGCGACAGAATGTGCTTCATGAGTTTCACCTCCGGATTGGGCTACATTGATGGATCTGCATTTCACAAGACGCGTAATGCAAATGACATATTAGTTGGCCAAATACGGGGCTATCCCATTGTTTTGTCAATTTTTGTAATACCCCGCTCCGGCCGCGACCCACGCTGCCGGAGCGCGAATTCAGCCGGCAAACACCAGACGTCCGCCAGCCAGGGTCGCCTTGACCTTGCCGCTCATTTCCTGACCCAGCCACGGCGAATTCTTGCCACGGCTCTTAAGAGCTTCCGGCGTCACCAGCCAGGTTGCCTGTGGGTCAAAGATGCAAACATCGGCCACCGCCCCCGGACTCAAGTTCCCCAGGGGCAGGCCAAGCACTTCGGCCGGTGCGGCGGTCAGGCGGGCCAGCGCATCAGATAGTCCGATGCCGGCCGCCTCGGCCCATTTCAGGGTCAGCGGCAACAGCAGTTCGAGACCGGTCGCCCCCGGCTTGGCCTCACCGAAAGGCAGCAGTTTGTCGTCGGCGCCGACCGGCGTATGGTCGGAACAAATGGCCGCCAGGCCACTGCTGACCGCGTTCGACAAGGCCAGACGGTCGCTTTGCGCCCGCAGCGGCGGCGAGAACCGGGCATGCGGGTTGAAGAAGCCGATATCGTTTTCGGTGAGCAGCAGGTGATGGATGCCGACATCGCAACTGACCGGCAGACCGTCGTGCCGGGCGCGCTGGATCAGCGCCATGCCGGCCGCCGAAGAAATCCGCGTCAGATGGACACGACAACCGGTATCGCGTACCAGTTGCACGATGGTGGCGATGGCGATGGTTTCGGCCGCCACCGGGATGCCGGCCAGGCCAAGACGGCTGGCCACTTCGCCTTCATGCGCGATGCCGTTGCGCGACAGCCAGTAGTCCTGCGGCTGCAGCCAGACGGCAAAACCGAAGGTCGTGGCATATTCCATGGCACGCAGCAGGGCCTCGGTATCGACCACCGGCTTGTTGGCCTGCGAGAAAGCGACACAACCGGCCTTTTTCAGACCGGCCAGTTCGGCCAGGCGTTCCCCATTCAGACCCAGGGTCAGGGCACCAAGTGGCAGGATGCGCGCCTTGCCGATTTCCTCGCCGCGATGCACCAGGCGGTCAGCCAGTTCCGGTTCGTCGAGCGGCGGATCGGCATCCGGCGGCACAACGACCGAAGTCACGCCACCGGCCACGGCAGCGGCCAGTTCGGCTTCGATGCTGTTGAGGCGGGCCCCTAGGTCGATCAGGCCGGGACAGACGATGCAGCCGGTAGCGTCGATGTTCTGGTCGGCGACGAAGCCGGCCGGTTCGCTATCCAGCCCGGCGATCTTGCCATGGACGACATATAGATTGGCAAGGCGGTCGATACCGTTTTTCGGGTCGATGACACGACCGTTCTGAATGACTGTATTCATTTCAATTCCCCGCAACAATGCTCATGACGGCCATGCGCACGGCAATACCGAAGGTGACCTGGGGCAGGATCACGGCCTGCGGACCGTCGGCCACCGCCGAATGGATTTCGACACCGCGATTCATCGGCCCCGGGTGCATGACAATGGCGTCCGGCTTGGCGCGCGCCAGTTTCTGCGGGGTCAGGCCGTAGTGGCGGAAATATTCGCCGGCCGAGGGCAGCAGGGCCCCTGTCATGCGCTCGTTCTGCAGGCGCAGCATGATCACCACGTCACAATCCTTGAGGCCTTCTTCCATGTCGTGGAAGACATGCACGCCAAGCTTGTCCATGTACTTCGGCAACAAGGTTTGCGGCCCGATGGCGCGCACTTCCGGCACGCCCAGGGTGGTCAGGGCATGAATGTCGGAACGGGCGACGCGCGAGTGCAGGATGTCGCCAACGATGGCGACGCGCAGCTGCGAGAAGTCCTTCTTGTAATGGCGGATGGTGTACATGTCGAGCAGGCCCTGCGTCGGGTGGGCATGACGCCCGTCACCGGCATTGACGACATGCACGTCGTCGCGGCCGATGCGCTGCAGGTGCTCGGCGATCAGGTAGGGCGCGCCGCTTGAGGCGTGGCGCACGACGAACAGGTTGGCGTGCATGGCGCACAGGTTGTCGATGGTGTCGAGCAGGGTCTCGCCCTTGCTGGCCGAGGATTTGTTGATATCGAGATTGATGACGTCGGCCGACAGCCGCTTCGCGGCGATTTCGAAGGTCGTCCGGGTACGTGTCGAATTCTCGAAAAACAGGTTGAAGACGCTCTTGCCGCGCAGCAGCGGCACCTTCTTGACGTCGCGCGCCGAGACTTCCATGAAGGACGCGGCGGTATCGAGAATCTGCGTCAGGATGCGTTGCGGCAGACCTTCGATCGACAACAGGTGAATCAGCTCACCATCCTTGTTCAACTGCGGGTTATACATTTTCCAGCCTCCAGGCGAGTTGACCGCTGGCATTGCGATCAAGAACCAGATTCTGAGTTTCGTTCAAAGTCACTTCCCAGGTGCCCCAGGTCGGTGCCACCGGCAGTTCGCGACCGCCCCGATCAGCCAGCACGGCCAGTTCGACCGAGGCCGGCCGACCATAGTCGAATAGCTCGTTGATCGCCGCCCGGGTCGTCCGCCCGGTATACAGCACATCGTCTACCAGGATCAGGTGGCGCCCTTCAACATCAAAGGGAATGACCGTCGGGCGGCACTGCGGATGCAGGCCCTTTTCGGCAAAGTCATCGCGATAGAAGGAAACGTCGATCATGCCGATCTCTTCCGGCAGATCAAGCAGTTCCCGGAGGCGCTCGGCAATCCAGGCACCGCCACTGAAGATACCAACCAACGCGGGGTTCTTCGGCAAATGCGGACGGATCAGGTCGGCCAGCTGGCGACACTGGGCCTCGGCATCGGGTAAGGGATCAGGGAGTTGGGACATGCGGACTTTCAAACCAGGTTTGGAGAATGAGTTGTGCCGCCACCGCGTCGAGCAGCGGCTTGGCGGACTTGCTGTTGCGGCCGCCGAATTTCTTGCCAGCCTCGCGCAACCGGGCCTCGGCATCGAGCGAGGTCAGGCGCTCGTCGGCAAAACCGACCGGCAGGTTGTAGCGGCGTTTGAGACGTTCGGCGAACTTGGTCGCCAGCCGCGTCATCTCGTGCGGCGTGCCATCAGCATGGGTCGGCAAGCCGACGACCAGCTGTTCCGGCTGCCATTCGGCGACCAGCTTGCCGATCGCCGCGAAACGATCATCGTTCGATTCAGCGTGGATGGTGGTCAGCGGGTGCGCCGTACCGAGCAGGGTTTCGCCTGTCGCGACACCGATGCGCTTTTCGCCGAAATCGAAGGCGAGGACGGTGCCCACGCTCAGGCGTGCCCGGCCACGTCGGACAGTTGGGTAAAACTGATGCCCAGATTCTGCATCGCCGCCGGCAAACGCTCTTCCGGCGGGGTGTCGAACAGGATGCTGGCCTTGGCCGGGACCGTCAGCCAGGAGTTCTGGGCCAGCTCTTCCTCGAGTTGACCGGCTTCCCAACCGGCGTAGCCGAGCGTGACGAGGATTTCTGCCGGCCCGCCCTGGCGGCCGACGGCAGAGAGGATGTCGCGCGAACTGGTCAGGCCGATCTCGCTGTTGATGGCCAGCGTTGACTGCCAGTCACCGATCGGGCGATGCAGCACGAAACCGCGATCCAGTTGTACCGGGCCGCCGAAATAGACGGGCAGCCTGGCGACCTCGCCGGCTTCGAGCTTGATATCGATTTTTTCAAAGAGGCCGGAAAGATCCATGTCGATCGGCCGATTGACGATGATGCCCAGCGCCCCGTTCTCGTTGTGTTCGCAGATATAGACGAGGGCGTTGGAAAAATAAAGGTCTTCCAGCGCCGGCATGGCGATGAGGAAGTTATCGGTGAGGTTGACGCTGTCCATGCTGGAATTTTAATCGCCGCCGGGGTACAAACCAACCATGAACGAAGAAAAAGCCCTCGTCTGGTTCCGCCGCGATCTACGTGACTTCGACCACGCCGCGCTGAGCGCCGCCCAGGCCGCGGCCGCCGAGGTCCATTGCGCCTTTGTTTTCGATACGGAAATTCTCGACACCCTGCCCTCGCGCACCGACCGGCGGGTCCATTTCATCCGCGAATCGCTGGTCGAACTCGACGCGGCGCTACGCGCCCGGGGTGGCGGACTGATTGTCCTGCACGGCCGGGCCAGCGAGGAAATTCCCCGGCTGGCGCTGAAACTTGGCGTTACGGCAGTGTTTGCCAACCGCGACTACGAACCGGCAGCCGGCCAGCGCGATGGCGCAGTGGGAAAAGCACTGGCTGATGCGGGCATTTCTTTCCAGACTTTCAAGGATCAGGCGATTTTCGAGCGCGACGAGTTGCTGACCCAGGCCGGCAAGCCATACACGGTGTTTACGCCTTACAAGAATGCCTGGTTGAAACACCTGACCGCGGCCGACCATGGCACCCACTCCTGCCGCGGCAGACTGTCTGCCAGCCACCTGCTGACCGGCGTTCCCGAATTGCCCAGCCTCGGCTTTGCGGCAAGCGACCTGCTCGAAGTCGGCATCCGTCCCGGCATGTCCGGGGCGCGCACCCTGTGGGACGAGTTCCGCCCGGGA
The DNA here is from genome assembly GCA_049294655.1 of Azonexus sp. Classification (GTDB taxonomy): domain Bacteria; phylum Pseudomonadota; class Gammaproteobacteria; order Burkholderiales; family Rhodocyclaceae; genus Azonexus. The sequence goes on from JBAQDI010000055.1 coordinate 62,174, forward strand.
CGCCTGCAGCGCTATGGCGCGCTGCGCGATTTTCCCGCCATCAAGGGCGTCTCCTACCTGTCGGTGCACCTGCGGTTCGGCACCCTTTCCATCCGCGAACTGGTCAGCGCCGCGCTCGCGCAGCACGCCGATGTCTGGCTCAACGAGCTGATCTGGCGCGACTTCTATTTCATGATTCTCGACCGCTTTCCGCGCGTCGTCGAGCAGGCCTTCAAGCCGGAATATGACGCCATCCAGTGGGCCGACTGGCCGCAAGGATTTGCTGCCTGGTGTGCCGGCCAGACCGGCTATCCGCTGGTCGACGCGGCGATGCGCCAGCTCAACTACAGCGGCTGGATGCACAACCGGCTGCGCATGGTCGTCGCCTCCTTCCTCTGCAAGGATCTTGGCCTTGACTGGCGACTCGGCGAAAAATACTTCGCCGAACGACTCAACGATTTCGATCTCTCGGCCAACAACGGCGGCTGGCAGTGGGCGGCCTCGAGCGGCTGTGATGCACAACCGTATTTCCGCATCTTCAACCCGGTGACCCAGTCGGAAAAATTCGATCCGGAAGGCAGCTTCATCCGGCGTTATGTCCCCGAACTGGCCGGGGTCAGCAACAAATACATCCATGCACCCTGGCAGATGGGACGCAGCGAACAGGAAGCGCTTGGGGTGGTGATCGGCCGCGACTATCCGGCACCGATCGTGGACCACGCACAGGCCAGGGAAACCACCCTGGCCCGCTATGCCGTGGTCAAAAAAGCCGTCTAGTTGCCGGCCTTGGCCTTGACGTAACCGGCGACCAGACCGAGCAGCAGGTCTTCATCGTAGGGCTTGCCAAGGTAGTGGTCAGCACCGATCTCAGCCGCGTAATTGCGGTGTTTGTCGGCGGTCCGCGAGGTGATCATGATCACCGGCAGGTGCTTCAGGCGATCGTCGGCCCGGATGTTGCGCAGCAGGTCGAAGCCGTCCATGCGCGGCATCTCGATGTCGGACAGGATGACATCCGGCATCACCTCGATCAGTTGCTCGAGGGCATCGACGCCATCCTTGGCCAGAATCACTTCGTAGCCTTCGCGGTTGAGCAGGCGGCTGGTGATCTTGCGCACGGTCAGCGAATCGTCGACCACCATCACCGTTGGCACGCTGGCGACCGAGGCTTCCGGCACGCTGGCAACCGGCACGGCGGTCTGCACACTGGCGGCTGCCAGGCGGCTGGCCAGGGCAACCGGATTGAGGATCAACACGACCTGGCCATCGGAGAGCACGGTCGCCCCGGCGATGCCGACCACCCGGGCGAGCTGGGCACCGATATTCTTGACGACGACTTCCTGGTTGCCCTTGAGCTCGTCGATCTGCACCGCGACGCGTTGCGTACCCGAGCGCAGCAGCAGCACCCAGTAGCGGCGGCGCGCCTCCGGCACGGCATCGGCATGACCGAGCAGATGCGGCAGGAAATGCAGCGGATAGCGATTGTTCTGCCATTCGGCGACGCCCTTCTCGCGCAGGGCGACCAGGGACTTTTCCTTGAGTTCCTGGACCTGCTCGATCATCGTCGACGGGATGGCATAGAGTTGCGCGCCCGCCCGGATCAGCAGGGTCTGCGTGACGGCCAGCGTAAGCGGCAGGTAGAGACGGAAAGTCGTACCCTGGCCAGGTTCGGACTGGATTTCGATCCGCCCGCCGAGCGCCGAGACTTCGGTCTTGACGACGTCCATGCCGACACCCCGGCCGGCCACCTGGGTCAGTTCCTCGGCGGTCGAGAAACCCGACTGGAAGATATAGTCGAACAATGCCGAGTCTTCGACTTCCTGCCCCGGCAGGAGCAGACCCATCTGTTCGGCGCGAGCCCGAATGCGGGCGCGATCCAGGCCCTTGCCGTCGTCGGCCATGGTCAGGATGATTTCATTGCCTTCCTGGGCCAGACGCACGGTGATTTCACCGACTTCACGCTTGCCGGCTGCCAGACGATCCGACTGGCGCTCGATACCGTGGGTCACGGCATTGCGCAGCATGTGTTCGAGCGGCGCCAGCATCTTGTCGAGCACCGAACGGTCCATTTCGACCTGGCCACCGACGATGTCCAGATTGGCGCGCTTGTCGACGTCCTTGGCGGTCTGCCGGACGATGCGGTAGAGACGCTCAGCCTGGCTGGCGAACGGGATCATGCGGACGCCCATGAGCTCCTGCTGCAGGCCGCGATTCAGGCGCGACTGGGCAAGAATGGCGGCATTGGCGTCATCGAGGTTCTTCAGCAGATTCTGCTGGACGGTCGCCACGTCATTGACCGACTCGGCCATGAAGCGGGTCAGCTCCTGGAAGCGCGTGAAGCGGTCGAGTTCGAGCGGATCGAACTGGGCCTCGCCTTCCGGGGTCTGGGCAACGCGGGCCTGGATCTGGCCTTCGGCCTGGATTTCGATTTCGCGCAATTGGCGACGCAGGCGGATGACGTTTTCGGTCAGTTCGAGCAGCGAGCCCTTGAGGCTGCGCATTTCGCCTTCGATCCGGCCGCGGGCGATGGACAGCTCGCCGGCATCGTTGACCAGGCGGTCAATCAGGTCGGCCCGGACGCGCAGCGTCGCACGCTGGCCACCCGCTTCGGCTTCCGCTTCGGCATCAAGGTGAGCGGTGGCCGTGGATACCGGCGCATGACCGCCCGGCACCGGCGCCGAAGACTCGGCCGCGGGCGCTTCCTGCGGCCCTTCGCGCAGACGTTCGGTAGCCTGCGCCAGCGCATCGCAACCGCTTTCGATTTCGTCGAGGAAGGCCGGCGTGATCTGACCGGCCTTGACGACTTCCTGAGCCCGGGTTTCCAGCAGGTGAGTCAGTTCGCCGAGGTTCATCGCCCCGGCCATGCGGGCATTGCCCTTGAAAGTATGCAACAGGCGGGCGATGGCATGCGGCGGTTCGTCGCTGGCCAGGTCGGTCCTCCAGGCACGCAACTGGGCCGTCAGGTCACGCAGTTGGTCGCTGGCTTCCTCGAGAAAGATCGGCAGCAACTGTTCGTCGAGTTCATCGGTCAGGTGCGGCAACTGCGGCACGACAACTTCCGGCAGTACTTCCGGCAACTCGGCGAGGCCCGGCAGCGGGATGATTTCGGCGCTGACAGGCGTTGCCGGTGCTTCGCCAACCGGCGGATGCAGATAGATATCCTCGAGCGCCACGATCAACTGCTGTTGTTCGACCGGCGCCTGTTGTTCGGCCAGCGCGGCAAACATCTGCTCCAGGGTCATGATGCTCTGGCGGATGGTTTCCAGGCCTTCGATACTGGCCGGTTGGGCCGAGCCGTCGCGCCGCAGCAGGGCGTGCTCGAGCGCGATGGCCAGGTGATGCAGCGGCATCAGGCCAACGGTGGCGGCAATGCCGCCCAGCGTATGGGCGGCACGCGTCATCTCGAAGGTCGTCGGCCCCCCCGGGCTGGCCTCAAGCTGGGTATAGCCGTCCAGCAGGCTTTGCAGGTGACCGCGCGCTTCTTCGCGGAAAATGTCGTAGAGCGTCGGCGATGCCGTCACTGTCGGTGGCAGCGTCTCGCTAACCGGGAAAATTTCGTCCTCTGCGAACGGAGCGACTTCGGCTTCGCCCAATTCGATGATCTCAGGCTCCTCAAGTGCTTCAGGGCTGCCTGGTTCGATCAGTTCCGGCTCGGGTTCGGGTTCGGGTGCGGCGTCGCTGGCCACCGGGAATGCCGTCTGGCCGAGAACCTCCGGTGTTTCCAGAAAGGGCAGGTCGAGAATGATGGAAGGTGCCTCGTCGCCGATTTCGGGCAGCGGCAGATCGACCTGCAGGCTGACAGCGTCTTCGCCAAAAACGGGCGCCACATCGAACCGAACCTCTTCTTCGGCCACCGCCTGATCGGCAGCAGCAAGGACCGGCATGGCGATCTGCGTGGCTCCGAGCGCGTTTTCCATGCCGCGCAGCCGGACGGCCAGATCGACCAGGGCATGCGAATCCGGGGCCGCAACGGCGCCGTTTTCAAGATGCTGGACCCAGACCGAGAACAGGTCATAGCCGTCGCTGATCATGCCCAGCAGTTCGGGCGTTGCCGCCTGATCCTGACGCAACCAGAGATTGAGGGTCTGCTCGAGTTCCCAGGCGGTTTCGCCAAGTTCCTTGAGGCCGACCATGCGACCGCTACCTTTCAGGGTATGCACCGAGCGCCGGATGGTCGTCATTGCTTCGATGTCGTGCGGGGCGCTGGCCAGCTGGTCAAGCTGATCGCTGATCGTCGCCAAAACGTCCGCCGCTTCCTCAAGGAAGATGGCGAGTAATTCGGCATCGATTTCCTCATGGCTGGACTGGGCCAGTTGCAGCGTCGCGGCCGATGGTTCGGGCGCTTCGGTCGTTTGCGGCTTGAGCCCGGACAGGGCGGCATCGACATCGATGTTGCCAACCTCGCCGCTCTGCAGCGCCTCGAGTGCCGCCTTGGCGGTATCGCCGAGGGCCTGATCATCGACCAGATCGGCATCCTTCTGGATGGCCTGCAGGTTCTGCTTGAGTTCTTCGTGCAGCCGGCTGTCTTCCGGCGCGTCCTTGAGGGCCTCGACCAGGGCGTGTGTATCCAGCGCCTGCTGGGCAAGTTGCGATTCGACACTGGCCGGGGCCGGTTCTTCTTCGCTATCGCCAGCGACCACCTCGGTTTCGCCATCAAGGCGACGGACGAAGCTATCAAAATCCTTTTCGCCCGAAGGCAGCGCATCGACGAAGAAGCCGAGTACGGAAAGCTCGCGGGCGACCGCCTCGAAATCCTCGTGGGTCGGCGCAAAATCGGTTTCGACAAAGCGCCGGATCTGGTCGCTGCAGGCCTTCAGACTGGCCGCCGCTCCCAGGTGGCCGAGCATGGCCAAGGCGCCGCCGATCTGCTTGAGCGGGGCGTCAAGGGCCGACAGATCATGCCCCTTGGCCGGGTCGCGGAAGAAGGCATCGAGCGCCTGTTCGACCTGCGCCAGATTGTTCTGGATTTCACGGGCGACCTGACCGATCAACAGCTTTTCCTGCGCCCGCCGAGTCATTTCGTCGAGCAGCGGGATATCCCCGTTGTCTGCCGCCGATTGCCCGCCGATGCAGGCATAGAGTCGGGCGACCATGAGGTCGACCTGCTGGGCGAAATCGGTGCCGAGATGCTTGAAATTTTCCTGGGCGTTCTGCAGCAGCAGGATGGCGGTCGCCACTTCCATGGCCACCGTGTCGGAATAGCGGCTGGCGTCTTCCTGCAACCAGTTGCCGATGGCGGCCAGGCCCTGACCGAGACGCTTCAGGTCGGTATGGCCCACTTCTTCGGTCAAGGCTGCAACATTGCGGGCATGCTCGGCGAAGCCCGGCAGACTGGCCATGCTGCCGATACAGACCTTGTTCCACAGCTCTTCAGTCGAGGCCAGCGTCTCGCGCAGGCGGCGCAAGATCGCGTCACGCGGCTGCTGGTCGGCATCCACCACCACCTGCGGAACCAGCCCCGGCAAGCCGAAGGTGGTCTGCACCTGAGCGACCAGCGGATTGAGTTCGGCCGGGGCCCGGGCCACGTGATACAGCGCCGCACGCATCAGGCGTTCGGCAACATTGTTCGAGCCGTCGAGCAGGCGACGGATTTGCAGATCGATGCGAGAACTGATCTGGTTAATGTCGGCTGCAGAGCAGACACCGGGATCGGCCAGCGCTTCGATGAAGGCCTGCGCCGTCCACCAGAACGAACGGGCGGCCTGGGTTTCCTGCGTGGCCTCGATATTGACCAGGGCATCAAGCATCAGGCGCCGCCCGGCCTCAGCCTCATCAGGCTTCTTCAGCCAGCTGAGCAGGCCCTTCTGATAGCGCATGCGTTCGCTTTTCAGAATCTTGCGCAACTCGCCCGGCGCCGGCGCCTTGCCGGCAACTTCGCGGCGCGGCGGACGCAGCGAGAGATCAGGGAAGAACAGGTCGCTGGCCTGGGCACGGGCGCTACCGCCAATGCCGGCCAGGGCCAGATGGATGGGCAACAGGCGGAGCGGCTGGTTGGGCTCGCCGGCCATCAGTTCATCGAGATATTGGTGCAGGGCGAGCAATGCCTGGCGCAATACGGCGACACATTCCTCACCGGACGCCTGACGCCCTTCCTCGATGGCCAGAAGCACCGCTTCCAGGGATTCGGTGACCTGCGTCACACCATCCAGACCGACCATGGACAAGGCGCCATGCACCTGGTGCACATGGGTACGGCAAAACTTGAGCTGGGTGGCATCCGCCTCGGCGGCAAACTTGGCCAGCGCCTCTTCGGCGCGCTCCAGCGACAGGTCAATCTCGCTCTTGACCCAGGTCAGGGGGCCCAAATCAAATTCAGTTGCCGCGTTCATAGTCTCTCGCGATCGATGTCGGTCAATCCACCTTGAAGCCGGCAACCGAACCCTTGAGTTCGGAAGCCAGAGCGGTCAGTTCATCCACGGCTTCGGCCGTACGCTGCGTACCGGCCGTCGTCTGCTCGGTAACGCGCAGAATATCCTGCATCAGAGTCGCCACCTGGGTCGCGGTATTGGCCTGGGATTCCGTCGAGGTCGAGATGTCCTGGATGAGCTCGGCCAGATCACGCGACACCTGACCAATTTCGGTCAGGGCCTGACCGGCCGCATCGGACAGCTTGGCTCCCTCGACCACGCCCTGGGTCGATTTTTCCATGGCGGACACGGCATCCTGCGTATCCGTCTGAATGGTCTTCACAATCGCCGCAATCTGCTTGGTCGCTTCGGCCGAACGTTCGGCCAGGCGCTGCACTTCCTCGGCCACCACCGTAAAGCCGCGCCCCGCATCGCCGGCCGAAGCGGCCTGGATGGCGGCGTTCAAGGCCAGCACGTTGGTCTGTTCGGTAATGTCGGAAATCAGTTCCACGATTTCACCAATTTCCTGCGAGCTTTCGCCGAGGCGCTTGATGCGCTTCGAGGTTTCCTGGATCTGGTTGCGGATTTCGTTCATGCCCTTGATCGAGTCATGCACGGCCTGCGTACCCTTTTCAGCGGCCATCAGCGATTGCCGGGCAACCTGGGCCGACTGCGTCGCGTTGCCGGAAACCTCATTCATCGAACGGGCCATGTCCAGCGCGGTCTGACCGGCTTCCTGAATTTCGCTCGATTGACGTTCGGCGGCGTTGAGCAGCTCTGCCGAATTGACGCGGGCGATTTCCGTCGCCGCCGTCACCCGGTTTGCCGCATCGTTGATCCGGCCGACCAGCACGCGAAGTTCTTCAATGGTGTAGTTGATCGAGTCGGCGATGGCGCCGGTAATGTTCTCGCTCACCGTGGCAGTCACCGTCAGGTCACCGTCGGCCAGGTCGCCCAGTTCGTTCATCAGGCGCAGAATGGCTTCCTGGTTTTCGCGGTTGGTCAGTTCGGAAGCCTGACGCTGGCGTTCGGCTTCCAGCGCCCGGCGCCCGGTATCCTCGAGGTAGATCTTGGCGAGCAGGGCCAGGGTGCCGAGGGCGAGCAGGGTCATGACGATGACCAGAATGATGTACAGCGCCCGTTCAGACAGCCCCGACTGGTAGCCGTTGGCCAGATTGTCGGTGGCCTTGAGCAGTTCCTCGCTCTCGCGGAAGATGCGCGAACCGGCCTGCTTGGAAAGCACCAGCGGCTGCATGTTGCCGAGAATATTGCCAATCGCTGACTGGTATTCCTTGAAGGCGGCATCGAGTTCATTGAGCTTGTCGCGCGCCGGACCATCGTTGCTGCCGGACAGACGCAAGGCTTCGCTGCCCTTGCCCAGGCCTTGCAGGAGATCGCGGAAGGCATTGGTGTCCTTGCCGAGCAGGAAGGCCACCTCGGGATTGATTTCGTCACCGACCAGCAGTGCCGAAGCATTCTTGGCGATCCGCTGGGTCAGCATCACCAGCTGGTTGGCTGCCGCAATCTCGCGGGCCGAGCCGCCGGATTGCAGTTTCAGCGCAGCCAGCTGCTCGGTCAGCTCAAGCATTACGGCATTCTTGTTGTCGATGGTGGCAACGTTCTTGCCGAGTTCGACCAGGGTCTTTTCCTGACCGACCACGGTCTGGGCATCCTTGTCGGTCGTCGCCCAACGCTCGGCCAGTGCGGCCAGCGGCTCACTGACACTGCCCGGCGAGGCCGGAACACTGACCCCGTTGATCTCGCCACCCGAGGTAAGCTGCTCGAGCAGCCGGGCGAAAGTCTCGCGCGACTCCTTCAGTTGGGCGAACGCCACCGGATTGCCCTGCAGCGCCAGGGACGATGCCTTGGCGAGGCGTTGCGACAGCATGCGCATTTCGCCGGCCGCCGAGATATAGGCCGTGCCGTGCGTCGATTCGCGATTGTCATGAAAGACCAGGCCGGCGATGAGCAGGAACAGGGCGAAGAAAATTCCGCCGAGCACCTTCATCTGTTCGATGACCGGCTTGCGCAGGAAGGATTCGGGCAGCAGAGATTTCCCTGAGGCCACGTCCCCCGAGGCCAGACCGGACAAAACCGTCATTGGCGCATCTGCCAATTTTTTGGCACCGGCGCCGAATTTGGGGAGCTTAAAGCTGAGAGCCATGGAATTCCTCCGCTAGGGGTTCAGGGTAAGGCCCCTGAATCAAACCCCGATATTCATGAAATCTTGATCGACGAGTAAATCACGCACCGAAAGCTTGTGCCAGAGCTTGCCCTGGCGGTCGGTGTAACACACTGTCGCCCAGGCGGGCGCATTCTTGCCAGCCGGGGCCAGGGCCGGGGTGAAATCTTCCGGATTTTTCAGACCGAGCATGCGCGAGACGAGCAGGGCAGCATTCGAACCATGCTTGACGCCGACCAGCAGCAGTCGCGTACTGGCATTTTGCGGGGTCGGCTGACCACCGAGGAACAGCGAAAAATCGGTGACCGCATGCAGATTGCCGCGGATATTGGCGATCCCGGCAAACCATGGGCGAACCAGTGGCACGCCGGCCATCTGGGGCGCCTGGACAATCTCGCCGCTATCCGACAGATCGACCAGCCAGGATTCTTCGCCGGCCAGGATACCCAGCCAGGAAGCGCCCCCCTTGCCCTGCGCCGCCGTCTTCAACCGCCCGGCCAAGTACTCCTGAAAATCGCGAAGACTGGTTTTTCTGGCCATACGATTCAGGGAAGCGCGGCAACGCGCTGCAGCAACTCTTCCGGATTGAGCGGCTTGACGAGGTAATCGACGGCGCCCTGGCGCAGGCCCCAGATCTTGTCGGTTTCCTGCCCCTTCGAGGTACAGACGATGACCGGAATCCCCTTGGTCGCTTCATCGCGGGTCAGTGTCCGGGTGGCCTGATAACCGTTCAGACCCGGCATCACGACATCCATCAGGATCAGGTCGGGCTTTTCAGCCTTGGCCTTGGCAATGCCTTCTTCGCCGTTTTCGGCGGTACTCACCAGATATCCGGCCTTGGTCAGCAGATCGACGACAAAAAAGCGTTCGGTGGGGGAATCGTCGACAACTAGGATGTTCTTGACGGGCATCTTTACTCCCTGGACTACTGTTGTTTGGTTTCTGTTTCGGCCGGCAGGGCAAAGGTGGCGACCGTTTGCAGCAGGCTGTCTTTGGTAAATGGCTTGGTCAGATACTGGTCGGAACCGACCATGCGGCCACGCGCCCTGTCGAACAGGCCGTCCTTGGAGGACAACATGATCACCGGCGTAGACTTGAAACGGGCATTTTTCTTGATCAGCGAGCAGGTCTGATAACCATCCAGACGAGGCATCATGATGTCGCAAAAAATGACGTTCGGCTGATGGTCGGCAATTTTTGCCAACGCATCAAAACCGTCTTCGGCCAGGACAACCTGACACCCTGCCTGCACGAGAAAAATCTCGGCACTGCGCCGTATCGTGTTGCTGTCGTCAATGACCATGACCCTGACGCCACGCAATCTGGATAAATCAGCCAATTCCCGCCCCCTGGCCCCTTATCGGGTCTTTCGCTATCGCTGCATCATACTACGGAAGTGCTAATTCGCCATCATCCTGAAAACACTGTTGCAACACCACGATGGCAAGGGCGAACGGCACCGGATTCAGATAAAATCCCGGCCATCTTACCCAATACCCTTCGCATTCGCCAAGGGTGCGAGCTTTCATGACTTCGTCCCCCCCCGTTTCGCCCAGTCCGCCGCAGGTCCTTGTCTTTGCCGCCAGCGACCCGTCATCCGGCGCCGGCATCCAGGCCGACCTGCTGACCCTGGCCAGTCTCGGCTGTCACCCACTGACCGCTCTGACCGCCCTGACCGTGCAGGACACGACCGGCGTCCTGAGCGTGCACCCGGTCAGCGCCGAATTGCTCGAACAGCAGGCGCGCACCGTACTCGAGGACATGCCGGTGGTCGCCTTCAAGATCGGCGTACTGGGCAGCGTCGAGAATGTCGTGACGGTGGCCGAAATTCTTTCCGACTACCCGGAAATCCCGCTGGTTTTCGACCCGGTGCTGGCCTCCGGCCGCGGCGACGAATTTTCCGGCGAGGAAATCATTTCGGCGATGCGCGAACTGCTCCTGCCGCAGACCACGCTGCTCACCCCGAATGCGCCGGAAGCCCGGCGCCTGGCGGAAAGCGACGACGATGAAGGCGAACCCTCGATCGACGTCTGCGCCCGGCGCCTGATCGAGATGGGCGTCCAATATGTGCTGATCACCGGCACCCATGAAAACACACCGCAGGTGGTCAACACGCTGTACGGTCCGGATGGCGTCATCCGCCGCGACGAATGGGAGCGCCTGCCGGGCAGCTACCATGGCTCGGGCTGCACGCTGGCCTCGGCGATTGCCGGCTGCATTGCCGGCGGCGCCAGTGTCGAGGATGCCGTGCGCGATGCCCAGGACTACACCTGGCAAACCCTGAAAAACGGCTTTCGCGGCGGCATGGGCCAGTTCATTCCCGACCGCTTCTTCTGGGCGCGCGGCAACGAGGAAGACGCTGAAAAGACCGAGGCCAATGGGCAATAAGCTGCGCGGCCTCTACGCCATCACCCTGGAACAGCCCGACGGCCACCGTCTGCTGGCCGAAGTCGAGGCCGCCCTGGCCGGCGGTTGCCGCCTCCTGCAATATCGCGACAAGACCAGCCCGATGCCGGAACGCGTCCGCCGCGCCCATGCTTTGCGCGATCTGACCCGGCGCTTCAATGCCCGTCTGCTGATCAACGATGACCTAGCGCTGGCCGCCCTGGTGCACGCCGACGGCGCCCACCTCGGCAGCGCCGACGGCAACCTGATCGCCGCCCGCGCCATCCTCGGCCCGGACAAAATCCTCGGCGCCTCGTGCTACGCCGACTTCGTCGCCGGCCAGCGGGCGCTGCAGGCCGGTGCCGATTACATCGCCTTTGGCGCCGCCTACCCCTCACCGACCAAACCGCAGGCGGCGCGCGCCGGACTCGAACTATTTAGCCGCGCCAGGGCCGAACTGCCGGTCACCTGCTGCGCCATCGGCGGCATCACGCTGGACAATGCCGCGCCCCTGATTACCGCCGGCGCCGACCTGCTCGCCGTCATCACCGACCTGTTCAGCGCGCCCGACATCGCGGCCCGCGCTACCGCCTATCAACACCTATTCGAGGAAGCCAGACCATGAGTTCACGCAACCAGCAACTGTTCGAACGCGCCCAGCGCCACATTCCCGGCGGCGTCAATTCGCCGGTGCGCGCCTTCCGCTCGGTCGGCGGCACGCCGCTGTTCTTCCAGAAGGGCGCCGGCTCGCAAGTGCAGGACGCCGACGGCAAGTGGTACACCGACTATGTCGGTTCCTGGGGGCCGATGATCCTTGGCCACGCGCATCCCGAAGTGATCGCCGCCGTGCAGGCCGCCGTCGTCGACGGCCTGTCCTTCGGTGCGCCGACCGAGAAGGAAGTCGAAATCGCCGACCTGCTCTGCGAACTGGTCCCGTCCATGGAAATGGTCCGCCTGGTTTCCTCGGGCACCGAGGCAACGATGAGCGCCATCCGCCTGGCCCGCGGCTATACCGGGCGCGACATCCTGGTCAAATTCGAAGGCTGCTATCACGGCCATTCCGACAGCCTGCTGGTCAAGGCCGGCTCGGGCGCCCTGACCTTCGGCAATCCGTCGTCCGGCGGCGTGCCGGCCGGTACCGTCGCGACGACCCTGGTCCTGCCCTACAACGACCCGCAGGCGCTGGCCGAAGCCTTCCGGACACATGGCAACCAGATCGCCACGGTCATCGTCGAGCCGGTGGTCGGCAACATGAACCTGATCGCGCCGACCGCAGAATTCTTGAAGGCGATGCGCGAGCTGACCACGCAATACGGCGCCGTGCTCATTTTCGACGAAGTAATGACCGGCTTCCGCGTCGGCCTGAAAAGCGCCCAGGGCCTGTTCGGCATCACGCCGGATCTGTCCACCTTCGGCAAGGTGGTCGGTGGCGGCATGCCGCTCGGTGCCTTCGGCGGCAAGCGCGAAATCATGGAAAAGATCGCCCCGCTCGGCCCGGTCTATCAAGCTGGCACGCTGTCCGGCAACCCGATCGCCACGGCAGCCGGCCTGGCCACCCTGAAGCTGATCCAGGCCCCGGGTTTCTACGAGAAGCTGACGGCCCAGACCAAGGCCCTGTGCGACGGCCTGGTCGGCGCCGCGCAAAAGCATGGCGTTGCCTTCGCCGCCCAGAACATCGGTGGCATGTTCGGCCTGTATTTCGCCGAGCAGTGCCCGGCCACCTACGACGCCGTACTGCAATGCAACAAGGAAGCCTTCAACCGCTTCTTCCACGCCATGCTCGACGCCGGTCACTATTTCGCGCCCTCGGCCTTTGAAGCCGGTTTCGTCTCGGCGGCCCATACGGATGCCGACATCGCCGGCACGGTGGCTGCAGCGGATGCCTATTTCTCGAGCCTGAAAAAGTAAGTGAGTACCGGCTTCGCCTGGATCGTACTGTTTATCGCCGGTCTCTGCGAGATCGGCTGGGCGGTCGGGCTCAAATACACCGAGGGTTTCAGCCGCCTGTGGCCGTCACTCGCGACGCTGCTCGCCATGGCGGCCAGCGTCGCCCTGCTCGCCTGGTCATTGAAAGTCCTGCCGCTGGGTACGGCCTACGCGGTATGGACCGGCATCGGTGCCGTCGGCACCGCCATCCTCGGCATCTACCTGTTCGAGGAATCGCGCGAAGTGGCGCGCCTGATCAGCATTGCGCTGATCGTCGCCGGCATCGTCGGTCTCAAGCTCCTGACGCCGGACGCCCCGTAAAGCGACCGGCTTCCTGCAGCTTGCGCCGCGACTCGCGATGCTCACCCTGGCGTAGCGCCAGATAGGTCAGCCAGCCAACGATGGCCATGCCGACGGTAAAGGCGGCATAAGCCAGCGGCCAGGGAAAGTCCGAGGTCATCATCGAGAATTCCGACATGCCGCCGATCCCGGCGACGATGTTGATCGGCATGAAAACGATGGACAGCTTGGTCAGCTTCGACACGCGCTGATTCTGGTTGATGTTGATGAAGCCGACCACGGCATCCATCAGGAAGTTGATCTTGCCGAACAGGAAAGAAGTGTGACCGTCGAGCGACTCGATGTCGCGCATGATCTGCCGCGCATCTTCCTGCTGGGCGGCTTCGAGCAGCTTGCCGCGCATCAGGAAGGAGACGGCACGCCGGGTATCCAGCACATTGCGCCGGATGCGCCCGTTCAAGTCTTCCTGACGGGCGATTTCGGCCAGGATCGAACCGGCTTCCTCGTCGGGCAGGTGCGTCGACAACACGTGTTTGGCTACCGCTTCAAGCGAGGCGTAAACGTCCTCCAGCGCATCGGCTGAATACTCCGCATCGGCCGCGTAGAGATCGAGCAGCACGTCCTTGGCATCGGTCACGTAACCCGGCCGGGTGCGCGCCCGGTGGCGCTGCAGGCGGAACACCGGCAGTTCCTCGGAACGCACCGAGAACAGGATGTCGTCGTGCAGAATGAAGGCCACCGCGACGTTGCGCGACTCGTCGGCCATGTCGAGCAGGAAGTCGGAGTGCAGGTGGAGTTCGCCGTTGTCCTCGATGTAGAACCGGGCGCTCGCCTCAAGGTCGGTCAGGCTGGCCGGATCGGGCAATTCGAGACCGAACTGCTGGCCAACCCACTCGCGAACGCGCGGCGTCGGGGCCACGAGGTCGACCCAGATCGGCTTGATGCTGGCGAAATCGGTCGAACGCTCGACGGTGATCTGCTTCAGACGACCGCCCTGCAGGCTGAAGGCATTGACCATGATCTTGCGGCTCGGCCGGTGACCATCATCGACCAGCGCCTCGCGCACCTCGTCGGACAGCAGCTCGAGAATGTCGTCCTGATGCTCGTCGCTGACTTCCTTCCAGGCGATCAGGCGATCTTCCTCGGTCAGGGCGGACAGGATCAGGGCGACGGAAACTGTCGGCAGACGCCCGAACAGCGCGTGCAATTCGGCGATATGCTGCTTCTGCACCATGCCTTCGACGAGTTCGTGACGGGGCATTTCCTGGCGGCGCACCATGTCTTCGACGAGCTTGTGCTTGCCCAGAAGGTTCTGCACCTCGGCCAGCTGGTCCTTCAGTTCATCAACTTCATTCAGGGCAATTTCGTCGTTCATGGCGACCCAATGCTGCGCTGCAAAAGCGCGAATTTTAGCACCGCAAAGGGGCCGGCAAACTGACCGTCAAGGAATTTCGGCCGACCCCATGCGACCGAGGATGATCCCGGTCTTGCGCCCCAGTCCGGGCGCACTGCGATTCCTGTCGTAATAGCGCGGATTGGGCACCATGCCGGCCAGCCGGGCGGCCTGTTCCGGCCCGAGCTGGGCGGCGGAAGTCCCGTAATAGTGACGGGCCGCCGCCTCGGCGCCGAACACCCCGTTACCCCACTCGATGACGTTGAGGTAGACCTCGAAAATCCGCTCCTTGCTCCACAGGTTTTCGAGCATCAGCGTGATGATGGCTTCCTCGGCCTTGCGGAAATAGGACTTGTTGGGCGTCAGGAACAGGTTCTTGGCCAGTTGCTGGCTGATCGTCGAACCGCCGGCCACGAAACGGCCCTTTTTCTGGTTCTTTTCCATGGCTTTCTGGATGCCATCCCAGTCGAAGCCTTCGTGATCGACGAATTTGGCATCTTCGGCAGCGATGATGGCGCGTTTGAGGTGTTTTGAAATCTGCCCATAAGGCACCCATTGCTGCTTGAGCCGGGCCTCGGGGTTTTTCTGCTGCAGTTCGCCCAGACGGATTTCCATGAAACGCGTCGTGCCCGGATTGACCCAGCCCCAGAATAGCACCCAGCAGAACAGCCAGAGCTGCCACAACACGAGCAGACCGAGCACCACCAGCAAGCCGCGCTTGAGCCAGCGCCCCAGCGTTCTCACGCGCTCAGCGCCCGGCGCAACTCGACGAGCAGTCCGGCGGTTTCGGGGCGCACGCCGCGCCAGACAAAGAAGGCTTCGGCGGCCTGCTCGGCCAGCATGCCCAGGCCGTCGGCCAGCTGCGCCGCGCCCTGCTCCCGGGCCTGTTGCAGGAAGGGCGTTTCACCCTTGCCGTACATCATGTCGTAAGCCAGGCTGCCGGCGGCAAAAAGCCCGGCCGGCAGGGGCAAGGCCGCGCCGGACAGGCTGGCCGAAGTGGCGTTGATCAACACATCGAAACTCTGCCCGGCCGTCTCGCCAAAACTGCCAGCGGCGATGGCATCCCCCGAGGCGAGGGGCAGATCGGCAAAAGCATCGGCCAGCACCTGCGCCTTTTCGGCACTGCGATTGACGATACGCAGCGCCGCCGGCTTTTCGCCGAGCAGCGGCGCGATGACACCGCGCGCCGCACCACCCGCGCCGAGCAGCAGGATGCGCTTGCCGGCCAGGGAAAAACCGAGGTTATGCGTGATGTCGCGGACCAGGCCAGCGCCATCGGTGTTGTCACCGAAAATTTCGCCTTCGTTGAAGGCCAGCGTATTCACCGCGCCGGCCCGGGCAGCCCGTTCGGAGAGGCGAGTGCACAGGCGGAAGGCTTCTTCCTTGAAGGGCACGGTGACATTCGCCCCCTTTCCGCCGGCCGCCACGAAATCGGCGACGCTTCTGGCGAAACCATCGAGCGGCGCCAGACGCGCCTCATAGACCAGATCTTCGCCGGTCGCCGCGGCAAAAGCCGCGTGAATGGCCGGCGACTTCGAGTGGCCGATCGGGTTGCCGAAGACGCAGTAGAGATCGCTCATTTGGCGGAAAGCTGGTCGCCCTGGGTGAAATACCAGGTGCGGGTGATTTCCAGCACGTCGGTATCACGGCGGATATCCGGCGGGAAGGCAGCATACGGCGAAGCCATCTGGACAATGCGGCGGGCCGCGTCATCGAGCATCTTGTGGCCGGAAGAGCGGTTGATCTCGATGCGCTGGACGTGGCCATCGGCCGTGATGGTCACGGTCAGCACCAGCGCGCCATAGAGCTTGCCGCGGGCGGCATCCGGATAGTTCAGCGTGCCGATGCGCTCGATCTTCTGGCGCCAGTCCTCGATGTACTGCGCGAAACGGTATTCCTCGGCGCGCGCCCCAATATTCTTCTTGCGTGGCCGCTTGTTGTATTCATCGACCGACTTGCTGATTTCGCCCTCGAGGCGGGCCATGGCCCGGGCCGATTCGGCGAGGTCGAGACCGCTGATCGTCGGGGTCGGCGCCGGCTGCTCGCTGGCCGTCTGGCCGGCCGCGATACTGCGCAGGCTGCGCGCCTGGGCCAGCATCTTTTGCTGGGCGGCTTCGAGTTCCCGGACCCGGCGCTGCATCTGCTGGATATCGGTGCCTTCAACCTGTTCCGCGGTCGGCGGCAAAGGCGTTTTGGCGCGTCGGTTCTCGTCGGTATTGCCGCCGCCGTCGAGATTGGCCTGGGCCAGCGCCTGCGCCTCATGCGGCTTTTTCGCCGATTTGGCATTGACCAGAATGATGTCGAGCGCCTTTTCGCGCATCGAATTGGGATCAGGAAAGCCGAAACCAATTCCCCACAAAAGGAAGCTGTGTAAAGCAACGGAAATCCATGCCGCCAAGGAGATCGTGGAAATAGTAGAGAAAATGGTCGCAACCAACGTCTTGCGTGGCCTCACCACTTTCGAGGAAGCCTCAACCGGCTTCTGTTTTCTACTTTTTTTCACAAGCCTTCGTCCTCCGCCACCAACTCCGATTCTCCTTCGGCAATCAAACTCAGGAAACGACAGCTGACCTCCGGTGCCAGCAGGTCGATGCTTTCCACCGTCAGGCGCACCCGCGTCCCAGGCGGCAGTTCGCCGGGCAGCGACGGCACGCGCAGCATGAGCGGCAGGTGGTCGAGCTTGACGCTTTGTTCGCGGCGCACGGTGGCGTCGATTTCCGTGATGTTGTTCTGTTGCAGCCAGCGCAGGCACCAGTAACGCTCCATCAGGCGCTGGAAGTCGGCGTAGGCGGCGTAGGTGATTTCGAAATCGCGCATGGCGCCGAACAGTTCGGCCGATTTCTGCGCGAAGGCCGGCGTTTCGCCCTTCAGGCAGGCGATCAGTTGCCACTGATTGACCATGTCGCAGTAGCGGCGCAGCGGCGAGGTCATCCAGGCATATTGCGGCACGCCGAGGCCTTCGTGCGGCATCGGCGTCGTCGTCATGCGCACCTTGCCCTGCGTCTGCCCGCGATACAGGCAAGCCACGTTCTTCTCGGCAAGCAGGCCGCCCCAGGTCGAATTGGCGACGATCATCAGTTCGGCGACCAGCTTGTCGAGCGGACTACCGCGTTTGCGCTCGGAAATGCCGACGGTACACGCATCCGGATCGGCCAGATCGCCGCCGATATCGAAGTTGTAATCGTTGATGCCCTGCATCGCCGAGGGCTTGCCACGGCGTCCTTCGCAGGCGTTGGCGAAGTGCCAGAGATGGACCAGTTCGTCCTTGAACGGCTGCTCGGGCAGCGGACCGTTGATCGTTTCGGCGTTGAACCAGGGCTCGATTTCGTGATGGCGCAGGTTGGCGGCGATATGCACCATTTCCAGCCGCGATTCGTGGCTGAGGATTTCCAGCGACTCGTTGACCGTCAGGTAGAGCGACACCGCCGGGCAATCGACGCCGCCGGCCAGCGTATAGTTCTGGACCACGGCGTCGGGCAGCATGGTGATCTTGTTGCCCGGCATGTACACCGTGGACAGGCGGGCGCGGGCGATGCCGTCGAGCGGCGAGCCGTGTTCGATGGCCAGACCGGGCGCCGCGATATGGATGCCGATGCGCGAGCCGATGCCGGGCAGCTTGACGACCGACAGCGCATCGTCGATCTCGGTGGTGTTGGCGTCGTCGATCGAGAAGGCGCGCACATCGGCGCGCGGCAGATCGGTCGGCAATTGCGGTGCGTCGAGCGCCGGGAAATTCGTGCCCTTGGGGAACTGCTCGTGCAGGAAACGCCGGTAATGGAAGAAATACGGCGACTTGATGGCGCCGCACTTGAACAGCATCTGCGCCGCCGAAAGACCGAGTTCGCTGCAGGCCGTCTCGAAGGCCTTGGTTTCCGGCTTGTTGCGGTCCGGCGCGTAGAGCAGCGCGTCCATCATGGCGCCGATGACCGGCGGCAAGCGGAATTCCTTCAGTTCGGCGATCCAGCTTTCAACCGTGAGCGCTTGCTGACGCTTTTTTTCAAGACTGGCCAGAGCAGCTGCGAGAATGTCGGCGGGCGCCTTTTTGAAGCGGCCCTTGCCTTTGCGGTGGAAATAGACGGGCGCGGCGTGCACGGCAAGCAGCACCGCCGTCGCTTCGACCGGGCTGGGCTCGTGGCCGTAGTAATCACGGGCAAAATCAAGAAACGAAAATTCGCCATCGCTCACGCACTCCCAGAGGAATTCCGGTTCGACCTCTTCGGCCAGCGGCGCAGCCTGCTCAAGCAAGGCTGCCGCCGAGGGCTTCTCGAAACGCAGCAATACCGTTGCCGCCTTGATCTTGCTGCGCTTGCCTGTCGGCAACTCGACCTGCAACGAGCTGTCGTTGTCGGCCATCACATTGCCGGCCTTGAAGCCGCCATCTTCTTCGAACAATACATTCATCGGCGGATTATAACCCAGCGTATTCAATGATTTGCGGCACAAAATCGGGAAACTTCGTGAAACTGTGGTCGCCGCCGGGCAGAACCGTCGCCCGGCAACCGGCATAAAAAGCCTGTGCCTGACGGTAATCGAGCACCTCGTCGCCCTCTTCGAGCAACAGCCAGCAGCGTGCCGGCGTTGGCGGGCTGACCTGGGCTTTCAGTTGTGCCGCATGGCTTTCACTGAAAACGAAGCGCTCTGCCGTGTGGAAATTGGCATGTTCACCGAGGAACAGGCCGAGATCGAGCGCATCGACCACCGCCGGGTTGATCAGCACCGCCTTGAGGCCGTACTTTTCCGCCAGAAAATTGGCGTAATGGCCGCCCAGCGACGAACCGACCAGCGTCACCGGCCCGCTGGCGGCTTCGATCAGCGCCGAAACGGCGGCCATCGCCTCATCGGGTACCGGCGACAGCGGCGGACAGGCGAAATGATCGCCCAGCCCGCGCCGCGCCATTTCCTCACCGAGCAGGCGCGACTTCCACGAGGCCGGAGAGGAACAGAAGCCGTGCAGGTAAAGGATCAGCCCGCGGTCCATTGCACCCAGCCGAACTGCGCCGTCAGCAAGACGACAATGCCAAAGACGATGCGATACCAGGCGAAAGGTGTGAAGTCGTGGCTGGAGATGTAGCGCAACAACCAGCGCACGCAGAGGAAGGCGGAAATGAAGGAGGCGACAAAACCGACCGCCCACATGCCGAGGTCGTCGGCATTGAGCAGGGCGCGCTCCTTGTACAACTGGTAAACCGTCGCCGCGAACAAGGTCGGGATGGCCAGGAAGAAGGAAAACTCCGTGGCCGCCTTGCGCGACAGGCCGAACAGCAGGCCGCCGATAATCGTCGCGCCGGAACGCGAAGTACCGGGAATCAGCGCGAACGCCTGGGCGATGCCGAGTTTCAGCGCATCGAGCGGCGTCATTTCATCAACGGTTTCGACGCGGACGGTATGGGTCCGCCGCTCCGCCCAGAGAATGACGAAAGCCCCGACGATGAAGGCCAGCGCCACCGGCACCGCCTTGAACAGATGCGCTTCGATGGCCTTCTTGAAGAGCAGGCCGAGGACGGCGAGCGGCATGAAGGCTATAGCCAGATTAACGAAGAAACGAATACTCTGGTCTTCTAGCATTTCTTTTACGCAAATCCAACCGCGTTCTTTCCAAATCTCAAGATTTGCGTACTTCTTTGAAGCGCCAAATGCAGAATTGAATTTCTCAAGCAGGCGTTCGCGATATTCCCAGACCACAGCAAGAATGGCGGCGGACTGGATGACGATTAAGAACAACTTACCGCGCTCGTCGTTGAAATCGAGCAGCTCGCCGGCCAGGATCAGGTGCCCGGTCGAGGAAATCGGCAGGAATTCAGTCAGCCCTTCGACGATGCCGAGAATCAGGGCTTTGAAAAGAAGAGTCGCATCCATGGGGTACAGCCAATGTTGGGAGGCCGCATTCTACTATCCCGGGCGCGTAAGCGCTTCCAGATCGCTCAGCCAGCGCAAGGCCTGCTGGCGCGTTTCACCGCACATTTCCACCGACGGCTGCAGACCGCCGCAACAGGCCGGCCGCTCCGGCTGACCGAAAATCCGGCAACGCAGCGCATCATCCAGATGCCGGCAAGGCTCGCCGGCCGGCTTGTCGAGCGAGGAAATCGACGGTGCGATGCAACAGGCGCCACAGGCGGGGCGGCAGTCTAGGGGCGGTGGATTGGGCGGAATCGCGTCTTTGGGCATGCCGTATTGTCGCAGAGTGGCCTGCTATTGCTTAGGCGGAGGGGCGCTTCCGGCACAAGCCGCCGGTCGGGGTTACGTTTCAATTTCTGCTGGAGGGAAGTTTCGCGATCACCTTGATCTCGAACTGGAAGCCAGAGAGCCACGTCACTCCGATGCCTGTCAGGGTCGGGTACGGTGCATCGCCCCAGTAATCCGAGAGCACTTTCCAGATTGAATCTAGCTGCGAGGCGGGATCAACAATGAATACCGTCACGTCGATCACGTCTTGAAAAGTGCAATCGGCAGCCAACAGAATCGCGTTCAGATTGTCGAATGCGAGCCTCACCTGCACCTCCAAATCGGGCTCTGGCGAACCATCGGGCCGACTACCGACCTGCCCCGAAACAAACAGGAGACCGTTGGCGCGGATCGCCGGCGAGTAGCGGTTCTTTTCGTACAGTGCCTGGCGTCCAGCGGGAAATACAACATCACGTACAGACATTGGTCACCTCATTCGATTCATTGATTGATCTGGTTTTGGACTGATCAGCCCCGATACTGCGCAAACACCGCATCCGGTCGCTTTTCACTTCATCGCCTCTGCACCGGTGCTTGGGGGCATGCCGCGATGGAGTGATTCTAGGAGTTCACGTCCTGAGTGATAAACAAGCAAGACGTACAATCACTGTTTGGAAAATACAAACAATCCTCGATGCGTCAGGAGCAGAAATGGACCGTTTTGATGCCCTGCAAGCGTTTGTGCGCGTGGTAGAAGCCGGCAGCTTTACCAAGGCCGCCCAGACGCTCCACATGAGCAGAACTACCGTGACGCAGTTGGTGCAACAGTTGGAGGCACGGCTGCGCGTCAAACTTCTGAATCGCACGACGCGCCAGGTCAGGGTCACCGCCGACGGCACCGCCTATTACGAACGCGTAGTGAGCCTGTTAGCGGACCTCGAGGATGCCGATGCCGGCTTGTCCAATGCGCTGGCAGCACCCAAGGGACGCCTGCGTGTGGATGTAGCCAGTCCGCTCGCACGCTTTATTCTGATGCCGGCATTGCCAGTGTTCCATGCGCACTATCCCGAAATTCAGATCGATATGGGGGTGAGCGACCGGATGGTCGATCTGATCGGCGACAACGTGGATTGCGTTCTACGCGGCGGAGAACTCACTGACTCGTCGTTGATGGCGCGTCGCGTGGGCGAACTCAGGTTCGGCGTTTATGCCTCGCCCGGCTATCTGGAGTGCGCCGGCACGCCGTCGCATCCGCGCGAGCTGGGAGAGACGCGGCACCGCATCGTGGGGTTTTTTCGTGCACGCAGCGGCAAAGTTGCTCCGTTTGCCATGCGGCGCGCAGGCGAGAGCACGACTGTGCACGGCCGCTATGTGGTCGCAGTCGACGACGGCAACGCCTATCTCGCAGCCGGACTTGCAGGGATGGGCATACTTTGGCTGCCGCAATATATGGCAGAGGCTCACGTGGCACGCGGCGAACTGGTACCGCTATTCGATGATTGGACAGTTGATTCAATGCCGATATATGTAGTTTACCCGCCGAACCGACACGTCAGCGCGAAGCTGCGGGTGTTCATCGACTGGGTGGCTGAGCTGATGGCGCAGCACACGCTGATCGCTCCCACGCAACGTTTTTGACAGGTAGCCATAAGCATGGTGTCTGTGGCAGTTCACTGCGACACTGCGGCCATCGGACCATGGCGACGATGAATGACCGACTACCGAAGTATGCCCGCCAAGGTCAACGGCGGCTTACCGGCACCAAGCCGCCCCAACCCTACTCATGCCGTAAGGCCTCAATCGGATCAAGCTGCGCCGCCCGGCGAGCCGGCATGTAGCCGAAAATCACGCCGATCGCCGCCGAGAAGCCGAAGGCGGTCAGGTTGATCGCCGGGTTGAACAGGAAGGGCATGCTCATCAGGGCCGAGATGCCGAGGCAGGCAACAAAGGCCAGGGCGACGCCGACCAGGCCGCCGAAGGCGGAGAGCGCCACGGCCTCAATGAGGAACTGCAGCAACACCTCGTTTTCGAGCGCGCCGATGGCCAGGCGGATGCCGATTTCGCGGGTTCGTTCGGTGACCGAGACGAGCATGATGTTCATGATGCCGATACCGCCAACCAGCAGGCTGACGGCGGCGACGGCGCCAAGCAGGCCGGTCATGGTGCGAATGGTGCCGGACAGCGTCTCGGCGATCTGCCGGGTGTCCATGACGTTGAAATTGTCGTCCTCGTTTTCGGCCAGCTTGCGCCGTTCGCGCATCAGGCTGCGGATCTGCGCCATCACGGTCTGCGTGTTGGCGCCGTTTTTCAGCGAGATCATCAGGCTGGCAATGTCCAGCGTGCCGGTCAGCCGGCGCTGCACGGTCTTGATCGGCATGATCACGATATCGTCCTGATCCATGCCGAAGGCGCCCTGCCCCTTGCTGGCCAGCACGCCGATCACCTGACAGGTGAAGGTCTTGACGCGCACTTCGTTGCCGAGCGGGTTCTGGCTGCCGAACAATTCCTTGCGCACGGTGTTGCCGATGACGCAGACGGCCTTGCCGGCCTTTTCCTCATCGTCGGCAAAAGTCCGGCCGGCGGCGAATTTCCAGTTGCCGGCGATGAAATAGGCGTTGGTCGTGCCATTGACCGTCGACGACCAGTTGCGCATGTCGACGACCAGCGTCACCGAACGCCCGACCACCGGCGCCACCACCTGCAGGCCGTTGATCTGCTGTTCGATGGCTTCGACATCGGCCTGCTTGAAAGCCGGCGCGCCGGCGCTGTCGCGGCCCGGCCCGAGGCGCTGGCCCGGGCGCATCATGAGCAGGTTGCTGCCGAGGCTGGAAATCTGGTCGGAGACCATTTTGGTTGCACCGTTGCCCAGCGTCACCATGGTGATCACGGCGGCGACACCGATGACGATGCCGAGCACGGTGAGGAAGGAGCGCATGAGATTGCGGCGAATTTCGCGCAGGGCAAGGAGCAGGGCATTGAGGATCATGCGGCGCGCTCCGGCCGGCGTTCGTCTTCCGATACCAGACCATCGACGAAATGGACGATGCGCCGGGCGTAGGCCGCCATGTCGGGCTCGTGGGTGACCATGATGACGGTGATGCCCTGCTCGCGATTGAGGGCCGCCAGCAGTTCCATGATTTCGTGGCTGCGCTTGCTGTCGAGATTGCCGGTCGGCTCGTCGGCGAGCAGGACCAGCGGATTGGTGACGATGGCGCGGGCGATGGCGACGCGCTGTTGCTGGCCGCCGGAAAGTTCGGCCGGGGTGTGCGTTTCCCAGCCGTCGAGCCCGACCCGGGCGAGCGCGGCGCGCGAGGCGAGATGGCGGGCGGCGGTTCCCTCGCCGCGATAGAGCAGCGGCAATTCGACATTCTCCTGCGCCGAGGTGCGGGCCAGCAGGTTGAAACCCTGGAAGACGAAACCCAGGCTATGCCGGCGTAGCAGCGCCCGCTGGTTGCGTTCGAGCTGTTCGACGTGAATGCCGCGAAACAGGTATTGGCCGGCGCTTGGCGTATCGAGACAGCCGAGGATGTTCATCGCCGTCGATTTGCCCGAACCACTCGGCCCCATGACGGCGACGAATTCGCCGGCGTCAATGGCCAGGTCAATGCCGCCCAGCGCCTGAAAGGCCGTCTGCCCTTCACCGTAGGTCTTGATAATGCCGCGCAGTTCGATGAGCGGCGAAGCACTGGCCTGACTCACTTCTTCGCTTCCGTGTAGTCGGTGATCACGGCCATGCCGGCTTTCAATTCGCCGCCGGTGATCTCTGTCAGGCGGCCGTTGCTGACGCCGGTTTTGACCGGCACGGCCTGCGGCCCGCTTTCCGTCTGCACCCAGACCTGCTGGGCGCCGCCTTCAAGCTTGCCGTTCTGCTTTTTCGGGCTGGCCGGCGGACGCGGCATCAGGCTCGAGACAAAGCTGCCCTCGGCCTTCGCCTCGCCGGCCGCTGGCGGCGTGAAGCGCAGGGCGGCATTCGGCACGAGCAGCACGTTTTCGCGACTGGCCGTGATGATCGCCGCGGTCGCCGTCATGCCCGGGCGCAAGGCGAGATCGGTGTTGGCCACTTCGAGCACAGTCTTGTAGGTGACGACATTGTCGGTCGTCGTCGAGCCCAGGCCGACGCGTTGGATGGTCGCCGGAAACTTGCGCCCCGGCCAGGCCGAAACGGTGAAACTGGCGGGCTGGCCGAGCTTGACGTTGGCGACATCGGCCTCGTCGACCTTGACCTGCAGTTCCATGCGCGACAGATCCTCGGCCAGCGTGAACAGCACCGGGATGGTCATCGCGGCGACCACGGTCTGGCCCGGTTCGACCTTGCGCGTCAGCACGACGCCATCGACCGGCGCCCGGATGGTGCCCTTGCCGAGATTGGTTTCGTCGGTTTTCAGCACGGCCTGCGCCTGCGTCACCGAGGCGCGGGCGCTGGCCTCGTTGGCAACGGCGCGCAGCACGGCGGCTTCGGCGGTTTCCAGTTCGGTCTTGGCCGGCACCTTGCCGCCGGAGATTTCCGCCACCTTTTGCATGCGGGCCAGCGACGCCTTGGTTTCGGCCACCGTCGCCTGAGCCAGCGCCACGGCGGCATTGGCGGCGGCCAGCGCGGCCTGCGACTTGGCCACGGTATCAGTGAGCTTGCGGGTATCGAGCTGGGCCAGCAACTGGCCCTTCTTGACGTAGTCGTTTTCCTGCGCCAGCACGCTGGCCAGCGTGCCCGACTGCTCGCTGCCGACGTCGATCGACTTGGTCGGCTGCAGCGTGCCGCTGGCCGAAACGCTGACCACCAGATTGCCGAGCACCGCTTCCTCGCTGACGTACTGGCCGCCGGCCCCCTTGCCGCCGGACGAAAATACCGCCCACAGCACGATCAGCAACGCGACACCGCCGCCGATCAGCAACCAGCGCCGTTTGCCGCCCTGAAAAATCCCCTTGGGGGCTGCATTGATGATGCCGAGCAGGGCATCGTCTGACTTGTCTGCGGTGTTATTCATGATTTTCCGTTTTCCGTGGCCGGCGCGGCTTGTTGCCAGCCGCCGCCGAGCGCCTTGTACAAGGTGATCAGACTGGTCAGCCGGCTGGCCTGTGCCGCCGCCAGACTGTCTTCGGCACTGAGCCGGGTGCGTTCGGTTTCCAGCACTTTCTGGAAGTCGGCGAGGCCAGACTGGTAGAGATTGCGCGTCAGCGCCGCTGCATTGCGCGCCGCTTCGGCCGCCGCCTGCCGCGCCTCAAGCCGTTCGCGACTGGCCGCATAGGCGGTCAGCGCGTTCTCGACTTCCTCTAGTGCGCCGAGCACGCTGCCCTGATAGGAGAGCAGCGCCTGTTCCTGCACGGCGCTCTGGATATTGACCGCGCTGCGCAAGCGGCCGCCGTCGAACAGCGTCGCCGCCAGCGTGCCGCTGATCGCCCGCATCAGCGTATCGCTGCCGCCCAGCGCGCCGAAGCTGTAGGCCTGCCAGCCAAAGGAGCCACCCAGATTCAGGCTGGGGAAGCGCTGCGCCTGTTTTTGCCCAAGCCGCGCCGTTTCGGCGGCCAAGGTACGTTCGGCGACGATCAGATCCGGGCGCTGGCGCAGCACGTCGGCCGGGATGCCTGCCCCGACGCTGGCCGGCACGGGCGGAAAAGCTTTCATCTCGGCCAGTTCGCCGTGCAGCGCCCCGGGATTTTTGCCAAGCAGCACGGCCAGCCGGTTTTCCGCTGCCGCCTGACCGATTTCGAGATCGGGAATGCTGGCCCGCGTCTGTGCGCGGCTGGTCCGCGCCTGCTCGACATCGCTGCTCGCCGCCAGGCCGGCCTGGTTGCGCCATTCGGTGATCTGCACGGTCTCGCTCTGGCTGGCCAGATTGTCGCGGGCAATCGCCAACCGGTGCTGGTAAGCGCGCAATTCGACGTAGTTCTGCGCCACTTCGGCGAGCAGCGAGACGCGGATATTGTTCAGGCTGGCTGCACTGGCTTCCAGCTCGGCACTCGCCGCCTCGATGCCGCGCCGCGTGCCGCCGAACAGGTCGATTTCCCAGCTCGCATCGAAGCCGGCGTCGTAAAGGGTACGCGCCGGCAGGGCGCTGATCGCCGAGGCGTTCTTGTTACGACTGGCGCCGGCCGAAGCGGTCAGCGTGGGAAACAGGCCGCTGACCGCCTGCTCGCGACTGGCCCGCGCCTGCTGCAGACGGGCTTGCGCCAGTTTCAGGTCAATACTGCCGGTCAGCGCCTCGTCGACCAGGCGATTGAGCAGCGGATCATCGAGTTGCCGCCACCAGCCGGCCAGTTCGCTGGCCGGCAAGGCAGCCGGCACCACCGGCGTCGACCACAGGGCCGGCAGCGAGAAGCTTGGCAGCCGGTAATCCGGGCCGACCATGGGCAGCAAGGAACAGCCATTGAGCAGGAGAAGGGCCGACAGGCTCAGGGCACGGGCGATGACGGGTTTCATGGGATATCCGGTGGGCATTCGTCTATTTTGCGGCTGATTGGATGGTAGCGCCATCGACAAGATGTAAAGCCCGACAGGCAAAAAAGGCCCGCCGCAACTCGCCGACGGGCCAAGGGGGAATCGTGGGATTTCCGCTGCCGGACTCCTAACGCGGCGGCCGGGCCGGCCCGTCGCTTCCCGGACCACGCGGGGCCGCACCCGGAATGCCGCGCGCACCCTCCGGGCCGAGTTCAGCCTGCCGCTGGCGCTGTTCCGGGCTCAGCAAATCAAAAATCAGGCGGTCGGTGCGGGCCCGCAGCAAGGCGACCTCGGACATCGCCCGGCCAATCTGCTCGGCCAGCGCCCGGGCCTTGGTCTCGTCGTAATCCGGCCCGGCCGTCAGCCGGCGCAAATCCGCTTGCGCCCGGTTCAGACGCTTGAGCCGTTCACGCTGCGTCGGCGCCTGCTCGTGCAGGATCGCAAAAACCTTGTCACGCTGGGCTTCATCCAGATTCAGGGCGGGCAAATAAGGCGGCGGCAGCTCGCCGCCAGGCATGCCATGCCGCTCCGGCCCGGCGCATTCGCTTGCGGCATCACGCATCAACTTGGGCCCCGCCACCACGACCATTGGAATGGCCAGCGAAACCGCAGCCGCCACCAGAAAACGCTTCAAACTCAATTTTGGAAAATTCAAGTCCAGTCCTTTGACTTCAAGCTTCGGGCGATGCCCGACGACCGGACGAATACTCCTCCGAGACACCGTTAAGACAGGTTAGGGAGCTGTAAATGAACGTAAATTCGGCAAAGAAGAACACAACTCACTAGTAAGACCTGCTGACATCAGGTGAGCGCTTGTATCAGGCGGCGTGCAATGAACTGCGCCCAAAGTTGGCACTCAAAGCAATGATTGCAGCAAACAAGCCGCAAGTTGGGGAGAAACCCAATGTTGGATGACGATGCACGGTTCCAGATAATCAATCAGCGCTTTCCTCATATCGGGACGAAGCTTCGTGCGCTGTGGGGACAGCCGGGAATCGATGCCTATTTCAAGGTCTGGTTGAATGAAACAGGCGGCATTTCGTGCTTCGGCTTTCCGGAAGACATGCTTGCTGCGTTGCAGGAATTGCACACCGTCCATGAACAATCTTTCGCCGAAAAATCCGCAGCGCCACGCTTCGCGATAGCAACGGCGTTGGCCGGGAACGAGAATTTCCCGATCGTCAATGAGCGCTTGCCGCATATCGGGGAAAAGCTGGCAGCGATGTGGGGTTCCCACATTTTTCCCGGCTTCATCAACGGGCTGTTCAACGACAGTCGGGGTGGAACCCGGAAGGGATTCCCCAAGGAAATTTCGGTCGCGCTGTTCCGACTGATGCAGGAGCACGACCGCCTGTTTCCGGAACTGGCCTATCAGGCGCAGGATATCTGGAGCCTGAACAACAGGGAGTAGTCCGAGGCCCTTGGTCCAGACGGCGAAATGTATCGCGAGGCTGCCCAGGAACTTTGGTTGCGACCGGTTCTACGCTCCTGCCATTCTGCTTTTCGGGGAGTTGTCATAGCCGCGAGTGACTATTTTCAGTTGCGGATTCAAGTCGGCCAGAAGCGGACAATCGGCTGTACTGCGTGTATGTTTTCGGCGTTATTTGGCTCTGGCCCGGCAAAAATTCGAGCCTGCCCCCATTAACCGAGGCTGGGAACTTCAGACTTTCACTATTGAAATTGGCACCGATAACTAACGGGATCCAACTTACAGTACTTCTCAATGTCGCCCTGCAGAGAAAACAGCTTTGGAGACTTCCTGAAATCGAACAATCGGTATAAGTGAAACTGTTCCGACATTTCGCGGGCAAAAGCCACTTCGTTGTTGGAAGCAAAGAAAGGCGTTTCTTTGGCAAATGCTGTCGTCTTGACCTCGACAAAACGCTCTTTACCGGTAACGTCAAACGACAAGATGTCGTAGCCCAGACCATCCCCTTGAGTTGCCGAAACATGCTCAATGCGCGCGGCCAGATGCTTTTTCCCTGCAGAATAGAGACGAAATTCTTCGTACCCCAGTGCAAGTAACTCGCCTGCTTTACCGAGAGCGGCATTCCTGGCCTCACGTGCCACATAATCACGCTTCGCAGCGGCTCTAATTGGCACGACATAAGGCTTTCTCGCCTCTTCAACGGAAAGCGCAGGCTTTGGCGCTTCGACAATCATGCCAAGAAAATCAAGCACACTGGGGACAACGGCCGGCTGTTCCGCCGCGGCCAGAGACACCACATCAAATTCTGGATGGATGCCCATCCAGTTTTCAACAAACACGGCAAGCGTATGCTGATAGTTTCCTCTTGGCTTGTAGCCCGAGATCCAATTGCATCCGAGGTCGCGCAAGACTGCACTGATGTTTTGATGCTTGAGCTCAATCGCAGCATCACTACGTCCATCCAACAACTGCAATAACGCACGCCGGTGAGCTGTCTTGTTGTATTGCTGCCCGGAAAGCTCCAGCGTCAGCATTCTCATGTAATCGGCAACCGTTGCGGCAACCTCTTCGTCGCTCCAGCTTTCACCCTTTGCCATCTCAATTCCTTAACACCTGTATTGGTCAGCATCGTAAAGGCAATACTCTGGCAGTGGAACTCTGCATTGGCTGGATTTCTACCCAACAATTTTCAATATTGCTGGGTAAGGCTGAAAATCAAAAAGGCGGCTGATTCAGCCGCCTTTCCTTGCAACCAGCCATTCGGCAAGACTCAGACCTTGCTATAGACCTCAGCACCAGCCTTCACGAACTCCACCGACTTCACTTCCATCCCCTTCTCCAACGCCGCTGCTTCATCCAAGCCTTGCTGCGCCGCGAATTCGCGGACTTCCTGCGTAATCTTCATCGAGCAGAAGTGCGGGCCGCACATCGAGCAGAAATGGGCGACCTTGGCTGATTCCTTGGGCAACGTTTCGTCGTGGAATTCGCGCGCCTTGTCCGGATCGAGGCCGAGGTTGAACTGGTCGTCCCAGCGAAACTCGAAACGTGCCTTGGACAGCGCGTTGTCGCGGATCTGCGCGCCGGGGTGGCCCTTGGCGAGGTCGGCGGCGTGGGCGGCAAGCTTGTAGGTGATGATGCCGACCTTGACGTCGTCCTTGTCCGGCAGGCCGAGGTGTTCCTTGGGCGTGACGTAGCAGAGCATGGCCGTGCCGTACCAGCCGATCATGGCGGCGCCGATGCCGCTGGTGATGTGGTCGTAGCCCGGCGCGATGTCGGTGGTCAGTGGGCCAAGGGTGTAGAACGGGGCTTCGTCGCAGTATTCGAGTTGCAGGTCCATGTTCTCCTTGATCATGTGCATGGGCACATGGCCGGGGCCTTCGATCATGACTTGCACGTCGTGCTTCCAGGCGATCTGGGTCAGTTCGCCGAGGGTCTTGAGTTCGCCGAGTTGGGCTTCGTCGTTGGCGTCGTAGATCGAGCCGGGACGCAGGCCGTCGCCGAGGGAAAACGCGACGTCGTAGGCCTTCATGATTTCGCAGATTTCCTCGAAGTGCGTGTAGAGGAAGCTTTCCTTGTGGTGCGCCAGACACCACTTGGCCATGATCGAGCCGCCACGGCTGACGATGCCGGTCATCCGGTTGGCGGTGAGCGGCACGTAGCGCAGCAGCACGCCGGCGTGGATGGTGAAGTAGTCGACGCCCTGTTCGGCCTGTTCGATCAGCGTGTCGCGGAAGATTTCCCAGGTCAGGTCTTCGGCCTTGCCGTTGACCTTTTCCAGCGCCTGATAGATCGGCACGGTGCCAATGGCGACCGGGCTGTTACGGATGATCCATTCGCGCGTTTCGTGGATGTTCTTGCCGGTGGACAGGTCCATCACGGTGTCGCCGCCCCAGCGGATCGACCAGGTCATTTTCTCGACTTCTTCCTGAATGGACGAGCCAAGGGCCGAGTTGCCGATGTTGGCGTTGATCTTGGTGAGGAAATTGCGGCCGATGATCATCGGCTCGCTTTCAGGGTGGTTGATGTTGTTCGGGATGATGGCGCGGCCGCGAGCGATTTCGCTGCGCACGAATTCCGGGGTGATTTCTTCCGGGATCGAGGCGCCGAAGTTCTGGCCCGGGTGCTGGCGGCCAAGCAACTTGGCCATCTTCTCGCCCATCGGGCCCGTATTCTTCAGGCTTTCCATGTAGGCGCGGCGGTTGTTGTTTTCGCGGATGGCGACGTATTCCATCTCCGGCGTGATGATGCCCTGGCGGGCGTAGTGCATCTGGCTGACGTTCTTGCCGGCCTTGGCTCGCAAGGGTTTACGGTGCAAGCCGGGGAAGCGCAGTTCATCGAGGGATTTGTCGTCGGCCCGCTTCTGGCCGAATTCGGAGCTCAGGCCGGGCAGTTCCTCGACATCGCCGCGTTCGGCGATCCAGGCGGCGCGCAGGGCGGGCAGGCCGGAGCGGATGTCGATCCTGGCGGCCGGGTCGGAGTACGGGCCGGAACAGTCGTACACGTAGATCGGCGGGTTCTTTTCGCCACCGAAGGCGGTCGGCGTGTCGTCCTGCATGATTTCGCGCATCGGCACGCGGATGTCGGGGCGGCTGCCTTCGATATAAACCTTGCGGGAATTGGGCAGCGGCTGGACGGCGGCCGCGTCAACGTGGGCGTTGGCGGCGAGAAACTGTTCGGTGGCGTTCATTGTTCTTCCTTGCGTGGGTGCAACGGGGTAAGACGGGCAAGGAGCGATCAGGTTCCGCAAGCGCGGAATTCGTTTCCCTACGACGGCATGACCCGGTCAGGTTCGAAGGGTTTTTCTCAGCCCTGAGCTTGCCGGGCACCCCTAACGAGTGGGTCGCAAGTTACTGGAAACACAGGCAAAATGCAAGGAACGGCATTCTGGGCTCAAGATTTCTCGAATCTGGTCGAAATAACGTTACCAAGCGCCAGAATTCAAACGAAAAAGATCAAAGGGGTTTCAGATGCGTCTTCTCACCATTGCCGCCTTGCTGCTCAGCCTGCCCTGGGCGGCCATGGCCGCGCCCACCTGGCAGACCATTTCCTCCGAACCCGGCAAGAAAATCGAACTCGACCGCACCAGCATCAAGCGCGATGACAACGGCAAGGTTCAGGCCCAGGCCCGGGTCATCCTCGAGAAGGAACTGATCGACGGCAAGACCGGCGCCGGCTATCGCTTCATCGAAGCCATCACGCGCTATGACTGCAATTCGCGCAATGCCAGCACGATCAAGCGCATTTTCAAGAAGAACGACAGCGACGTCATCCGCGAGGAAGACATCAAGGGCCCCGACCTGCCGGTGCGCAGTGGCACGCTCGACGACAAGGTGCTGCGCGAAGTCTGCCGTCCGCCCAAGGAAAGCGCTGTCGAGGTGGCGCAAAAGGCCAATGAGGCCGCTGATCAGCTCAAACTAGCCAACGAGGCGCTGCTCAAGAAGGAGCTCGCCAAGCCGGATGCCCAGGCCAAGCCGGCCAAAACGGCCGACAGCGGGCACGCTCCGGAGCATGCCGCCATTCCGTCGATCCGTCCGAACCTCAAGGCGGCCATGGAAGGCAACAAGGAACCGGCGCCCGTCAGGGAAGCCCCGCCGGCCAAACCCCCGGTTGCCCCGGTTGCCCCGATCGTCAACACGCCAAAACCGACGGCCGTCATCGTGCACACCGCACCGGCTCACGCCCCCGCGCCAGCCCATGCACCGGCGCCGGCCAAGGCCCGCAAGCCGGCCAAATCCGAAGGCTACATGCTGGAACTGACGCACAGCGAAGCCGCCGTGCAGCACGCCCATATTCACTGGGATTACGAAGGTGCCGGCGCCCCCGACAACTGGGCCAAACTCGATCCGAAAAACCAGGTGTGCGCCACCGGCCTGCGCCAGTCGCCGATCGACATCAAGGACGGCATCAAGGTCGATGTCGAGCCGATCAAGTTCAACTACCGCCCGTCAACCTTCCGTATCGTCGATAACGGGCACACCGTGCAGGTCGCCGTGGCCGACAGCTCGATCACGCTGACCGGCAAGACCTACGAACTGGTGCAATTCCACTTCCATCGCCCCTCGGAAGAAAAGGTCAATGGCCAGCGCTTCGACATGGTGGTGCATCTGGTACACAAATCCGATGAAGGCCAGCTCGCCGTCGTCGCCGTGCTGCTCGAACGCGGTAACGAAAACCCCTTCATCCAGACGCTGTGGAACAACCTGCCGCTCGAAAAGAACACCGAGGTTTCGCCGCCCGACCTGGTCATCGACCCGGCAACGCTGCTGCCGGCCGGCCGCAGCTATTACACCTACATGGGCTCGCTGACCACCCCGCCGTGTTCCGAAGGCGTGCTGTGGCTGGTCATGAAGCAGCAGGCCCCGGTCTCCGCCGACCAGATCAACATTTTCAGCCGGCTCTACAAGAACAACGCCCGGCCGATCCAGCCGACGGCCGGCCGCCTGATCAAGGAAGGTCGTTGACCCGGCGCAAAGGGCAGTGGTAAGTTAATGACCAATCAGTCATTAACTTAGCCATGCCCACCACACCTGTCCGTAAACGCCGCAAGGAAGCCCGCCCCGCCGAACTGACTGCGGCCGCGCTCGGCCTGTTCGTCGAAAAGGGCTTCGCGGCCACCCGTCTCGAGGATGTCGCGGCCCGGGCCGGTGTCTCCAAGGGCACGCTGTATCTCTATTTCGACAGCAAGGAAGCGCTGTTCAAGGCGGTGATTCAGGAAGGCATCGTGCCCGTCATGCGGGAAAACGAGGAAATTGCCGCCCGCCACACCGGCGGCAGCTTCGAACTGCTGGAAAAACTGCTGGCCAACTGGTGGGGCAAGATCGGCCAGACCGGTTTCGCCGGCATCCCCAAGCTGATGGTGGCCGAAGCCCGCAACTTCCCGGAAATCGCCCAGTATTACTACGAAAACGTCATCCGGCGCGGCCGCGCCCTGGTCGGTTCGGCACTGGAACGCGGCATGGCCAGCGGCGAATTTCGCCGCATGGACGTCGAAACCACCATCGATGTCATCATCGCCCCGATCCTCATGCTGCTCATCTGGCGCTTTTCGCTGGCCTGCTGCCAGTGCGGCGACGGCGATCCGCAGCGCTATCTGCAGATCCACCTCGACCTGCTGCGCCAGGGGCTGCGCAGGCTGGACGCGGAGACTCAGGTATAATTTTGCTTTCTCGGAATCAATATATTAGCTTGTGCTAATATTACGCCTGCGGAGACCCCACATGAATATCGAGCAAGCCCGTTTCAACATGATCGAACAGCAGATCCGCCCCTGGGAGGTGCTGGATCCGCAGGTTCTCGACCTGCTTTTCGTCGTCAAGCGCGAAGACTTCGTGCCGCCGGCGTATCGCAACCTGGCTTTCGCCGACATGGAAATTCCGCTCGGCAACGGTCAGGTCATGCTGGCGCCGCGCGTTGAAGCCAGGCTGCTGCAGGAACTGAGCCTCAAGAAAACCGACAAGGTGCTCGAAATCGGCACTGGCAGCGGCTACATGGCCGCCCTGCTGGCGGCCCGCGCCGACCACGTGGTCACGATCGAGAGCCGTCCGTCCCTGGTCAATATCGCCAAGCATAATCTTGAGCAGGCAGGCGTTACCAATGTCACCGTCGAACTCGGTGATGGCGCCAACGGTTGGGCGGCCCGCGGCCCCTACGACGCCATTGTCGTTTCCGGTTCCGTACCCGTGCTGCCCGAGGACCTGCTCAAACAATTGCGCATCGGCGGCCGTCTGGCGGTCATCGTCGGCGAAGCGCCGGTCATGGAAGCCCAGTTGATCACCTGCACGGCTGACGGCATCTACAACACCATCAACCTGTTCGAAACCGTGATTCCAGCCCTCGACGGCACCACGGCCAAGGACGGTTTCTCCTTCTGATGGAACAAATACTTCCCCGCCAACTCGCCGACTGGCTGGCCGATACCAGCCGGCCACAGCCGCTGCTGCTCGACGTGCGCGAAGGCTGGGAATACGAGCTTTGCCATCTGCCGGACTCGCAACACATCCCGATGCACATTGTCCCGACCCGCTGCGACGAACTGCCGGCGGACCGGGAAATCGTCGTGATCTGTCACCACGGTGGACGCAGCATGCAGGTTGCAATGTTTCTGGAACGCAAAGGCTTCAGCTCGCTTCACAATCTGGCCGGCGGCATCAACGCCTGGGCCGGTGAAGTCGATCCGAGCCTGCGCCGTTATTGAGGAAAGCATGAAAAAACTTGCCTGGCTGATCGTTTCTCCGCTGCTCGCTTCACCGCTGTTCGCCGCCGATCTGCTGCAGGTTTATCGTCAGGCCCAGGACAACGACCCGACCTTTGCCACCGCACGTTCGGTACTCGACGCCGGTCGCGAGAAGATGCCGCAGGCGCGGGCCGGGCTATTTCCCAGCCTGTCGCTGTCGGGCAATACGGTATCAAACAAAAATGAAGTATCGCGCCACGACGGCCCGACACTGCAAAAGCAGAATTACAACTCGAACGGCTACCAATTGGCCCTTTCCCAGCCGCTCTTCCGCTGGCAGAACTGGGTCGGTTACAAACAGTCGGAAATCCAGGTGGCGCAGGCCGAGGCAAACTTTGCACAAGCCCGCCAGGACTTGATCCTGCGCGTTGCCCAGGCCTACTTCGATGTCAATTACGCCATCGAGAGCTTGGCCGCGGTGCGCGCCAACAAGACTGCCATCGGCCAGCAACTCGAATCGGCCAAGAAGAATTTCGAAGTCGGCACGGCCACCATCACCGACACCCATGAAGCCCAGGCCCGCTACGATCTGGCGCAGGCCCAGGAAATTGCCGCCGAAAGCGACCTCGAGATCAAGCAGCACGCCCTCGAAGCGATCATCGGCCAGCCGGCCGGCGGGCTGGCCACGGTGCGCAAGGATGCGCCGCTGGCCCCGCCGCAACCGAGCGACATGAAGCAGTGGGTTGCCGCCGCCGAGAAGGACAGTCTGGCCGTCCAGATCCAGCAGGCCAATGCCGACATCGCGGCGCGTGAAGTCGACAAACAGCGGGCCGGGCATTACCCGACCCTGGACCTGGTCGGCAACGTCGGACATTCGAAGTCATACGCCAACGTCGCCGGCTTTGGCGCCGGCTCCTATGATTCCGATTACCAGAATATCGGCCTGCAACTCAGCATCCCGCTCTTCTCCGGTGGCCTGACCGCTTCCCGCCAGCGAGAAGCAGCCGCCAACCGCGGCGCCGCCGAATCCGGTCTGGAAGGCGCCAAGCGCAACGCCACCCTGGCCGCCCGCCAGTATTACCTCGGCGTTGCCAACGGCCTGGCCCAGGTCCGCGCCCTGCAGGCGGCACTGATTTCCTCGCAATCGGCGCTCGAATCGAACAAGCTGGGTTATGAAGTCGGCGTGCGCATCAACATCGACGTGCTCAATGCCGAGAACCAGGTCTATGTCACGCGGCGCGACCTGGCCAAGGCAACGCTCGATACGCTGATGGCGCAACTGCGCCTGAAGGCAGCCGTCGGCGCACTGGGCGACGACGACGTGGTGCAGATCAATTCCCTGCTTGAGCCGTCGACCGGGCAATAAAATCGAGCATGCGCTGCGCGGCCCCCTGATGGGCAGCAGCAAATTGACCGGCCGCCCGACGCATCGCCGCCAGTTCTTCCTTTTCCTGCAACAAGCGGGCGACCGCCCGGCCTAGCGCCGCTGGATCCTCAACCCGGCGCGCCGCGCCCGCCGCGATGGCATCTTCGGTGGCCTGCAGGAAATTGAAGGTATGCGGCCCGACCAGCACAGGACAGCCGCAAGCCGCCGCCTCGATGAGGTTCTGCCCGCCGAGCGGCAACAGGCTGCCGCCAATGAAGGCGAGATCGGCCAGCGCGTAATAAGCCGCCATTTCGCCCATGCTGTCGCCCAGCCAGACCTGCGTATCGACCTGCGGCAAGCCATTGCTGCGCCGAACGGTGCGCAGCCCCTGCTTTTCCAGCAGCCCGGCAACCTCGTCAAAACGCTGCGGATGGCGCGGCACCAGCACGAGCAGCAGGTCGGGAATGTCGATCTGCGCCAGGGCGTCGAGAATCAGGATTTCCTCGCCTTCGCGAGTGCTCGCGGCGAGCCAGACCGGACGCCCGGCCAGCGCCGCCCGCCAGCCTTCGCCCAGGGCGATCTTGTCGGCCGGCGGCTGGACGTCGAATTTCAGATTGCCACAGACTTCGAGCCGCGCCGCACCGAGCCCGGCCAGGCGCCGGGCGTCGCCCTCCGTCTGCGCGGCAACGCCGGCCAGCGCAGCAAAGGCCGGCCGAACCAGGGCCGGCAACTTGCCGTAGCCGCGTGCCGAGCGCGCCGACAGACGGGCATTGGCCAGGACGACCGGGATCTGCCGGCGCTCGGCCGCAGCCAGCAGGTTCGGCCAGATTTCGGTTTCCATGAGCACGCCGAAGTCCGGCGAGAAATGCGCGAAAAAACGGGCCACCGCGCCCGGATAGTCGTAGGGCAGATAGGCCTGGATGACTTTATCGCCGTAGACCTGCAAACCGGCCTCGCGCCCGGTCGGCGTCATGCCGGTAAGCAGGATGCGATGCTCCGGCCAGCGCGCCTGCAGGCCTTCGATCAGCGGCTGGGCGGCGCGCGTTTCGCCGACCGACACGGCATGCACCCAGATCAGCCGGGCCGGCACCGGCTGGCGATAGAAACCGTAACGCTCGCCAACATTCTGCCGATATTCCGGCTGCTGCCGGCCACGCCAGAGCAGGCGCAGCCAGATCAGCGGCGTGATCAGGTAGAGCAACAAGGAATAGAGGAAACGCGCCATCAGGCGAGCGCCGCCTGCAATTCGGCAAGCACGGCAGAAACCTCGGGAATCTGCGCCTTGCCGCCCAGATTGCGGAAGAAGCCGGCACCAAGCACGCCGGTCAGGCCGGGATCGGTGGCGGTGTACAGGGCGATGCTCGGCACCTTGAGAGCGACGGCGAGGTGCGTCAGGCCGGTATCAACCCCGACGGCAGCCGTGGCGCCGGCCAGCACGGCGGCCAGATCGGGGATGAACAGCGGCGGCGCCGCCACGGCATCCGGAATGCCGGCCGCCAGTCGGGCGGCCCGGTCGCGCTCCACCTGCGTACCGCCGGGCAGGACAGCCCGCAAGCCTTGGGCGTGCAGCGCCTGACCAAGGGCCAGCCAGTGTTCCTCGGGCCACAGCTTGTCGTCGCGACTGGTCGCCGTGAGCAGCACGACATAGGGCTTGGTCGGCAGCCAGTCAAAGGCGGCCGGCGGCACGGCAATCCCGTAATCCGGCTGGCCGGCCAGCTCGTAACCGAGTGCCGCGGCGACCAGTTGCCGGTTGCGCACGACGGCATGCAAATCGCGGGAAACACTGAAGCGCCGCTCATAAAGCCCGGCGGCCAGTGGCTCGCGGATCGAGTCGGCGGCATAGCCGGCGCACGGACCATGCGCCCGGCTGGCGAGGTAGGCACTTTTCAGCAGTCCCTGGGTGTCGATCACCGCCGCATAGCGTTCGCCCTGCAGGGCCTGACGGCAAATGCCGATTTCCCGCCAGGTCCTGGCCTGGAAAAGATTCCTGCGCCAGCGCCGGATGGCGACCGGAATGATCTTGTCGACCGCCGGATGCAAACGGGGAATGGCCGCGAAACTCTCCTCGACGCACCAGTCGATGACGGCCTCGGGAAAATGCCGGCGGATATCGTTGAGCACGGGCAGATTGTGGATGACGTCGCCGAGCGAGGAAGTTTTCACGAGCAGGATGCGCATCGGCGGATAAATGGGCGGCTTTTTGAAGCCGCAATTATAAAGGCCGGGCCGGCGCCGGCAGGCATCTGTTGTCCGCCCCGGATCAAGCAGGCATTTCGGCCCGACATATTCGCCCCGATATGCGGCAACCATGCTGCACTGCGGTAAAATCCCCACTCCCCACGCAGGAATGACCCCGTGAAAATTCTCGTCACCGGCGCCGCCGGATTTATCGGCATGTCCACCGCCCTGCGCCTGCTGGCGCGTGGCGACGAAGTGGTTGGCATCGACAACCTCAACGACTACTACGAAGTCTCGCTCAAGGAAGCGCGCCTGGCGCAGTTGCAGCCGCAGGCCAATTTCCGCTTCATCAAGCTCGACATCGCCGACCGTCCCGGCATCGAGAAACTGTTCGCCGAGGAGAAATTCGACCGCGTCATCCACCTCGCCGCCCAGGCCGGTGTGCGCTACTCGATCAAGAATCCGCACGCCTACGTGGACAGCAACCTGGTCGGCTTCGTGAACATCCTCGAAGGCTGCCGCCACAACAAGGTGCAACACCTGGTCTATGCCTCGAGCTCCAGCGTTTACGGCGGCAACACGAAAATGCCCTTCTCCGAGCACGACAG
This sequence comes from Azonexus sp., assembly GCA_049294655.1. GTDB lineage: Bacteria > Pseudomonadota > Gammaproteobacteria > Burkholderiales > Rhodocyclaceae > Azonexus. Next base: position 101,532 of record JBAQDI010000055.1, read on the forward strand.
CGTCGACCACCCGGTCAGCCTGTACGCCGCGACCAAGAAGGCCAACGAGTTGATGGCACACACCTACAGCCACCTCTACGGCCTGCCGACGACCGGCCTGCGCTTCTTTACGGTCTATGGCCCGTGGGGCCGGCCTGACATGTCGCCCTTCCTGTTTGCCGGCGCCATCCTCAATGACCGGCCGATCGACGTCTTCAACCACGGCAACATGCAGCGCGATTTCACCTATATCGACGACATCGTCGAAGGCGTCATCCGCACCATGGATCGGGTCGCCGAGCCGAATCCCGGCTACGTCCCCGACGAGGCCGATCCGGCAACGAGCACCGCGCCCTACCGCGTCTTCAACATCGGCAACAACGACCCGGTGCAGTTGCTCGACTTCATCGGCGCCATCGAATCGGCCATCGGCAAAAAGGCCGAAAAGCGCCTGCTGCCCATGCAGGACGGCGATGTCCAGGCGACCTATGCCGATACCGCGCTGCTCAACGAATGGGTTGGCTTCGCGCCATCCACCCCGATCCAGGAAGGCGTTGATCGCTTCGTCGCCTGGTACCGGGCGTACTACAGGATCTAGCTGTTAGTTATTAGCTGCTAGCAAAACCTAACCTCTCTAACTCCTAACTCCTACGAGCTAACTCCTAATATGTGTGGAATCGTCGCAGCCGCTGCCGGCAACAACATCGTTCCCGTCCTCATCGAGGGCCTGAAGAAGCTTGAGTATCGCGGTTATGACTCGGCCGGGCTGGCGGTGATCGGCGACGGCGCCATCCAGCGCGTGCGCTCGACCGGTCGCGTGGCCGAACTCGAAGCGGCCGCCACCGGCGTCACGGCCATCACCGGCATCGCCCATACGCGCTGGGCGACGCACGGCGTGCCTTGCGAGAAGAACGCCCATCCGCATGTTTCCGGCTCGATTGCCGTCGTCCATAACGGCATCATCGAAAATTACGAAACCCTGCGCCGCGAACTGACGGCCCTCGGTTACGAATTCACTTCCGACACCGACACCGAAAGCATCGCCCACCTGATCCAGGCCTGCCTGCAGGGCGAACCCGACCTGTTCAAGGCCGTGCAGATCGCCTGCCGCCGCCTGGTCGGCGCCTTCGCTATCGCCGTCATCGACCAGAATCAGCCGGGCAAGGTCATCGTCGCCCGCGAAGGTTCGCCCTTGCTGCTTGGCGTGTCGGAAACCGGCAATTACGCCGCCTCCGACGCCTCGGCCCTGCTTCAGGTCACGCGCAACATGGTCTATCTGGAAAACGGCGATATCGCTGAACTGACCGCGCAAAACGTCAAAATCACCCGCCTCGACGGCACCCCTGTCGAACGGCCGGTGCATGTCTCGCAGCTTTCTGCTGCCGCCGTCGAACTCGGCAATTACCAGCACTACATGCAGAAGGAAATCTTCGAGCAGCCGGAAGCGCTGGCCAACACGCTGGAAATCGTCGGCGGCAGCAAGAGCATCCAGCCCGGCATTTTCGGTGCCGCAGCGGCCGACCTGCTGGCCGATGTCGATTCCATCCTGATCCTCGCCTGCGGCACCAGCAGCCACTCCGGCTTCACCGCCCGCTACTGGCTCGAAGCCATCGCCGGCGTGCCGTGCAACGTCGAGATCGCCAGCGAATACCGTTACCGCACCTCGGTGCCCAACCCGCGCCAGCTCATCGTCGCCATCTCGCAATCCGGCGAAACCGCCGACACGCTGGCCGCGTTGCGCCACGCCAAGGCGCTCGGCCAGAACAAGACACTGGCCATCTGCAACGTGCCGGAATCAGCCATCGTCCGCGAATGCGTGCTGCGCTTCATAACCCGCGCCGGCCCGGAAATCGGCGTCGCCTCGACCAAGGCCTTCACCACCCAGCTCGCCGCGCTGTTCGTGCTGACCCTGGTCATGGCCAAGGTCAAGGGCCGCCTGAGCGCCGACCAGGAAGCCACCTACATCGACCAGTTGCGCCACCTGCCGGTCGCCGTCAACAAGGTGCTCCAGCTCGAACCGGAAATCCAGGCCTGGGCCAAGCGCTTCGCCGACAAGCACCACGCCCTCTTCCTCGGCCGCGGCCGGCACTACCCGATCGCCATGGAAGGCGCGCTGAAACTCAAGGAAATCTCCTACATCCACGCCGAAGCCTACCCGGCCGGCGAACTCAAGCACGGGCCGCTGGCCTTGGTGGATGCCAACATGCCGGTGATCTCGGTGGCCCCGAACGACCAGTTGCTCGACAAGCTCAAATCCAACCTGCGCGAAGTCCAGGCGCGCGGCGGCGAACTCTACGTCTTCGCCGACGCCGACTCGGAAATCCGCGAAGCCGAAGACATCCACCTGCTGCGCCTGCCCGAGCACTACGGCGAACTCTCCCCCATCCTGCACGTCATCCCGCTGCAACTGCTGTCGTATCACGTGGCGCTGGTCAAGGGCACGGATGTGGACAAGCCGCGGAATCTGGCGAAATCGGTGACAGTCGAGTAAGCGGAAATGTCTGATTTTCAGCGCTTCTGCACTTTGAACCAGGCAGCATAGAGGGCGGGAACGAAACCGAGCGTAAGCGCAGTGGCCACAATCAACCCGCCCATGATCGCGATTGCCATCGGCCCCCAGAAGACACTACGCGTCAGTGGGATCATGGCGAGGACAGCCGCGGCAGCTGTCAGAACGACCGGACGGGTGCGACGTACCGTGGCATCGACGATGGCTTGCCAGGCTTGCGTGCCGGAAGCAATGTCCTGCTCGATCTGATCGACGAGGATGACGGAGTTGCGCATGATCATGCCACCCAGGGCGATGACGCCGAGCAGCGCCACGAAGCCAAACGGCGCATTGAAGACCAGCAAAGACGGCACCACGCCGATCAACCCCAGCGGCGCAGTCATGAAGACCATCAACATCCGTGAGAAGCTGTGTAGCTGCATCATCAGGAAAGTCAGCATGACCAGAAGCATCGCCGGGAAGATCGCCAGCAACGCAAGATTCGACTTGTCGGCTTCCTCGATGGCGCCGCCCGTCTCGATCCGGTAGCCGTTCGGCAGACTATCGAGCACCGGCTGCAACGACGGCCAGATCTTCTCGGTGGCATAAGGGCCCTGGACGCCATCCGCCAGGTCGCTGCGCACGGTAATCGCCATGTTGCGGTTCCAGCGCCACAGCACGGGCTCCTCGAATGTCGATTCGATGCGCGCAATCTGCGACAGCGGAACGACTGCACCGGTGCGCGAGAATAAATTGATGTCGCCCAGACTCTCCAGGGTCTTGCGCTCACCGACGTCGGCACGCACCACGACATCAATCAAGTCCTCGCCGCGGCGGATTTGCGTGACGGGCACACCGGAGAGGACAGTCTGCAGCGTTGCCGAAACATCGGCCGACGACAGGCCGAGCAGACCGGCCTTGTCCTGATCAATGTGGATTCGCTGGGTGCGGACACGTTCGTTCCAGTTGAGCTGGGTATCGCGCACCAGGGGGCTTTCCCGCACAATGTCCCGCACCCGATAGGCGATACCGCGCACGGTGTCCGGGTCCGGGCCGATGACGCGGAACTGGACCGGAAAACCGACCGGCGGGCCGAATTCCAGCCGCAACACCCGGCCGCGCACCAGCGGCTGCGCCTCATCCTTGGCGAAATAGTCGAGCAGGCGGCTGCGCAAGGCTTCCCGCGCCTCAATGCCGGAGGTCATGATGACAAACTGGGCGTAGCCGGGATTGGGCAATTCCGGCTCCATGGACAGGTAGAAGCGCGGCGTGCCGCTGCCGGTGTAAACCGTGAAGTGCTGAGCATCGGCATCCTGCGCCAACACTTTCTCGAATATCTTGACCTGTTCCTGCGTTGCCTCGAAGGATGCGCCCTCCGGCATGCGCAGTTCGACCATCAGCTCCGGGCGCGAGGCGGTGGGGAAGAACTGCTGCTGCACCAGGCTCATCCCGGCGCCGGCCAGCAGGAACAGGGTGCCGGTGGCGATCAGTACTTTCCGGCGATGGGTCACGCACCAATCCACCCATTTGCTTAAACGATGATAAATCGGCTTGTCGTAGGGGTCGGCATGCGCACCGTTCGCCATGCTGGCGGGCAACAGCTTGATCCCGAGATAAGGGGTAAAGATGACCGCGACGAACCAGGAGGCAAGCAGCGCCACACCGACCACCCAGAAGATCCCGCCGGCGTACTCGCCGGCGATCGATTTGGCGAAGCCCACGGGCATGAAGCCGGCCACCGTGACCATGGTGCCGGTCAGCATGGGAAAGGCCGTCGAGGTGTAGGCGAAAGTCGCGGCCTCGAACCGATCCCAACCCTGCTCAAGCTTGAGGACCATCATTTCGACGGCAATGATCGCATCGTCGACGAGCAGGCCAAGCGCAATGATCAATGAGCCGAGGGAAATCCGGTCCAGATTCCAGCCGGCCAGATACATGACGAAGAGGACGATGCCGAGCACCAGCGGCACCGAGGCGGCAACGACGATCCCCGCTTGCCGCCCTAGCGACAAGAAGGAAACGGCCAGCACGATGGCGAGTGCCTCCAGAAACGAACGCTCGAACTCCCACACGGATTCCTCGACCACCTTCGGCTGATCGGCATATTTCTCAACCGAAATCCCGGCCGGCAGGCCTGCCTGAATCTCCGCCATCCGTTCGTCAACGGCCTTGCCCACCTTCAGGATGTTGGCGTTCGGCGTCATCGTTGTGGCGAGGACCAGCACCGGGTGACCGTTGTGCCGAATGACAAAATTCGGGGGATCTTCGTAACCGGCGCGCACGGTCGCAATATCAGACAGCCGGACAAGCCGGCCGCCAGCCTCGATACTGACTTTCGCTACATCCGGAGCATTGTGCAGGGCGCCGTCGACCCGGGCCAGCACACGGTCGGAACGGGTGTCGACCGAGCCGGATGGGCTCATCAGGTTTTGCCGGACCAGAGCATCCATCACCGCCTGCGGCGTCATGCCCAAGGCGGCAAGGCGTTTGGTGGACAACTCCACGTAGACCTTTTCGGCTTGCTTGCCGAGGATGTCGACCTTGCTCAGGGTCGGCACGCTTTGCAGGTCGACCTTGATCTTCTCCGCGTATTCGAGCAACTCCGCCATCGACAGTCCATCGCCTTGCACGGCATAGAGGGACATGTAGACATCGTTGAACTCATCATTGAAGTAGGGGCCGCGCACGCCGTCGGGAAATTCTTGCCGGGAGTCGCCGATCTTCTTGCGCGCCTGATACCAGGCTTCGGTGAGTTGCTGCCTGGGCAGGCCGCCCTTCATGCGCAGGGAGATGGCGCCATAGCCCTGGCGCGAGAAAGTCTTCACGTAGTCGAAGCCATTCAACTCGCGCAGTCTGCGTTCCATGCGGTTCATCACCTGATCCTGGACCTCCTGCGCCGTCGCACCCGGCCACACGACAACTGCCGTCAGCAGCGGAACATTGAAGTTCGGATCCTCCGAACGCCCGAGTTGCGTATACGAGAAGACGCCGGCGACGAGTATCGCCAGGATCATGAAGAGCACCATCGCTTGGTGCGTGACGGCCCATTTTGAGAGATTGAGTTCCTTCACGGCGCGTTCCCCGGTGTCTTGGCGGCTTGGACGGGTGGCATGCTCAGGTTCACTCCGCTGGTCGTGCGCTCCACAGGAAGCACCTCAAGCCCAGGCGTCAGCTTCTGAACGCCCGCCGAGACCACCTTGGTGCCATCCGGGATGCCCCGCACCAACACGGCCTCGTCCGTATAGCGGATGACCTCCACCGGCTGGGCAACGATTTTGTTACCGGCGTTTTCTATCTGCCAGACCATACTCTTGCCGTCGGTCTGCCAGATGGTGGTGGCCGGCAGAACAGTGGCCAGCTCGCCATCCCTGGCTGCCAGATGCAGGGTGGCTGTTCCCCCGAGATGCAAGGCCTGACGGGCGGCGGGCGACTTGTCCAGAATGCTGAAACGGGCGCGGAAGGTACGGGTCTGGGCCGATGCCGCAGGCGACAGCTCTCTCAATTTGAGGGGAAGCGTGAGCTCCGGTGCATCCCATAATGTTGCGGAGGCCGAGATGGCGCGGGCGTTACCGGCGAGTTCTTCGGGCAGGTCAGCAAGCACCTCGAGTTCTGACGGCTTGGCGATAGTTACGACCGGCTGGCCTTCGGCAACGATCTGACCGACCTCGAAGCGCACTGCAGTAATCACGCCGCCGAACTCGGCAACGAGAGTCGTGTATTTCGTCCGGTTGCGGGCCAGCTCAAGTTGTCGTGAGGCCTGCGCCTGGCGCGCGGTAGCGGCGTCTGAGCGGGCTTTTTGCCGCTCGTGGTCGGCAATGGAAACCGAGTGATCGACAAGCAGGCGCCGAAAGCGCGCTTCATCCGAAGCGGCTTGTTCCGCATCCGCCCGGGCTGCCTGCAATTGGTCCTCTGCCGCGCGCAGGCCGAGTTCGTAATCGGCCGGGTCAAGCCGGGCAAGGGCTTGCCCGGCGACGACACTTTGCCCGACCTCAACCAGCCGGGCGGCAACCTTGCCGCCCGTCCGGAATCCCTGATCGGACTCATACCGCGCCCGCACGACGCCCGTGAAGGTCCGCTCATATCCGCCGGAAACCTTATGCGTCGTGACGACCAGGACGGGATGCGGCTTCAGTTGGGGCGGTGATTTTTCGCCGCAAGCGGAAAGCCCGGTTGCAAAGGCGAGGATGATTGCCGCACGCAACGTTAATCGGCACGAGACGCGTGCCAGCTCGAATGCCCCGATCATGGTTTGACTCCCGAAGATGAATTTGCCGCGATGGGCGCATTGGCCGGAGCGGGCATTGCCTGCCAGCCACCACCCAGCGCCTTGTAGAGTTGAACGTAGTCGATTGCCCGCTGCGCCTTGCTTTCGGCCAGCGTCAATGCGCTGGCGAGTTGGGCCCGCTGGACGTCGAGCAATTGCAGGAGGTCAATCTGCCCCTCGCGGAATAAGGAACTTGCATGCGCAACCGCCCGTTCTCGTTCCGCCGCTGCCGCTGTCAGCGATTCCACGCGTTGCCGTTGGCCGGCCAAAGCGGCAAGGCTGTTCTCGACATCCTCAATGGCGCCGAGGATGGCCTGCTCATAGGAGAGCAGGAATTCGCGTTCGCGCGCCGACTGGACGTCGATCCCGGCCTGGATGCGCCCGGCGTTGAAGATCGGCTGTACGAAAGCTGCCGCGACATTGGAGTAACGCGATGCCGAGAGGCTCAGCGCATCGTTGAGCGTCAGTTTCTGCGTGCCGAACAGGGCACTCAGGAATATCTTGGGAAAACGGTTTGCCTTTGCCTCGGCCAGACGCGACGACTCTGCCGAGAGGCGTTGTTCGGCCGCCATGAGATCCGGGCGGCGTCTCAGCAAGTCCGCTGGCTGCCCAACAAACGGTGCCGTTGGTGCGCTCCAGTCAAATTGCTCGGCAGCCGCATGAAGCTCCGTGACCGGCAGCGAGGCGTCAGCGCCTGTTAGCACGGCAATACGACTCTCGGTAATTACCATTAAGGTCCGCAATGGCGGCAGCGCAGCCGCCATGCTCAAGGTCTCGCCAGCGGCTCGGGCGACATCGAACTCGCTGACCATGCCTTCGCGATGGCGACTGCGCGTCAGGCGCTCGGTGTCGCGTTGCGTTTGCAGCAGGGATTCGAGAACTGCCAGGCGTTGTCGGGCACCGTGCCAAATGAAGTACTGCCGCGCGACTTCGCTTGCGGCGATCAACTGGGCGCCGGAAACCCCCAATTCGGCTGCTGCCGCATCTTTTTCTGCTGCGCTGGCGGCCGCCCGAGCGCCACCGAATACGTCAATTTCCCAAGCGACCTCCACGCCGGCGCGCGTTGCCTTGGTGTCAGGCATCGACTGTTTGACTGCTGTTGGCAGACCGGTTTGGCTATTGGACCGGGAGGCTGTCAGATCAAGGCTCGGAAACAGCCGCGACTCGGTTGCCACCGTTCCGGCTCGCGCCTGTCGTGCCCGCTCTACGGCAATCCGGATGTCGTGGTTGGCCGTGGCGGTGCGTTCCACAAGGCGCACCAGTTGCTCGTCACCGAATTGGCGCCACCATTGAAGATCGGCCGAAAAATCGTCTGGCCGCACCTCGCCACCATGGCGAAAGGCTTGGCTGAACTGTGTGCCCGGCTTCGGTACGTCGGGATTGGCGGCACAGCCAGCCAAGGCCAGCGCGACCCAGAGGAGCGCGAGACTAGGGAGAGATGGCGTTTTGGCGTTTTGGATTGTGTGTTCCATGGGTAGCAGACTTGATATACTGAACGCAGTAGTAAACATTATTTACGTATATTTACTGAACGGTCAAGTAAACAATGGAAGCAGGCATTCCCAAGCGCGGCCGGCCGCGCGACCCTGAGCGAGTCAAGCGGGTTTTAGAAGCTGCCGCGGGGCAATTCATCGAGCACGGCTTTGCACGGGCCAGCATCGAAGCAATCGCCAAGCTATCCGGTGTCTCCAAGGTGACGATCTACAGTTACTTTCCGACCAAGGAAGCTTTGTTCGAGGCAGCAGTCGGCAGTTGTACCGATGTGGTCGTGACCTCATTGCCCCCTGGTGCGCTGGACTCGAACAATCCCGAGGCGACGCTCTCGGTGATCGGCACATCATTTCTGAAATTGATGCGCTCTGATGACTCGCTAGGCTCGTTTCGGATGATGTTTGCGGCGGCCGGTGAACATGTCGAGGCCTGCAGCGCTTTTTACCGGGAGGGGCCGGAGAAACTTGTTCGTCAGGTTGCAGGCTATCTGCGAGACGCCGATGCGGTTGGCAGTCTTTCCGTCGCTTTTCCCGACGAGGCCGCCGATCAGTTCCTGGCGCTATTCCTTGGTAGCGCGCATATTCGGGCGATGCTGGGCCTGGACAAGCCGAACGAGAGCGAGGATGCCGAACGTGTGCGGTCGAATGTGGCGCTGTTCATGCGGGCATTTGGTGGTCAGGGGAAATAGTTCGGCACTGATTACTCCGACAAGGCGATCTCCCCACTCGCCGCCCCCCGATCACGCACCTGGACAAACTTGATATTCCATATGATTGGCGGCACGATGCCGCGATGCATACAGAAAACAACAGCGCAAATTACACCATGCAAAAACAAGTCATCGTCGTAGGAACTGGCAAACTGGCAACAGAATTGCTGAGTTCGCTGGAAGTGGATCGCGAGTCCCTGCTCATTCCCTGGGCAAACGGGAAAGCCGCCCCTAGGCAATCAATCATCGTCCACGCCGGCTCGGGCAGGGAACTCGAGGCCGTGACGGCTTATTGCGCAGCAACGCAGTCACCGCTGATCGAACTGGCCACAGGCTCGAAAATTGGGCCGGCAAGGCATGCGTTTCCCGTTGTTCTGTGCCCGAACACCAACATTCTCATGCTCAAATTCATGAGCATGCTGGAACAAAGCGGCCACCTGTTTCGTGGCCACCAGATCACACTTGTTGAATCGCATCAGGCACAAAAAACCTCGGTCCCGGGAACGGCCGTAAGCATGGCTCACGCGCTGGGTCTGAAGGACAGCGACGTTCTATCAATACGCGATGTGAACACGCAGCGAGCAGATCTTGAAATCCCGGAAGAACACCTGCCCCGCCATGCCTACCATCGAATCCAGATTGCGGACGGGGCGTGCAGTGTGAAGCTGGAAACGCGCGTCTATGGCGAATCCCCCTATGCGGAGGGTGTTGGGCGCATCGTCGCAGCCGTGCAAAACCGAGCTCTGGAGAATCGGCTTTACCCGATCATGGAATTCATCAATAAGGGCTGGATCTAAAAGGCTCCAGACACTCGACCATCCACTCACCAAAGGAACGCCATGCTCATTTCTCTTCGATCCGTCCTGATCTCGACAATTTGCCTGTTTCCTTTGCTGGTATCGGGACCTTCACAAGCCCTGGATGCATCGAGCACGATCAAGGTAAGCCCGTTACTCAAGACCACCACGAGCTGGGATGGTCAGCAAATCAGGTACCCGGAGGGTCAGGGTGAAGTCACCGCTCTCATCGTCGAATTAGCGACCGATGGCGAAACGGGCTGGCATGAACATTCGGTGCCCTCTTTTGCCTACATCCTGGAAGGGGATCTGGAAATCACGCGCCGCGACGGTTCGGTAAAAACCCTCAAGGCAGGCGATGCGCTGGTCGAAGTGGTGAATACTTACCACAATGGTCGAGCCCTGAATGGCAAGCCGGTAAAGCTGGTCGTGTTTTACGCCAGTGCCGTTGGCAAAACCCTGACCATTGCTCATCCGGAATTCCGGCTGCCATAACAGGGCTTCGCCCTCGACGAACTGTTTTCCGGAAGGACAGCTACAATCCCAAGCCGAACGATCCTTCGACGAACTTTGGCGGTTCATCAAATACGTCAAATCAGTTAGCTGGAAAGACAACACCCGACTTGAGAGATCCGATGAGCATCCGCCTTTGCGTTCTGCCGACCCAGTACGACATCATTGACTTCCGGCAGGGCAACCGTCCCGAGAATATCCTCGTGCGCAGCTTTCAGACGAGACCCGAGGTGCTGGCCTACGAGGATGGAATTGCCGCCATCGGTGATGAATACGACCGCATTGACGAGCTCGGGACCAATGGCGGCGTGGTCAGCTATCGCCGCCGCTCGGAAGATCCCGAGATCGAAGGCACGGCCCAAGCCGTCGAGGCCAGCTTTAAAACACCGGCCGAGGCGCAGGCCTACTGCAAGGGGCTTGCAGATGCCGAAGGTTTCGCGGCCCCGCTGATCATTGACGACACGGACGAAGACTTCGAGCAGCTGATTGCCTGGTCAGCCGCCGAGCCCGCTTCACCATAGCCGCCCGGAACGATTCGCGGCCCGGAACGATTCGCGGCCCGGAACGAATCACAGGCCAGGATTCGGATTCGTACCGCCAGCCAGCACGTAGCGACCATTCTGGTGGTTGTAAACCTGCTGTTGGTGCACTTTACTCACCGTCACCAGGTATTCTTCCGTCACCTCGCTGCCCTCGCCTTCGGCTTTGCTCGGCAGGGCCGGCACCATTTCACCGCTGCTCTGCAGGCCGTCAAAGTCGATGAGCAACTGCCCCGGACCGGAGACAGCAGGGGCGATGCTCCACCGGCCGGCGATCTCGTAGCAACCGATGTTGGAAGAATACTCATCGAGCGCCACCCGTTGCTGCTGCCCGACGCCCCGTTTCAGCAACTCGCTGCAGCCGTCCTTGGCGCCCACGCTATCCGAGGACAGCAAGTCGCCGAATATTTTGGTGAGCTGCTGTTCGCCAACGGCATAGAGCCCCAGCCAGGTACCGCAGGAACCCTGCCAGCAACTGCCGTTCTCGACAGCCAGGGCGATTTTCCCGCCGCCCAGATCAACCTGGCGCAGTTCGCCGGGATTGCCGGAAAAGCCTTCCTGAGCGAACTCCGGCTGTTCCGCCACCTTGAACCAGCGCTCGCCGCGCTTCTCGAACCAGTAGGCGCCGAGTTGGGCCTGCGAGGCGTGACCGACCTGGGAAGTTCCCTGGGCATCGGCCGGCACGCCGACCACAACCAGCACTACCCGATCCGCCACCGGCTTGAGCAGCAGACCGGGAGCCAGCGCGTAGATACCGATTTCCGGCGACTTGCCCGGCACCGCGGGCGAGGCGATCTCGCGAACCGATTCCGGGCCGGCCGGCTTCCAGCCGGGGAAAGCCAGCTGCATCAAGGCGGCAGGCGCATTGCTGGCCGCCGAAGGCGCTTCTTCCACCCGCTCGCAGCCGGCCAAAAGCCAGACCAGCCCACACAGCACCCTGAGAGTTTTGCCCACACCGCCTCCGTTCAATTGTTTTTGCATATTATGCCTTGGAACCCCGTCCACGATTAGCGCACCGCCACCGTGCCGCCCTTCCAGCGCGGATCCTGCCAGCGGTAGAAGGTCGATAGGTTGCCCGGCTTGTCGGCCAGTTTCTCGGTTTCCAGGCTGCTCAGCTTCAGGGTTTCGAAGCTGATCCTGTAGCGGCCGTCGACCTTGGCTTCGCGCGCCGCCAGCATCTGCACGTTGCCCGGCACCCAACCGGCGAATTCGACATAGCCGAGATTCGGGTTGTCGAGAGCCGGCGGCACGATATCGACGGCCCAGCCGGCGTTGCCCTTGCGGAAAACCCACATCTCGCGCCAGGTATCGAGCGGCTGCACGGCCAGGGCCAGCGTTTCGCCGGACGGGCTGGTCGCCACCGAGGCCGGCCAGACGATGCCGTAGGTACAGCGCGTAAACAGCGGATTCTTCGCGTCGTGTTTGGCATCGACCAGATGCACGCAGGTTTCGCCGGGTTGTCCGGAACTGACCGCCACCGTGACCTTGGCCGGCGTTTTCGCCGCCACCGCCGGCAAGCCCGCTTCGGCCGCCCAGCGCGAGGCGCCGACGCGGATTGCCGCATCGCTGTAAACGGCGGCATCGCTTTCCATGAGTTCACTCTTGTTGATCACGGCCAGTTCGGCGATGGCGCGATTAGCGGCTTCCTGCACGGCGGTGGCGGCAAATTCCGGGCGGCGTGCCCGCTGGTAGGCGAGGCTCGCCCAGACCCCGGCCTTGCGCAGGTGCAGGCGGTTTTTCAGGACTTCCGGCAGCTTGGCCAGTTCGACGCGTTCCAGCACGTCGGCCCGCCAGTTGTCGAGATTGAAGCGCTCAATCGGGTTGAGGTTGCTCGCCACGCATTCGTGTTTGGTCAGCGCCAGCGCGGCCAGGGCTTTCTCGATGTCGGTGGACGGCAGGGCCAGCACGCGGCGCTGGGCGTCGCCGTTGTAGCAAAGCTGGACCTGGCCGTCGCGCTCGAAACTGTTCATCGTGACGCCGTAATTGGCCACCACTTCGAGATGCGCCGCGGTGATTTCGCCGGCCTTGCCGGGTTTGCCGGCCGAGGCGCGCCGCGCCAGCCGTTCGGCCATGCTGCCCAGGGCCTCGAAAACCTCGCCGTTGATCGCGGCGGCCGGGGCGGCGCGCAGGTAGGCGGCGGCGTAGCTGATGCCGAGCGCTTCCGAGCCCGGCGTGTCCTTCAGGAAGCGCACCACGGACAGCAGTTCCGGCGCGCTTTCCGGCTGCAGCGACTGGACGCGGACCTGCGTCGCCTTGATATAGCCGGCGCGTTCGCGGCGATGATCGTAGACCTGCAGGAAATCGCCCTTCTGGCCGCGGATTTCCAGGCTGTCGCCCTGCCAGAGCATGGCCTGCTGCGCGGCGGAATCCTTCGGCGCGTTGCGCAGCGCCGACTGGTCCTGGGTGACGATGGCGATGACGGTGAGTGCGGTGGCCAGCATGATTATTGCCCTTCCTGTTGGCCGGCTTCTTCGCCGTTCGGGTTGGCCGGCGGGTTGCGCTGCTTGCCGGCGCCGAGCAGGGTGTTGCCGATGAAACCGCCATCAGACGGCGGCGGCGCGATGATCACCGAAATCTTGTCGGACAGCTTGTCGGCCAGCGTCTTCTGGATGAGCAGCGGATTCTTCTGGATCAGCGCACCGTCGCGCGCCAGTTGTTCGCTGGCCAGCTTGCCCAGGCGATCCTGCCGGTAGGCTTCGGCATCGGCCAGCTTGCGGCGCGATTCGGCTTCACCCTGGGCTTCGATCTGGCGCGCCTGAGAGTTGGCTTCAGCCCCCTTGATGCGGGTGATTTTCTCGGCTTCGGCCTCCAGGCTGCGCTGCTCGATCTGCTTCTGCTTGAAGGGCAGCACATGCTTCATCGCCTCGGCCTGTGCCTTGGCGGCGATGATCGTTTCCTCGCCGGCAGCGGCCGCCGCCGTTTCGCGGCGCACCTTGTCGGCCATCGCTTCGAATTCGCTCTGCTTGACCTGCTTTTCCTTGAGTTCCAGCGTGTATTTCATCTTCTCGCTCGACAGCTCCTCGGCCAGCAGGTTTTCCATGCCCGCCTTGTAATCGGCCGGCAGGTCGATCTTGCCGATCAGCACGGCCTGCAGCTTGATGCCGTCTTTTTCGAGCAGCGGCTTCAACTCGTCTTCGATGAGTTGAACGATCTCTGACCGCTTGCTCGAGAAGATTTCGCGCACCGTGTAGCGCGCCAGGGTCTTGTAAAGCACGCCCTGCACGGCCGGATGCACGACTTCGCCGCCAATGTCGTCGGGCAGGGCGCGGGCCATGCTGGCGATCCGGTTCGGGTCGAGGGCGTAGCGCACGCTGATATCGACGCCGATCGACAGGCCTTCGATGCTCTGGAAGGGCGCCGTGCCGTCGGCCGTGTCGCCACCTTCCGGGCGGTAGATCTGGTCGCGCAGCGAGAAGCGGCGCAGTTCGTGCAAGCCGGGAATGACCAGCACGCCGCCTTCACGCACCTCCGTCGCGTTGCCGGTCAGCTGATTGACGCGCACCGCCGCTTCGCCGCGTGCCACGCTCTGCATCGGCGGATGCTTGTACATGCCGTAGCCGCCCAGCCCGGCGACGGCCAGCGCGATCAGCGTCAAACGCGCGCCATGCACGCGGCCGGCAAGATGGCCGACACCACGACCGATGGCCGAGGCCGTGCGCGACCCGGTACGACCGATGGACCGGCGCAGTTTGAGAGCAATGTAGTTCAGACGTTCAGACATGATTTCTTCCTCCACAATTTGATCTTCAGCTTCGGGTAAGGCCCCGTATCCGGCACTCGGGAAGATCGATCCGCAGCCCGGCTTTCCATGGCTGCCATCGTGCCGCCACATGCCAGGAGCAAGCCATGCCGCGGCGGGGCGACTTTGGTAAGGCAGCGGAGGACTTGCCGACGGGGTGTGAAGAACGGTTCACAATCAGGAAGCGCTAGCTTGGACAACAAAGCTTGGTGGAACCTGGGGGTTATTTCGCACTCGATGATTCCGACATTGAGGCGCTATACCAACTTCTCCTTGCGGCAGAAATCGTGGTCTGTCCCCGATTATTTGCCGATTATTGTTGGCCAGCGGCTGGCTGCAGGGCGAATCCGCCTGGGGACGCCCTAGCGACGTGCTGGTCCTGCCCGACGGCTCGCTACTCGTCGCCGAAGACCTGGCCGGCGCCATTTATCGCATCAGCTATCAGCCCTAAGGGACCGGCCAAGCCCATTCTGGGGCCGATGATCGCGACTAGGCACCGTAACAAAAATCTCATTAGTGAGATCTTGCATAATCGGCCAGACCGCAAGGCATATGCCAAAGTCGTTATTGACAGCTATCACAGTACTGGTAAGATTGTAGGAGTATATGCAAAAAAACAATTTTTCATTAATTATCAAAAACT
The DNA here is from genome assembly GCA_049294655.1 of Azonexus sp. Lineage (GTDB taxonomy): Bacteria > Pseudomonadota > Gammaproteobacteria > Burkholderiales > Rhodocyclaceae > Azonexus. The sequence continues at coordinate 116,694 of JBAQDI010000055.1, forward strand.
TAAACAAGCAGTCGATTTAAAAATAGCGCACAGAGCACTTCCCTACTTTTACTCTCCTTAGCAAGCGTGAATAAAATTATTAATTGTTAACCACAATAGAAAATATTATATAACAGAGGATAAAATGCCTTTAGAAATTGACGTAGAGTACGACAAATTCATAAACAAATTAGCAGAAACGTCAGACACAAGAACGATAACTAATGGATCTTCATCGCACGCTCTTTCAATTCTTAGAAGCGTGTTTAAACATAGTAAAAATTATGTAAAAATATTCACCGGCCGACTGTGTGAAACCGTATATAACGACGACACGCTCCTCATCGAGGCCGCAAATTTCATATCAAAAGGTGGAAAACTAGAAATATTAATACAAGAAGGCGGAATCGCCGCAATTGCAGGTCATAAATTTCTTGAGTCGATTAAAAAAAATTGCAACGACACCAAAGACATAAACAGTAGACTAATTATCAAGGGACTTGACGACTCTCACGTACTAAGTAAAGCCGACGTTCATTTTCTGGTGGCTGATGATAAAATTTATCGTGTTGAGGATGACATTACCAACAAGACAGCTGTCGGATGTTTTAACGACCCAGAAAGATCGATGAAACTCAATGCTATCTTTGAAAGTGCATTCTCAATAAACACTCTGGCAATTTAAGAGATACTTATAATTTTGTCACGCATACAAAGAAGCACCCATCGTAATGCTACGACAAATAAAATCGGTGTTACATGGCATTAATAAAACTCGCATACCTAGCAGAGTTTGCTGTTGCCTTCAATATGGCATTCGGTGAATTTAAGCATGAAAAAACTGCTGAAGCTGTTGGCAATAGTTTCGTTAAAATTGATTACGATTTCGAGACAAGCCTAAAAGACATTATTAAGAAAAGCAAATCTATTGATAGTGGAAAAACCGATGATAAGTACACGCGGAGTACAACAAACTGGCTTGGGAAATCCATAAATAGATTTGATAAGATCCGGAAGTACAGAGAAGGTGGCGACGTTGATGGAAAAAAATATAGGCCCCTTAAGTATTTTTTTAATAGAGCCCTCGTTTTCTCAACCAACCCTACCGACATAGAAACCCGCGGAAATGGAAAATTTGGTACATTTATTTCCGTATGCAAAGGGATCCCACGTGGCTTTTTAGCAAGTTGGGCCTACACAAAAACGCCAAATTGGGCTTTTCCGCCGTGTTCGAGTTCATTAATCTCATGGTCACTTGTAGCTCTAGCATGCCCCCTAGTAGCCGGCCTATTAGGATTTGTTGAAATTCAGAATATTTTCAATAGTGATAACACGTACAAAACCCCTTCGTGGTTTTTTGTGTTACTTGGTTCAACATTGGCTTTTTTTTCCCCAAGACCATTAAGTTATATTCTGGCAACAATCCTTGGAAAACCCTCTCCGACACCACGTGGGCGATTTTATCCGTTAGTTCTAGTTTTACTAATTACGCTCAGCCTTATAGGCATCACACTGCTAGAAGAAACACTTCAAAGCTCTGCTTCGGAGCACGCCATTCATACAATTTGGCTATTTTCTTTTGGATTTCTCGTTGCTGCAATGGCAAGTCCAATGCTGCTTTTTGGCGGATATATATCGCTCCTGAACTCGCTAGACCAATGGAGCAGATGGACCGAAGCACAAGCAAAATATTTGGTTGATATCAACATCGGCAAACTGGAAACGCTTGAAAATATACCAAAGGCAACCGATGATTCTGCCGTTGAGTAAGCGTGCGTGCCGTAGCAAAGTTAAGACCTCCCTTGCTAGTAAATCTCAAAACTTGCGCAGCAAGCGCAGGAGTTTTGCATTGCTAAATTCGTCACATTACCCCTTCTCCAGCAGCCCCTTGGCATACCCGACCGCCGCCCCGTTCGGCGCCAGTTCGAACGATCGGGGACGGACCACGGTTTTGTGCCTGTTTCGAAAGCGAAAATCGTGGTCTGCCCCCAATTTTCCGCCGCAGATGGATGGCACCTAGATCACATGAGTAAAATCTAGATAGGGGAGAAATGCATCTCTAGCGCCTCCCGTGGATTCCCTTAAAAACCACGCAAGTAGATCGAGGTGTTGCTGCTCCTCGTTCTTTGGTAGGCGCCCTTCCTTCATAATTCGCTCATTCAATATCCACAGCTCAATCCTCTGCTGCCCAATTTCCTGTAGATACTCCTCAATCGCTTCACCGAAAAGAAATCTAGCCTTTGGGATCAATTCACTATGGTAAGCAAAAGGCAGATTAATCTCTTCGTCATTACCCTGCGCCTCTGACAGCAACCTACAGGTATGCTCAAAAACCTCATAGCGCTTATCGAATAGATCAAGCTTGAGTTTTTCCCTGGCTGTCTGGTGCTGCCTCCAGGCCACGTATGCGGCTATTCCTCCTATTACGAGGGTCACAAAGGCGGCAGGTAGCCCCTTGATCAATTCAAAGCACAGCGTACCTTGATCGCACATAGCCAACAGCCTTCAATTATCAGATGCGGAAGGCATGGATTCTAACAATTTTCCAGTTAACTTAAATGCCATTGGGGCCAGACTGAATTGAAAAACTTAATTGCTCTGCCCTTCGGGCTGTAGTGGCATGGGGTGTTGCCGGCAGTGCAAATCCGTAACGATAATATGGGGGCAGCTTGAATTGATCGCCGCCCTTCTGGGTAGCGGCGAACGTAGGGCGGGTTAGCGCAGCGTAACCCGCCGAAAAACGGAAATTGAGACAATTCCGACGCCTCGATTGCCGAGTACAAAGGATTACATTCCGAAAACCAGAGCGCGTGTTCCACGACGGATTTTTGATTGGTGGGTTACGCTGCGCTAACCCATCCTACGGCCTGCCCGCCTGATTCGACGACGCTGCACCCACCCCCCTGCGTGAACAAAGACTCACGCCACCAGCATGCATCACGCGGCAAAAGCGGCGATACTTGGCGCCATCGAAATGGAGCCCGTCATGATCAAAGTCGCCGTCATCGAAGACGACCTGCCGACCAGCCAGCAGTTGAAGGAATGGATACTCGCCGCCCGGCCGGACATTGTGGTCGACCAGTGGTTCACCCGCGACGAGGCGGAAGCCGCCGTGGCCCGCGAGGATTACGCGCTGGTCACGCTGGATATCGAACTCGGCCGCGAGCGCAATGCCGGCGTCGCCATCATCAACGCCATCAACAAGGGGGCGCGCGGTACGCCGGTGCTCGTCGTTTCGGCCATGCCGGCGGCCATTTACCGCAGCATCATGAAGGCGCTCGACGCCTGGGATTACCTGCAAAAGACCACCTTCGAGGAAGGCGATTTCACCGACACCTTTCTCGAAATTCTGCGGGCGACGCGCGACCGTGGCAGCGCCAAGGCGGAAACCGGCAACGCCGAACTGGCCCTCGATCCGCTGCGCCAGAACACGCCGCTGTGGCGCGGCCAGCGCGTGAACCTGCCGCTCACCGCGCAGCGCATCCTGGCGACGCTGTATGAACGGCGCGGCGATGTCGTCTCCTATGACGAACTGTTCCAGGTCGTGAAGAGCGGCCGCAACCGCGACAACATCCGCAAGCACATCAGCACCATCCGCGAAGCCTTCCGCGAGCTCGACGAAGAATTCGACCGTATCGAGAACATTCCGATGCGCGGCTTCCGCTGGTCGGATCAGAGCAAGTGAAGCAGGCGCTCGCCTGGCTGGCCTCCTTCCGCCTGCGCATCCTGTTGCGCAGTGCCTTTCTGGCGCTCGCCCTGGCCGTCGTGGCGATGGCCGTCACGGTCTTGCAGGAGGAAAAGCAGCGCAGTTACGACAATTACCAGGCCAGCCTGGGCAAGACCAAGGAACAGATCATCGCCCGCCTGCACCATCCGGCCGGCCAGCTGGCGCTGCTCAACCCGCGCCGCGATGCGCGTGCCGCGAGCACTGGCCAGCCGGTCGTACTGCCCTACTCGGCGATTGATTTCGATGACCAGAACAAGGTGCAGAACGCCGTCGAGATGGCCGGCTGCCTGGTCCAGTACCCGCAGTCCGGCAGTCTCTGCGTCGCCATCGGCAACAATCCCTGGGCCGGTGGTTTCATCTACGCCGCCGGCACCTTCGCAAGCAGCCCCTTGCAGGCCCACCGCATCGGCGACGAAATTCTCGACGGCGCCCACCGGCTGCGCGTCACCGTCAGTCTGCGCGGCCAGACCTACCGCTGGCTCGCACCCTTCGAACCGCTGGCCGGCAACGGCAAATGGGAAGGCCAGCGCGGCCGCTTCACCGGTTATGTCGAACAGGACGGGCGGGATTACACGGGCGCCAAGCCGGTGCGCGAATTTCGCGGCTGGGTCTGGCAGGACGGCCATTGCCTGAAGGCCGGCCAGGCTGACGAGGAAACCTGTGCCCGCAAATCCTTCTTCTCGCTGCGCCTGCCCGTCGAGGTGCTGCGCGATGCGCTGTTCCTGCGCGACAAGCCGACCTGGCCGCCACCCGATCTCGAGCAGTTCAAGGTGCGTGTCGAAGTGCTGGCGCCGGGCGAGGAAGGCGTCCTGTTCGACAGCAACACGCCGGGCGCCGTACCGCCCTTCTCGCTCGACAGCCTGGGCGGCCTGCTGCTGCCCGGCGAAAGCCTCAGCATCCGCCACGCTGACGGCAAGGAAGCTGAAATCATCCAGCTCGCCGGCCGCGACGAGGCGCTTGAACAATCCTCGCCGCTGCTCACCCGGCTGATCCGCCGGCTGCCGGTCGAAAGCCTCGAAGCGCCGGTCGTCGAACTGACCGACGAGGTGACGACGCCGCTCGGCAATTATCGCATCCTGCTCAAGGGCGACGCGCGCAGCGTGAACAGGGTGCTCAGCGCCGTGGCGACGCGCGTCTCCTGGTTCGTCGGCGCCATGCTTGGCGCTATCGGGCTGGCCTGGCTGGTCATCGAGATCGGCATCATCCGGCGCATCGCCCAGCTCACCCGACGCACACGCGGCCTGTCGAAAAGCGTGCACGCCGACGGTGGCCTGGAGGCCTACGACCTCGCCGACCTGCGCGGCCACGACGAGCTTGGCATCCTGGCCACCGGCCTCAACGACCTGTTGCGCCGGGTCAAAGAAGACGTCGAGCGCGAGAAGATCCGCGCCGCGCAGGAAAAGGACATGTGGCACGCCGTCGGCCACGAAATCATGTCACCATTGCAAAGTCTGCTCGCCCTGCACGGCAGCACCGACGACCCGAGCCAGCGCTACATCAGCCGCATGCAGCAGGCGGTGCGCGTGCTCTACGGCAGCGCCAGCCCGAGCGAGGCTTTCGAGAGCAGCCGCCTGAACATCGCCGCCGTCGATATCGCCGGCTTCGCGGCCAATGTCGCGGCCAATGCAGGGATCGCCGTAGTGCGCTATGTCGGCAAGGCCGGGCCGCTGCTCGTGCGCGCCGACGAATTCCCGCTTGAGGACGTCTTCGCCCATGTCCTGAAAAATGCCGACCGCCACCGGACGCCCGGCACGCCCATCGTCATCGACCTGGCCAGCAACGACAGCACCGCCACCATCAGCATCCACAACAGCGGCCCGGCCATTCCCGACGAACTGCTCAGCCGCATTTTCGAATACGGCGTTTCCGAACAGCCGAGCGGCGGCCAGCGCGGCCAGGGGCTGTTCGTCGCGCGCACCTACATGGCCAAGATGGGCGGCACGATCGCCGCGAAAAATACGGCGGACGGCGTCAGCTTCGAACTGAGCCTGCCGCGCGTCATGGCCTGACTTTTCTGAACGAAGGCCGGGTAGCGCCATCCAACCCGGCAGCTGTTTCAGGAAAGCGCCATGACGCCAAGGATGAAAAATGCGTAGGACCGCCCTTTGGCTCGGCCTGGCCTGGGCCCTTCTGGCGCCAGCCGTGCTGGCCGCCGGCCTGCCGCTGGAGCAGATCAAACTGCCGGCCGGATTCAGCATCGAGCTCTGGGCGCGGGTCGAGAATGCCCGCCAGATGGCCCTCGGCCCGCACGACGCAACGGGCGGCACGCTCTTCGTCGGCTCGATGCAGGCGGGCAAGGTGCATGCCGTGCGTTTCGGCCCCGACTCCACGGCCAGCACGGTTCGCGTCCTCGCCAGCGGCCTGGCCATGCCGGTCGGCGTCGCCTATCGGGCGGGCAGCCTGTACGTCTCGGCGGTCGATCGCATCCTGCGCTTCGACCAGCCGGAACACGCCGCTGGGCGCCCCGCCCCGCCTGTCGTAGTCACCGACCAGCTGCCCGGCGAACGGCACCACGGCTGGAAATTCATCGGTTTCGGCCCGGACGGCAAGCTCTACGTGCCGGTCGGTGCGCCCTGCAATAGTTGCGAGCCCGACCCGAATCGTTACGCCAACATCCTGCGCATGAACCCGGATGGCAGCGGCCGCGAAGTCTTTGCCCGCGGCATCCGCAACAGTGTCGGCTTCGACTGGCAGCCGCAGACCGGCGAACTGTGGTTCACCGACAACGGCCGGGACCGGCTCGGCGATGACGTGCCGCCCGACGAACTCAATCATGCGCCGCGCGCCGGCCTGCATTTCGGCTATCCCTACTGCCATGGCGGCGACCTGGCCGATCCGGAATTCGGCAGCCAGCGCCGCTGCAGCGAATTCACGCCACCGGCCCGCCAACTCGCCGCCCACACCGCGGCGCTCGGGATGCGCTTCTACACCGGCCGGATGTTCCCGGCGGCTTATCGCAACCAGATCTTCATCGCCGAACACGGTTCGTGGAACCGCTCGAAAAAAATCGGCTACCGCATTTCACTGGTCCGCCTCGCCGGCGGCCAGGCGGTTTCCTACGAAACTTTCGCCAGCGGCTGGCTGCAGGGCGAAACCGCCTGGGGACGCCCGGCCGACCTGCTGGTGCTGCCGGATGGTTCGCTGCTCGTCGCCGACGACCTGGCCGGCGCCATCTATCGCATCAGCTACCGTGACTGACGGCCTCAGTCGAAGGGAATGGCCAGGATCGCCTTGACGATCCACTGATCCTCGGCATTCTTCAGGCCGCGGCCGATGCCGAAATTGAGGTCGATCCCCTTGATTTCCGCATCGATCACGCCATAGAGATAGTGCGTGCGCTGCGACTCGGGCAGCAGGCGTTCGATCGGACCATATTCGCCGTAGTACTCGAAACCGGCATGCGTGCCGCCGGTCACCCGGTGCGTCACTTTCAGCGCCGGTTCGAACTGGACTTTCTTGTCGCCGGGGCCGGACAGGTCGGTATTCAGGATGGGGTTGAAGCTGAGCAGCCATTGTTCGTCGCGGTAACCGATCATCGGCCGGATTTCCAGGCCCATGCTGCTTTGCGAAATGCGCCTTTCGGAATAGCCGTACTCGCCATTGACGCCCCAGAAGAAACGCGCCCCGGCCTCGCGTGGCGCCACGAATTTCAGGCGCAGCCTGGCTCCGTTACCGTACAGGCGGCCATCGGCACCGAGCGCCAGGGGCAGGTAAAGGCCGGCTTCCAGCGTGCGGGTCAGGCCGTAGGAAAATTCCGGGGTGACCTGCAGGCGATGCTGCGAGGCCATCTCGCCGGGATAACCGGGGGCCTGGCGGCCCTTGGGCACGTAATTGAGGTGCAGCTCCATGCCCAGCTGGCCGGGATCATCGAGTTCCTCGGTATAGACCTGGATTTCGTCGGGTGCGGCATCTACCGGGAAAGCCAGCACTAGGGAAACGGCGAGGGCAACAAGGCGGGGGGCAAGCAGATCGGGGTGCATGGGTCCGTTTATCCTTGGGTTGGCACATTATGGCCTGCCGGGCGAAAGCACAGCGGGCGGCTACCAATTGCTGACCACGGATACGCCCATCCGTTCCCGCCAAGTCGGCCATGTTCGCTAGCGCACAGACAGCCCCCGCCACGGCCGTAGTCTGTGGTCAGGCAGATGGCGAACAAGCGGACCTCCTGGCAATCGCTGATGCTAACGGCGCAAGGCCGTGAAAGAAGGAATCAACGATGAAGGACTGTGACTATTACTGCACCCTGGAGATTGACCAAACAGCCTCGCCGGATCAGATCAGAACGGCCTACCGCAAGCTGGCCAGGCGTTTTCACCCGGACGTAACGAGCGATACGGATGGCGAAAACAAGTTCAAGGCGGTCGGCGAAGCCTACAAGACGCTCCATCATCCGGAAGCCCGCCAAGCCTATAACCTGCAGCAAGCCAAAACCCGGCGCAGCCGGAAAGAGCCGTGGGAAGAGTGGATTTCCTGCCCGCCCGATCTCCGTTTCGCGCTTTTCCCGTGGCCGGTTTTTACCTGGCTGTGGTGGCACTAGTGCAGTGTTGCACACTGCACTGATGTGCGAATGGCATTGACCGTTAATGCCATTGTCAAAGATACTCGCGGCACTTCCCGACTCCAGCCGCAGGGCGTCCCAAAGAACATGAAACTGGTCATTCTCGACGGCACAACCGGCGATTCGCCGGCCAGCCTATGCATCAGGCAGGCGGCCCCGCGGGCCGGCGCCACGGTTACCCGTTTTGCCCTGGCCGATACCCGGCTGGCCCCCTGCCTCGGCGATTTCGATTGCTGGACGCAAACCCCCGGCCGTTGCCGTACCCAGGACGAGGCGCAGGAGATCGCCCAGGCCGTGCATGACGCCGACCTCGTCGTTTTCCTGACGCCGCTCGTTTTCGGCGGCTATTCCTCGGCCCTGAAAAAGGCCGTGGACCGGCTGATCCCCCTGATCGACGCCTTTTTCCACGAGCGCCTCGGCCTGACCCGCCATCTGCCGCGCTACGCCAAGTACCCGGCGCTGCTCTGCATCGGCCTGGCCGATCAGCCGAGCGACGAAGCGCGCAGCATCTTCGCCGACCTGGCCGGCGGCAATGCGATCAACCTGCTGGCGCCGAGTTTCCGTTCGCTGGTCGTTTCCCTGCAGGAAAACAATTGGCAGGACAAGATCGCCGGCGCCGTCCGGGCCGCCTTGCGTGGCAAACCCGGCGACCCGCTGCCCACCCCCGGTGCAGACGCCCTCGCCCTGGCCTGCGCGCCGGACAGCATCGCGCCGCGCCGCCGGGCGCCACCGCGCACGGCCAGCATCCTGATCGGCAGCGCCCGTCCCAAGGGCAAAAGCACCTCGGAATCGCTGGCCCGCGGCCTGGCTGCCGAACTGGAAAAGGCCGGCATCAAGAGCAGCCTGGTGCCGGTCATCAATTTCGCCAAGGACGGCCACCGGGCCGAGAAGGCCATCAGAACCCTGCTGTCCGGCGAACTGCTGGTCGTCGCCGCACCGCTCTATGTCGACGGTCTGCCCAGCCTGGCGACACGCGCCCTCGAATGTCTGGCGCAGGAAATGCGCAGCCAGCCACACGTCGTCAAAGGCGTTGTCGGCATCCTCAACTGCGGCTTTCCGGAAGCCCTGCACAGCCGCAGCGCCTTGCGCATCCTGCGCCTCTTCGCGCATGAAAGCGGCCTGCTCTGGTCGGGCGGCCTGGCCATGGGCGGCGGCGAACTCCTGCATGGCAAACCGCTGTCCACCGCATCCTTCCTGATGCGCGCCCAGATCCGCGCCCTGGCCAGCGCGGCCCGCGACCTGGCCGCCGGCCGCGGCATCTCGCCGGAAGCCAGCCGCGGCATGGCCCAGCCGCTGGTCCCGGCCAGACTCTTTCGCTGGCTGGCGCCCTTCAAGTGGATACTGCAGGCCCGGCCGCACGGCGTCAGTCGCAAGCAACTGCACGACCGACCGCTGGATACGCCGGTCGCCAACAGCTACTCCGAAATCGCCGGCTTCGGGCGCGGCCAATCAAACTGGTCGCCCAGGCAACAACTCAAACTGCAGCGCGCCAGCCCCATGAAGCCCGGCAAGTGAGCCGCTTCAATGGGTCCCTTTCGGCAAGCTGAACACCCCCGACACCGGCCGATCCAGAACAAGCTCGGCATCCTCCCGGTAACGATCCGCCGCCGTTCCGCAAGGCGCGGGCCGGCGCAAGGGAATCGCCGGCCCGGTCGTCCATAGGGCAAATTTCTGCTGCGCCTGATCGAAGGCCAGCGAGCGTTCCGCCACGACACTGCCGTCGTCCTGAAAATACAGTTCAACATTGATCATCTCGGCCCGCCCCCTTGGCCGGCGGGCCACATTGAATTCCGGCACGCTGACCACGGCCTCATGCCAGCGCGCGGCCGGCTGAGCAAATTGCCAACGTACCTTGAGTGGCCGGCTCAGGTCGTTGACCGCATGGGCTTCGTAGTTGCGGTAGACACAGCCATTGCCTTCGGCACTTTCGCTGGCAAAAGCAGCATCACCCAAATCAATGGCCTGGCCGTCGATTTCCAGCCGGGCCAGGGGCAGGGCCCGCAAATTGGCCAGGTGAAAAGAGACGACGGGAAGCGGCCGCCCCCACAGATCCATGGTCTGTGAACCGGCCAGGCGCAAGGCCGGTACCACCTCGACACGGTCGGCGTAGTGGTAATACAGATAAACCAGAAACCCGGCCTCGTCCTGCGGGCTGATCCGCTCGCGATTCAGGAAACGGGCCAGATCCGGATAGGGCGCGGCAACCACCACCGGCCGCAGTAACGCCGGTGTTTTCGCCGGCTCGCCGGGAAAGACGCGCAGGCGGGTGAAATCTGCCGCCAACCGGCTGCCGGAATAAGCCAGCATCCGGTCTTTGCCGTAGTAGGTCTCGGCATAGCGGGTAAATGACACAAAATGCCCCGGCTGATCTCCCGGCAACTCGCCGGCATCAGCCGAGTCATTCACCGTGCTCTCCGGGTCCAGCCACAGGCTGCGACCGGACAGATTGACATGAACCTCGCGGATATTCGGATGGGCCCTTTCAAAGAACTTGTCGCTGACCTGCTGCACGGAAATAAACAGCCAGAGGCCGGCCAGCACGCCCAGAGGCGGCCCCCACATCAACCAGTAAGCCCGCGCTGGCACCCGGCGCTTGAGATAAATGGCGGAAAACACCAGATTGAGCAGCAACAGCGGCCCGAGCACAACGATCCCGATGAGCGGCGCCAGGTAAGCAGCGTAAAGCTGATCCTCGAGGAACACGAAAAGCAGCAAGCCAGCCATGACCAGCGCCATGAGGCCGCCCGAGATCGCACCGCCGATGAAGGATTTGACGGGCGGGCCCGCCTCCCCTACAGGCAATGGAAGCCCCGTGCCGCGCAATCGGCCAGGTAGGGGAATATTTCGTCCAGATCATCGACGATTTTTTCGAAATTGGCGCTTTCTTCGTGGCTCCACTGGTAGATGGCACCGCGTTCACCCGCACCGCCATCAAGGCGCAACAGGAAGCAGTCCGGCGTGGCTGGCGCGCCAATGATGGGCAACATCTGTTGCGGGTCGATGCCCGACTCCTGCAGGATGGCGTCGCGCTCGACGGCAAACTCCGGCCAGTCCGGGTTGTCGTCGTGCAAATGAATCCAGTCGAGCATTTCGGCATGCGCATCCAGGCTTTCCTGCGGGGCAAGTCGGCGATAGGTACTGGAAAGTTCGCCATCCTCGACCTGCATGATGGCTTGCCGGCCATCGCGAAGCCTCGCCGGCCAGTCATCGCCGAGGGCCGGAAAGCGGTGGTGCAGGGCATCGATAGCGCCTTCCGCGGCAGCCGGCCCATCAAGGTAGGAAATACGAATGGCCGCCAGGCGCGCCTGCTCGGCCTCAGCACCGGCAGCGTTCTGGCCCGCGACAAATTGCCGGTAGCCCGGCGATTCGGTGATTTCCGGCAGGTCGCCCAGGCTGTGCTGCCACCGGGCAAATATTTCCCAGGCCTCCGGTGCCCGGTCGAGTTTCAGCAGGGCCCTGATCTTCAGGCGATAGAGATCGGCGCTGCCGTAATTGGTGGCCTCGCCATACTCGCAATAATTGAGCGCAATCTCTGGATTGTCGTAATGATCGAGCAGCAGCTCGGCGCCGGTCAGGCAGGCGCAGACCAATTGGCTGGCCGCCGATTTGTAATCGTCGCCAAAGTGATAGACCGCACGCTGCGCAGCATATTGATCCTCTGCCGCCATCTGCTGATAAAGACCAATCACCTTGCTGGCATGCAGGGCGGCCAGCTCACGCAGCGCCGGAGCGTCTTCTCCCGGCTCCTGCGCCCGGTTCATAGCCAGGCGTCGGGCGATGGTCTGGGCAAACATGCTGCTCTCGCGATAATCCTCGGCGACTTGTTTCAGCCAATTCCCGGCAGCCTCGTACTCGTCCAGATCCAGGCACAGCATGGCCTGATCCAGGCAGAGCTCTTGCGTCGTTTTGGCGCGAGCATCCGCCAGATCCCCGGGAAACAGACCCATGCTTTCGCAATAGAGCGGGGTGGCGGCGCCGGCACCGGGCGACGTGAACCGCTCCTGCAATTGCCGATAGGCCTCGATAACCCGGCAGGCGCCTTCATCGCCGGGATATCTTTCCTCGCTCACCACCTTGAAGCGCTTGCCTTTGGGCGGCGCCTCCTCGATCACGAAATAGCCAGCATCGTCCCAGCCATAGGGCGTCAGCCGGACCTGCACCAACGCACCATCCGGCTTGCGCCAGAAGGCCTTGTAAGTCATCTTTGTTCCTTTCCGAATGTCATGTCGGCGTACCTGCAGCCCATCAGCCAGCCCCGGCGGATTGCCAGAATGCCAGTTGAAAACCGACGGGAGAAAGCAGTGTCGCCATCACCATGGCGATGATCAGCGTCTTTTTGGCGCCCATGCCGAACATCGCGAAAACAACACCAAAAACAATCAAAAACCAGCCAAGAAAGGCTGCGCCAACACCAATCTCCACCTGCTGTGGCCGCGCATAGAACTGCCAGTAGGCGACGACAAGGCCATAGCATGAATACATGGCCATGATGCTCTTCCCACCCTCCAGACGCGCCCTGTCGTCGCCCAGGACGCGCAAGAGGACATTCAGGGGAATCGCCGAAAACAGCGCGGCAAATAGCAGAACAATGAACAGAAACATGTCGAACTCCTCGCCTCACCCAGGATCAGAAGCCGGCGAAATATTGCTCCATCACCGCTGCCGGCGGCGACAATATAACTCAATCGACATATTTGAATATGGCATGGCCGACTACTTGGCCCCTTTAGTCGCATGCATCGTCAATGCCCACCAGCAACCAGCCGCCAGGCTTGTGAATGAAACTCGCGCCGGCCACGCAGGCTTCGTCCGGCGCATAGGACAGCACCACCCGGCCGCCGTCCTTGCTGACCGAGGCATCCCAGGCCGAGCCGCCCCGGGTGGTGACTTCGCGGCGTGGCAACCGGCCGACGGTGGTTTCTTCGTCACCGGTCGCCCAGGCACTGGTCGCCACCAGTTTCGGCATGCTCCTGAGCAGGCTCGCGTTGGCCCGGTCGCCACTGCGGCACAGGAAGGTATGCAGCAGACTGGCCAGCTCCGGCGCGGCCTCGATGTCCGGCAATGCCTTGAGTTGGGCATCGAGCGCCGCCCAGCCGCTTTTGGAACAGGCGCAGGTGGCCGCAGTGCCGTGAATCATCAGTGGCTCGCAGGGCCCCGCAAATGCCCCAGCAGCAAACGAAAGCAGTATGCCAGCGCCAAGCCAAGCAAGAATCACCCGCAATGCTTCGAGAAACACAGGACCCGGATCTTTATTCACCGCTTGCTTCCCCCTAGCATATCAATGATTTCCTTCTTGGCATTTATGCGCTCAGGCGAAATGAGTAGTGTCGGTTTCTGTAAACTAACTGAGCGTGGATGTTGTGGGATGGCAATCTCAAGGCTCTCTGCTAACTGCAATGCTGAGAGTCCATTCCCCATCTGCTTCTGATCCGCACCAACCTGCAACAAATATCGGACAATAGCCGGCTGAAAACGGGTTATGGCCGTTGCCAGTGGCGTTTCCCCGCGAAAATTCTTCTGGTTGATATCAATCCCTCGCCCGACAAGCTCTTTGATAACGGGAAGATTTTTCTTTTCATCCGATATCAGCCCTGTCAGGAAGTAGCCATTTTTCCCCAACGGAGCACCGCGACGGATCAGCCAGATCATCGCAATGGGATTCTTATAGGCGCCTGATAGCAAGCTTTCTTCCCGCGATTCGCGAAGGCTTGCCCCAGATTTCAGCATGGCATCGAGAACCTCCTCCGAAGCGTAGCCGACAGCCTCATGAAGAGGCGTGTTCCCGTTCTTGTCTAACGCATTGATATCTAAACCGAGGCTCAACAACCATTCAACATCCGCTGGCTTTTCCATGCGAAATGTATGAAACAGGGTGCGTCCTTCCCATGTTTGATATGTAGATTGCGCAAGAGGATCACCCCCTGCACGTAACAAACGATAGACCATGTCGCGCTTTCCACCATTTGTCGCGACGAGTCCCGTTGGCTCGTTCGGACTGGCCCCAGCCTCAAGCAGCAGATCCACCACCCTCATGTCATTGCGGTAGGTTGCGCACTCAAGCGGCAAGTAGGTTCTGTCGCGCGCAACACTTGCCGGCTTTGTCCCCCAGGCCAACAACAAATGGACAGCCTCCTGATTGCTTTGGTTGCTTCCGCCTGCGCATGCCGCCTTGCTAAGGAGTTCGTTATGCGACCGGAACTCGGCGAGTTTGATGCCAAAATCAATCAGCGCCTGAATCCATTCAGCATTCCCGGTTTCGACCACGGCCTTGAAGAGGACAACTCTATCCTCAGCCCCCAGAAACAGACCAGATTCTCTAGCCAGCAGGGCACGCAAGAAATCCAGGCGTTTTGTCGTGACTGCCTCAAGGAAGGGGGTAATCGTCTTCATGCCACCATCTCGAATCAGGTTTCTGGCGACGATCAATGCCTGTTCTGGTTCCAGAGACAGTAGCTGATGTTTCCAGCGAAAATCACCGCATGCTTGACTGCTGGCACCAGTTGGCTTGCGCAAATCGAATAGAACTTCAATTTCTACCCGACGATTTGCAGCAGGTTTTTCCCGAAATTGGCTTACTGGCCGCTTATTACCCTTGTTCTCGACATATATTCTGGAGGAATCGAACCCCATACCAGTGAGCGTTTCCTTCACTTCAGCAATTCGATACCAGCCCAAACGCTCTGCATCCTTTTCCGCCAGGTCGGCGTGACCGACTACGAGCGCCACCTCCAATTCGTAACCCGAACCCTTCATCCTGCAGGCCAACAACTCGAGCTTGTCCGACTCGACTCTTGATATTTTCGAGCTTCCCTCGTCGAACAAGATGTCCGCCATCAGTGCAGGGTTGCCGGCTCTGGCTGGATTCGGCATTAGAAAGCAACAAAGGAGCAAGAGACATGGGGCAAAAATACGGACCGCTCGATTGCATGAAGTCATCACTTCTCCCAAATACACTATTCCAGTCAAGTTGGTAATTTGTGCCCCCTTGAACTACAGCATCTCGACACTTACCCCTTCTCCAGTACCCCCTTGACATAAGCCGCCCCCGAGCCGTTCGGCGCCAGTTCGAGATAGGTCCGGTAGGCCTTTTTCGCCCGTTCGGCCTCGCCGGCCTTGTTCAGCGCATCACCGAGATTGAGGTAGGCGATGGCACGCGAGGGGTCGATCTTGATGGTGTTTTCGAACCAGCGCGCCGCTTCCTTGTACTTCTCCTGTTTGTAGAAGACGAAACCGAGATTGTTGGCGGCCAGCGCGAAATCCGGGCGCTGCTTCAGGGCTTCGGTGAATTGGGCCTCGGCTTCGGCGTAGAGCTTTTCCTTGTAGAGCTGCAGGCCGCGGTCGTTGGCTCGCTGGGCCAGCTGGCGGGCGCTGGTCGGCACGGCAACCGGTGGCGTGATTTTCTGCTCGCCGCCCTGCAGGTCCTTGACCAGTACCGCCGCCGGGGCGGGCACCGGGGCGACGCTGGCTTCGCCGCTGGCCGCTGGCGGTGCGGCCGGCCGGCTGGCGTCGAGCTTGCTGTTGAGGGCGATGGCTTCGCTCGGCAACTGCTTGGTGTCGGCACTGAGAAATTCGGTTTCGCTCGGCAATTCGAAGATGAAATCGCCGCCCTCCGAACCCGGCAGGCTGCCGAAGGCCGGTGTCTGGTGCGAGGCGGCAGCGACGGCCGGGGCAACGTAGGCGGCCAGTTCGGTGGCGGTGATCAGACCGTCGCCGTTCAGATCGCCCTTGCCGTTCAGGCCTTGCAGCAAGGCCCAGGTAAAGACCGAATGGCCGTTCGGGCCGCCATCGGCGACCAGCTGGTCGGCACCGCCGGCGGTCAGCATCTGCCGGCCGAGGCGCTTGCCGTTGTCGCGCAGGAAATTGGCATTGCCGGCACCGCGCGTCAGGCCGAGACCGCTGTAGCAGGCGTCCATGATGAACAGGGCGTGCTTGGCAGTGACGCTTTCGGCGATGTTCTGCAATTCGGTCATCGGGATGGCATCGGTGGCGATCTGAGCCGGATCGGAATCGACCGGCACGATATAGCCGAGATCGCGCCCGGAGCTCAATTGCCGGGTCGCGCCGTGGCCGGCGAAGAAGACGAACAGCCGGTCGTTCTTCTTCATGCCGGCGTGCGCCAGCTTGTCATGGAAGACCGAAAGGATGCCGTTGCGGGTCGCCTCCTTGTTGTCCAGCGAGACGACGTGGTCGGTGGCGAAGCCGAACTTGCCGATCAGGGTTTCGCGAATGGCCTTGGCATCGCGCACGGCGTATTGCAGTTTCGGCCACTTGGCGTAGTCGTCGATGCCGATGACGATGGCCCAGGAATCGCTGTAGCCCGCAGCACTGGCTGCCGTCGGGGCGGCCTGCACGGCAGCCCCCTTGGCGACGACAAAACCCTTGCCGTCCCAGCCGGCGAACTGGTAGCCGGCCACCGTCAGGCGCTCGAGAATGCCGGGTAGCGCCTTGACCGTCCGTTCATGGATGTCGTGGAAGAGGATGATGCCGCGTCCTTCCTTGTCTACCGTGCTCAGCACGCGCTCGGCGATGGAAGCCGGCACCGGGTCGGCCCAGTCGAGGGAATCGATGTTCCACATCATCGAGCGCAGGTGCGCCGTGTCGAGCACACCCAGACCTTCGGCATTGCGCGCCCCGTAAGGGAAGCGGAAAAGCTGCGAACGGCGCGGATCGACGGCCTTGAGGAGTTCGTCGGTATTGAGGATCTCGTTTTTCAGCGCTTCGCCGCTTTTCTTCGACAACTGGGCATGGGTCAGGCTGTGGTTGGCGATGACATAGCCGGCGTCGAGCAGTTTGCGACTGACTTCGGCGCGCGGCGACAGCTTGAGCTTGCCGGCGGCATCGACCGTACCAAGATTGCTGCCGACCTCGAAGAAGATGGCCGGCGCGTTGTACTGCTTGAGAATGGCGGCGATTTCCTTGGTATAGGTGCCGTGTGGGCCGTCGTCGAAGGTCAGGACCAGGGTCTTCGGCGGCAGGCTGACGCCGAAGACTTCACCTTCCGACTCGTCCCTGACCTTCTTCGCCTTGCCGCGCATGCCGGCCTCGGCTTCTTCCGGCACTGCGGCATAGGGCAGCACGACACCGAATTCCTTGAGGATCTGTTCGCGGCTGTAACGGGTTTTCAGCTTGGCGACGTAGTCTTCCCAGCGCTCGCGCTTCAACTCGATGGCGCGACTCTCGAAACGGCCGAAGACCTGGCGAATTTCCTTTTCGTAATTGCGCTCGATTTCGGCCAGGGCGTCGAGATCCTCGCCGATCCGCTTGTGCAGTTTGATGGCCGGCAGCGAACCATCCCGGGCGACGGCTTCCTGCAGGCTGCGCAGCAATTCGCGGAAAGCCAGGCGGTCGGCGTCGAACAGGTCAGGATCGCTTTCGATATAGTCGAGCAGGCCGGCAATGGTTTCGAAACGCTTGCTCGCCCCGGAAGCCACCAGGCTATCGAGGGCCGCTTCGAGATCGACGATGCGCTGGCGGTTTTCATGGAACAGCGCCTGGCCGACCTGGTTGGCCTGTTCGCGTTCGCCTTCAGTCAGCGTCTTCTCATCGGCAAAGAGCACGATGATCTTGCGGAAGGCCACCAGGGTTTCCTTGAGACCGGCCGCCAGCCCGTCATTCGCGGCGGCCACCGCGGGAATTTCAAGTTGCGGTGCCGGCTGCGCCGTGCCTCGCCAAACCCCGAATCCGACAGCCACCCCAAGGACAGCTACGGCTGCCGCCAAAACGATTTTCTTGTTCATTTCCCCAAACCCCGAGCAGAATGCCGTGCGCATTCTGCGGGCTACCGGGGCAAAGATCAACCACGCTGGACAAGCGGGCCGCTAACCTTGAAACCTCAGTTGGACGCGGCAGTTGGTGCGTTTGGGCGGGATGGCCGGCGCGAAGCGACGCCGCGGCAGGCTCATGCCTGCAAGAAGAAGCGACAAAGCCGGGCGCCCGACCAGACGTGCCAGCGGCCGCGTAGCGCTCTCACCTTTTCGGTGAATGACCTCGAAGGCACCAAAGCCAGCATTCATGCGGTTTGCCTTAGAGCGATAAGCGGTCAACTGAGGTTTCAAGGTTAATGAAAGGGGATAAAAAGAACGGGCCCCCGCCTTGCGGCAAGATGCCCGTTTAAAAGGTATGGGAACAGTCGGGGAATTGACCGCCCCATTGCTGCTGCTACTTGTCTGGAAAGCAGCCTGGTGCAGAGTTGCACACTATTCAGCACATAAAACTGCGCCTTTGCCCCCGTGGCTGCGTTGTAAATCCTCGCGATACCACTCGGTATCGCTGCGGTTTACGCCTTGCCACAAGCGCAAATGCATCAGTTTTATTAAGTGCCTCATAGCATGCAAAACTGCACTAGCGGATGCCGCCGGCGGCCATGGCCGGGGCGTATTTGAAATCGAGGCTGGGGATGTGGCGGCACAGCCAGTCACGCAGATACAGGGTGGTCTGTTCATTGACCTGGGTCAGGCCGGCGTGGAATTCCGCCTGCAGATCGATGCACAGCTTGACCAGGCTGTCGTGTTCGAGCTTGTGCTGCTTGAAATCCGGGTAATCGACCAGCGTCATGTTTTTCTCTTCGGCGGCGAAATGCTCGGCAACGAAGGCAATCAGGCTGTCGAGCGCGGCACCGATGCTGCTGCGTTCGCCGCTACCGACACTGGTGTGCAGGCCATTGAGCAGGTCAAACAGCTTCTTGTGCTCTTCATCATGCTGGGCCACTTGCGTGGCGAAGCGTTCTTGCGTCCAGGTGATCAGGGACATGAGTTTTCCTTTTATGGTGGGGACAAATCAAAAATACCTCCCGTCAGGCGGGAGACACAAGCCGTGTTTTTGAGGCCGACCCGCAGCTTATTTGATTGCTTTGTCATATTCTGTTGGCATTTTGTAACAACGAGAATATTCACCTGCGACAAATTGTCACGTTGATTTCATTGGACTTTATGACTTTGCGCCCGACCAGTGATCTTGGCCTGCACCCTGGCGCTCGTACTCGGCAATGACCTGCGCCCCGAGCAGAACCAGCGTTGCCGCCAGTTCCATGCTGAACAGCACGACCACAGCCGTGGTCAGCGAGCCATAGACGACGCTGGCTTTCGACAGCGTCGCGAAATACCAGATCAGCACGTGGCGCAGGATTTCCCAGAGCATGGCCGCGCTGAAGCCGCCGAGCAGCGCGTGGCTGACTTGCATGCGGCCGACCGGGGCAATCAGGTAGAGAGCGCTAAGCACGACGGTTTCCATGAGCAGGCCGAGCAGGTAGAGGAGCAGGCCGGAAAGGCCGCTCAGCGCCCAGTCATGGCCGAACAGGTGGATGCTTCCCTCGGCCATGGCCTGCAGGATCACCGAGGCCATGGTCACGGCGAGCAGGGCCAGACCGAGCAGCAACACGAAACAATAGGGCAGCGCGGCGGAAATCAGGAAATGGCGAGGCCTGGCGACACCGCGATGGACAAAGATGATGGCCATCGCCTTTTCGAGCACCGAGAATGCCAGGGAGCTGAAAAACAGCAGGCTGGCCAGCAATACCACGCCGATCGTCCCGCGGTTGGCGAGAAAGGCCGAAACATCGGCCAGCACGGCCTGCGACTGGCTGGGCACGAGCCACTCCAGGTAGCGCCCGACGGTTTCCAGCAGCACCGCCTGATCGATGAAGTGCGACAGCGCAATGATCGACAGGATGAGCAGCGGCAGCACCGACAACAGCGCGTAATAGGCGATGGCGCCGGCCAGCAGCAGGCCCTGGTTGCGCTGAAAACCGCGCAGGACCTGCAGCGCGAAGCTCAGCGGATGAGTGATGATCTGTCTGGCCGGGGTAGTGGGATGCGGCATGTCCGAGAGGTCCGGTTCTGATGAACCGGCACCATACACCGCAGCGTCATCCAATGCCATTGCGCTAGCCGGCAAAAAATAGCGCCGTCACGGACGGCGCCATTTCCAGCCGGGAGCTTGCGGCCTACTTGATCTCGAGCAGGCTTTCGTCCCAGACGGCGTGCTTTTCCAGGCCGAGCAGGTTGGCAACCGTGGCGGCGATATTCGACAAGCCGGCCGTTTCCGTCTGCTGCAGGCCCAGCTTGCCGCCGCTGGTGTTGTCGTAGAGGATCAAGGGCACCGGGTTCAGGGTATGCGCCGTCTTCGCCTTGAAGCTGCCATCCTTGTTCTGCGAAGGTTGCTTGGTCTTCTTGTCGAGTTCGTACATTTCGTCGGCATTGCCGTGGTCGGCCGTGATCAGCGCGACACCACCGAGCGCATCGATGACCGGCAGAAGGCGCGCCAGTTGCAGGTCCACGGCTTCGACAGCCATCGTCGCGGCGCGAAAATTGCCGGTATGGCCGACCATGTCGCCATTGGCGAAATTGCAGCGCAGGGTCTTGTACTGGCCGCTCTTCAAGGCCGCGATCATCGCATCGGCGATTTCGGCGGCCTTCATCCACGGCCGCTGCTCGAAAGGCACGACGTCGCTCGGCACTTCCAGCCAGGTTTCACCTTCAAACTTGCCGGAACGGTTGCCGTTCCAGAAGTAGGTGACATGGCCGAACTTCTGCGTTTCCGAACAGGCGAACTGGGCGATGCCGGCCTTGCTGAACCATTCGCCGGTGGTATTGCGGATGGCCGGCGGGGCGACCAGGAAGCGGGCCGGCAATTTCAGGTCGCCGTCGTATTGCAGCATGCCGGCGTAGGTAACTTTCGGGAAACGCACCCGGTCGAACTTGTCGAAAGCCGCTTCCTCGAAGGCGCGACTGATTTCGATGGCGCGGTCGCCGCGGAAATTGAAGAAAACGACGGAGTCGCCGTCCTCAATCGTGCCGACCGGCTGGCCGTTTTCCGCGATGATGAAGGGCGGCAGATCCTGGTCGATGGTGCCCGGATTCTGCTCGCGCAGTCCGTTCACCGCCGCAGTGGCGTTGGCGAACTGCGGGCCGAGACCGAGCACATGCGTTTTCCAACCGGCTTCGACCATCGCCCAGTTGGCGTCGTAACGGTCCATGGTGATGTTCTGGCGACCGCCGCCCGAGGCAATGCGGGCATCGAAGCTGGCATCGCTGATCCCGGCCAGAAAAGCTTCGAAGGGTACGACGTAATCCAGCGCGCTGGTTTCCGGCACATCGCGACCATCGAGCAGGGCATGGACGCGCACGCTCTTGACACCTTCGGCCTTGGCCTGGACGACCATGGCTTTCAGGTGGTCGATGTGGCTATGCACATTGCCATCGGAAAACAGACCCATGAAATGGATAACGCCGCGGCCAGACTTTGCACCGGCGACAATCTGCTGCCAGGCCTCGCCCTGCCAGATGGCGCCGCTGGCGATGGCGTCGGCGACGAGCGCCGCGCCCTGGGAATAGACCTGACCGGCCCCGATGGCGTTGTGGCCGACTTCCGAATTGCCCATGTCGTCATCCGAAGGCATGCCGACCGCGGTGCCGTGGGCGCGCAGACGGATATTCGGGTAGTTGGCGAACAGGCGGTCGAGGGTCGGCTGACGGGCGGCGGCAATGGCGCTGCCGGCCTGGCTTTTCGGCAGGCCGTAGCCGTCCATGACGATGATGACGACAGGCCCCTGAACGCCGGGGAAGGCAGATAGTTTGGCGAGCATGAATGTGGATTCCGGCAAGGAAAACTGTTGGCAAGGCAAGGGCGCCGGAACAGGCACGGCGTCGCTCACCGGCAAAAACCGTATTTTACCTTTGAACCCCGGGCCCGCGGCAGGACGGGGAAATGAGCATTTTCAATCGTTTCCGTTGATTTTGCCGTTTTCAGCCGATACCATGGGCCGCAGATCATTTCCCTGTGGCCCGCTGATGGATACCCGCCTGCATTTCCTGCCGATCACCGAGGCCCAAGAGGGCATGGTGCTCGGCGCGCCAGTCGTCCTGCCGGAACACGGCGTCAGCAATTTCAACCTGCCGGCCGGGCACACGCTGACCGAAAGCAATATCCACCAGATGGCCGTTCGCCATGCCGAATTCGTCTGCATCGAGATGCCCGACGAACGCACGCCGGAAGAGCGCGAGGCCGAATGGGGCATGAACGAAATGCGCCTGCAGCAGATTTTCCGCGCCGCCGACCTCAATGACCCGACCATGGCCCGCTTCTACCAGGCCGTGCTGGCTTTCCGGAGAACCTGATGGCGCTCAAGCTGACCAAGGAAGAAGTCATCAAGCGCGCCCTGACGCTGCCCTCCTTCCCGCGCGTCGTCACCGACATCCTGGAAACCCTGGAGGATGAAAATGCGACGCTGAATTCGCTGACCCGCTTTGTCGAAACCGATCCGGTGATCACCGCCCGCATCATTTCCGTCGCCAATTCGGCGGCCATGGGCGGCCGGCACACCGGCGAACTGCGCAACGTGCAGATGGCCATTTCCCTGATCGGTCTGGCCCGCGTCAAGCAGATCGCCGTCGCCGTCAGCCTCGCCGAATTCGCCCGCAAGAGCCAGATGGCCTCCTATTACTGGGAACACAGCGTGGCCGTGGCGATCACCGCCCAGGAACTCGGCCGACATACCCATATTTCCGGGGATTACGCCCAGGTTGCCGGCCTGCTGCACGATATCGGCCAGCTCTGGATGGCCCACGCCTACCCCGTCGAATTCCAGAAGGTGCGCTCCGCTCTCGATATCAGCACGCATGGCATCATCGATGTCGAGCGCCACTTTTTTGGCACCGACCATTGCGTCATCGGCGCCATCCTGGCCAGCCACTGGGGCCTGCCCATGCCGGTCGTCGCCGCCATTCGCTACCATCACGACCCCAAACCGGCCCTCGAAGAGAAGCTGGTGCCACTGATCCATGTCGCCGAGGTGCTGTCCAATGCCCTCGACCTCAGCGAGCGTCAGGAAAACCACGTTTCCCACCTCTCCGGCGAGGCCTGCACGGCCATCGGCCTCGACCTGGAAAGTGATCTTGGCTACCTGTTCGGCAAGATCGAAGCCCGTACGGAAAATGCCTGCCGGGCGTTCAGGTAGTTGTTAGTTGTTAGTTGTTAGTTGTTAGTTGTTAGTTGTTAGTTGTTAGTTGTTAGTTGTTAGTTGTTAGTTGTTAGTTGTTAGTTGTTAGTTGTTAGTTGTTAGTTGTTAGTTGTTAGTT